>CAWJHY010000016.1:0-13266 GCA_963842495.1 uncultured Acidobacteriota bacterium
AGGATCCCCGGTTCGCGGCCATTTCGCGCTCGACGAGCAGTTCCAACAGGTGCGACAGCACCTCGTCACGCTCCCGCCCGTTCAGCGCCAGCGCCAGTTGCGCAATGAGCAAGCCGTAACGGGCGCCGAGATCATACCGCCTGCCGGTGTCTTCAAGCGCCAGATACTGCTCCTGCCGGGCGAGCTCAGCCAGAGCAGCCGAGAGGGTGACGGGGCCGGCATCCGGTTTGGCCAACAAACCCCCAAGCAGGTCCAATACTGTGGGAGTGAAAACGTGGATGCCGAAGAAACACAAGTAGTAACCGCCCCTGATACCCGGCACCATCAGCCGTTGCTCGGCTTCCGTCGGGGTGGGCTTTTCGATTACTGTCTCGACCCGATAAAGCCCCTGCCGGCCGGGTACCCGGCGCCCAGCCACGGCGCCATACCGGGGCAGCAAACTTTCCCGAGTAGGCTGCACGCCGGACGCCGAACACGATTCGCCCTCAGCAAGTTCTACCAGACGCTGCACACCGGGAGTCGCGGCGCTCACATACAAATGGTCCCCGACCAGGTGCAGGAAAGGCTCGTTGCCAACGAACTCTCGCGCGCAGTAAATGGCGTGGCCGTATCCTCCCGGGCGCTCCTGTGGAACGAACCGCACCGCGCCTGCCAGGCTTCCGGCGGCTTGTGCGTATCGGGCCTCATCGCCGGGCCACACCACGACACAAACTTCCCCAACGCTCGCGGTGAGCGCCTGCTCGAGGAGGATGCCGAGAACAGACTTTTCAACTCCATCGTGGATTAGAGTTTGCAGCGGGAGGGCACGCTGATTCGCTCCCGCCGCAGTGATGACCGCTTTCCTGACCCTCAATTTGGATGCTCCCCTTCCGTGACTTTTCAGCGCTCTGCCCAGATCGGCTGGAGACTGCCGCCGGCCGTGGCATCGCTCGGCCACGACGGCAAGCATTATACCCGCACCGCTGCAAAAAGGAGAATCTCAAACAAATAGTTAATAGTCGCGTCAATACTTGACGCCAAGTGGCCTATACGCTTTACTAGGGTTGTCCCGAGGTAGGAGCTCGAAAATCTCAAGATTACCTGTTCTTGGTCGGTAGCTGATTTCTCGGATTCGTGTCGGGTCTGGGAGGAGCAGCTGTCCCTGTCGGTGTTTTTCGCTCGGCGAACGCACAACGGGGCGATGCCAAGGCGAGTGACTGCGCCTTGGACGGTCGCAGCAGCAGACACGTCGTCTCTGAGAAATGCGCCACAGCCGGCTGACAGGGCGCGTAGGCAGAAATCAACTAATGCTGTGCCGCGGAGAGACGCGGTACCGGCGCTCTTACGTGTGGCGTGGGCAATGCGGGAGGGGGAAAACTATGAGCGCACTTATAGACGACATATCGCGGGTCATTGCCAGCCCTGTCTCCAGACGACAGGCCTTCAAGATGGTCAGTGGTGCGGTGGGTGGCGCTTTGCTGGCCTCCCTGGGCCTGGGAAGGGCCACCCGGATGCTGGGGGCGGACGGAGACGATCGCCCGTGTCCAGATCACGGGGTGAAGTGCAACGGGAGATGCTATCCCAGGGGCTACACTTGCTGCGGCAGGTTGGTGTGCAACGGCGACCAAATCTGCTGTTCAAACGGCCACTGT
The DNA here is from genome assembly GCA_963842495.1 of uncultured Acidobacteriota bacterium. Taxonomy (GTDB): domain Bacteria; phylum Acidobacteriota; class Terriglobia; order UBA7540; family UBA7540; genus CAVROP01. The sequence goes on from CAWJHY010000016.1 coordinate 1,632, forward strand.
TGCGACGATGCGCTAACCTGTTGCGGCTCAGGTTGCTGCAATCATGGTTCGACCTGCTGCGGCAACAACACCTGCTGCTCTCATGGGGTTGCTTGCTGCAGCGGCAAATGCTGCTCCAGTCCCCGCGCGATTTGCTGCGGTGGCGCGTGTTGCCCGGAAGGCTATCTGTGCTGCGGCGGCAAGTGTGTAAAGAATCGGCCGTCAGCTAGCACTATCTGTATACCGGTGTAAGGTCTCCAGCTCATTTCGGCATAAACCGGACGAGGTGATTTGAGGATCCAGTCTGAGAGCGTAGCCGCGTGTTTATTCGTCAACTGCCGGATCCGATGCCGGTGTAGTCCGTCCCCACATCAGCGTACACTTCCATCTCCGCCAAAATCGCCTTGACAGGAACGCATCGGCCGGACTGGTCATGCGTGGGAAGAATCGCTCCAGTGGGCCGCCGCGCTGGAAGGCAGCCTATTTGCCGTCGAACACGGCCTTAACCCCGTGGGCGTTGATTCCCTCGTTGATTTTGCCGGCCTGAAGGCCCGCGCCAAACAGAGCCTACATACATTGCCTATCCTTCATTCGCTGCCCGTCAGCCGGAACGAGTAGGTTCCCGACCCGACGTGAAAAACAACCTTCTTTCCATCCTGGGTGGCGGCTTTCACGCCCGGATCGCCGCTCACATAGCCGCCGTTCTCCCAGACCACCCGACCGCCTTCCCGAATCACCACATCCGTCATCTGCGCTTCAGGGGGAATGACGACCTGGGCATCGCTCGAGACCGGAACAGTAACGTCGAGCGTGATGACGCCGGGGGAATGATTCCACGATGAAGAAACGGTTCCGCGAATTGTCTCCACGGAAGCGCTGGCCCAATGCAGGTCTTCGACAATCTGCGGGGCGATGCGAATGCGCTGGTAGCCGACGCTTTCAGGGCCCAGGTTAATCCCGCCCAGCGCGTTGTAGAACCACGCCCCCACACTGCCGAACATAATATGGTCATGAGAGTTCATGGCGGGCCCGACTTTATCCTGCCAGAGCTCCCAGAGAGTGGTTGCGCCGCGCTCGACCATGTAACCCCAACTGGGGTAGGTAGTCTGCACGGCCAGATCGTAAGCCAGGTCTGAGCGCCCGAGAGAGGTAAGCAGAGGCATCAGGAATTTGACGCCGATGAATCCCGTGGTCAGGTGCGTGTTGTGGCCGTACACGATGTCGTCCGTCAGGCTACGCTCGACGGCTTCGCGATGCTCTTTGGGGACCAAATCCAGGGCGAGCGCCATGGCGTTGGCGGTTTGGGTTCCGTTCGCGTAGTTGTCCGTATGGGCGTCAAAGAAAGTACGATTCAAAGCGTCTTTGACCTGGCCGGCCAGTTGCCCATAAGATGCGGCCTCGTCGGACTTTCCTAAGATCTGAGCCATCTTCGAGAAAAGCGAGACGTCGTAGTAGTACCAGACGTCGCCGATGTAGTCGCCGGGCGTATGGGCCAATTCCACCCAGTCGCCCTCCCAGTGCAGGCGATAAACATTCTCCTGAGCGTGGCTGCGCAGAAACGCAACATATTTCTTCAGAGCGTCGTAATTCTCCTCCAGGATGCGGCGGTCTCCGTACTGTTGCCACATGGTCCAGCAGAGCAGCGGATAAGCCGTTTGCCAGCCAAGGTCACCGGGTACGCCGCCATACTTGCGAGGAACCGTGTCGGGCAGCGAGCCATCGGGGAACTGGGCGTCGCGAATGTCGCGAATGAAATTGGTATAAAAAGCAGCCATGTCAAAATTCATCATGGCCTCTTCCGCGGTCGCCTGCGCATCGCCCATCCATCCCTGCCGCTCGTTGCGCTGATCGCAGTCCGTTGGAATGCTGAACAGGTTGGTGAGTTGCGACCAGTGGATAAGCCGCTGGATGTCGTTCAGTATTTGCTTCGAAGCAACAAAACTCCCCGCCGCCCCCACGGCGGTATGCACAACTCGTCCACGCAAAGAGTCCAGGCTGGGTGTTCCCGGAAACCCTGTCACTTCGACGTAGCGGAAGCCGTGATAGGTGAATCGCGGCTCGTACGTTTCCTGTCCCTGGCCCTTCAAGGTGTAAATATCGCGCGATTTCGCTTCGCCCAGGTTCTCGCGATTGATCATCCCATCCGGATAGACCAACTCTGCAAAACGCAGCGTCACCTGCGTTCCCGCCGGGCCTTGCACTCGAAGCTGCACCCAGCCGCTCATGTTCTGGCCCATGTCGAACACGAAGACGCCCGGCCTGGGACTGGCGATGCTGCGCGGCAGCATCGAGTCGACAACGCGAATGGGCGGCATCATCTGCGCGGAAAGGACTCCCTTCGAGCCCTCGACCGTCTGCGTCGCACTCCAGGCCGAATCATCGAACCCCGGCTGGTCCCACCCAGGCTGCTCGCGCCGCGCGTCGTAAACTTCTCCGTCATAGACGCTGTCACTGACGATGGGGCCCTGCGTCGCTTTCCAGGAGCCATCGCTTGCCACGGACACTGTCTTCCCGCCTTCGAACTCGATATTGACCTGAAGCAAAAGCGCCGGAGCCTTGTAGTAAGGCCCGACTTCCGGGCCGAAGAAGCGTCTGCCGAGCGTTGCCCAGCCGCCGCCCAGCATCACTCCGAGAGCGTTCTTGCCGCTGCGCAGCCGGCGAGTGACATCGTACGTGGTGTACAGGACTCGCTTGGGGTAAGTCGTAAAAGCCGGGTCGAGTACATTCCTACCTACCTTCTCCCCGTTGATCCTCAGCTCGTAGTAGCCAAGCGCGGTGACGTAGGCACGGGCGCGGACAATCCTGCCCTCGAGGTCGATCTCCTTGCGGAGCAGGTTCCCCTCGATCCATTGCCCTTTCCAGTCGTCTCGGGAGAGCAGGCCCAACTCAAATTGGGCGGCGGCGCTGTAAGGGCTTGCGTTGCCCGCCGTGTCCCAATAGCGGACTTTCCAGTAGTATGTCTTCCGGCTGGAAAGGCCTTTTCCCGCATAGACCACCTGGGCCGAGTCGCTCGAGTCGACTTTTCCCGAGTCCCAGACGTCGCCCTCATCCCGCCCCAGACCCTCGGAGCTGCCGGCGATCAGAATCTGATAGGCGGTCTGCATCTGGGCGCGCTCCGTGTGATGGAGCACCCACGAAAACCGGGGCTTCTGAGCATCAATGCCCATGGGATTGGAAAGGTATTCGCAGCGCAAGCCGGTGGGAGCTGCCGGGCCTTCCGCTCCGTAGACAACCCCCGCCGAACCTAGGAAAAGAAATACAAATGCCCGCATAACCTGCAAACGCCGGTTTCCGTCGAACATGACACACCTCGAAAAGGGAATGTAAAGGCATCGGTGACTCACTACACTGGGACTTGTAGCGCTGACCTTCAGGTCAGCATCGACGGCAAGCCCGAGAGTGTAGCCGACTATGTGTCACTATTCTGGCCTCGCCTGGCACTCCGGAGCCTGACTTCGTTTTCGCAAAAACGTGGCTTTTTTGCTCCTTTTCAGGTCAAATTGCTGTCAATTGGCGCGCAAAACTCTCAGAATCTCCAGCCGTCAATGAAGTTATACGCTTTGTTTTCAACAACTTCTCAGCTTTGCGTGCACCATTCTTCAATAACTCCCTTGTTTTCAAGTACTTCTTAGCTTCGTTCCGACAGTTCTTATTTTCGACACTTTGTTTACAATAACATATTGGCTTCGATCGTATTATTTTTTGTGTTTTTTCGTGCCTCCACTCCCCGGCTCGTCGGAGCCCATCCGCTTTCCCTCGCGCTTCGGCGGGGGGAAGCGCTCGCCTACGACAATATGTCCCCATCAAGACCATCGTTATAGGCTATCACAGGTTACCGAGTTTGTCAAGCGGAAAATGCGACAAGGAAGCAGATCACCTCGGAGGGGTAGAGCGCAACTCTACGTTTGGGAACCGGCGCAGACGTGGTCGTTTGACCTCTGGGATTCGCCGAAGGCGCATGGTGGTGAGGTTTGGTTCAGGCGGGGAGCGATTCGGTCAATGCCACGAGTCCATCGTTCGGGTAGAAGTGGTCCACGGTGTCTGGCGTGATCAGTTGGTGCTTGATGAACACAGCCGGAGGAGTGGGCTTGCGCTCGATGATATCCACGGCGAGCCGGAGCAGGTAACTGCCATATTTTTCCGGGAAGTAGGCGACCGAGGCAATCAAGGGCGTGTGAGGCCGGCGCAATTCCGCCCGTGCTTCAGGTTCCGCGTTCTGGCCGACAATAGCACACTCGGGGGCACGCCCCGCTTCCTGGAAGGCTCGCAAGGTGCCGAGTGCGCTCGGGTCATTCGCGGCGCCTACCAGCTTAAACCCGGCGCTCGCTGTGCGCAGATGTCTTCGCACGCGTTCCAGCGTCGTCCCAAACTGTCCGTCTCCGTCGATATGAATCCTGCGGCACTCGACCGCCGCGGGCAGCGCCTCGTCGAGGCCGGCAAGCATGCCCCGGATTCTTGTCTGTGGAATCGGCCCCGCGCGAGCAATCTCAATCATCAGGATCTCGTCAATCGCGCCATGCCGATTCTTTGCGGCCCATCGCCCCAGGTAGCGTCCGGCAATTAACCCGGCCTCATAGTTGTTGGCGCCGAAATACGTGGCGCCTGGGTGGGGGATGTCGATGGCTATGATCGGAATCTTGGCTTCCAGGAACTTCCTGGAAATCTCAGGGGCAACGGCCTCGTCGGTCTGGAACTCGATCACCAGATCAACCTCCTCACGAATCAGGTGATCAGCGTTCCGAAGTGCCACCTTGGCATCGTAACGGTTGTCCACGGTAATCAATTCAATCCCAGCGCTTTCGGCAGCTCTCATCAGGCCGCTCTGAACCTCGGGCGGAAAGGAGGAATCCTGCCCTTGAGCCGCATAGCCGACGCGGTAACGCCGCTTCGGGCGCTCTTCGCAGACGCGCCTGTACTTGTTCTCACCCACCTTCTCGATAAAGCCGCACACGTGAAGGCTGTAGAGCTGGCGGAAGCACATCACTTTGTTCAAGCCACTGCGGGCCACAACGTCCCTCAGCGCGAGCACTTCGCCCTTGGAGGCGAACGCGTTGAGAATCTGCGAAGCGTGGACCAGGGACTTGACGAGGTAACGATTGCGATTAGGCCGATTCGCCGACATTTTAATCCGCCCCCAGCGTACGCGTCAGAAATGGACGTGCAGACTGCGGCAAGGTTCTAAGTCACGTTTCGCAATTTATAACACGAATTCCCTCACAAGTACAGACATTCCGTCGCGCGCCGGGTCCCAGGGCTGACATAAATTGCTTTTTCCTAAGGCCTTAGAGGCGTCTTGGGCCAAAATCGGGTGTTTCGAGCTACGAAATGGACATTAATTCAGCAATAATTGTTGACCCATCGCGTCGGGGGGATAAACTCGGAGCATGGGCGGGGTGGGTGACTATCCTGCCAACAGTAGGGACGATTTTCCCAAACGGGATTTGTAGTAACCTTAGCGTCGGTGAAGAGCAACCACCCTCCAGCGTGCATACGGCTCGGTGGCCAGGTGTTGGGTCCAAGGGTCATCACCCCAAAATCAAAGGAGGACGGGAATATGGTTAGGAAAGCAAGTATTCTTGCAGGTATTTTGGCGCTGCTCCTTTCGGCCGGTTTCCTCTATCCTCAGGGAGGCGCCACGGGAACAATCCTGGGGACCGTGACGGACAACTCCGGCGCGGTGGTGCCCAATGCCACTGTTAATGTCACTAACCTTGGCACGAGTGTTACCAGTCACACGCAGACGAGCTCCTCTGGAGACTACACCGTGCCCTACCTGAATCCAGGGGTCTATCGCGTCAGCGTACAGGCCCCCGGGTTCCAAAAAGCGATCGTAGATAACGTTACCCTGGTCGTCAACCAGCAGGTCCGCGTCAACGCCACTCTAAAACCCGGCATCGTTACCGAAACCGTCGAGGTCGCGGCGAACCCGGTCTCGCTCGATACGGACAACGCGGCCATTTCACAGCTTGTGAGCGAGAAGCAGGTGGTCGATCTTCCGCTGAACGGACGGAACTTTACCTCGTTGCTTTTCCTCAGCCCCGGCGCGGTGACGGTGGGCTCAGAGATGGGCACGATGCGCCAGGGTGAAGGCAATGGGATCAGCATTAACGGCTCCCGGCCTGAGTCCAACAACTACACGCTCGACGGCCTGAGCATAACCGACAATAGCATGACCACACCGGCTGTTATCTTGTCGATCGACGCGATCCAGGAGTTCAAAGTCCAAGCCGACACCTATTCCGCCGAATATGGCTTCAGTGCGAACCAAGTGAACATCATAAGCAAGTCGGGCACTAACAGCCTGCACGGAGCCGCATTCGAGTTCGACAGGAACGATGCCTTCGACGCCAGGGCACCCATTGCTCAGCCAACGCTCCCTACACTGCGGCAAAACCAATTTGGGTTTGTGGTGGGCGGCCCGGTGCTCCTGCCGCACGTCTACGACGGGCGTAACAAGACCTTCTTCATGGTGAACTACGAAGGCACGCGAATCAGGAATGGATTCAGTGGGTTCGGGGACGTCCCAACCACGGCGGAAGTGGGCGGAGATTTCTCAGCCTCGGGGCTACCCGCGGTGGGATCGGCGGCCTGCACCGCCGCGCTCGCAGCAGGCAACCCTTGCATGCCAGAGAATCCAGCGACGGGACTGGCTTTCCTGGGTAATAAGATTCCTTCCACCAGCTTCTCGAACCAAGCCGCGTTGGACCTCTCGGTCAACACCTTCCCCGCGCCGAATTGTACTCCTGCCCAATGCGCGGGAGGCAACCTCCTCGTAACGGCCACACTTCCCCTCACATCGAACCAGCAAACCTACCGGCTCGATCAGGATCTGGGCCGCTTTGGAAAAATCTTCGGCCGCGGAACGTATGCGAGCTACACGAATACAGGCCTGAATACGGATTCACAACCCCTCGGAGATTTGTTCTTCGATGAGACGGAGAAGCAATGGGAAGTTTCGCATACCATTACCTTGCACGGGAACATCGTGAACAACTTTCGCTTCGGGTACCTGGATGCGATCGCAAATGAAGGTGCGCCAGCGCCGTCCACATCTCAGATCAGCGCTTTAGGGATGACAGGTGTGTTCACCCACTTTGCTCCGCTTCAGGCGAGCTGGTCCAATTTGACCTTCCCCGGCACCCCCTACAGCGGCTTTGGAGGCCCGGTCAATGCCTATACGGGCAGCGAACAACCCGCGTGGGAGTATGCCGACTCGTTAACGATGGTGCATGGCAAGCACACCCTGTCTTTCGGCGCCGATTTCCGCCATTGGCATATCAATCGAAATCTTGATGACGACTTCTTCGGCGACTATCAGTTCGAAAACGCCAGCATTCTGAGGAACGGCGTGGGTTGCGCCACGGTTGTCTGCGGCACCGGCAATGCCATTGGTGACTACCTGCTGGGCTACTACTACAACGTCGGCGGGTTTATCCCCGGTCCGTTGAGCCCCACCACTGAGGCGGGCAATCCCCAGTCGCACGTCTACAATTATTTTGGCCCCTTTGTGCAAGACGACTGGAAAGTGACCCCGCGGCTGACCTTGAACCTTGGCCTTCGTTGGGACTTCCGCTCCGTACCGTACGAAGTGGATAATAAATTCTTTTGGCTGGACGTTAACAACCCCAACGGCGGCTTATGTTTTGCGGATAAAGCGTTGTTGACCAACGGGGTGGCCCCGGCCGGAAATGGCTTCTTCGAATATTGCGGCCGGCGCGCGCCGGCGATGCCTGGTCAGTATAAGCCTTTTGCTCCTCGCATTGGCTTCGCCTATCGCCCCTTCGGTGGGGAGAAAACAGTGATTCGCGGCGGCTACGGGATTTATTATGACTCCTTTGAAAACCGTGAGATTGATGATTCCGGGGACCTCTATCCCTTCAGCGTGCGCGATAGCCTCACCCCAACAACCCAGCCGGTGACGACGGCGCCTAAGTTGACTAACCAACTGTTTCCGCCTTACACCACGTTTACTGAGGTAAGCCCCGCATCGGCGACCTTTATCGCGGTGATCGAGTCCGAAAGGCCACTGAATCCCTACATGCAACAGTGGACGCTTTCGGTGGAGCGGCAACTCGCCAAGAACACCACCCTGGAAGTGAACTACATCGGATTGAAGGGCACGCATCTGCTTGATCGGCGCAACATTGCGCAGCCCTATTCGCCATCCAATCCCGCGGTCTGCCAGGCGAATCCTGCGAACTGCCCGGCTATCCCCCGGCTGCCCTACGCGAATTTCACGGGCACCTATATCAACAGCGACTGGAACGGAAATTCCGACTACAATGCGGGCAATGTCAAGCTGGAGCGGCGTATGGGATCGATGGCTCTCACGGCGATTTTCACCTGGGCGAAAAGCATGGACGACAAATCTGCCGCGGCAGGCGTCGGCGCCGAGGGCGGCGGGTACCAGGGGTTCATGGACAACCACGATCCCAGGCTCGATTATGGCCCCTCGGATTTCGATGTGGATCATCGTTTTGTGGCGAGCTATGTCTACAATCTGCCCTTCGGCCGAGGCAGACACTTCCTTTCCAATATGAACAAGGCAGCGGACATGGCCCTCGGCGGTTGGGAGTTAAGCGGCATCACAACGTTCCAAACGGGATTCCCGTACTCAATTAATTGCACAGATCTCAGCGGTATCCTGGATACCCCGTCACAGCGGTGCGATCGAGTCGCCGGCGTGTCTCTGGCCCCCGCTCAAAAGACCACCAGCAGTTGGATCAACACTGCGGCGTTCGTCAACCCGCCTACTGGTGTCTATGGAACTACCAGCCGCAACTGGCTGCGCCAGCCCGGGATAAACAACTGGGACATCGGATTGTTCAAGAACTTCCTGTTCACGGAAAGATTGAACCTCCAGGTGCGCTTGGAGACCTTCAATGCCTTCAATCACTCGCAGTACGCTGTTCCCATAGCCGGATCGGGCGGCGGCTGTAACCCGGACTGCACTATTACTGATGCGTCGTTCGGACAGCTCACGACTGCTGAGCCGGGTCGCATCTTGCAGCTCGGAATGAAGTTTATCTTCTGAAGACCCATCTCAAGCGGGACCCGCCAGGCGCCCCTCGCCTGGCGGGTCCTGTTTTCCTTCCTCCACAAAGCAGAGCGAGATTCCTCGCTTTGCTCGGAATGACAGTGCGCGTGCGGTCACAACAGTGGAGCTAAGCGAAACGATCGCGGGCGACTAACGGCCTGAGGTATACTCGGAAGCATGGCAGACGAGCTTAGAAAGGCTTCGGCACTCGCGCTTCTGCTGGGGCTGCTGGTCTCCGGCTGCAATCTCTTTGCGCAAACCTCCCAAAACGAAACACTCGAACAGTATTACGAGGCAGGTGAAAAAGCCCTGTCCGAGGATCGCTACGGCGAGGCGCAAAAAGCCTACGAAGAACTGCGGAAGTTGTCACCCGGCACTGCCGAGGTGCATGCCAGACTTGGTCTCATTTATTTCCAGGAACGGAAATTCGAGCAGGCGGTTGGGAGCTTGCGCCAAGCCCTGAAGCTGAAACCCAGTTTGCCCAAGCTGGACACCCTCCTGGCTATGTCCCTGGCAGAGCTCGGCCGCTACACAGAAGCCTTGCCCGGCCTGGAAAAAGGCTTCCAACAGACTAATGATCAGGCTGTGCGGCGCATGAGCGGGCTCCTGCTGGCCAGAGCCTACACCGGCTTGCAGCGCGATGGCAAAGCGGTGGAAGTGGCCCTGGAACTAAACCGCCTGTATCCGGACAATCCTGAGGTCCTCTTCCAGACAGGCAAGATTTACGGGAATTTCGCCTATCTCACCATGCATAAGCTGGCTCAGGTGGCGCCGGACTCGGTTTGGAGGCACGAGGCTGCGGCGGAAGCTTTTGAGAGTGAGGGCGCGAGCGAGTTCGCGATTCCCGAATACCAGAAAGTATTGTCCCTCGACCCTTACCGCCCCGGCATTCACTACCGCTTGGGCCGCACCCTGCTGGCGCGTTCGGAGAAGACGAAATCACCGGAAGACATTGCAGAGGCTGCGAAGGAATTTGAGCTGGAGCTCGGACAAGAGCCCAGCAACGCCAACGCCGCTTACGAACTTGCCGAAATCCATCGCAATGCGGGAGAGGGCGAGGAGGCGCGGAAGTATTTTGAAATGGCTTTGAAATACTATCCGAACTTCGAAGAAGCCCATCTGGGGCTGGCCTCTGTGCTCATGTTGGAACACAAGCCCGATCTGGCGCTGCCTCACCTTCAGAAAGCCATCGCCTTGAATCCCGACAGCCAGGTTTCCTGGTATCGCCTGGTACAAGCGGAAAGGGCGCTGCACAACGTTCCGGAGGAGCAGAAGGCGCTGCGGCAATTCCAGCGTCTGCGAAAGCAGGAGGCCAGCGAGCAGGCCGCCAGAGGCCTCTTTGCGCCTCAGGAAGTGACCCCGCAAAAGCTCGATTCGGATGCCGCGCCGTAGGAAGTGCTAGCGGTCGTAGTAGCCGTGCTTCTCGATTTCGTTCCACATCGCCAAGACATTTTCGAGTTTGGCGGCAGGATGAATCTCGGTGGTTGAGCCAATCCAGAAGCGTCCGTTGGCCCCCGCCTCGTCGATGGTCTTTCGCACGGTCTGGCGGACTTCAGCTTCGGTGCCGAACGGCAGCAACTGCGAGACGTCAATCCCCCCCATTAAGATCCATTCCGGGTAGGCTTTACGCACGTCGCCCGCGTACATTTTGGAGAGTGGTTCGAGCGGATTGATCCCCTCGATGCCGGCCTGGCGGAAATCATCCAAGATAGCCCACAGGTTGCCGTCCGAGTGGTAGATCACTTTGATTCCGTGCTCGTGCCAGGCTTCGACCAGTTTGATCAGTCGCGGGAAGAACTCCTTGCGCAGAAACTGCGGGGAGAAGAAGATCTGCTCCGTGCTGGCGATGTCCGCAAAGACCAGGGCGACGGGAGACAGGGTGGCGTCCGCCGTCTCGTGGACGCGTTGGATCTCCGCCCAGTTCAGCGCTTCCAGCCAATCCGAGACGAGTTGGGGATTCTGCGCGTAGGCATAAACCAGCAGATCCAGCCCCGCCCGCACGTGCGCGGTGTCCAGCCCCACGGGGCTCTCGTTGGGAAAAATCACCGTATTCTCGCCGACTTTTTCCTGCAACTCGAGGAACTGCTCGCGCGGCGATTTGGAAGAAGCTCCCCAGACGTTGCTCTTCCCGGCAAAGGTGAACATGTCGCCGAACTTGCGATTGTGCAGCTCCTCGATGTTGCGAGGGATGTAATTGAGCAACCCCTCCACATCGTGGAAGGGACGGTCGATGAGCCAGGTGGTCCACCACTCCTGCTTGTAAACGAAACCGTCGTCGTGGCGGATGAGCTTTTCTTCCACGGGAGGCGCAATCCCGCGCGTGATATCCAGCCGTTCGCCGATGGTTCTGCAAACCAGGTCCAAGCCATTCTGCAAGCTCACCTTCTCACCGGTGACATATTCAATCAGCGGTATGTGCTGAATGAGGTCGAAGACGGGTAACCGGTCGGGCAACTCCCCCCGCAGCGTGCATTCAATACGCTGCCGCGCGGTCATTCGATCCCTGGGAAGTTTGCGCATCACTCATCTCCTCTTCAAACCCTTGGGCGACCGCAAGGGTGCACGTCGAACGCCGGGATAAGGAGCGCTCATTATACCCCGAGCCGGGTTGGTATCGGC
>CAWJHY010000017.1:0-29696 GCA_963842495.1 uncultured Acidobacteriota bacterium
CGACGATTTTGGCCGAGGGGTAAAGTATCGATTCGCGGATGTAGGCTTCATCCGCCGTCACGGTGGTCCCGTCGCTGAGTTTGACTTGGCTGCCGAAGAGGTTGACAAACGGTGGTCCCTTGCCGGTCCCATGGCAAGTGATGCACGCCAGTTGTTCGTAGAGTTTGGCGCCCGCAGAGACCATCGATTCGCCCCGGATGCCGCCGCTCAGCCACTGCTCGTAATCATCCGGCGACAAGACAATTACATAGCCGCCCATGACGGCATGATTGGTGCCGCAGTATTGATTGCAGAAGAAGTGGTACCGCCCTGTGCTGGTGGCCTCAAACCAGATGCTGGTGTACATTCCCGGCACTACGTCTTTTTGGACCCGGAAGGCGGGCACATAGAAATTGTGGATCACGTCTTCGGAGGTCATGGTCAACTTGATGGGGCGGCGGACGGGCACGTGCAGCTCGTTGATTTCCATCGGGCCTTCAGGGTGCTGGAGCTTCCACATCCATTGCTTCCCCACGACGAAGATCTCCGTGGCCGCCTCGGGGGGGCGCGAATTCCTGATATAGAGGCTCGATCCCCACAAGAAAGTGACCGCGCAGATGCCCAGAGGGATGATCGTCCAGATCACCTCGAGCGAAAGATTCCCTTCCACTTGAGTCGCCTTGGTTTCTGCCGAGCGGCGACGGTATTTGATGGCTAAATAGAAGATGGTCAGAAAGATGAGCGCGGTGAAAAACAAATCGACCGCAGTGAGGAAATAGTAAAGATGATCGACACCCCGCGCGATGGTAGAGGCTTGATCAGGCCGTATGGGAAACCCTTGCCACATTCCGTGTAGTCACCTTCCATCCTGTAAATCGAAAGAGTCGACAGTTGACAGTCAACAGTCGACAGTGAGTAATGCCTTGCCCTCTCCCCTGATGGGGGAAAGGGGAACCGCTTGCCGTCCCCCCTGGGGGCTCGCCGATTTCACAGTCCACTGGCCGGTTGGCGGCTCCTGGAAAGCATCAGGATCAGCCCACCGATAAAGAGAATTGTTATCAGCCCTGAAATCTGGATCATGCGCGAAATGATCACGCCATACTTACCGGTCGCGGGATCATACCGGCAGCAGAACAAAAGCACCTCATCCACCGGTGAGCCGATTTTGTTTGCGGACGCCTCCACTAAACCCAGGCGGAGGTCGCGCGAGGGATAGTAAATTCCGTAGAAATAACGCGCGATTCGGGCTTGAGGCGTCAGGAGTATGATCCCGGTGGCATGAACGAACTGCTTGGCCTGCGGGTCGTATCTGTACCGAAAGCCCACGGCATGCGTGAGTTGCTGAATCTCAGCTTCGTCCCCAGTGAGAAAATGCCAGCCGGCCTCGGCTCCCTTACGGCCGTAGAGACCGACATAAACCGCCTTCTTGGCAGCGGCGAGCTCAACCGTATCATGCGGATCAAAGCTGACGGTCAGGATGTCGAACTCGCGACCCACGGTGAACTTGACTTCCTGCAAACTGTGCAGCAGCCCATTTTCAGCCATCGTGCACAGCATCGGACAATCGAAATAAACCAACGATAGGATGACAGGTTTCTTGCCGAAGTAATCGCCCAGCCTCACCCTTTTGCCGAATTCGTCACGAAAGTGCAGGTCGAGAGGAACTTGCTCATTCAGCCTTTGGTCGATCCCGATGCCTTGCAGGAGTGGCGGAAGAACCTTCGAATTGCCCAGGGGCGACGGCGTTCCTGCCTGTGGCAACGCGGGCGCCTGCCCCGCTTGGGCCCAAGGCGCGAGTGCCACTGCCAGAACTCCCGGGAGCAGGATCATGCACCGGCGCCAGGTAAAACCGCGTCCTTGTCTCTGAACCTCCGCCCGAATTCTTATCTTCCCTTTAACACCTGTCAGCGTGTTCATTGCCTTGCCTTTCTTGCTTTGAAACCCATGCCCTTACGAAACTAACTCTGGAGTTGTCGTCACCCCGGCAGCGCTTTGCCTGTATCAGGAGACTTCTCCGATGGCTTGGGCGCGACTTGTTTCTCCGGAGTCGTCGTGCGAACCGGGAATCCCCGCTGAAGCAGAATACCCATTGCCCGTTCGATTGGAATCCTCACAACGCCCGCCTGCCGATCCACCCATCCGTAGCTATTCAAAATTCCGTCCTGCGCCGCCTTATACTGCTTCAGGTCCGTTGGCGCCGTGACTTGCAAGCGCGGCTCGGGCGGAAGCGTCCGGACATTTTCAAATGGCGATGCCGGGGGGCCTAATCCCTGGTGACCGACAAAGTAACGAAAGACCGCGCGACTGACGACCAGACCAGCAATGACCACAAGGGACAGACCGGCGCCGAAGATCAGCAAATTACGAATGCTCGCATCGCTCGTTTCGTGGCCGTGCTTTGGCTGTTCGTCAGGCATGCTGTGCATCCTCCATGCGGGGATCGTGCAGCGGCAGCAACGGCCGGCTCTTCAGATTCCCCATGAACCGCCAGAACCAAATCCCTCCAATGCCCAGAATCGCCACCCAGTCCATCCAGTGAAACTGAGGGCCCGCCCGTTCGTAGGCCGGAACCGTCAGCCAGAAGATATCCAATACGCTCATGACGATCTGAATTGCAGCGACGATTCCCAGCCAGCGCGTCCTGCGGGTGACAAAGCGAGATAAGAGCAGGAGAAAAGGTACGGCAAAATGAAAGACGACGAGCGCCAGCGCCACCCAGGCCCATCCTCCCGAGGCCCGGCTGACGTACCACGGAATCTCGTCCTGCAGGTTGCCAGACCAGATGATGAGGTATTGGGAGAAAGATAGATAAGCCCACAGCATGGTAAAGGTCAGGAGCAGGTTCCCATAGTCATTCAAGACCCGCTTGGATAACAGGTCCGCCAAGGGCTTGTGATTGGAAAGCAGGATAACGGCAACGGTCACAATCGACATCGCTGCCAATCCTTCCGTGACCATGAAGATCATTCCGTAGATCGTCGAGAACCAGTGGGGCTCGAGGGACATCACCCAATCGACGGAGGCATAAGTAACCGTCAATCCGAAAATGACCAGGCCGGGCCCGCTCAGACTTTGAAGGCGCCGTGTCAGTTCCGGCTTGGCGGTCTCGTCTTGCTCGCGGGACCACTTGTTGAGGAAGTACGCCATCACCATCCAGACGACGAAATAAATGGCAGTCCGCACAATGAAGAAGCGAACATTCAAATACGGCGCCTTGTATTGCAACATCGAGTCAAGTTTGACTTTTTCCGGATCCGCCCAACTGTAAAGGGCGCGCAGACCAAACAGGAGAGGCAGCACGAAAATAGCCATTAAGTAGAAATTCAGCATCCCCGATTCCAGGCAGCGCCGAAGCGGGAAACCCCACCGGCCGCCGACCAGATGATGCAGCATCAGAATCGCCGAACATCCCAGCGCCACACCCACCCAGAACACAAACGCCAACAGATAGGAGCGGAAAAACTGGGTGGGGCTGGTGTAGGCACCCGCCGCGCAGAACGCCAGGGCAACCGCGCCCACGGCCAGCGAAGCGTTCTGGAAACGGTTGAAGCCGGGTTGGAGAAACTCTTCGGAACTCATTTAGCCTGTCCTGTTAATTGCTCTTTCTCTTGTGCTGGCAGGTCCTCAAGCGCCGCGTGTTGGCTCAACTGAAGCGCCCGAATGTAGGCGACGATAGCCCAACGGTCTTGGGGATCGACGCGCGCCGCATAGCTGTACATTGCACCATAGCCGTTCGTGATGACATCGAAGAAATGCCCGGCAGGCGCTTTAACCAATCGGTCAATGTGATAAGAAGGCGGGGGCGGGAAACCTCTCTGGACGACCAATCCCCTTCCGCTGCCCGTGTAGTCGTGACAGGGCGAACAGTAAATGTTGAAGCGCTCACGGCCCCGCTCGAGAACCTGCCGCGTGACGGGGAACGGAAAGAGATCCGCGGGCTCACCGTTCACCTTTCCGGTGTATAGCAGTTCGTCGGTCCTCAAATGGCCGTGCGCCACGGTGCCGGGAACTTCCGGCCGGGCGGACCTGCCGTCGCCAAAGAAGTTGCTTGAGTCGAGCGGCTTGTACTTCGGTTGCAGGTGCATGTCCAGCCGGCAAGCGAAGAGAAACAGTCCGCAAAGAGCAAGGCAAGCCAATCGTAGCGCGGCAACACGTGGAACACAGCCCTCTCCCCAGGGGAGAGGGTGGGCCGCGACCGGCGACCTCATCAGCCGGCGCGGGCCGGGTGAGGGGCCACTTGAAATGCAGCGAGAGAGTGACTCAACTAAGCCACCCCTCACCCGGCTCGCTACGCTCGCCACCCTCTCCCCAAGGGAGAGGGCTATTTCGTAACTGGCGCTATGACTCAATTTCTACAACCCCTTTGGTTTTCAACGTGGCCAGGAATTCCTTTGTCTTCTGCAAATCAAATTTCGGGTCGCGGGCCTTGATGCACAAGAAAAACCGGTTCCGGGTAGCCAACTCGAAGTGCGGAACGTTGAAGACCGGATGGTAGGGAGTGGGCAAGCCATTAAGCGCGAGCATGCCGAACACCGTTGCCAAGCCGGCGCAGAGAATCGTCAATTCGAAGGTAATCGGGATGAAATTCGGCCAACTGTTATAGGGCTTGCCCCCGATGTTCAGGGGATAACCAAAAACGTTCGGCCAGTATTGCAGGAAAAAGCCCCCGGAGCATCCGATCAGCCCTCCGATCAAACAGATGAGCGGGACGCGCGTGTAACGAAAACCCACCGCATCCGCCAATCCTTCGACAGGAAATGGCGAGAACGCGTCCATGCGGCGGTATCCAGCCTCGCGCGCGCGCTGGGCGGCGACGAGGAGTTCGTCCGAGTTTTCGAATTCGGCCATCAGGCCGTAAATCGCGTGTCGTTTCACGCCTTCTCCTCCGCCGTCTTGTGGACCAACTCCCGCATCTCAAAGATCGAAATCATGGGCAGATAGCGGATGAAGAGCAGGAACAAAGTAAAGAACAGGCCGATGGTGCCAATGAAAGTCGCCCAATCCCATATCGTGGGGTAATACATTCCCCAGGCAGAGGGCATGAAGTCTCGATGCAAGCTGGTCACGACGATTACGAAGCGCTCCAGCCACATCCCGGTTTGGATCACGAGCGAGATCAGGAAAAGAGCCAGTACGTTGCGACGGATGCGCGACGACCAGAGAAGCGTCAGGGGAATAACAATATTGCAGGCAATAAGAGTCCAATAAACAGGGGCATAAGGGCCGGTCATGCGATTTATGATCATGTATCGGTCGTAAGGATTTCCGCTGTAAAAGGCCATGAACGTTTCCATCATGTACCCATAGGCTACGATCATGCCGGTGGCCAGCAACATCTTTCCCATATTGTCCAAATGGCGCACGGTAACAAAATCTTCCAGCTTGTAGAAATACCGGAGAGGAATGGCCAGCGTCACGACCATGGCGAAGCCCGAATAGATGGCCCCCGCAACGAAATAGGGCGGGAAGATGGTGCTGTGCCAGCCGGGCACGATGGCAACCGTGAAATCAAAGCTCACGACCGTGTGGACGGAGACGACCAGCGGCGTGGCCAACCCGGCGAGCAATAACGACGCCATTTCATAATTTCGCCAATGGACGGCCGACCCGCGCCAGCCCATGGCCAGCACGCCATAAACAATCTTAGCCAGGCGCTGCTTAGCGCGGTCGCGCAGAGTGGCTAAGTCGGGAATCAGCCCCACAAACCAAAAGAGCAGGGAAATGGTGGCGTAGGTGGACACTGCGAAGACGTCCCAGACCAAAGGGCTACGGAATTGCGGCCAGGTCCCCATGGTGTCCGGGTAAGGCAACATCCAGTAAAACAGCCAGGGGCGGCCCATGTGCAAGAGGGGGAACATTCCGGCGCAGGCCACCGCAAACAACGTCATCGCTTCGGCGAAGCGATTGATGGACTGCCGCCAGGTCTGCCGCATCAAGAGCAGGAATGCGGAGATCAGCGTCCCGGCGTGCCCGATCCCTATCCACCACACAAAATTGACTATGGCAAATCCCCAGGCGATCGGGATGTTGATTCCCCAGATCCCGACGCCCCTGTAGAGAAGGTAGGCGACTGCCATGTTGAAGATCATGAAAAGCGCAAACGCCAGGGCGAGCCCCAGCCACCAGCCCTTCTTCGTGCCTTGCACCAGCACGATGGAGCTGATCTTGTCCGTAACTGACGCGTAGGAATGGCCGGCCGCCAGGACCGGACTCCCGGCTTCAACGACGGCGCCGTTTTCGGGTCTTTCGGGACTCAACGCTTACTCCTTGATCTCCGGATTGGGATTACGCAGCCTCGCTAAGTAAGTGGTCCGCGGCCGCGTGTTCAAATCCGTCAACAGGCTGTAATTGGTCGACTGCGCTTTCAACTTGGAAACGCGACTGTTGGGATCGTTGATGTTGCCGAAAACAATAGCCTGGGTCGGGCAAGTTTGCTGGCAGGCCGTGAGAATCTCCCCATCGCGTACCTCACGCTCCTGTTCTTCCGACTCGATCTTTTTCGCGTTGATGCGTTGGACACAATAAGTGCACTTCTCCATGACTCCCCGGCTTCGCACCGTCACATTCGGGTTTCGCATCGCCATCAGGCTGGGAGTTGTCCAATCCTGGAAAAGGAGGAAGTTGAAGCGCCTCACCTTGTAGGGACAGTTGTTCGAGCAATACCGCGTGCCCACGCAGCGGTTGTACACCATGTCGTTGAGGCCTTCCGGGCTATGGACCGTCGCCCCCACCGGGCATACGTCTTCGCAGGGAGCGTTCTCGCATTGCATGCAGAGCACAACCTCGTTGTAGGTTTCGGGATTCTCGAGGGCGCCCCGGAAATAAGTATCCACACGTATCCAGTGCATTTCGCGGCCCCGCGCCACCTGGTCCTTGCCGACCACTGCAATGTTATTCTCAGATTGGCACGCCACAACGCAGGCATTACACCCTATGCAACTGTTTAAATCGATCGCCATCCCCCAGGCATATCCCTCGTATTTGTAGCCGGGATAGAGCGACTGCGCGCGAGTGGTTTGCTCTTCCGGGTCCTTGGCAAAATCCGGGTTCTTCCGAAACTCTTCGAGGCTGGCGACCCTGACGAGATCGCGCCGCGCCGCCGCCACGCTTTCCTCTTCCTCTTGCTTCTGGTGCTCACCGGTAATGATGTGATGATGTTGCGTGGTCACCAGGGGGTACGTGTCGCCGGTCTTGGCGATCTCGAGTCCCGAGCCAAACCAGGGCGCGCTCGAGGAGCGAATCGCGTAGGCATTGAAACCGATTCCGCTCCCGACTTTGCCCGCGCGCCTTCGCCCATAGCCCAAATGCAGCGTGACCGAATCGTCCGCGTGGCCGGGCACGATCCAGATGGGAGCCTGAATCTCGCGGCTCCGTAGGCGAAGTCTCACCACATCCCCGTTCCTTACGCCCAGTCCCGATGCGGTCGAGAGGCTCAGCATGGCCGCGTTATCCCAGGTGAGCTTGGTCAGCGGTTTTGGCAACTCCTGAAGCCAGCCGTTATTCGCAAACTGCCCATCCCAGATTGTAGGATCCGGCCTAAAGACGAACTCAAGCCCCGCGCCCTTGCCGCGGCCGACCGAGATGTTCTGGGCGAGCCTGTCTTCGAAGTCGGGCGCAAGCTTCATGGGTTTGGCTGGAGCGGCGCTTTCCGCAACCACGCCCTCGTTGAGCCAGGATTCCCAGGCAGCTTCAAAATTCGGACCGGGCTTCTGGCCGTTCCAATAATCGTGCACGATGCTGTGAGGGGTCCGGCCGGCCTGGCCCAGGAGCACCGCCAACATTTCGTGGGCGGTCTTGCCTTCGTAAAGCGGCGCAATCAGCGGTTGAATGATGCTTACGGTACCGTCGAAGGCCCGAACGTCGCTCCACGACTCGAGATAATGCGCTTGTGGGATATGCCAGTGGCAGAGTTCCGCGGTCTCGTCTTCGTAAAGCCCCAGATGGATCCGCCGCCTGACCTTCAAGAGCTTCTCGCCAAAATGCAAATCCGCCGGCGCGCTGAAAGCCGGGTTTCCTCCCAGCATCAACAGGAGGTCTACTTGGCCGGAGTCGATGTCCGCAACCAGCTCGCGCAAGGACTCGAGTTGATTGACCGGGTTGGCCTCGATGGGAGCGGTGTAGTAGACGGTTCTGCCGACGTTCCCCAACGCTTCGTTCATGGCGTGCGCCAAGGCGTGCACGACCGCCGGCTGCTGGCCGCCTGCCACTACCAAACTGGTCCCGGGGTGTTGCTGAAGATCGCGTACGAGCGCGGCGATTGAACGGGCGGGAATGTTGGGAAAAGCCGGCGCTTCTCCCGTCGGCACTTTGACTCCCAAGCCTTCCGCAACCGCGCGCGCGAAAACTTCTACGTCAGAGGCGCGCAAGGGCCAGCGATGGTCCGCCATGGCGCCTGTAGCCGAAGGTATGCACTCGATGCAATACAGCCTGTTCATCGTCGATTGGGCATCAGCAACTCGCCGCTTGTCGGCAAAGTCGTGCGCGTAACGCAGGTAGCCGGGCCCCGAGCAGAGGAAATCGGAATCAAGCGAAAGAATGACCTCCGCCTGGGCGAAGCGATACACCGTGTTGACATACTCACCAAAAGACATCCGCGATCCTTCGCGCGCGCCGTCGCGTCCACAGGGCTCATATTGATGCCATTTGGCGGATGGGAATTGAGCCAGCAGGGAACGAATCTGTTCCGCCAGAGTTGGCGAAGTGACAGTCTCCGTCAACAGTCGAAACCCCGCGCCCTTGTTCCCGGCAAGCTCCAGCCGCAGTTCGTCCATGGCCGAGAGAAATGCGCTCCAACTGCCGATGCGGCCATTGCGGACCGCCACCTGGGAGCGATCAGGGTCATACAGGCCGAGCACCGAGGCCTGCGCGAAAATATCGGCGGCACCAAGACTGGCCGGGTGAGAGGGGTTACCTTCGACCTTGGTTGGGCGGCCCATGTGGCTTTCCACCAGCAGCCCTGCGCCCACGCCGCCGAAAGGCATCGCTGTTGCGTAGAAAAGCGGTTTGCCAGGAATGAACTGCTCCGGCGATGTTTGAGCGTAGGGGACAATCTTCTCGGTAGGGAGCTTTGTACAGGCGCTCAGGCCCGCCAAGGCAGCGGAGGCGGCCATCAGCTTGAGAATGTCGCGGCGCCCGATGGCCTCAGGTTCCCGCTGTAGAGGCAGCCCTTGTGGTTGAGCCAAGGCCGAGACCCCAGAGCCCTCAATTTGCACCAAATCGCCTAAGCCGCGCCAGAACCGCTTGTTGGCGTCATCTTCGGAGACTTGACCTTTACCTTTAGTCATTTGATCCGCTCATCCCGCTTTTCAACGATGGCAGGTGTAGCAATCCGTCAGTTGCGTGGCGTCCTTAATCTTGTATTCCTTCACTAATCGCCGCCCCAGGGCGAGCTGGTCTTTAGGGGGTTGATAGTCGGCCTTAAACACATCCTCGCGCCGCCGGACGAAGCGCTCCGGATGTTTGTGGCAATCAATGCACCACCGCATGTACAGGGTGTTGGCGCGCCAAGTCAGTGGCATTTCGCCAATGGGGCCATGGCACGTGGTGCACCCAACGCCCTTATGGATATGAATGCTGTGATCAAAATAGGCAAAGTCGGGAAGCGCGTTAACCCGCGTCCACTCGAGAGACTTGTCAGTCTGATAACTCAGACGCACCGGTTCCAGCATGGGACTGTTAGCCCAAAGTCTGGAATGACAACTCATGCAGAGATGAGTCGAGGGAATGCCCGCAAAAGACGATTTTTCCACTGAGGTATGGCAGTATCTGCAATCAATCCCATCGTCCGTCACGTGATGCTTATGGCTGAAGGGCACAGGTTGTTGCCGGGGAACGTTGACGTCGGTGAAGTAGGGAGATTCAGTGACGGCCCACGCAAGGTAGCCGAGAGCGGCCGCGATAAACACCGCTCCATAAATACTCACGCGTGAAACTGTATTGGTGCTGCGATGAAAAATCTGAGCCATTGAAAAAGCACCAACGAACGCTCTTAGAAGCGAGTTAAGCTCTCAGTTTGCCCTGTTCCTAGCTCTCCCACGCTCCCCTATCAAACTCACCCTTTGAACAGTTCTTGACTGCCACACTCGAAGTGGCTGCCCTTGCGGACAGCGTTGTGAGGCGCCCTGCCGCACTTTGGGGCGGACACGCTTGAACGTGCGGCGCCAGTCCCGCTAAGAACTTACCATGAGATTTGGAGTCTTACGCCCTGCTACCAACAATCCGGAAACCCGGAGTGCTCTCTACCTGTAACCCGAACAATACTAAGACGAGCCCTTGCACCGTCTTTTCATTAGATGCTGTTCAGAAGGGTCCTGAATCATAAATTCTATTGCGTCGGGACCGTTGCTGTCAAAGGAATCACGCCACTCATTCTTAAAACGTCACACTGTGACATTTCGTCCTACCGAGCCGGAGTCAACGCCAAGGCCGGTAGCCAGAGGGATAGGTGATTGAGGCTCGGGTAATGAGTGCGGTCCACCTGCAGCGGGGTGATGGAAATCTCGTGGGCCAGGATGGCCGCATAATCGGAGTCCGGTTCAACCTGATCCAGTTGCGTCGTTTCATCCAGCCAATAATAGGGCCGGCCGCGCGGGTCTTTCTTTTCCACCACCAGATTCTGAGAAATCTTCTGACTTTGGCGAGTGAGACGCACACCGCGCACTTCACCCCGCGGTACGTTTACGTTCAGCATGACGCCCTCGGGTAAGCCTTCCTCGAGAACTTTGGCGGCCAGTTGAGCGGCGAAGGCCGCAGCGCTGGAAAAATCCAGAGACTTGCGCGTTGCCAGGGACATTGCGAATGACGGCACGCCGTGCAGAGCACCCTCCATGGCTGCCGCTACGGTGCCCGAGTAGACCACCGCTTCTCCCAGGTTGCCTCCGGGGTTAATACCGGAAACCACCAGATCGGGCCTGCGGGGTAAGAGGTTGTAGAGTGCGATGATCACCGTATCCGCAGGCGTACCCGAAACCGCGTAATGTCTTTCGTCAAGCCGCCGAACCCGCAGCGGCGTGTGCGTGCTTATGGCCTGGCTGCTGGCGCTCATCTCCTTGTCGGGAGCTACCACCGTGACTTCGCCCACGGTTGCCAGGCTTTCCTCCAAACACTTCAATCCCGGGGCATGAATTCCGTCGTCGTTGGTCACAAGGATTTGCTTCATCGTCGGCTATGGCTTTCCCACCCACCTCGGTCATTCTGAGCCCCGGCTTGTCGGGGCGAAAAATCTCGGCACTTCTTCTTAATCAAGTAATAATTGTAGCATGGACAATCGAGTGTTGTGTTTCGCAGGGATTACCGAATTTGCCCGGCAGGCCTGGAAGAGCGGCATCCGCGAACCGGCTGGCTGAACGCGGTATTGGGTGTATCATAACTGCCATCATGAACCGTCGTGATTTCATCAATACTGTAATCAGTGGGGGTGCCACAATTCCAATTTGGCATGCCGCAGCGCAGCCAAGTTTCGCCTCTCGGACGAGTGTGAAGCTCGCTGCGCCAACCGCCGGCCAGGCTGCTTGGCAAGACCTCGAAATCGGCATGTTCGTGCACTTCGCGCCCAACACTTGGCAGGACAAAGAGTATGACGATCTCTCTACTCCCCTTTCTGCCATCAACCCCGCGCAATTAAATACGGACCAATGGGCAGAGTGCGCCCGAAACCTGGGAGCGAAGTACATCGTAGCCGTCGCCAAGCACGCCGGCGGGTTTTGCATGTGGCAGACCGAAACAACCGACTACGGCATCCGCAATACGCCCTGGCGCGGGGGAAAGGGCGATGTCATGGCCGATCTTTCCCGCTCCTCCCGCGATTTTGGCCTGAGGCTGGGCGTCTACCTTTCTCCTCAGGACGGCAAGTTCGGCGCGGGCACAGGGGGCCGGTGCAAGACTCCCGAGCTACAGGCGGCGTACAACACGATGTATCGCCGCCAATTGACCGAATTGCTGTCCCGCTACGGGGAGATGGTGGAGATCTGGTTTGACGGTTCGCTGGTGACGCCGGTGGGCGACATTCTAAGAGAATGGGCGCCGCACGCCATGATCTTTCAGGGCCCCTTCGCTACCCTCCGTTGGGTTGGGAACGAGGATGGGTTCGATCCCTACCCTGCCTGGAATGCCGTTGCCAAGGCCGACGCCCAGACCGGCATCGCCACCGCCCTGCACGGCGATCCTCAGGGCGACGTGTGGCTGCCTCTCGAGACGGATGTCTCTATTCGCCGCCCCGATTGGTTTTGGAACACGCACAATGAACGAAAGGTGCTGTCGCTCGATCAGCTTCTTGAGATTTACTACCGCTCGGTGGGCCGCGGTACGCAATTGCTTCTTAATATCCCCGCCGACCGTCGCGGCCTGCTGCCCGACGCCGATTGTGCGCGCGCCGGCGAATTTGGCAACGAAATCCGGCGGCGCTTCGGCCGGAGCGTCGCGGAGGATCACGGCTTTGGAGAAGTAATGGTTTTGCCGTTACCATCCCCAACGCGCGTGGATCATGTGATCCTGCAAGAGGAATGCTCAACAGGCCAGCGCATTCGCGGCTACAGGCTGGAAGGTCATGCGCAGGGAAAGTGGGTGGCGCTGGGAGAGGGAACAGCCATCGGGCACAAGAGAATCCAGCCTTTCAACCCTGGCGTGTTCGAGGCCGTAAGGCTCATTATCCCCTCGAGCGTTGGTGAACCGGTGATCCGGCGCTTGGCGGTGTTCAATACGGGCTCACCACCACCTCGAACCTGGGATGCCCCTGCGCCGGTCTGGGCTGACGACGCCGTGGGCGAGTGGAAGAGTCACCGCTTCAGCGTTGATCTCTCGAAGAAGATCTCCGCCGCCGGGTCGTACCAATTGCGATTCGTGCCGCAAGGGGAAGATGCGGCCGCCATCAAGGATTTCCAATTGTTGCTCGGGGGAATGCCACAGCCGCACCTCGTGCGGCGGGTCCCGGGTTCCCCAAACGTCCTGATCCTCACCGTACCGGGGATTGGCCAGAAGGCCGAAGTGAAAGGCCAAGTGCGCGGAGCGGAGCAAGGCACTCTCTTGTTCCGCAGACTCTAACCTGGGTGGAATTTGCAGCCCTCGCCCCCTTGGGGGAGAGGGTGGACCGCATCGGCGTCTTCTTCAGCCGGTGCGGGCCGGGTGAGGGGGTTGCGCCACCAAATGGCTAGCGCAGGGGCGTGGGGCGTGAGAGTTGGGAGTGAAAGGATCTCAGGACCGAAGAAAAGTTTGCGCTGGCGTGGGAAATTGGTTAAGGTGACGAAATGCGGGGCAAGGGAGGGCTGGAGACGATGGAAGATGCGAGATCTCGAAAGTCGCTTGGCAAGTTTTGCGTCGGGGCAACACTTTCGGCGCTGTTGGCGTTGGCTGCCCTCGCCTGTGTGGTGTCGTTGCCCGAGCTTGTCGAGGCCGGGAAGGCCGCAGCGCATCGCCCGCCCATTATTGGCATCGCGCACATCGGGCTCAAGACGAGCAACCTTAGCGCAGCTCGTGAATTCTACACACACACCCTGGGATTTCAAGAAGCATTTTCGGTGAAAGTGGCACAGACTTCCGTCGCCGATCTTGCCGGCTCGCCTGGCCAGCTCATCGTGACTTTTTTCAAAGTGAACGATCATCAGTATATTGAGCTCACTCCCGATCTGAAAACTCCAACCGAAGACAGGCTTTCGCACATTGCTTTCGAAACCACGGATATCCACGCGCTACGGGACTACCTTGCGGCAAACGGTGTGGAAGTGCCCGCTACACTGAAGCCTGGAGTGGCCGGTAATCTGAGCTTTGCCGTGAAAGATCCGGACGGACACTCCGTAGAATTCGTCGAGTACCTCGAAGGCTCGCTGCACAGCCGGAATTTCGGCAAGTTCCTCCCGGACACTCGAATCTCACAGCACATGATTCACGTCGGAGTTACGGTGCGAAACCGCGCGGCGGCGGACCATTTCTACAAGGATATTCTGGGCTTCAAGTCGATTTGGTACGGCGGTATGACGGACGACCGGGTGGATTGGGTGGATATGCGCGTGCCCGACGGAACCGATTGGCTCGAGTATATGTTAAACGTCCGCCATCCCTCGCCGCGCACTCTCGGCGTCATGCATCACTTCGCGCTGGGGGTTCCGGACATCCACGCGGCTTATAAGGAAGTGGTGAGCCGAGGGTATAATGCCGAACAACCCAAGGTCGGACGAGACGGGAAGTGGCAGTTGAATCTCTACGACCCTGACTACACCCGCGCGGAATTGATGGAGCCCAAACCCGTCCAGAAGCCCTGTTGCTCAATGATCATAGGAGAGTAGCGTAGATCTGCTTAACAAGGTCTGCGGTCTTTCCGCCGGGTCCTTAGGCACACACCGGCAGCGCAGCGCCGCCCGAGGCCACGCTGCGCTACCGGCACCACACCTTAGAAAGGTCCGCCCCCTCCAAACGGAAATACCAGCCAGGGCGTGAAGAGCACTCCTGATCCCTCCACGGTCGTGCAGCCCCTGGCGCCGGGCCCTCCGAAACAGCCCCACCAGTTTTCCGTGGCGTTGACCGTACCTGAACCGATGTTGTCAACGCCCACAGCTCCACGGCCAAGAAAGGTATTCAGATGCGCGTTCACTTCCGCGTCGGTGTTGACCACAAGATCGTAAGCTTGGTTGTTGACCACGTTCTGGGAGATGACCGTGCCGGTGATGGGATATGCGCCGTAGATATTTATCCCCGCCGTGCCGGGGGTCAAAGCGTCCCCGGTATCCGCGCCGTTGCCGGCGATTTGGTTGCCGATGATGACATTGTCGTTGAGAACTTCGCCGGGTCCTCCTGTGTAATGCGCGTGGAAGGCCACTCCGGGCAGGCCATTGTTCATCAGTTGATTGTTGATCACCACATTTCCGGATACCGTTGCGCCCGGCAGAAAGCCGAATATGCCGACCCCGGCGCCGGCTCCGGGGACTCGATACCCATTGTGCAACGACGCGTTATTGGCAATGGTGTTGTGAATGATACCCAGAGTCGTTCTCGAGTAAGGAGGGTGCGAGGCGAGTGTGATTCCGCAATCGTACGGGTTGTTCTGCACGATGTTCCCCGTAATCAGGTTGTCGTGGGTCTCGCCGGTCTCATCGGTGAGCAGGATCCCGCCGGAGTTATACTCGGAAGCGTTATTCGCCAAGACGGAGTGGTCGACCGCGATGAAGTGGATCCCCTCGCCGCAGTCGTCGCCTTCCGCTGTCTCGAAGGCAGGCTGGCCGGGACAAACGTCAGTGGAAATATCCAAACTCGTGTCATTGCCGGTCACCTTGTTATTGGTGATGGTAACGAAGGACGCATTGGTTACCAGGATTCCTTCGAAGTTGGCGTTCTCCACCGTAAATCCCGACACTACGACGTTGTTCAAGCCGGGATTGTCAAGACCGTCAACATAGACGCCATTGGGAAGGCCAACAGCGTTGATGATAGTCCATTGGGAATTCGCGCCGACCAGCGAAAGCGGTTTCCCGATAATCACATCTTCTTTATAGGTCCCCGGAGCTACGTTGATAGTGTCATTCGCCGCTGCCGCCGAAACCGCAGCCCCAATCGTCGCCAAGCACCCATGTTTTCCTCCTGGACTCACACACCAAGTGTTTGCGCCTGCCGGCCTCGCAAATACCGCGACCAGCCCCGCGCAGAGCACAACAGTTGCCGCTAAAGAACGGATGTTCTCCTTCATTTGTAGATTCCTCCTGTTTGGTTTTTTGTGGTTAATGTCCTGAAGAGAAATCATATCACCTCGGGTTGGAACAAGTAAAGGACAATAAACGACGGCCTCAATCTCTCGATAACGACCCGCAATGTAGGGGGACGGCTTGGCGTCCCCGGATGGTTACTAGGCCGACGAGGGTAGGGCAAGCCCTAACCCCTACACTACCTGGGTGCATCCAGCACTACGACGGAATGTCCGCGCCACAGCGGGCGGGACGCCCGCACCACACGGTCAGGCCGCAATGACCCCGACTTGTGTGGCGCACACTGGCTGTTCCGCAGGTGCGCCATCTTGCCGCTGGCTGGCAGGTGCAATGGGCTGTGCTTTGTTTTCATCGACATTCACGGATCGGTCGTCGATTTTCCCCGCAGTGGGACAGGCACTCTTGCCTGTCTCCTCGCTCCCTGCAATGCCTTCGCCGGCACAGGCAGGAGTGCCTGTGCTACTTGCCCGCCCGGCGCAGCTCTTGCGCAGGCCGAGCAGCAGCTTGATCTTGCGGTCAATCGAGCGGTCCAGGGTTTCTTCCCGGCGCAGCATCAGCTTCCACTCCTCACCCGAGGGAGCCAGGCAGGCATCGCGCTCGATGGCCGCCTTCTCCTCCCGTGCCTCGACCTCGTGCTGGAACTCTGCTTCCACCGCCGCCCTCTCTTCTTCCAACAGGCGCAGCAGTTCCTGATGGTGCTCCGGCCCCGGCAACGGGAGCGGCTCGGGATTCAGCATGTAGTCCTTGTACGTTTTGTCCCGGCAATTCGCCTCGTACTGCAACCGCGCCATGTAGGGATCCAGCAACTTGTCAATCCGCGCCGGCCGCCACCCCACCTGGCCCTTGTAGTACGTTGCCAGCACCGACGCCTGCCGAGGCACGAACACCTGGCGCTTCACCTGCTCCGAGATCACCCCCAGCAGGGAAAGCAACTGGCGCAGCCGCACACAGCGGTCGTTGGGCAGCGGCAGGTCGAGGTCCATCAGGGCGGATTGGGAGGAGTCGAAAGTCGCCGCGGCGAGGCACCGGCGCAGCTCGTATTGCCGCCCTTCGACTCCCTCGAGGGCGCGCCGCATCAGGCCGGTCTGGGAGCGCTCCAGGCGGTCGCGCCGCCAGTAGAGCCGGGCGAGATCGTCGACCTGTTTTTCAAAGCGCCCGTCGCCGGGGCCGAAGGAATCGAGCAACTCCTGCTTCAGGGCTTCGAACTGGGCCGGGTCTTCGCCCAGGGCGCGCATCACTTCATGGAAATTCTCGGGGTCGGAACGTTCGCCGTGTTTGACGCCGTTCATTTTGCAGTTCTGTTTTCCGGCCGCGGTGCGCGGGCCGTGGGAGCGCCGGCCGTTCGAGCGGGCGGCGTCGAGCAGTTGAGGAGTACGCTGAGGCGAATTGCGGATAGACATAAGCCCTCCTAGGGCAGAGGATTACAGTGCCGGGGAAAGAAACCTCCCCCGGAAAGGTGTGGGGTACTTATAGGCTATCAGTACAGGACAGTTTTGTCAAGCAAATAATATAGGCCATGTCAAAGCTCTTTAGAAATGTCCCCTCCCTTACCTCGTTAGAAATGTCCCCTTTTTGTTCTTTGCTGTGCTTTCTCTTTTTTTGCTCGCCGATGGGCTTGCCCGGAGCGAAGCCCTGCGGAGCCCGAAGGGCGGAGCGCTTAGGGCGCAGCGGAGGGCAAGCCCATCGGCGAGCGCGGCGCCTTGGGCCCTGCCGTCCGGCGCCACTGTGCCCCTCCCGAGCAGACCGGCCGACGCCAGGGATGGTCGGCGGCCGGCACCCACTTCTCCGGGGGCGCGGGCGGGACTAGTCCACCTTTCTGCTGGCCTAGTTCTCGAAGCTCCTGACTCGAACTTCGGCTCCTCGCCGGGATCTCCTCCCACCCCACCCTTCGGCCCCCGTACTCAATCGTCAGCTCACCCTTCCGACTTTCATAAACCTTCACTCGACACTTCGCGGGGGCATGCTGATGCTTCCTCGGCAGAAGCTGCAAAAAACGGTTGTCGTAGCGCACCACCCAATCCGAACTGATCGTCCGTACCGTCTCCAACCGGAAGGCCTGGTCCAACTCCCGCCCGCTCGGTTTACCACCATGATAATCCTCCGGGCGGGAGGGAGCTCGCGCAAAGCGCCGGTTGTGTTCCGGCAGATACTCCCGCTCCAGATACGCGTTGGCCTCGGCCTGGGTGGCGATCTCGAGGCGGCGGAGTTTCTTTACCAAACGGTCTTGATGCGTTCCGTGCATTCGCTCCACGCGCCCTTTCGCCTGCGGTGAACTGGCCCCTATCAACTGGATCCCTAACCGCTCGCACATGCGCCCAAACTGCGTGATCGGCTCCTCCCCTCGCAACTGCTCCCTGGGCGTGGCGCGGCGCTGGTAGAGATTCTTCCAGTCCACATACAGAGCCCTCGGCACCCCATAGTGCTCGATCCAAGCCCGCAACGCGTCGGCCGCCGCCCACAGCGTCTCTTCCTTCCCCAACTGCGCCCAGGTAACGTTCGTGGCGTCGTCCACCAGATCCATCAGGCAGCCTCTCGGACCACGCTCTTCCAACCAGGCGTGGAAGCTTCCGTCCATCTGCACCAACTCCCCAAAGTGCTCCTTGCGCTCCCTCCGCCGCCGATGCCGCCACCCCCGCCGCTCCCGCGTCCACAATCCTGCCGCCAGCATCCAGCGCCGCAACGTCTCCGCATCGACTTGCAGCCCGTCTTCCGAGACCAGATGCTCAGCCGCCAAGGTGGGACCAAAACGCTCGCCCACTTCGCCACTATACTTGTTCCGGACCCGCTCCAACACCTCCCGTCGAAGACTCGCAGCGTAGGCTCGATTAGAATGCCGCCCGGCACTCCCATGCTTCATCCCCGCCGCCCCCTCTTGCCGGTACCGCTTCCACAGACGCTTGGCTTGGCGATAGCTCAGCCCTAACAACGCTGCCGCATCCTTCACTCTCAACGCGCCACTCTTCACGCGCGCCAAGACCTCAACCTTCCTCAACTCCTCCTTGCTCATCTCGATTCGCCCCACTCTGACCTCCTTTCCGGAGGTCACATTAGGGGACATTTCTAAAGAGGACAAAAGGGGACATTATCATGGAGGTACAACACAAATAATATAGGCCAGAGTAGTACTAGTACTTAGTTGCACTAGTTAGCGTACCTATGCTATAGTCTGAGGCATGCCACGGCATGCCTTGAAAGTTGATTTGTCCGATACCGAACGCCAAGAGTTGGAGCGTTGGCGACGGGCCGGAAAGACCGAGAGTCGCATGTTGCCCCGGATTAAGGTCGTCGAACTGGCCGCCCAGGGTCTCAGTTCCCGGCAGATCGCTGCCCGACTCGGGTTGCGTCGCCCCACGGTTTTGAAGTGGAGGCGACGCTTTGGCCAGCGGCGCCTGGAGGGACTTCGCGATGCGCCTCGCTCGGGACCACCCCGCCGCTATACGGCGGAGACGGAACAGCGGATTCTGGCGCAACTGGACCAGTCTCCGCCCGCCGGACGGGCACGCTGGAATGGCCGCCTGTTGGCTCAAGCCTTGGGAGACGTCAGCCCTTACCGGGTCTGGGCGGTGCTGCGCCAACACGGCATTGAGTTGGAGAGGCGGCATAGTTGGTGCGTTTCGACCGATCCGGAATTTGCACGCAAGGCCGCCGACGTCGTCGGGCTTTATCTGGACCCGCCGGCTGGGGCCGTGGTGCTAGGCGTGGATGAGAAGCCCGCCATCCAAGCCCTGGAACGCGCGCAAGGCTGGTTGCGCCTGCCCAACGGCCGCTCCCTGCAGGGTTTTAACCACGAGTACAAGCGACATGGCACGACCACGTTGTTTGCGGCCCTGGAGGTCTTCACGGGTACCGTGACCACGGCCCACTACCCGCGGCGGCGACGGCGCGAATTTCTGGACTTCATGAATCAGATCGTCACCGCTTATCCCGGCCGCGAGTTGCACGTCATTGTGGACAATTTGAGTACCCACAAACCGAAGCACGACCGTTGGCAGGCCCGGCACCCGAATGCCCATTTTCACTATACGCCGACCCATGCCTCCTGGCTCAACCAAGTCGAATGCTGGTTCAGCATCTTGAGCCGCCAAGCCCTGCGGGGAGCGAGTTTTACCTCCGTTGTCCAACTCCGCCAAGCGATAGACCGGTTTGTGGTCAACTACAATCAGACCGCCGCACCGTTTGAATGGACCAAGCGCTTCGTGCAACCAGGCCGACTTAAACATAGGTACGCTGACTTACGCAACTGAGTACTAGTACTAGTGTCCTAAATATGGGTTGGTCATTGCCTGTGATCTCTCAGCCCAGAAAGGGCGGCCCAGCAAAGCCCAGGCCAACGGCCTGGGTGGAAGCGGTAGAAGAATATTTCATTTCCCGACTCAAGCCCTGAAGGGCTGTGATCGATGTGCATTCCGTAGCTCGCCCCTTCAGGGCTCGACCCGGAAAACCGCCTCCTGTCCCAGGCCGTTGGCCTGGGCTTTGCTGGGCCGCCCCTTCGGGGCTGTGAGATGGCTTCAGTTTCCGTAGGCTCCACCTACGGCTACTCACGGTGTCCCGCTTCGCGAGACGCAACCCATAGCGCCGGGACGCGTGGAGCCGCTTGCGTTGGCTCGGGAAATATGCCACACTACCCTTAGGTCATTATGGGAGAGAGGCAATCCAATCCGGGCGAGATTTTGCGCGACACGCTCGACATGCTGATTCTCAAAGCGCTCAAGCACCGCCCTCTGCACGGTTACGCCATCGCGGAATTCATCGAGCAGACCTCCGAAGAGATCTTGCGTGTGGAAGAGGGCGCGCTCTACCCGGCCCTGCACCGCCTCGAGCTGCGCGGTTGGCTGGATTCGGAATGGGGCATTTCAGAAAACAAGCGGCGCGCCAAATACTACCGGCTTACCGCAGCGGGCCGGAAACAGTTGGCGGAAGAAGCCGCACGCTGGGGCCGTTTGGCCTCGGCGATTACGCGCGTCATGGAAACCGCCTAAGAGTCTGTGTGAGGATCTAATTCAGGTCAGGTTGTCATTCCGAGGGAAGCGAGCAATCTCGCTGCTGTCATTCTGAGCGGAGCGAAGAATCTCGCTCTTAGTATTCTCAACGCAGTGCGAGATTCCTCGTCGCCTGCGGCTCTCCTGAAAGTCAGGTGGAGAAAACACGGTTAACTTGCTTTGTTATCTTCTAAGTATCGCCATTCTCCATTGGAGGCTCTCACGCTCGACTTTCATTTCCTCGGGTGGGCCAAAGGCCCATGCAAACTCCTCGGAATGACATGCAGAACAGTTCAAGGGCGACTCAACAAATGATTAGCTCGTTAGGTCTCGCAGAGGCTGGAGGCCGTTATGTCTCAATGGTTGACCCGCACCCGGCTTCGTTTCCAGGCAATCTGGAAGCGGCGGCAGTTGGATCGCGACTTGGATGACGAACTCCGCTTCCACCTCGCCATGCGCGAAGAGAAGATGAAGGCGGGGGGACTCGATCCGGAAGAGGCCGGGTATGCAAGCCGCAGGCGCTTCGGCAACCGCGCCTCGCTCGAAGAGGACTGTCGCGAGATGTGGACCTTCGTCTGGCTCGAGGATCTCTGGCAGGACGTTCGCTATACGTTTCGCGGCATGCGCAAGAGCCCCGGCTTTACGGCGATCGTACTGGCGACGCTGGCGCTCGGCATCGGCGCATCCACGGCGGTGTTCAGCGTGGTCGATCCCCTGCTGTTTCGCCGCTTGCCCTACCCTAAAGACAATCAACTGGTTTCGGTGGGCTACCTGGGGCCCATCGATAACAATGAGTTCAACGTGGTGAGCAGTTACCTCGATTGGCAGCAGGGGCCCTTCAAATATCTGACCGCCATGAAGCCCGGCGTGGGTTGTGACGCGATGGTCGGGGACGTGCCGCGCCGCATCAACTGTTACGCCGTGGCCGCCAATTTTCTCCGCACCTTCGGCATCTCGCCCGTGCTGGGCCGGGATTTCGATCCCGACGACGACCGGCCGCACGCCCCAACGGTGGGCCTGCTTTCCTATGGGTTCTGGCAGAGCGCGTTTGGAAGCGACGCGAAGGCGCTGGGCAAGACCCTCATCATCGACGACGAGCCGGTGCGTATCATAGGCGTGCTGCCCAAAAACTTCGAAATGCCGCAACTAGGCGAGATCGATGTGATGCTTCCGGCGCGCCTGGATGCGAGCCTGCCGCGCTCCGCGAATTCGAGCTCCTTCTTGCGGACCTTTGCGCGGCTGCCGGACGGCATGTCGATCCAGCAGGCGCACGACCGCTTGCTTCCGATGTTCAACGCCAGCGCGGACAAGGACACCCCGCCGGAATTGCGCAAGGAGGTCCGCTTGGTGGTTCGTTCGCTCCGCGACCGGCAGATTCACGAAGTAAAGCTCTCTTCCTGGATGCTGCTTGGCTGCGTGCTCGCATTGTTGCTGGCGGCTTGCGCGAATATCGCGAATCTCATGCTGGCGCGCGCCGTGGCGCGCCGCCAGGAACTCGCCATGCGCGCGGCCCTGGGCGCGGGGCGCGGCCGCCTGATGCGCCAAACCCTTACCGAGTCCCTGATCTTCGGCTTGCTGGGAGGGGCAGCAGGATGCGGCACTGCCTGGGCGCTGCTGCGGCTTTGCATTAGTCTTGCCCCCGGCGGCATGCTGCGCCTCGAGCACGCCCGGATCGACTTGCGCGTCCTCTTGTTCGCCTTGGCGGGTTCGCTTGGCGCGGCGCTGTTGTTTGGCATGGCACCCGCCCTCGAGCCGTCGCGGGCCGAGGCGCTCGCGGGCTGGCACGCGACGGGAAAGGCTCGAACGTTGTTTCGAAAGGCTCTGGTCAGCGCGCAGGTGGCGATTTCCTTGGTCTTGCTGGCTGGGGCCTCACTGCTGCTTCGCAGCCTCTGGAATCTTCAAAGCCAGCCGTTGGGATTTCAACCCGAGCACGTCATCACCGCTTCGTTCACAATGCCAAGGAGCCGTTATCAACACGCGGAAGCGCGGGCCAGCTTCTTTGACGAGATCGAGGGGCGGCTGAAGCGCATCCCCGGCGGCGGATTCTTTGCCCTCAGCGACTCGATACCTCCCCGCGGCTCGATGGGACGCCCCTACTCGAACCTGCGCATTGCGGGGCACCCGCCCGTGGCCTCGGACGGAGGGATGGTCGAGTTTCGTTGGGTGTCTCCGAGGTACTTCCCCGCACTGGGTATTCAGATCGTCGCTGGGCGCGCTTTCACGGAGCGCGAGCGCGCCTCCGGCGAATCGCCCCTCATCCTGAGCGCCACGCTCGCCCGCCGTTTGTTCGGCCATGAGAGCCCGCTCGGACAGCAAATCGATTTGACCGCCAACGGCCGTTGGTGCACGGTCGTGGGAGTCGCCGCCGATATCAAGAACAACGGACTGACGGAGCCCTCTGACCCCGAGTATTACCGGCTTCGCATGCACAACTCGCAGGAGATGGGTTTGAGCGGCGTGGCCATATTCCGCACCTCGCTCGACCCGGACACGCTTACGCGCTGGGTTCGGAAGGAATTCTCGGCGATTGAGCCTTCTATGCCGGTGACGGTTGAACCCTTGGAACTGCGTGTTGACAGATTCAGGGAACGCCCGCGCTTTGTCGCGACCCTCGTGGGCCTGTTTGCGGGCCTCGGGCTGCTGCTGGCGGCAGTGGGACTCTACGGCGTCCTGTCGTTCCTGGTGGCCCGGCAGACGCGGGAAATCGGCGTGCGCATGGCCATCGGCGCGCGGCCCCTGGATATTGCGTTGCAGATTCAGAAATACGCGGGCCTCTGGACGGGAATCGGAGTGGCGGCGGGGCTCGCCGGCTCGTTTGCCTTGGCGAGAACCATTCGCGGGCTTTTGTTTGAGGTCTCGCCCGGCGATCCAGTATCGCTTCTCGTCTCCGCCGCAGTGTTGTTGGCGACGGCGGCGCTTGCGGCCTGGATCCCTTCCTCGAGGGCTGCCCGTATCGACCCCATTATTGCTTTGCGCAACGAGTGACGAGGCGGCCTGAAGACGTGTAGGGGTAGGGCTTGCCCTCATAAGGGTTTACTTAAGATGCAGCGACTTCCAGAGCCGCGGAGCGGCGGCAGATGGTAGCCCACGGCGTAAGTGGGGCCCCGTGGCGCGTTGATATTCACAGCCCCGGAAGGGGCGACAGAGATAACGCAGAGTCTCTGCCGCCCCTCCGGGGCTCAGATAACCACGGGTTGCCCCTCGGCCCCACGGCTTACGCCGTGGGCTACTCTCTGGCGGCCCTCCGGGCCTGTATTAGCGGTCATCAGGACGTACATCGCTACTGGCGGTGTTAAGTAAACGCCTGGGGGGCTTGCCCCAGGGCACGGCAAGCCGTCCCCCTACAAGTAGGCAAAGGTGGGACAGGCATAAGTGACTGCTCTGAGAGGAGAGACACAATGAAACGACAATTCCGCTCGCTGTTAATGCTGGTGGCTGCGGGGCTGATTGCAGCCGTTCCGGTGACCCCCAAGGGCTTGCCGCAGGACTCGAAGACGGACGACGCAGTCTTGCAGCTCGTTCAAACCTGGCTCAACGCCGAGTCTGAGGGTGACTCGGCGGCTCTGGACAAGTTGATTGCCGACGATTTCCTGGGTACCGGGCCGGGTGGCAACATCCTCAACAAAACTGATATCGTTCCGCCCGGCGGCGGGGAGAGACCGAAGATGCCCAAGTCCCGCGTGAAGGACTCGACCGTGCGTGTCTTCGGCAACACCGCCGTGGTGATGGGCAGTGTGGCTTACGAAACTGTGCCCCAACCGGGTTTTCGATTCACCCTGGTTTTCCTTAGCCGGGGCCAAGG
The DNA here is from genome assembly GCA_963842495.1 of uncultured Acidobacteriota bacterium. Lineage (GTDB taxonomy): Bacteria > Acidobacteriota > Terriglobia > UBA7540 > UBA7540 > CAVROP01. Next base: position 24,447 of record CAWJHY010000017.1, read on the forward strand.
ATGGCAGATGATCGCCGCGCACCTTGCGAACCTGCCGCCTGCGAAATAAGCGGGACGTTCCGCAACCCAACCGACTCGCTGGCCGCACGCCCTGAAGCCAGGACCATGGTAGTGTAGCGGCGAGTTTACCTCGCCAAATGGCGGCGTAAAGCCGCCTCTACACCACTGCCAGGACCATGGACCTGTTGACGAACTCCGTTCATGCCTGCTAATACATATCAGCGTCTCTACCTGTGTGGAGGCGCGTTCTCCCCATGAATCAGACGTTCCAACTCCTCCTTCCACGGCTACGCAAGGCTCTGTCGCAGTTGCCTTATCTGCCGCAGACGGTTGCTTTGGTCTGGACCGCCGCCCGGGCCTGGACGTTGGTGTGGGGCGTTCTGCTTCTAGCCCAGGGGTTGCTTCCGGTGGCCACCGTCTACGTGACGCGCTGGCTGGTGAACAGCATGGTGGGGGCAATTCAGGCAGGCGGCGGCTGGGAGCACTTGCGGCCGACACTGCTGCTGGTGGCGTTGCTGGCGGCCATTCAACTCGCCTTGCAGATCCTGCGCAGCGCCGCCGCTTACGTCCGCACGGCTCAGTCAGAACTCGTTCAGGATCATATCAGTTCACTGGTTCACCGGAAATCCGCGGCGGCGGACCTGGGGTTCTACGATTCGGCGGAGTTCTACGACCATCTGCACCGGGCGCGGAGCGAAGCCACCTATCGCCCTGTCGCTCTGGTGGAGGGATTGGGCAGCCTGCTACAGAATGCGACCACGCTGATCGCCATGGGGGCGGTGCTCATTCCCTTTGGGGTGTGGTTGCCGGCCGCTTTGCTGATCGGCACAGCGCCGGCGCTGTACGTGGCGGTGCGGTACGCACTGCTCCAAAACCAGTGGCGGCGCAAGGCCACACCGGTGGAACGCCGCGCCTGGTATTACGACTGGCTGCTCACTACGGGCGATACGGCCTCTGAGGTGAGGCTATTCGGCCTTGCCGGGCATTTTCAATCCTCCTTCCAGACCTTGCGCCGTCGCCTGCGCGGCGAGCGGTTGAGCCTGGCGCGGCAGCAGGAGTTGGCGGAATTCAGTGCCGGAAGTCTGGGGCTGCTGGTCACAGGCGCGGTTATGGCGTGGATGGTCTGGAGGGCGGTGCGCGGCCTTGCAACGCTCGGCGACGTGGCGATGTTTTACCAGGCCTTCCAACAGGGTCTGGGGCTGATGCGTGGCCTGCTGGAAAACCTCGGCCAACTTTATGGCAATCTGCTTTTTCTGGGGAATCTGTACGAGTTTCTGGGACTCGAACAGCGCGTCGTTAGTCCGTCAAAACCCTTGCCGACACCCCACACAATCCAGGGCAGCTTACGCCTGGAAGGGGTGCGATTCCGCTATCCCGGGAGCCCGCGGCCGGCGCTGGAGGATTTTGATCTGGAGATTCGCGCCGGCCAAATCGTCGCGGTGGTGGGATCGAATGGCGCCGGCAAGAGCACGCTCATTAAGCTGCTCTGCCGGTTCTATGATCCGGAGGAAGGCCGCGTCTCGCTGGATGGCATCGACTTGCGCGCTCTGGACATCGAGGAGTTACGTAGCCGCATCACGGTGCTTTTCCAGCAGCCCGTGCACTACAACGACACCGTGCGGGATAATATTACCTACGGCGATCTGAGATCGCCCTCCGAGGCTTTGGAGGCAGCGGTGCGCGCCGCGGGTGCAGAGGACGTCATCGCCCGCCTGCCGCAGGGTCTCGACAGCATGCTAGGCCGCTGGTTTGCCGAAGGCGCGGAACTCAGCGTCGGAGAATGGCAACACCTGGCCTTGGCTCGAGCTTTCCTGCGCCGCGCGCCCATCCTGATTCTCGATGAGCCTACCAGCGCCATGGACCCTTGGGCCGAGGCCGACTGGCTGGCGCGCTTCCGCGAGTTGGCAGCCGGCCGAACGGTTCTCATCATCACACACCGGTTCTCCACGGCGAGGTTTGCGGATGTGATTCACGTGATGAACGAAGGCCGCATCGTCGAATCCGGAACACACGAGCAGTTGTTACAGGCGGGGGGCCGTTACGCGCAAGGTTGGGCGGGCCTCCAGCGTTAGATTTGGCATTTGGAGTGAGTCTGTAATTTGGGATAGCTGGCTGCGGCCGCAGCATTCGTTTGGGTTCGAGCAGGCTCCCGGCGTGCGGTTAGGGTTGGCAATGTGGCCACCCGCACGCAACGAAAGGCGGTCGGAATTTAGCGCGCCCGGCGGACATGCGTGGTATCATGAAGGCCTTGGCCGGACTCTGGTATCACGATATATGATACGCGGCGGCTACTAAAGTGGTCGAAAGCAGAGCGCCTGTCGTGACGGTGCCGCGGCTGGCCGGCTGCGACGCCTCTCCGGGTACTCGGATGAGGAGGCGCGACGGCCACACCAGGCCCCGGAGCTCAAACACCAGCCGTGGAATCTCGAGGTGGCGGCTTGCCTGATATCGTCGCCAGATAGAAAGATCCCGGGATGTACGCCAGTATGGTAGCCAAGCGGGAGCGCCCGGCAGATCCAGGATTCGTAGGCCCGTAGCTCAGCCCGGTTAGAGCGCTACCTTGACACGGTAGAGGTCTGGGGTTCGAGTCCCCACGGGCCTACCATATCTTTCAACAACTTGCCGCATTTGATCGTCTCAAACATCCCGCACAATTCCCGCAAATCCCCGGTCTGGCGACCAGTCAGCGCCTTCCGGCAGCAGTTTTTTCTGAAGCCGCTTGACTGCTCGCGCGCGCTTCTTCGAAGTGACAATCGTATAATCCAAGGTCATGTTAGGATGGGCGTGGCCTGCCTGTGCTTGCGCGTCTTGCAGGCTCGCACCTAGGTCCTGCATTCGAGTGTTGTTTTCTCGACGAAAAGAGTGCCAGCCAAAGCCTGGGAAGTAGAGTCCCAACCGCTCGGCTGCCGGACGGATGTAATTCTTGAGAATGTCGCGGTCGTCTAAAGGTCCGCCGCCCTCCCCGAAAAACGTAGTCCTCCGGCTCAGCATCCAGTGGCTTGAGCCGACGATAGGCTTCGACCAGTTCGGCAAGGGGAAGATTCCGCTCCGCGTCTGGGCTTTTCGTCACGTCAGTATCGCCGCGATAGTAGCGCTCTGTCACGCTGATCCAACCACGGACGAGGTCAACAGCACGCCACTTAAGCCCAAGCAGTTCTGAGACGCGTAATCCGGTTGAGACCGCCGTCATGATCATCAACTGGATAAGCGCTGGGAGCGCCATCAGAAGCCGTCGAAATTCACCGTCAGTTAGGGTTCGGCGGTCCCTCTTCCAATGTTTCCGCCCGATGGATGTCCTTGACACTGGATTTGGAATTGCCAAGTCCCAGTATCCCCAGTCGGCGGCCTTTGTGAAGATACCCGACAGCAAATTCCTTAAGTCGTTACGTGTCCACCATTCAAGCCCCTCCTCGATCTTGCAATTCAGAAATCTCTGGATGCTTTCTGTGTCAACTTCTGAAAGCCTTTTGCCGGTAAAGTACGGGAGGATGTGGTTGTCGAGGTGGCACCCGTACTTCTCCCTTGTTGATGACCCAACCGTTGGCACGTGGTTCTCTCTATACTTTTCCACGACGCTTTCGAACGGAATGTGGCTTTCGATAGCGTAGACTTGGCGGTTGACTTGACGCATTACCTCATCCTTAACCCGCTCCGCTTCCCTCTTCGTCATTTCATCGCAGTAGCCGAGCAAGTGTCGCTTTTCCTTCCGCTTCCTCTCGTTCTTGTCAACAAAGACCCAGACTCGATACCTAATGTACCAATAAGGTCTGGGCCCCTTCTGGAGTTTCACCTTTGGATTCTGATATTCTCGTCTCGCCATTCGTTCTCCATTGAATGGCGCGGCGAGGGTTGGCTGCAGCAGGTAGAATACCACACCCATTCGGATGCGCAGTTTCTGGTAATGGCAGGTGTGTCTGCTGAGAAACGGAATGATCACAGAAACCTGATGACGTCGGATGTGGAACGCAGCAGGTGGGCGAGAGAATGGCGTTGCTAGACGAGTTTCCTGCCCGCAAATGTGCTTCCGTCGTCATTAGTCCGAATCTCCACGGTCTAAGCATGAAGGATTCGCTGGACCTGTACAATAATGGACGGAAATGGTGAGATAAATTTCCAGCCGATAAATCAGCTTGATTTATTTCCGGGGGGCGGAAGAACAATGCGGTACTTGGCAATCAGTCTCTTCAGCCGTGCGACGTTCTTGCGGATTCTCTCACGGCATTGAAACTTGTGATCTTTACCGCAATCGCAGTAGCGTATAGCCAGCTCGTCCCAGGAAAGGTGACGTTTAGCAATTTTAGCCTCAAGGACTTTTATAGTTAATCCTCGCTTCGACACGCGGCGGCCCCTGCGCCGGGGATTGCTACGTGTAAGCACAGCACGAACAACGCTGACTGGGTATCCCCTTTTGAGCATGGACTCAGCATCGCGGATCGCTTCCATTTTTGTCGGCCCGTATAAATCCTGCACGGGCCAGAAGAGTACTTCCAGTTGCCCGGAAACAGTTAGCCTCGCCATCCGTAGCGGGTTTCTTGTTTCTTCCTCGGGCGGCAGGTTGTCAACTCCTTTATCTCACGCATCGTCTCGGCCAACTCATCCGACGCTTCCGTTTTCGCCATGGTTCGGTCAACCGCAGTATTGTATGGCCGCTTTTTGCGAAGCCTATCAACTTGGTTGATCCTTTTCGCAAGGGCTAGAGTGATTGCGGCTTGGATTGGATGATTCTTCGTTAGTGCAGGCCACTCCCGTTTGATGCCTTCATCCGCCCGCATTAAACCTTGCTCCGCAAAGTACACGTAATGACGATGCCCCGGGAATCTCCTTCGAGCACTTCATGATCTCATCGAAACCCCATTCTGAGTTCTTGCATGGCAGGACGTTTTCGCATGATTGCTATTCCACAACAGCGCGGCGCAAAGTTCGCGCTATGACCTTGGAACTAATCATGGGCGGTTTCACAACGTTCCCCATTTGCCCCTTACGCACTCACAGATTTTCATGCGCGGCGACGCCTCGTTTCACGCAGTGACCGGTCGTCGCGCCTCTTCTAAGTTCATCCCAGCCCGAATCTGATTGCTTCTCGCTCGGGAGTGTACGAGACGGCCGGGGCAGATCGCGACACAATAAATGGCAGGGCCTGCCTCCGCTGGTCGGTCGCTTTGTCGCCGCTCAATTAGTCGCGCAACCTGCTTCACAATCTCGGACGGTTTGACGTGCAACGTTGTGGCAATGTCGAAAATCGTGCGGAGC
>CAWJHY010000018.1:0-52079 GCA_963842495.1 uncultured Acidobacteriota bacterium
TAGTGCTCCGGGCTTCAACCCCACTGACTTGATCTGCTGCATGAGCCGGTATTCAAAGACGCCATCCTTTGCGGCATCGATGAAGATAAGGTCAGCATTCTGCAGCAGGGGAGCGTATTTCTGGGCGACTTCCTGTTGTCCCAGGTCGCAAATTATCTGTCGGAGCGTTCCGCCAGCAAAGTCTGAAAGCCGAAGATAGCTTCCGGGGATCTGATCCCAGGGAATAATGTCGACCGTGACCAGTTCGGACCCTGGCGGTAGCGCAGCCATCATCGCCAGGGCGCTCAAACCTGTGTAAGTGCCGATCTCGAATACCATTCCCGGTTTTGTCTCTTGAACGATGGCATGGAGCAGTTTGTAATGTTCGCCAGGCCAAAGGTGCACTAAGGCAGGCGCTTGACGCTCAATCAGCGTCCGCAATTCGAGGTTGCGCGCCGAGGAGGTACAGGTCAAGGCCAAGTCAATCAAACGTGAATTGGCCTGTCCCGGAGCGTCTATCATAGAGAGCGCCGCGCTCAACTCCGTGCTCATGGCGCCAAATACTTCCAGCCGCAAACTGGCCAGCTTGAGGTCAAGATTGCTGTGAGCGAGTACCGGTCTGACGATTCTGCGAAAAAGTGGACGCAATGTCGTTCCCTCCAGGCGCCTATCGAGGATCAGGTGGGCGCGTGTCGCTGTATGCCTCGAGGATCCGTTCAGCCTCTTGCCGATACAGGGCCTCGATATCTCCCCGCAGCCCGGCAGAGTGCAATTGCTGAAGCTTGGCAGCCGCCGCAATACGATAGAAAACCATAAAGCAGGAGAGGTACAACCCTCGCCAGCCGTCACGGAATCCCTGCGCCTTCAGGTAACGGACCAGAAACTCCTTCACTCCGATGCAAGTTGCACGCCAGGGAGTAATTCGATCGCCCCGTTCAAATGCTTGCCTTGCCTCGATGCTCGTGTAGCTGTTCAACTTATCGATGAACTGAGAGGAATCGACATAGTTGAAGTGAATGATGGCATTGTGACCTGAGTACGCAAGCACCTTTAATCGGGCGCCCTCGATGGGCTTGAAGTCCTGGTGTGCCTGGGAGCTGCCGATAACGAACCCGTTCCTGAAGAACCGCATCTGCGGATCCTGGGTGGGCCCCCAGCCCGTGTAGCGGAGGGCGGCGCCGAGCAGGTAGTTCACGCGAGGAATAAGCACTACATCGATCTCCCCGGACTCCGTCAGATGGCGGAGGTCGCGGCTCAGCGCCAGGGGGATCAACTCGTCGGCGTCAAGCACCAGCACCCATTCCGAACTCGTTTGTTGTAATGCGAAGGCGCGGGGCGCGTAATTGAAACCGGGCCCAGGGTGAAGACAGACTTTGGCTCCGAAACTTCGGGCGATCTCCACGGTTCGGTCCTGGCTCTGCATATCGACAACGACGATTTCGTCAGCCCACGGCCGCACTGACCGGAGCGCAAATGGAAGGTTCTTCTCCTCATTGAGCGTATTGATAACTACTGCGATTCGAGGTTCCAAGCGTCGCTCCTGATCGCGAGCCAGATTTTAAGTGCATGACTGCGATAGAGCCAGCCGCAGCCAACCGCATAAACGATAAGACCAAGCCCTACGTGCACCAGAAGCAGGGGCATTCCCCTGAACGGGAAAACCTTGTCAAGCCCATAGATTGCGGACCCGAGCAGCACAGCCCAGATCCAAATCGGCGCAATCACTGAAAGGATTCGAAAACTAACGTGCTGTTGAGCCTTGCGGTACAAAAGGAAATTGGTCAACAGGACGCCGAAGCTGGCCAAAGGATACCCGATGGTGCCCAACAACAGAATCAATGGAACGCCCATTACCCACGTCCCCAACATCCATAGAACGGCAAACCCCAAAGTAGTGCGAGAGCGTCCCAGCGCATTCAACAGCCCGATCAGGGGAGTTGCGGTCGGGACAAATAGATTTGCCAGCCAAAACAGACGGAACAGAGGAATAGCCACAAGCCACTTCTGACCAAAGACAGTGACCGTGATGGGCCGAATCAACACGAAGGTGAGAATTGCCAGAGGGGCCACAACGGCGTTCGTCGCCAGAATGACCTTTTCAACAAACTCCCCCAGACGTTCTTTGTGGGCCTGCATTCGGGCAAAGGCGGGCAGGTACACCCTCTGCAAGACCATAAGGGCCATCGCGGGGTATGCTGCCACCATGTTTGCCCAGTTGATATAGCCAACCTGCGAGGTTCCCAAAGCTAGACCCACGAAGATGGGTGTGATGCTGTCTTTCAACAGCGACGTGAAGGCAATTCCCTGGTAGGGGATTCCGAAACTCAGGTGCTTGCGGATTCTCTTGATATCCAAATGCCAGCCGATGCGCCAGGGGCTCACCCAATTGATGATGGCAGCTCCGGCTACGGAGCGGGAGAGAAGACCCAAAGCGAAGCTGAGTGGCCCCAAACCGGCGAAGGCCGCGCCCAGGGTCACGCCGTTATAGACCAATGCTTGGGTTACCTCGACCGCCGCCAACTTCTGAAACTTGAGGTGGCGTTCCAAGCGAACCGAGGGAATAACCTGGAAGGAGGTGAAGAGCAGGGAAATGGCTACCAGACGAAAGAGGATTGCGCGGTGAGGCGGCAAATGGAAAGCGCGGGCCAGCATGGGGGAGGCAAACCACGCAGCCAAAACTACTACTGCGACCAACAACTGCTGGGCAGTAAAGACGGCACGGAAGTCGTCTTCGGAAGGCTCGTCCGGCTCTCGAATCAAACTCGCCCCGAGGCCCACGTCACCGAAGGCCACTAGAAAGGCAAGCACGAAGGTGATGATGCCGAACAGGCCAAAATCCGATGGTGAGAGCAATCGGGCGAGCACGATGCCGGTGAGCGCGCCCAGGCCCTGTACGAGAATCTGCCGGACGCCCAGAGCGGCTGCGCTCCGCACTGCCTTCACGCCAATGCCTGTTGGAGTTGACGGTTCCAAACTCCTCCTCGATTCGATACGCGAAAGATAACGCCAGCACGCAACCGGCGTCTCAGCGACTCGCGAAACGCCGCTCCCGGGGGAGGCCGCCTCCGAGCGATAGGCTCCCCACCAGCCCAGAAGGTGTGAAACAACTCTCAACGACCTGGCTTGACCGTGCTTAGGGGCGTGGTTGCTTCCCCAGTCCCCGGAATCCGGTACAGTCTGATGGATTTCCCGATCAACGCTGCGGGCTCATAGGCCTCAAGCCACGAGTATCCGCCGCACCCAACGGATGGCATACTCATTTGGAGCTTGTACAAACTGACGGCGATCCATCCCGTTGCGTGCTCGCATGGGGCCAGGATCTTAAACGAGGGCAGATTCATAATGCTCAAATCGGCAGTCCCGTTATAGGCGATGGCAACGTGGGTCACCCCGCGGGTGCGGAGATCTGCGCTTAATCGCCGCAGGTCCTGCCCCCAGTCCAAGTCGCTATCGACCAGGATACGCTCCGGGTGACTGTCTGCAAACTCATTAAAATAGGCAAGATAATCAGGGTGCGCCATCCCCGTCGAAAGAACCATCCACCCCGCCAGCCCTCCGGCAAGCACACGCCCCAGCCAGCGCGCCCGAGCAACATGCCACAGTTCGGTTAACCCAAACCCAGCCAGCATACTCAGGAACGCATATATCGGTAAGATGTGCCGGAGGCCGATATTGAACTTGATCGGCAGACAGACCAGGAGCAGAGAGAGAGCAGCGGCTAAGGGCGTCAGGACCTGCCAGTCGTGTCCTTTTTTTCTCCATCTCCGGATCACCGCGACCGCCCCGAGCATGGTCAGAATAAGAAACGCAATGGGAGTTTTCACGGCCAGCGCGACGGGGAAAAAATACCACCAGCCCCTGGTCCGAACCTGGCCCAATAGATACATGTTTTCGGGAGAGGAGACCCTCGAGGTCGCTGTGGAGATCCCGTGGATGAATTGCGGGACGGGAAATGGTGTAGTTTCCGCCAAATGATACGCGAGGTCGTGCCACCTTCCTTGCTGGCCCAACAGCCGGTCGAGGAACAGGTGGGGCCGTTCGCCCGGCAGAATCATGGGGTCGAACGAGAAGCGGTAACATGCCAGGACTGCCGCCGCAAGGATGAGGGTTGCCAACGCCAACTGCTTGAGTCGAGGCATGATGCCCTGGCGCAGCCTGGGGGTGGGCTTGTCTCGGGCGAACAACCAGCAAAGCAGCACCGCCGCGCAGCATGCCGGCAAAAACAGCACTGCCGAGAACTTGGTCAGGATAGCCAGACCAGCCGCCATGCCCAACAGAAGGCTTTGACGTGTGGCCGGTCGTTCAAGCCACCTCGTAAACGCATAGAGGGCCAACACGAGGGTGGCGGTCAGGGGCAGATCGGTCGTGGCGAGTGAAGCATGGCCCAGGACGGGAGGAAGAAGCGTGAATAGCCCCGCTGCGGCTACTGCCGTCCATTTGCCAAACAACCTCCGCGTCCAGTACCAGACGATCCCGAGGGCGAGAAAAAAGAAAGGGAGCACACCCAGGCGGGCAAGAGCGAGGTTGTGAAGATAGTTCCCGCGGGCAGCAAAGAGCTCATTTCCTTGCGTCCATTTTTCTTCCGGCTTCTGGTCACGCTTGCTCAGACGAATCCCACTTAGATAGGGCCCAGCCGCCACCGCGATTCGCGCCAGGGGGGGATGAAGGTCTTCGTAGGTGTAGGTGCCGTATTGCAGCCACTCCATCCCGCTGGCGACATGCATAGGCTCATCCCAGGTTTGATTGAACACGCTGTAGGTCGAAACAACGCCGGCGACGGCAATTGCCGCAAACAGGACGAGGATCGCCAACTCCAGTAAGGAGTAGCTTCTGCGATCGCTTGCATGCATACCCCCGCCCTGCATGACCTCCGGAATTGGAATGGTCTCAATCATTCTTATGAATCATGCGGACACAAGGGACCGCAGGACCTTCCAGTATATCGGAACTGTCCCTTTCCAACTGCGGCGGACCTCGCTCCAGGGACTCAACGAAAACAGAACTGCCAGGGGCATTCTGAGACAAAGCGTCGCTGCCAGGGTCAACCGGAAGAGCAAAAACCGGCCGGGGCTGGAGTGCTTTCTGAAGAACCGAATAAGCCCCTCGAAATACATGCCAGCCCTTTCCGATCCCATTACTTTCTTGAACGACGCGGCGCCGCAGTGAATTATTTGGGCGTCCGGGAAATACCATAACTTCCAACCGGCCTTCTCGAGGCGATAGCACAGGTCGGTGTCTTCGAACAAAAAGAAGAACTCCTCATCAAACAGGCCGACCGCCTCCAGGGCTTCCCGCCGCGCCAGGAGGCAGGCGCAGTCGATCTGTTCCGCCTCGCCTCCGCGGTTTTCGTCGCGGCGATTAGTCAGCAAATCCCGCGTCAAAGGGAACTTCTCGAAAACGACATCAAGATTCAAAAGTTCTGAAACCATCCCGCGCAAGCGCGGAAACCGCTTGGGCGCGTTACCACGTTGGAACGATCCATCGGGGTTAAGAAATTTCGGCCCCACGCCCCCGAGTCCGGGGTTGGCATTCAGGACTCCGACAAGCAGACCGAGAGCGCCCGAGCGAAACTCCGTATCGTCGTTCAGAATCAATACGTATTTCCCACTGCTGGCGCGAATTCCGATATTGTTGGCCTTCGAAAAACCCAGATTCTCCTCGTTGCGGATCACTCGGACCATCGGGGATAGACTCGCAGCTTTTTGAGGGCTGCCGTCCCGGGAGGCGTTGTCGATGACGACAATCTCGGAAGCGATTCCTTCCCTCTCGATTTCCGCGAGGCAGGAGGCCACGCAACGTGGGAGCAGATCGGGCTGATTGCGAGTCAAAATGCAGATTGAAAGATCCATCGAGCTTTCTGTAGGAGCAACTCTTGTGATTGCCCAGGGCGGCCTCAAGGCCGCCCCTACGTCACGCCTCTTTTTGATGAACCGCTTCCTTGAGAACTTGCAAGACCCTCCCCACGTACTTCGCCATCGTGAATTCTTCCTGAGCCCAGCGGCAGCCGTTCTCGCCCATCTGCTTCGCCAGGCCAGGGTTATCGATCAGTAGTTTAATCTTTTCGGCGAGGTCCAGATAGTCGCCCGGCGCATAAAGGAGCCCATTAAAACCCTCCCGGATGAGTTCCGGCGTTGCTCCGCCCCGTGCTCCAATAACCGGCTTGCCCAATTTCATGGCCTCAATCGTGGACCGGCCGAAGGCCTCCGAGCGCGAGCAAATGAGGGCAATGTCAGAGTCCTTGACGATCGGGCCGGGGTCGGCAACTTGTCCCGTGAGATTAACCAGCCTTTCCAGGCCGCAATCTGACACGGTGCGCTGGACCCTCTCCAGGGCGGCAGGCTCGCCGCTCCCGACGAGGGTCAACTGCGCTTGAATCCCCTGGGTCTTCAACTGTCCCAAGGCTTGAACTGCGTCCGTTTGGCCTTTTCCCTCCTCGATTCCTCCTACCAATACCAGTTTGTGACTGGTTGGGACGGAGGCCGATCCGGTCTCAAGGGCACGATCCGGGGCTGATAGGTCAAGCACATTCACAGCCTGATAAATCATGCGCAATTGCGAGCGAGGAATGTGGCGAGCGTAGAACGCCTCAAGTACCCGGGAATTGACAATGACCGAAGCGGACATGCATGCCATCAACTTGCCCGAAAGACTAATCCCCAGGTCAAACGATAAATCATGGTCTGCTTTGCCGAATTCGTGGATATACCAGACATGCGGCTTTCCGAGCAGCAAAGCAGCCAGCGCCCCGACCGCGACCACAGAAGTATTGGTCAGGACTACGTCCGCTTCCCAGCGCTTTAGTTGGCCCAAAACGGGAAGAACCATGACCAGAGCTGCGAGGTTCGGCAGCCTGTGTTTCCAATACGGTCGAGTGCTGCACCACCATCGGTAAGGGATTATGGCGAAAGGCAAGTTGCGCCGGCCAAGCTCTCCGGTCAACCAACCTTTTTCGCGAAGCAGCACCGAGCAGACTACGCCTTGTTCTCGCAGGCCATCGATGAGTTCGAGCATGGCCCTTTCAGCCCCGCCAGCCCGGCTGCTATGGGATAAGAAAACGACTCTCATGGGTGCGATGTGGAGTTGTGCTGTCCTAAAACGCTGGCGATAAGTTGTGGAGCGATTCGCCCGCATTCCTCCATGTTTCCAAAATGCTGACGAGCCCCATGAAAAACGTATCCCCCTCTCAACCGTGCCAGGTACTCCCAGCCGGGGAAAGAGTGAATGATCCGCCCCACGGCATGGCGGAGCCTGGAATGCGTCCTGGCATTTCTTTTCTGCCTGATCGCCGCGAGCTTAATATCTTCGGGCTGCTTGGCGATATAGGCATCCAGAATTCGCCAAGCCTCCGACACGTCAGCACCATTCCGTTCGTGACGGGCAACGCCGTCGATGCTCTGGAGGAGCACGTTCTGCCGGTTAACCTTGTAAGGGATGCTCGCCAGACCGCAACCCCTTATCACCTCCTCCAGGGTTTGGGCGATACAGACCGAGGCCGTGGCAAGCTGCAAGTCAATAGCCTGTCGAAAGCTCGCCGCCTCGTCGAACTCCGCAAGGAATTCGTTGAACGCTTCCCCTTTGTTGAACTGGAGTGTAAATCCAATCGACCGTGGCGTTGCTCCATCAATCCCCAACGGCCAGCCGATGTAAACATATCGTTCTGTGTTCAGAAGCAAACTGGCCGCAGCACTGTAATCAGGACAGGGAGGTATGAACATTCGCCCTTGCATCTGAAGCACCTTGGCGACTAATCTCCGGTGGCAAATTGAGTTCAAGAATCTCGGCAAATGGATGGCGGAGTCCAGATCCAAATCGAAGAGTTGCCGCAGCACGTTCTGGCTGGATAGAATCGAGGTTTTATAGGGTGGCCTGGCGATATCAAGGTGGTTGCCCAAGTAACGCTGAGGCCAATCGGGTGAATAGTAAGTGCAAGAATTCCAGGCGGCAAGGTCCACCTGGAATTCCTCGACGGCCGCCAAGGCCTTCTCAACACCATAGGGTAGAAAGTAGGAATCGTCTGAAAGAACCGTGACGTACTCTCCGCGGGCGTGCGAGAGCGCGAACTCCCAACTGTCGTGCATGGCCAGCAGACGATCCGTTCTTACGTATCGAAGTCGCGCGTCCTTAAAGGATTCGAAGACCCCGCGCGTTTCTTCGTTTCCACAATAATTGTCACTCACCAGAATCTCGAGATCTTGCCAAGTCTGGCCTAGAGCGCTCTTGAGGGCCACATTCAGGAGAGGCGCGCGGTTGCGAGTCGGGATTATGATCGAGACTTTTGTCATGCAGCTCCACGGCAAGTCAAGGCCGCCGTCGCTTCGCTAGCAGTCCAGTCTGCTTGCCGGTTTTACCTTGCAGGGTGGCGGCGTCAAGCCGCCCCTACATCAAACTGTACCACCACTGTGTACAGCCTTCCACCCACATCAAGCGCCTACGGCTTGAAAATCAGGCCCTGGCCGGTGGGCAACGAAAGGACCATCACGCCCTTTCGAGCGGCGAAGCGGTCGAATGCCAGTTTCTGTTCGTAATGCGCCTCCCAACCGTAATCATCCAGCACCATTACTGCGCCAGGGACCAACTTTTCCCAGAAATACTCGGCCGCGGCAATCTCCGGGGCCGCGCAGTTCAGATCAATGGAGAGGTAACTTATCTTCGTCGCTTTCACCTGAGGCAAGGTGTCGGGGATCACGCCCCGCACGATGACGGCCGGCAGACCTTCGAACGTTTTGCGTACCGCTTCGTAGCACTCTTCGTATTGGAACCCTTTGCCGGCGCCGATTCCCCGCTTCCGCTCGGCCTCAGAAATCAACCGGTCCTCCAACCCACGAAATGTGTCGAGCAGATAAAAAGTCTTGCCGAGTTTGGGAAAATCGACGAAGTGCATTACAGCACGCGAGAAGCCGCCGCGATTCACTCCACATTCAACAAAGTCGCCCTCGAGCCGCCTCGCTTTCTCGGCGGCCCAGCACAAAACATGGACGCGCCAATGGATTCGGGCGTCCTGCCAGGACCCTGTCTGCTCCCCCAGGCGATACGCTTCGGCAAAGCGCGGGTCGCTTAGAAAGTCACAATTCGTGACGGTGGCCAACCCATCTTGGTTATAGGTGAGTGGGCCCGGCATTAACTCCCAGGGACATCCCGGCATATGCCTGAGTAACCAACCCAGCGCGCCTAAGGCCGACTTCTTCAGCCCACACGCAGGAATCAACAGGACTTGTTTCATGTTAGGTGCGCCTTCAATAACCGTCTTCGAGCGGCCATCCTTTGCTGCATGAGAGGAACCCCCGTGTGACTTTGGTATTCCGTTCACCCCTTCGATGTGAACTGAGTCGTCCCGGTATTATATGCAGGTGCTCACAGCCGCCGGGCTCAAGGGGGTGAGGCGTCGCAACGTTTCGCGGAGTTCATCGCCAATTAAACGATAAGCTACCGCCACGAACGCCGTTGAGGCAAGAGAATAAGCCACAATCAACGAAGGAATCGAAAACGACCCCAGGTACGTAAGGATAATCCAGGCCCCTCCGTAGGTCGCCCCCGCCAGCCCTAAGACCTTGAATACGTGAAGGTACCAATTCCCCGCAGGCATATCCAAGCATTCCGAGCAAGTGCGCGGCATCATGTACACATAAACGAAAAGCTGGTACACGATCCAGGAAAATCCTGCCCCCGCGATCCCGAACTTATACACAAGCAAGATCGTCGCGGGCAAAACGACAAACAGCGCGTAGTAAGCCGTCCGGGCGGCAATTTGAGGCTTACCCACCGCAAGCGTAAGGACGTAGGGGATACTCACTGTTGCATTCATGCAAAAGCCAATACACAAGAACGTGACCGGCCAGAGCAGCATTTGCGCCGCTTGGGCGTTGAGCACAAAGGTGAAGAGAGGGCGTGCGGCGAATGGAATGGCCGCAAACAAGGGTATGATCGCATAACAAAGAAGATCCTGCACCTTCCGATACTGGCGCAGAAGTCCGTCACGGTCCCCCTGCTTATGCAAAGCGGAAAAAGAAGGGAAGACTGCCTGGGACACCGAGGCCGTCACCACCATGCCCCTAGATACTCCGCTATAGGCCATGCCGTAGTACCCAAAGATGCCCAGCGGTAGGAGCTTACTCACGATGGCTTTGTCCGTTTGGGTGTGAATCATGGAAAGAACCGTAATCCCTGCCAGCCGGAACGTGAATCCGGCGTTGCGACGGAGGACTGAAGTGGAAATGCTTGGGATAAATGCCCTGGCGCCGAAGAAGTGGGAGCAAACGCTCAGGTAAAGGATGAGGCCAAGAAGGTAGCAGGCTGCCATCCACAGCGTAACCTGAAGCAACCCGCCGCCCAGAAACAAAACTATGATAGCGCCGAACTGCTGCAGTGCGCTGGCGCCCACGTCGATGAGATTGATAAACTCCATGCGCTGGATGCCGCGCAGAATGCTGGCACAGAACGAGCGAGGCAGCGCCACAAGCGTGGCGATTCCGAGCACGCGCAAAACCATCGTAGCGGCGGAAGGACTGAGCGTATCCAGGTTGATCCACTTGGTGACGAGCCAGGGGGCCGCCGCGTAAAGCGCTACTGCCGCCAGAACGTAAAGACCCCAATAAAACGAGGAGGCCGTTTGCAGCAGACGCCGAATATAAGCCCGATCCTCTTCATGGAAGGCCGCGACTTCACGAACCGTGGTTTCGTTGATCCCCAAAGCTAAAAGCGCGGTGAGCAGGGCGTTCAGGGTGAAGGTGAAATAGATGATGCCCAGAGCATCTTGGCCCAATTGCTTAAAGATGAACTTAACCGCCACAAAGCTCAGGACGATTGAGAGCCCTTGGCCGGCCACATTGTAGAGAATGTTCTTTGAAACCCTTGACATTCAACCGCCTTGAGCATGTTTCATCACTTTCGTCGTAGGTACGCGTCCAGCCAATAAGTCACCCCGAGCCGAGTCGGCTCGGGATCGAGTTCGAATTCAGGGTGCTTGGCCAGGAATTCATGCGCCGCTGCCTTGGGATTGTCTTGCCTCCAATTCGCTTTCCCACCCGGCACATCGTCGAGGTCCTCCATGATGCCATCGGAAGCCACGATGTAACTTCCGGAGGAGACTAGCGGACCGTAGAGCTCGAGCTCTTCCCGGACATGCTTTTTGGAGTGGTTCGAATCCAGAACCACCAAGACCTTTTCGCCGGGAAGGAGCAGTTTCTTCACCTCTTCAAGAGTCTCGGGGGCAACAGAACTCCCCTCGATTAAAGTTATGCGCTTCTTGAGAGGATGGGCCTCGATGGCTTTGCGGTTATGCGCCCTGATCTCGATGTCGACAGAGATCACGTGGCCTCGTCCCAGGACTTCCAGCAGACTTGCGTAAAACACGCTCGAGCCGCCATGCGCCACGCCGGTCTCGATAATCACCTGTGGCTCGACTTTGAAGATCAACTCCTGAATCCTAACCAGGTCTTCCGGCAATTGAATTACCGGGCGTCCCATCCACGTGAAGTTGTACGAGTATTTCGCTGCCCAACCTGCCTTTATCCACAGCCGGGAAATGGCCTGGAAAGCCTCGCTGCTGTAAAGAGGCAACGTCTGCGATTGATTATCGGAATACGTTACCAAGAGACTCTGACTCACCAGGTCCGCAGTCAGGTTTCGAATCTTCTTCACCAACCCTCCTTCTCCCCACGCCGCAGCGTCTTCACTTTCCGGGATACAGCCGTCCTCACCCTACAACTGCAGGATGGGAATGTCGAGACCCATCTGCGATAGTATAATTCTGTTCTCTTCGAGGTAATTGGGGTTCATATTCAGGATCCCCGCGACCCGCCCGGTTCGGTCTCTGAGGTGTTCTGGCGGCAGGATCGGGTGCCCGGTTCCCGGCACATACTTCCCCTGCTTGGCGGGATTAATGTCAATGAGGAAGCGAATGCGCTGATTCTGAGGGTCCATCACGTTCGCTAAGGTTGTGCCTTTGGCCGCTGCCCCCCAAATCGCGCAACCGCCCGCTCGCGAGAAAGCATCAATCTTCTCCTCGCACGTTTTCATACGCTGCTCGACTCCGGCCAGGAACGCTTGGATTTTCGGCCATAGCTCCGGCGTGGAGCGTGGACGCGATCCTTCGGGGGCGCCGCCGGCGGGAGCAGGTCTGGCTTCGATGTGCAGGTACTGCTCGTCGAACGCCGGGCCCGCCTCGAGGACGTGAAATCCCGTCTGCTCAAAGGCCCAGGCAAGGCTCTCCGCCGTGAAATAAGAGCAATGCTCATAAAACAAGTCCCAGAATGCCAAGGTATTGAGAGTCCAGGGGAGCGCGGGGGTTTCGAAAAACACGGTTGAGTTCAGTCGGCCCCCTATTGCTTGTCGGACCGCCCTCAGCATCTCCAAAGGTGATTGCAGGTGCTCGATGACATGACGGCAGCAAACAAAATCGGGAGCGTATTGCGTCTGTTGTGAATCGTAAAAATCCCGGACGAACTGCACCGCTCCGCCCTCGAGGGTCTCCGGGCCGACGTAGGTTGGGTCGAAACCAATGCCGCGGTTTCTGCCATCTTTGCAAAGCTGGCGAAGAAAATCTCCTTTCCCACAACCTACCTCAATGACCACCTTATCGCGAAGGTCATACTTCCTCACCAGAGAATTCACCAACTTGGAAAGGTATTGCCGGAAGTAGGGAGAGCAGGTCTGGGTGTTCTCGTAAGCCGCAGTGTAGCTGAGACATCCTGGATCGAATGCCGAGTTGAAGACAAATCCGCAGTCCGGGCAGAACGCCAGGAGAAGGTCGCCACGTCGAAACTGGCGTGCCTCCTCAGCGATCGGGCAGGCCCGGTTCTGGTGAACCGGGACGCCTCGGCGCTCGAGAAAGAGCCGCGGGAATAGGTTCGCACAAAGCGGGCAAGCGCGCATGGTCATGGACCTTAAGACGTTCCAACCACCTCCCTAATCCTGCTTCTCCAGGAGACAAATCACCGCCCCTTTCGAACGTTTTTGCCAGGAAGTGAAATCAGAGTAGCTGGTGGCTTCTTATCAAGAAGGAGGAGAACAGGTACTGGCTCCGTCCTCCCTGATGAGCGGGAAGTGGGTGGTGAGTGTCTGCTATACCCCCACCTTCGCTCTCCACCATTCACAGGTATTTCTCAAACCCTCCTCGAGAGTGATGGAGGGCTTCCACCCGATCACATTGGCCAACCTTCGAACGTCCGCAACCAATAACGGCGCCTCCTGGGGATCGGCGGGCAAAGCTCCCAAAGCGAGATTTTCTTCCCGGTTCAGATAGTGCGCGATGGTTTTTACGATTTTCCGCAGCTTCACGGGTTGCCCCGAGCCGACGTTTACCGGACCGCAAAACTCGCTTTTGGCGATGGCCCAGACCGCCGAAGCGACATCTTCAACATGAAGGTAATCGCGGATTTGCTCGCCGTGTGTGCACTTGGCCACTTGTCCGTTCAGCAGCGCCAGGATAACGGCAGGAACCAGTCGTACCTCGGCTTCCGCGGGGCCATAAAGATGGAATAGGCGCGCCCAGGCAAACTGCATGGCCGTTTTCCGGCAGTATGCCTGCAGAATCTCGCGGGTGGCATTCTTACACACGCCATACAGACTGCCAGGCCGGCGAGGCGTGATGTCTTCGGAGAGGAAGCCGTAATCCGAATCGTACTCGTAGCCCGTACCAATCCCTACGAATCTCTTGCACCCTGAATGAGCCAACGCCTGGGCCAGCCTGAGACTCATTGCGACACAGTCGAGGTTCTCAGGGGCCATCCAAAACTTACCCGTCGTGACATACCACGCGAGATGCACGGCGCATTCGGGGCGGACGGTGGACACAAGTTCTTGCACTGCATGCGCGTCGCGTAAGTCCACGGGCACGACCGACACGCGGTCCAAGATGTCTGAAAGCCGGTCTGTTGATTCACCGGGAGAAGTCACTGCCCAAACCGAATGACCTTCGCCAGCGATTCGACGCGTCAAATGCGAGCCAATAAACCCGGCTGCGCCGGTCACCAGCACTTTCATGGTTGTTTACACCCTTTAACCTTAAGCGCTAAACCCATCACCTTGCCCTCTGCTCCGCAGACGCCGTCGCCACGGCTTTCGTGGCCGAACGAACGCCACTCCGCCCATTGCGCGGCCGGGGCATCGGGCCGACGCACTCACTCGAAAGGTGATACAAACTCCTTGAAAGAAGGCAGGCGTTTATCTTTATCAGACACCAAGGGGTCACGCGTAGGCCAGTTAATTCGCAGCACCTCATCATCCCAGCGAAGACCGCCTTCGGACTCGGGCGCATAGTAGGCGTCTACTTTGTAAACCACCAGAGCCTCATCCGTAAGCGTGCAAAAGCCATGTGCAAAGCCCCTGGGAATGTAAACCCCACGGTGGTTCTCGGCGGATAATTCCAGCGCATCCCATTGCCCGTAGGTGTGCGAACCTTTCCGCAGATCTACGAACACGTCCAGAATTGCGCCGGCGGCAACGCGTACCAATTTGGTTTCGGCATGGGGCGGCCTTTGGAAGTGTAGTCCGCGGATAATACCTTTACGGCGCGAAAGGGATTGGTTCTCCTGCACCCACGCCGTGGTCAAGCCGTGCTGGCGCGATAATCGCTCGTCCCAAACTCGCATAAAATAGCCGCGCTCATCGCAATGCGGGGCGAGTACGATCTGGTAGGTCCCGTTGAGTCGCCGCGGTGTTATTTCCATACTCGCTCTCTTCCTGGCGTGAAAATGATTCCCCTCTTCCGAATCTTATAAGCGTCCCACAAGGCCAGTTGTGCCATTACATTATTGCCATGCAGCAGCTCAACACGCTCACCTTGATCCCGGAGTTTCCGAGCCAGTAGGTAGGTGTTAGCCAGAGGCATCTGGCCGAGCCGAAGTATGATCTCGGGCCTATGGCTGCCACAAGAGCAGCATGAAATCGGGCTGGGCATTTGAGTTTTACGGTTTCAAGCGTAAGGAATCGTCGAGTCGTCCTCTCTCGATCAATGCCGGACCCGCGTGAGCGGTTAGAACCTGCTTCCAGCCTACACCGCCGACACTTTTTGTCCAAGGAAGAAGAATACGTTGGGATTCAAGAACCCCTTATCGACTGCGTACATGTCGTATGTCCTCAAAAAGTCAGCTACTTTATAAACCACCGTGTCCGGTCCTCGAAGCCCCCCTAACAAGCGCTGGATGAAAGAAGTGCCTGGCTTGTACTCGAGCTCGCGTAGATGCCTTCGTAGCGCGTCCAGGATTTGTCGGCCGGATGAAGAATTATCGCCCGGTGATTGCCCCCCAATTTCGTGTTTATCCCGTTCGGTTACGTACTCGGTATATACATCCTGGACATAAGTTTCAAGCTCCCGCACCCCATTGTTCAACTCCAAGGGACTCTCGTACCAGAATCCTGTGAGGGCAAGGAGCCCCCTGATTAGGGCGACCTGCGCGGCATCCTGCGTTCGCCACTCATCGTGGCAGGGTTCGTAGCAAAGGACTAAGCCTCCAGGTGGCAAAAGCTCTAGGCCCTTGCAGATGGCCTTCTCAGGGTCGCGGAGGTGATGAAGCATTCCTGAAAACAGGAGGCAATCAAATGACCCGGCGACCTGTTCAAGCGTCATCACCCCATAGTCCAGAGAGCCAAACCCCTCCGGGCACGGGTTAGAATCACGATAGCTCTTGGCAACCTCGATACACTTCTCGGCGATGTCTATCCCAAAAACGTGGTGTCCGGCTCGGGCAAACTCAAGCGAAATATAACCCGCCCCACATCCAATGTCGAGAATCCTCAGGCTTCCTCCAGCATGCCTGCGAAGCATATCTAATAGGGTGTTTACGGCCCCCAGCAGGTAAAGCTTCACGAAATGCGGGTCCCGCCAGAAGCTCTTATAAAAGTAAGTGCATTTCGATGTTCCACGAAGGTCGGGCACGAAACCAGCCCTTACTCGTTCTTCAATTCTACGGTTGAAAGCGTCGGCTTCTGCCTTGAGTTCTGGTTCCCCACTCATTTGAGCACCTCTCCAGCTTCATGCTTGGAAGCTGTGGGACTTTGAGCGTTTCTTCGCCAGCCGCCTCATACAAACCGCAAGAAGAATCGTTCAACAATCAGTTGCTCTAAATCGCAGTCAGTCTGCCCACACTCGCCACGGAGCGCCTTTCTTCCAGGACTCGTTCAAGGCAAGAAAGTCACGGTAGGTATCCATGCAGTGCCAGAATCCATGGTGAAGGTAACCGATCAATTGGCCCTCGCGCGTTAGCTGCTCCAAAGGCTCCCGCTCGAGAACGCAATGGTCGTCGTCAGAGAGATAATCAAAGAACTTGCGCTGAAAAACGAAAAAGCCGCCGCTGATGAATCCGCTCTGATCGAGGGGCTTCTCATTGAATTCCTTCACGGATGAGCCCACCATTGACAATTCCCCATAGCGCGAGAGCGGATGAACGCCCGTCACCGTCGCGATCCTTCCGTGGGCGAGGTGGAAATCCCAGAGCGTCGAGATGTTGATGTCGGCAACGCCGTCGCCGTAAGTCATCATGAATTGATCGCCGGTTACGTACCGTTCGATGCGCTTGATGCGCGCGCCGGTCATCGCCTCGGCGCCGGTGTCTGCGAAGGTGATCGTCCATTGGTCGTTCTGGAGCGAGTTGTGCAACTCCGGCCCCCTGCCCGAGTTCAGGCGCAAGGTGAAATCGCTGTTCATGAGACGGTAATTCAGAAAAAAGTCCTTGATCATCGAGCCCTTGTAGCCCAGGCACAAGATGAAATCGTTGAACCCATAATGGGAGTAGATTTTCATGATGTGCCACAGGACGGGCTTGCCCCCGATCTCCACCAGCGGCTTGGGACGATACTCCGTTTCTTCCCGCAAACGGGTTCCCATGCCACCACAGAGAATCACAACTTGAGCTTTCATGGGGTCAGTGGCGTGTTCAGCCTTACGATTCAGATTGGCTGGCGGAGTCTTCGTCGGAATCCGGCTCGTACCCGTACCCATATCCGTACCCGTATCGGTATGCGCCATATCCCGAACTGCCTTGCTTGTGGACGGCCACGCTGTTCAACGCCACGCCGAGAATGCGGGCGCCGGAATTGTAAAGCAATCCCCGGGCGCGGCGCACAAGGTCGAAAGGCGTACTGTAGGCCCGGGTCACCAGCACCACCGCGTCGGTCAAGGTTGATAGTATGCGGCTGTCGGATACCGTCAACAAGGGCGGTGAATCGAGCAAGACATACTCGAACTCGGCCCGCAGCCTGCGAAGCAACTCGACCGTAACCGGCGAAGAAAGAACTTCCGCAGGGTTGGGGGGAATGGGTCCGCAAGGAATCACGCTCAAATTCGGAACCCCGGGCACCGGCAGGATGGCGTCCGCCAAGTCGATGTGGCCGGTCAGGCAGCGGACAAAACCCGGCCTGTTTTCCACGCCCGTCGAACGGTGACAGCAAGGACGGCGCATATCGCAGTCCACAATCACCACCTTGCTTCCCAAGCTGGCGAGCGTCGCACCCAGGTTGACCGTTACCGTGGTCTTGCCTTCCGAGGGCAGGGCGCTGGTAATCAGCAACATCTTGGGTACAGGGTTTGCCGAAAGCAGAATCGACGTGCGCAGCGTCCGATAGGCTTCGATGGGCTCGCGTCCGGTCTGAAGCGCCGGAGCCACGCCGTTGTTGCCATGATTGACGACCGCCAGTTCCTCCCCGCTGCCCTTGCCGTTGTCGCCCATGCAATCCGGAAGCAGGCCTAGTGAGGGTAGCCGCAATAGCCTTTCCACCTCGTCGGCCGTCTTGAGCGTGTTATCAAGATACTCTTGCAGAAATGCCAGACCGATGCCCAAGCCCAGGCCCAGCATAAATCCCAGCGCCAGGTTGAGGAGCACCCGGGGCTTCACGGGACCCTTGGGTACCTCCGCTGCGTCCAGGATCCGAATGTTGCTGGCTTGTACGCCGGCCGTGACCATTTCTTCCTTCATTTTCGTCATGAGGCCTTGATAGAGTTCCTTGTTCGTATCCACATCGCGTTTGAGAATGTTGTATTGGATGGATTTCTCTTCAATGTCATTGACAACTTTCTTCTGGACGTCCATCTCTTGTTCCAAGTACTTTTCATTGGCCAGCGCGGAGCGATAGGTATCAATGACGCCCTGCGCCAAGTTCTTTTTCTGCCGGTCGATGGTGGCTTGCAAGGCGTCAACTTCCTTCTTCTTCGCAACCGCTTTAGGGTATTCCGCCTTATAGGTGGCCGTCAGTTCCGCATAGTCACGCTGTGTTTTGCCGAGTTCCACGGTCAGATCCTGAATCATCTTGTTCTCGAGGAACCCTGGTAATTCCTGAGTCCTCCCTGCCTGGACCAGGCTGTAAAGGGATTCTTTTTCAAATCGCAAGGATTGAGCCTTGGTGTATTCCGCCTGAAGCTCCTTGAGCCGTTCGGTCTCCATATTCTGCTTTTCTTCCACAAAGAAGATAGAGTTGGCTCGCGCGTAGGCGTTCAAAGCATCTTCGGATTTCTCCAGCTTGACCTTAAGTCCCACGAGTTGGTGAGAAAGCCATTCTGACGCATCATTGGCTTCATCCCACCTCACTTGCAGGTTTTGATAAATGTATTCCTTGCAGAGTTCATTGGCGATACGCGCCGCCAATGCCGGGTCCTCGGAGTAAAAGGACACTTCCACCAGGTTGCTGCGGCGCATCGGGCTCACGTCGATGTTGCCGATGAAATTCGATATGGTATTCCGGTAAGCATTCATCGAGCGGTCCGGCGGGTCGGGATCCGAGGGCTGCGGAATCCTATCCGGATTGCGCTGGACCAAGCCGAACAACATCCGCCCCTTGTAAAACTCGGGATAACGGTACAGTTTCAAACTATCGACGACATGTTCGGCCAGGCTTCGGCTCTCCAAAATCTCGTACTGGGTCCCACGGTAGGCATCGAGATCGAACTGAGTAGCTTGACCCGTGCCCTTAAAATCCAAAACATCCGGCTGCTCGGGGTTGATCTCAATGACGGCTCTGCCTTCGTAAACGGGCTTCTTCTTGAGTGTCCCAATCGCTACGGTGCTGAAGACGATCAAAAGGCAGGACAAAACCAGCCATCGCCGCTTGGAAATGGCGTTCCAATAATCAAGCAGGGGCTGGACCTCTTCCGCTGAGACATCCAGCGTCTCGAAGGGCTGCCGCAAGGTCTGAGGGCCTGGAATTACCAGGCTCTCAGTGTGCTCGGTAGTGGTCGGGACTTCTGTGTTCGGCATTGATCACCAAAGTTGGAGCAGGATCGAGCGCCTCAATGGGCTCCCCAAATGAGCCACGCGGAGAGAGTGGATATGCTCACGTTGACCGCCCGTGAGCCCGCGACCTTCGATTTACTGTCGGGAACGTAGAGAATGTCATTCGCCGCCAACGTTAGGTCCTCTGCCTTCCCTTTCAGAACCTTTCCCACATTAACGGGGACTTCGATCCGGGAGCCGTCCTTTTGGGTTCTCAGAATTTCGGCGCCCCCCCTTTTGGCAGTAGTCGAAAAACCTCCCGCCATAGAGAGTGCCTGAACAACCGTCACACTGGGCCGATCGGACAGAACAAACCCGCCCGGCAGCTTGACCGCTCCGGTCACGTAAACCACGTCGGCTTGGCTGACGGAGACCGTGTCGAGAGGCTTTATTTGGATATTGAGGCCCGGATCCCGCGTGTAAAGCAGCCGATTGAGGTCAATTTCAATTTGGTCGGGCCCACGCATGTGCATTCCGTTAACGATCTGGAGATCCTTGAACCCGCTCTTGCGTGTGACCACGACCGTGCGCCCGGAGCCGGCATGCTTGCCGGCGCCGCCGGCCATCGAAAGCACTTCAATGAGGCTGCGCTGGCCTTTGAGGTAATAGAGGTCCGGCTTTTCGACTGCGCCAATCACGGAAACCGGTCTTGCTTTGAATTCTTTAACAAAAACCGATACTTGAGGATCCTGGAGATAGTTCTCACCCCATTTATCGGCGAGCTCCTGCCGCAACTGGTCCGTGGTTAGACCCACCGCTTGGACTCGGCCAATCAAGGGGAGGGCAACCTGCCCGTCCGCGGCAACGCGAACCGTTTCCTTCAGTTCGGGAACGTTGAAGACCTCGATCTCGAGCACATCCTCGGGTCCCAGTATGTAGTTTGGGTCGGTGACGGAAGGGGAGGACGAATCGGAATTCCCCGCCGTGTTCGCAGTTGTCGGGTCCGCGTTGGTGGTGGGAGTGGG
Organism: uncultured Acidobacteriota bacterium; assembly: GCA_963842495.1. Taxonomy (GTDB): domain Bacteria; phylum Acidobacteriota; class Terriglobia; order UBA7540; family UBA7540; genus CAVROP01. The sequence continues at coordinate 20,144 of CAWJHY010000018.1, forward strand.
CCCGGCTTGGGAGGCCGGCTGATCCGTGCTGCTCTGCGCGCCCGACGACAGCGGGGTTAATAAAACCAGCAGTGATAAGCAGATTGTCAACCGCACAGACGGACGTCCCCCGAAACCCTTCATTTTCACCCCGATAGAATTAATTCGTTCCCCCGTGTTGACGCCTCGCCATGAGGTCAGCTTGCCTATATACGTGCGTGAAACCTTAGCCCTTTAAATTTACCTTCCAGCCCGTCCGATGTCAAGTTGAAGCTGCACTACGGTTGTGCGACATGGAATCAGGCCGATGCGGCGCGGAATCGTAGAGCGGGCGAGACCCCCGCGCTAAAGAACCAAAAAAGAGCCAGCGGCATTCCGGCTGGCCTATCACAAGGGCCGCGCGGGCTTAAGGTCGGCAGCTCATGGAGTAAACAGTAACATCGTCCCAGATCCTGGCAGGAACATACCCACCCTGCCGGATGTACCGCTCATATTCCGGGAGTCGCTGATTCGTGAATGGCGGACTTAATTTGTCCCGGTCTTGAAGGACCACCTCATCAGCTTCGCCTATCGCATGGAAGTCCTCCTCGATCGGCACACGATACCTATCTGGATTAGCCAAGGTGCTAACTAGGCCAGCTTTAATTAAGGCTCCCTTTCCTGAAACCTGCAGCGCGAGTTCCATCAAAATGTTGTTCAAGGTTGGGCTATCGGTAAGAAGCAAGATCCGCTTCGCATTGCATCCAGCAGCGTGAGCCAAGACGGCGTCGGACCTGCTGAGAGTTTGTCTGTTCGCCCGGTGCTGCGTCGGCACACCTGCCGCTAGAAGACCACAGAAGGCGAGACAAGCGGCGAGAGCTGCGGATCGAGCCGGGGCCGAGTCGCCTTTATTGGACATAAGTATTGCGGTCAAGAACGGCGGCGCCACGATTGCTGGAAATGCAAACCGAATTTGCCGGTTAGTAGCCGCGAGCACGATTGTGCCAAAACCTATCGTGATCAGAAGCGCCAGGAAACCTGCCCCCCACAGAATCGTGCGCCTTTTGATCACAAGGTAGATGAGCGCGCTAACCGTCAGCACAACGGAGAGCACCAGGCCGGGCGATTCGCGAATAGCATTGCCGATAAATTGCAAAAAGGGAACATAGTAGAAGCCTGAGACCCCCCCGAACGACGATGCTTTGGCATTTTCCAAGGCCAGTCGCCCGAATAGAACCAAATAGAGTGCAGATGGAGCTGAGCAGCAAGCAAATGAGGTAAGCGCCGCAAGAGCACCACGCAGTCCAGAGTTACGGAGCCTTATAAGAAACAGAGTTGGGACGATAAGCGGGATAAAGTAAAAGAAACTTATCTTCGTCATCGCCCCTAACGAAAGTATCGAGCCCCAGAGGATGCCCCGCAGGATAGCGCCTCTCGTTGAGGGGCAATGGGTCCTCGCTTCATAGGGGATGAGGAGCACCGCCGCCAGGCACGTCCAGGCGAAGAGGCTGTCCGCCAGGAACGCGGTTGCGGCGTAATGCCCAGCCGATTGCGCTTGGGCGAAACTCATGGCGTAAAAAGGTGGAGACGCCGGGTAAGGTCCGATTGACGCGAACACGCACACGCTGGCTGCAACGAGGAACAACGGCTTCACTCCGATGCGCAGCAGTAGATACAGACAGAGTGCCGCCAGGAGCGATATCACTGCAGCTAGGGTGACAAAGCACCTTCCGGCGGCATCCCAAGATGACGGCAGCATCCAAGGCAAGCCCAACAACGCCATGGCGGGGGGCCGAATGCCGTACATCGCTCCGAGCCCACGTACATTCCCGGTCCAAAAGGCCCGGCTGACCCTAATATCTTGTAGCAGATAAGCGGCATCGTCCCATGCGAACTGATAGGGCTGATAACTAATAAAAGTGGGAGCCACGCAAGCGGCAAAGATTACGGCTACCACCAACCACTTCGCCTTACCTAAGAAGTCAACCAATTGTCGCTCTCCGGAATTTCCATTATGGACTCCGACCCGATCTAGAAGATATACCCCGTCGCCACCGATTGCAATCGCGGGTGCAGACTTCGCCTTGATGCTGTGAAAAGATCAAAACAGCTCGCGCGAAGGCGCCAAGGCGCAACGAAGCGCGAAGGAGAAGTCCTTGGTTTTCTTTGCGAACTTTGCGTGCTTTGTGGCTTGGCGTGAATCTGGCTTCTCGGTCCATAGGTGAATTCGCAGGTTCCTTTGTCTTCAGTGGCTTTCCGGCAATGCGGTCCTTGACCGTCTCCCCCTCCAGGTACTGCATCACGATAAAGGGCCGGTCGTCCTGCTCCCCGATGTCTTAAACCGCGCAGATGTTGGGGTGATCGAGTGCGGAGGCAGCCTGCGCTTCACGCTGGAACCGTTCCAGGGCTTGCCGGTCTTTGGAGAATTCGTCTGGCAGTCGCTAAATACACCAAACCTGATCGACTAGCGGCAGCATCGACAGCGTGGTTCGAAGAAATGTCACTTAATAGGCCTGCACCTTAGACACCTTGCCGTTAGTGAAAGTCAGCACCCAGCGGTGACCGGACTTCAGGTAGTACCAGGTTTCAGCAAGCGAACCATCGGTTGTGTCGTTGATCTTCTTCTGCTCGGGGTCGCCGAAAGCCAACATGACCATCTGGTAGGTCATCCCTTCCTTGACGGTCTTTTCGGCAATCGCCTGCGTGAACTCTGGCGAGTACTGGGTGGCCTCGACCTGCGCTTGAACTTGGCTGACATCGAGAATTCGCGACATGAATTTCAGAAAGGCCTGGGGAGCGAGGTCGCTGTCGGCCATTTCACGCTCGTAACGGAAGTTCACACGGGAGCCCCCGGCGCGTTTGTAGCCCGCGTTGACCTTAGCAGCGTGCCCGCTGCCCCGGCGCCCCTCACCTCCGCCGCCGAGGTGGACTTCCACCCGGTCCTTGTCAAAACGAACGTCGGTGATCGTTTCCTCCTGTTCCGCATCAACCCCAACCCCTTTCGACTTGAGGTACTTGCTCATTTCTCCCAAGTCCAGCCCGCGCTCATCGATGCGCTTCCCTTTCACCGGCGCGTAGTAGACGTTTATGCCCTCCTTGGAGGCCGGGAGTTCCACCAACGTCTTCACTTCCTTGCCTAGCAACAGCTTACTCAATGCGTCTTTGCCGGCCTGAGTTACGCCAGCCCCAAGGCAATCCGGCAGCGTTATTGCGAACACAACGAAAAAGGCTGTTGCCAGCCCGCGTGGCACGGTTCTCATGTTATTTTCCCCTTGTATTTGATTGCTGAATACCATTTCTTGACGGGAACGGTGTCAGGTACCCTTTTGGGGGGCCAGGGGTTGCGGATGGTATTTTCCAATCCAAGCTGCGCAACCGCCTTCGATACCCACGGCTCCGGACCGTACAGCGAAAAGAAAAGGGTACCTAACACCGTTCCCCCTTTGGCGTATTTCTGTCAGCGTTTCCATAGTTAGAAATAGGATTAGGTAAATCGTTCTCGGCACGAAGAGTTCTCGTCCTGAGTCTTGAGTACAATCACGGAATGCTCCTGGCTTACTTACACCGGTTTTGTCACTAGCAATCCATATCATGATTGAGGCGGTAAGTTTTAGCAACTACCACATCGTGGGGTTAAATAAATAGAGCATACTTGGTCGTCTGTCAAGGGATATTCTTAGAGATTTTCGAGTGCCGGCAGGGGAGAGCGGTCCCCTCCTGTCCCACACAGTGGTATACTATGCAATCGAAAGGGGGATAAGCCGGAAAATGATGCGATTCCAATTTGCGACAATCCGTCGGCATTTCGGAAAAACTCAAAACCAGATGGCACAGATTTTGGGTGTTTCTCCCAAGGCCATTCAAAGCTTCGAGCAGGGCTGGCGGAACATTCCTGTGTATATCGAGCGCCAGGTCCTGCTTCTTCTGGCACTCAAGAGCCGCGCCACCAAGAAGACCAAGCCCTGCTGGCTGACGCGCCGCTGTCCAGCGAAGGACCGGCAGAATTGCCCTGCATGGCAATTCGATGCCGGAAACTTTTGCTGGTTCATCAACGGAACGATCTGCGGGGGCACGGCCCAAGGAAGCTGGGAAGAGAAGATGAAAATATGCCGAGACTGCGAAGTTTACCAGTCGATGCTGCCTTTGAGGGTTTGAGGCGAGAAACGGTGCCAGGAACCGTTTCAACTTTTTTTCTCCATCTTTGAACTCAACGTGGCTCCCTGCGATCCTTAACCAATTCCCTGGAGGTTATGTGGACTGATGGCCAGAATCGCGTAATGGTTCCCGTTCAATTCAAAGTGGACTCTATATTGCTGGTCCACTCGGGCGCGATAAAGAGCCCGCCTGTGCAGCTTGATGATTTCGATGCGGAGGGAAGGATGGCCCACGTCTTTACTGATTTGGCGAAATGCTTTGATGAACTTTGACTGCAGGTTCTTCTCATACGAGTCCAGCTCATCCCAAAGGTGCGGAGGGATGAGAAGGGCCCGCCTCGCGAACCTTTCGTCGTCTGGAGCCATTAAGTTGGGCTCGACTCTCGCGGATCATCTTGACCAAATGAGGGGGAAGCATTCCGTTTTTCGCTTCGCGGACGGGTACAGCCTGGACTGTCCCGCCCTGTCGACGTCCACCGGAATGAGCCTGGCCACCAGCGCCCTCGACAACTAAGCCCAAACCCTGCAAGTGTTGAACAGCCTGTTTGAATTTCGTCAATCAAACCCTAACATTCCAGGACCCGACTCGCAAGGAGGAAAAAGGGCGTCAGGTAGAGCGCCGGGATAAACCGGCAGGCAGTCGAGGATGAAAGAGCCTTAACTGTCAATTCCCTTGAGAGAATAACTTGTGCTCCGCCCACCGGCAGCGTTTTTGACCAGAACATCCTTCTCGATCAGATATTGGATATCACGCAGCGCGGTGTCATGTGAGCACTTCCCGATCTTCGCCCATTTCGTAGAGGTCAGCTTTCCCTCGAATCCGCCGAGCATGCGGTGGAGGACCAGGCGCTGTCGCTCGTTGATCGCCGTTCCGGCAAGTCTCTCCCAGAACCGCGCCTTGCGCAGCACGGTGGCCAGGGTTTTTTCGGTCGCGTCAAAAGCGCGGTCGAGGCAGCCCAAAAACCATTCCATCCAGGGCGTAATGTCGAGCGTTCCTTTCTCCGTCCTCTCGAGGATGTCGTAATAAGCTTTCCGCTCCTGCCGGATTTGCGCCGACATGCTGTAAAACCGACCGTAGGGGGGTGTCATTCCGAGTGGAGCGAGGAATCTCGCTCTGGTTCGCTCGATCGTGCCCCGATTGCAAGGCCAGGGCGAGATTCCTCGCTCCGCTCGGAATGGCATCGGTAAACTAGCCAAATTAGGACACTACCGGCGGCGACGAGATGTTGAGCTTCTTCGGAATGGGCGGAGCGGAGGCCTATGACCGCTCGGAAAGGCAACTGAAAGGGCTTTGCAGCCCGTTCAGGAAGGGGGCGGGCCTGTTGCGCGCTTTTCGCTTGACAAGAGCGCTGGCCAATGATAGCCTATTGTGATTGTCGATGTGTGACGTTTTGTCGCCAGAGGGCGTCGGGACGTTCGGACCGGAAGGTAAAGGCGGGATCGTCCTGGCGCGCGGGGGGAGAGAGGGATCGGAATAAACAAAAAATAATACGATCGAAGCCAGTATGTTATTGAAAACACAGGGAGGCAAACAGGAGCAGTCGAAACGAAGCTAAGAAGTATATGAAAACAAATGGGTTATTAGAGATAGGCTGGAAAAGAGCCGAGAAGTTGTTGAAAACAAATCACATGGCGTTGTTGAGGGCTGCAAACTTAGCAGCTCTTTCCGACAAAAACACGCGAATCTGACCCTAAAACGAGCGAAAATGCATCGTGTCGCGCAAAACGAACCGAAGGTCGAGCGCAGAGCCAAGTCAGTGACCGCAAGGTGGGACAATCCTCGCGCCGTGAAGCCGGCGCTGATTCCAACCGGTCCTCGGTCGCTGCAATTTGTGGGCTGAATCCGGCGCCTGGCGTATAATGGGTCTCTTTACCCGCGCATATCGTGCCACTTCCTAGGGGACGGAGAATATGCAGATTTCCATAAGAGCGAAAGCTGTAAAGTGGTTGCTGATCGTCGCCGAGATTGCGGTGCTCGCGGCGCTCCTGGTTTGGGTGGGCAGGGGCTGCGTCGCAGACATGCTCGCGCACAAGCCGACCGCCGCCAACCTCGAACGCGCTGTCAAACTGGATCCCGGCAATGCCGACTTCCAAATGCGATTGGGCAGTCTCTATGAATACAGCCCTGTCGACATGCAGGTTGGCAAGGCCGAAGAGGATTTCCGCCGAGCCACTCGTCTTGATCCCTATGATCCGCAGACCTGGTTGGACTTGGCGGCTGCTTTGCAGTTTCAGGGCAGGAGCGATGAGGCCGAGGCTTGCCGGCGCCGCGCAGATCTTCTGGCCCCAAATCTCCCAGCCTATCAATGGCCCCTCGCCAATTTCTATCTGCTGCAGGGAAACACCGAGGAAGCCCTGCGGCATTTTAAGGTCGTGCTTGGCGGCACTTCGCAATATGACACGAACGTCTTCACCTTGGCATGGAAGGCCACCGGGGACGCCGGGAAGATACTTCAGGAATTGATTCCGGAGCGAGCCAAGACTGAATTCAATTATCTGAATTTTCTTCTTTTCCAGCATCGCGTGGATGATGCAGAGCCAGTCTGGAAGCGAATTCTAGATGGCAGCGATGAATTCTCTCCAAAGGATGCTTCGCCTTACATCGACACCCTGATTGCCGAACACAAGCCCGGCCAAGCCTACCAGGTTTGGACTGATCTTCAACAGAAGGGACTGATCCGAAGTTCTTCCGCAATTTCGGGAACGAATCTTATCTTCAATGGGGATTTCGAGGACGAGTTTTTGAATTTTGGTTTTGCTTGGAGGATCGTCCCTCTGGAAGGTGTTTATGCCGGAGTTGACAGCTCGATTTATCACTCGCCTTCCCATGCTTTGATGGTTCAATTCTCGGGAAAGGACAACCTCCAGTACGAACATGTCTATCAGTATGTCAAGGTGGCTTCGGGGCAAGCCTATCACCTTCAGGCGCTTATGAAAACCGAAGGGATTACGACCGACAGCGGGCCGCGGCTGGAAGTGTACGACGCATATAACCCGACCGTTCTCGACAAATTGACCGACGACCTCACCGGCACTACCGACGCTTGGACTACCGTGCTCTTGGATTTCGTTACCGGACCCAAGACCGAAATGCTCGTGGTGAGGCTAAAGCGCTTGCCCAGCAAGAAGATCGACAATCTCATCGCGGGGAGAGTTTGGCTGGATGACGTCCGGCTGACTCCCGCGCAGAAGTGATCTATCAAGCTCGTCTGGGCTTTCTTGGAACTTTTTGGCGCCTCAGTAAGGAATACCTACTCAGGGCAAGCATCGCAGTGTTTTGATTTGACTCGCAGCTTCTCATACCGCCAGCGGCATCCAGAGAGGATCGAAGCGATTCCGCTCCGTGGTAAGGTGGGGTCAAGGGTGGTTGACTGGCATGCCACCGCCGGCCCCCTGCCAGCCTCCTCCTTCGGAGGAGGCGAATTACTTTCAGAGCAGGGTACTACTCGCAGAATGAAAGTGTTGCTGCGATCTCAATCGGCGTGTTAGTCTCGGAGACGGGCAGTTACCTGTTTAACTCAGTAAACATAAGAAATCTAGACCAATAACGATTTGTGGAGGAGTTCGCGATGGGATCCACTGATATGACCGTGGCGCGGAATCAGAGCGTCACGTTTCGCAAGCAGATCAGGTTTGGGGGTTGGTTCGCAGCGACGATTATTCTCGTCAGCGCAACTTTCATGCTCGACTGCGGCGGAAGCGCAACCTCACCGGCGAATGCACCTGCGGCCGTTACAGTGTCCCTCAGTCCGCAAACCGCGCAGGTAGCGCTCATGGGGCAAACCCAGTTCACCGTCACAGTGAACGGAAGCAGTGAAGGTGTTTCCTGGCAGGTGAACGGGTCGGCGGGCGGAGGTAGCTCCGAGGGGGTGATTAGCAGTTCCGGGCTCTATACGGCGCCCACCACCCTCCCATCGCCCAATACCGTTACGGTAACAGCGGTGAGCCTAGCGAACTCCGCGCAGTCGGCGTCGGCGACAGTGACGATCGTAAACCCGCAACCCACCGTTGCCTCCATTTCGCCGGTTGCAACTCCTTTGGGAAGCGCGAACACCGAATTAACCGTAAATGGACCGGGATTTGCCCACGGGTCAGTCGTGGAACTGGGCGGCGTGGCGGCGCCGACCGTGTATTGGAATCCGACCGCGCTCACGGCCACCATCCCGGCAGCCATGTTGGCGATGCCGGGGATTCTGCCCGTGCTCGTCACAACACCGGGACCGGGTGGTGGGACGAGTTCGACACTGAACTTCACGATCATGCAGGGCGTGTTCGCCACTGCAAATCCACAGGTGGCGCTTTACGCTTACGCTACGACCCAGACCGCTTCCGTCTCCGTCGAGTTTGGAACGGATCAACCTATGGCATGCACACCTGGGCGCAGAACACCCCGGCAGGGGGTGGGCCGGTCCAAATTCTTGTCGCGGGTATGAAGGCGAATACCACCTATCATCTGCGTGCGGATGTGACCTATGCCGACGGCACGCAGGCTGTGGATCAGGATCACTCATTCGTGACGGGTGGCTTGCCGGCTGACCGCCTCCCGGCGATTACGGTTACTAATCCCAACGGGCTGACGCCCAGTCCCGGGGCAATTCTCTTCCATTTGTGGCCCGGACTTAGCAATCAAATCAACATAGCGGCGTTGGACAATGCCGGGAATGTGATCTGGTATTACGATTATCCCGAGGCGCTCGGCCTCCCACAGCCGGTCAAGCTTCTCCCAAACGGCCATATGCTGATGAATTTGGCCCCCCCGACGCTCACCGGAGGAACTGTTCGAGAGATTGATTTGGCGGGAAACATCATCAGCAACTTTACCCTTACGGACCTCAACAACTGGCTTAGCGCCGCAGGCTACAACCTGGTTGTGAATGGCATCCATCACGATCTTCTCCAATTGCCCGACGGACACCTGCTCTTGCTGGTCAACCATTACCAGAATTTCACAAACCTCACCGGATATCCCGGCACCACGGCGGTGCTCGGCGATGCCCTGATCGAGCTTGATCAGAATCACAACATCGTGTGGCTGTGGGACTCATTTGACCACCTCTGCCCAGCCAATCCCACCAGCCCTTGCCTCGACATCAATAGGCATCCTTTGGAATTCCCGGACTGGATGCACTCTAACGCACTTCAGTACTCACCGGACGACGGCGACATCATCATGTCCATCCGGAACCAATCCTGGGTCATCAAAATCGACTATGAGAATGGGCAAGGGACAGGGAACATTCTCTGGCGGCTTGGCTACCAGGGGGATTTTACCCTTACCAATGGCCAAATCCCGGATTGGTTCTACGCTCAACACTATGCAAATGTCGTGAGCCCTAATACTGCCGGGACTTACAACCTCGAAATGTTTGACGACGGCGATAATCGTGTCCTCGACGCCGCTGGGGACGTGTGCAATTCTGCCGGTCAACCTGTCTGTTGGAGCCGCGTGCCGATCTACCAACTCGATGAATCCAACATGACTGCAACTATCGTCTGGGATGACAATCTATCTCCCGTTTACGCCTTCTGGGGCGGAAGCGCGCAACAACTAGCGAATAGTAATGTCGTGTTTTGCATAACTACACCCTCGGATGACATCAGCGGCGCTCGTTACATGGAGGTCACGGACGATCCCAACCCGCAAGTGATCTTGAAAATAGAAATCACGCACCAGAACGCCTACCGCGCCGTCCACATGCCCAGTCTGTACCCAGGCGTGCAGTGGTGAGGCTGATAATCGGGTGATCGGGAGATCCGGTGATCGACAGGCAGGATCCCATCGGGTCCTTTGATTGTTCACCTGCTAGGCCGGTAAAAGGGTGTTTCTTACTTATCCGGCCGCTGTGTCCGGCGGTATACCGGTACCAACGGCTGTTTGTTCTTCCGATCACCCGATCACCGGATCACCTGATCTCCTAACTGTGCGTTTTTCCCAGTATTCGGGATTTGTTCTCCGCAAGAGCGGCAAACTCCCCATCTACCGCGGGTTCCGCCGAAGGCTGAACCCAGTGCGCGACCGACCCCAGCCTCCTTTCACCCCTAACTCCCTGAAATCACTCGTGTGGTGATTCCTTTTCCGGCTCCCAAAACTGGTGCAGACGGCCGAATATGGCACGTAACCTGCTTGAAATGCAGGACGTGGCACCAAACTCCACGTGTCGAATCGTTGACCCAATTCAGATGTCCGGAGGGCTAAAGGATGGCGTACGACGCGACAAAGATGCAGGACTGGCAGATATCAGAAGCGGCGGAACCCGGGATGCCGAGCCCCCGCGAGTGGCAGGAAAGGTTAGGTTTGCAACCCGACGAGATGATCCCCATGGGACGGCTCGCCAAATTGGACTTCCTTAGAATCATTGAACGACTAAAAGACCGCCCCGATGGCAAGTACATCGAGGTGACGGCTATTACACCTACCCCCTTAGGCGAGGGGAAAAGCACGACATCCCTGGGCTTGATGGAGGGTTTAGGCAAGCGCGGCAAGAATGTGGGCGGATGCTTGCGCCAACCTTCAGGCGGTCCGACCATGAACATCAAGGGGACAGCGGCTGGAGGCGGGAACGCCCTGCTGATCCCCATGACCGAGTTTTCCCTGGGTTTGACCGGCGATATCAACGATATCGCGAACGCCCACAACTTGGCTATGGTGGCGCTCACCGCTCGCATGCAGCACGAGCGAAACTATGACGACGAGGAGCTTCATAAGCACAGCATCACGCGCCGCCTGGACATTGACCCCACCCGCGTCGAGATGGGCTGGGTCATGGATTTTTGCGCCCAGGCGCTGCGCAACATCATCATTGGCATCGGCGGCAAACAGGACGGCTACATGATGCAGTCTAAGTTCGGCATTGCGGTGAGTTCCGAACTCATGGCCACTCTTTCCATCGTCACGGACCTCGCCGACCTCAGGAAGCGGTTGGGAGAGATTACGGTGGCCTACGACAAGAAGGGCCATCCGGTCACCACGAGCGATTTGGACGTGGCGGGGGCCATGACGGCCTGGATGCGCAACTGCATCAACCCCACGCTTTGCTCGACCGCAGAGTATCAGCCTTGCATGGTGCATGCCGGCCCCTTCGCCAACATCGCCGTCGGCCAGTCTTCCATCATCGGGGACCGGTTGGGATTGAAGATGTTCGATTATCACGTCACGGAAAGCGGCTTTGCGGCGGATATCGGCTTCGAGAAGTTCTGGAACGTCAAGTGTCGTTACAGCGGGCTGAAGCCCAACGTCTCCATTCTGACGGCCACCATCCGGGCTCTCAAAATGCACGGGGGCGGGCCCAAGGTGGCGCCGGGCCTACCTCTCCCCGAGGCCTACACCAAGGAGAATCTCGAGCTGCTCGAAAAGGGTCTACCCAACCTCCTCCATCACTTGAACATCATTCGCCGTTCGGGGATCAACCCGGTGGTCTGCATCAACCGCTTCCACTCCGACACCGCCGAGGAAGTCGCTTTGATCCGCAAGGCTGTGGAAGCCACGGGAGCGCGCTGCGCGGCTTCGGAGCACTGGCTCAAGGGCGGAGAGGGTGCCCTGGAGTTGGCCGATGCCGTGCTGGATGCCTGCAAAGATGCGAACAACTTCCGATTCCTCTATCCACTCGAGATGAAGTTGCGAGACAGGGTAGAACTCATCGCCAAAGTAGTCTATGGCGCTGATGGCGTGGCGTGGGCCCCGGAGGCAGACGCCAAAGCCAAGCAGCTTGAGGCCGATCCCAAATTCGCTGATTACGCCACGATGATGGTAAAAACACACCTCAGCTTGTGCCACGACCCGACGCTCAAGGGTGTTCCGCAAGGTTGGATTTTGCCCGTTCGGGACGTTCTAGTATACTCGGGAGCGAAGTTTCTCTGCCCCTGCGCAGGCACGATCAGCTTGATGCCTGGGACCTCTTCTAGCCCGGGCTTCCGCAAGGTGGATGTGGATGTGAAGACCGGGAAAGTATCAGGATTGTTTTGAGACCGGAGCACACTATGTACATTAATACTGCTTATCTTTTCGAGGGAATGCGCGAGGAGACTCGAGAGAGAATTCTGGAGACAGCTCTCGAGGAATCCTACGCGCCGGGGGATTTCCTGTTTCACCAGGGTGAACCCGCCCGGGAGTTTTATGTTCTTATGGAAGGACGGGTGCGGATTAGCGTGGGAGTCCAAGGGCTCCTAGCCCACGTGGCCAGCGACCCGGGCGATATGATTGGTTGGTCGAGTCTGGTGGGAAACCCCACTTACACGGCTTCCGCCGAATGCCTGAGTCCCGTCAAGGTCTCGAAGCTTGAAAAGTCTCAGTTGGATAGAATCCTGGTCGCGGACCCGGTAAGCGGAATGACCTTCTTCAAGCATCTTGCCGCACTGATCGGGCGCCGCTTGGCGGAGAGCTACGCGGCAACTTTGGCGGGGCATGGAGTACAAGAACCGCGTTCGTACGGGTAGCAGACTGCTGAGAGGCACAAAAGAAAGGAGAGGCCAATGTATCAGAATGGACAGGGACCGAGTCAGAACCATTTAAGGCAGGCTCTCGAAAAACGCGAGTTTTTCTGCACGGCGGAGCTTGTCCTGGGCCGCGACCACAATATGGCCGAGGCCGAGACCTTCGTCAAAGAAGCCGCGGCGGAACCGAAAGGGATCAAGATCATCAGCATCACCGACTTGCCGAGCGGCAACCCGGCACTGCCCCCGGAGGCCTTCGTCACCTACATCCGGGAACGAGGTCTTACGCCCATCGCCCACCTCACGGCAAAGGACGGTAACCGTTCCTTCCTGGAGGCACGCCTTCACGGTCTGGCGCGGGAGGGCGTTGAGAACGTTTTGGCGCTAACCGGCGATGCTCAGAAGGAAGGCTTCGGCGGCAAATCCAAGCCAGTTTACGACCTGGACTCGGTGCTGCTGGTTTGGCTGATCCAGGCCATGCGGTCGGGCATCGAGTACAAAATGGGGCCGCGGACAGTCCAGAGCACGCCATTCGATTTCTTCCCCGGCGCCGTCGTGAATCCCTACAAAGTTCACGAGTCCGACCAGATGATGCAATTCTTCAAAGTGCAACTCAAACTTACGGTGGGGGCGCAGTTCATCATCACCCAGTTGGGATACAACCTCCGCAAGCTCAGCGAGCTGAAGCACTACTTGACCCGCGAGGGTTTAGGCGACCGCCCTGTCCTCGCTAATGTCTACGTTCCCACCGCCAAGATTGCGCAGATGATGCAGGCGGGGGAAGTGGCCGGCTGCGTCATACCGGACGAGCTCATTCGGCGGCTCGAAAAGGAGAAGAAACCTCAACGCCTGGAGCGCGCCGCGCTGATGGTCGCCGCCGCCAAGTCACTCGGTTTCGCCGGAGCCCACGTGGGCGGGTTTGGCCTCACGCACAAAGACTTCATGACCATTGTGGAGCGGGCCGAGGCCCTTTCGGGCGAGTGGAGGAACAAGCTGGACGAGTTGATCTTCCCCTACCCCAACGAGTTCTACCTGCTGCCGCAGGCGGCCGACGGCTTGAGTGACGGCACGGGCGAGTATCAGGCCACTCACACGAGACCGCACGCCACCTTTGTCCAGTGGCTGTCGAAGCAGGTACACCGGCACCTGATCGCCGAGGGTTCTTTCGGCCACCGTTTCTTCAGCGCCCGGCTGAAGCCCAACGGCGACGGCGCCCCGGGGACTTCCTGGCGTCACGGCCTGTGGTACTGGCTGCTGGAGCCTTCCACGCTTTATCGCAAGGCCACTTTGGGCTGCCGAAGCTGCGGCGATTGTCTTCAGGACCACCTCGACTACGCGGGTTGCTCGATGCGCTGGTGCTACAAGGAGCTTCGCAACGGCCCCTGTGGAGGCTCGCGAGTCGATGGAACTTGCGAGGCTCGCCCCGAGCAGCTTTGCATTTGGAACGTGATCTATAAGGGCGCCTTGGCCGTCGGCGACGATCCCCGGAAGTTCGCCCGCACCCTCATTCCACCCCGCGACTGGTGCCTGGACAACACCAACGCTCTGGCCAATCGCATGGCAGGGTTGGACAACGTCTGCAAGAGGAAAGATCTTCAGGCGGCAGTCCCGGCTCAGAAGGTATAATCAGGATTCTCTTTGTTCTCTGGGGTAGGGGCGCATGGCCATGCGCCCCTACGGAATGAAATCCATTTCTGCCAGGAGGAAGACTGATCGCGTGCTCATTATCGGTGAACTCATTAATTGCACTAGAAAGAAGGTCGGAGAAGCGGCGCAAAAGCGTGACGCGGAGTTCTTCAAGGAAATCGCCCTCAGGCAAGCCAGCGCCGGGGCGAGCATGTTGGATGTGAACGGCGGCCTGCCGGGGCAGGAAATGGAAGTCCTGCCTTGGCTGGTGAATGTCGTCCAGGATACCGTCTCCATTCCACTCTGCCTGGACAGCGCTGACCCTGACGTCCTGCGCCGCGCCCTCCCACTTTGCAAACAGCGCGCCATGATCAACTCCATCACCGATGAGCCGGCGCGACAGCAGGCCCTGCTGCCACTTCTCAAAGAGTTTCGCCCTCGAGTGATCGCATTGTGCCTGGGCGAAGCGGGGCCACCTAACACCTCGGCCGAGCGCGTGTCGACCGCCAGCCGCCTCGTTGATCGGCTGACCGGGGAAGGATTCGTCCTGGACGATCTATACGTCGATCCCTGCGTGCTCCCCGTCAGCACTGGGCCGGAACATGGCAAAGGGCTCGTGCGGGCAACAGGTCTCATCAAAGCCCGGTATCCGGGCATCCACGTCAGCGCCGGCATCAGCAACGTCTCCTTCGGCCTTCCGATGCGCAAGCTGCTCAACCAGGCACTGCTCTTGTTGTTGATGGCTCAAGGCCTGGACACCGCCATCGTGGATCCCTGCGACCCGCAGTTGATGGCCAATATTCGCGCCGCCGAGGCCCTGTTGGGACGCGACGAGTTCTGCGCCAACTACATCCAAGCGTTCCGCGAGGGAAAGCTGGGGACAACGTAAAAGCAGAAAGCAGAAAGCAGAAAGCAGAAAGCAGAAAGCCTGACCCCCTAAGGGTGAAACGCCCTCTCCACCTTGGGGGAGTGGGTGGACCGCACCGGCGCTTTCATCAGCCGGGGCGGGCCGGGTGAGGGGGTAGGGCGTAAACTGAGAACTTAGAACTGAAAACTGACAACTGATTACTGATAGCTGATGGCTGAAAGCCGATAGCTGGAGGAAAATCGTGGCAGCCACAATCCTAGATGGAAATAAGATTCGCGACCAGATCAAGGCGGAACTCGCCGAACAGATTCAGGACCTGAAACGCGCCGGCATCACGCCGGGGCTGGCAGCGGTTCTGGTGGGCGAGAATCCCGCCTCGCAGATTTACGTTCGCAGTAAAGTGAAGACCTGTGAGTCCCTGGGGCTTTACAGCGAAAAAATCGCCTTGCCCGCCGACACCACTCAGGAGCGTTTGCTGGCGTTGGTGGATTCGCTGAATCACCGCGACGAGATTGACGGCATTCTGATTCAATTGCCCCTGCCGCCCCAGATCGATTCCAAGCGTGTACTCGAGGCCGTGGACCCGGCCAAGGATGTGGACGGGTTCCATCCCATCAATGTGGGCCACCTCGTGGCTGGGAACGCCGGGCCTGGTTCCCTGCACGCCTGCAGGAATTATCGAGATTCTGGTGCGCAGCCAGATTCCCATCAAAGGCGCGCGCGCCGTGGTGGTGGGACGCAGCGACATCGTGGGAAAGCCCGTGGCCATGCTGCTGCTTCACCAACATGCCACGCTGACCGTTTGCCACTCGAGGACGCGCGACCTCCCGGCCGTAGCGCGCGAGGGCGATATCCTGGTGGCCGCCATGGGCAAGCCCGCCTATGTGACCGGCGAATTCATCAAGCCGGGCGCTACCGTGATCGACGTGGGCATCAATCGCCTGACCACGGCCGACGAGATTCGCCGCATCTATCACGATCCCTCCGGCCCGCTCGCCGACCTCGCGGCCAAAGGGTCTGTCCTGGTGGGCGACGTGCAGCCTGAAGACGTGAAGGAAAAGGCAGGCGCTTATACGCCTGTGCCCGGAGGCGTCGGCCCGCTCACCATCGCCATGCTGATGTCGAATACCGTCCGTGCCGCGCGCCTGCGCCGCGGGTCGCGTGCCCAAGCCGCTTAGCAGGTGGTGCGCTTTGGAGTGCGGCAGCGAAGCTGCCGCCTTGGCCTCGACGGTCGCATACATCGCGGCATAATACGCCGCGACGTATGCGCCACCCGCGATATCATTTGGTCGTTTTTTGCAGCCCACCCAAAGAAGGCAGTGGGCAGTAAGCAGTAGGCAGTATGCGGGCCTCGGGTTATCCGCCGGCCTTCTCGCCTTCGATGAAAAACACCATGTCCACGATCTTTGCACGGGTGTAGAGGCGCGGAGCCTCCTCCCCGGTGTTGAACTCAATCGTGTGGGTTGTCCAGTGGTGATGGTCGATGATCTGAGAGTTATCTCGGTAAAAATCGGCAATAGCCTTAAGAGAGTCCTCCCCAAATGTGGAGCAGCCATGCGCTTTGAACCCTTTCCGGAAATTCGTATCAAACGCAGGGACGTTGCCGAAAACGCCTAACATTATTTTTGTAACAAGCACGTCCGACGGTGTAACAAGCACGCCCGACGGTTTCTTATACTCTAGGCGCGAAACGATTTCTGTCTTGAAATCTAGAAGCCTCTGAATATTATTGTCCTGTGTGTAGGAATCAACATCAATTTCCCAAAAACCAGTGGGCTGATTGGCGATCAGACCAATTATCGGCTCAAGAATTTTCGCACTCTTCTTAAGCAGGAAAGCCGATCCTCGGTACATGCCCCAACTGGCAAGGTAGAAGCCCAGTTGGATGCAACTCTCTTGGATCTGTTCCGGCGTTTTCAGGTCGTTGAGCCGACCTTCCTCCCGGAAGCGTTGAAAGTAGTTGAAGCAGTAATCAAAGGACGCATCCCGTTCCGAGGGTTTCACGCCTTCCCGGAATTCTTCTACGTTAGACCCAATTTGCTGCGCAGTTAGCAATTTCATCATCACTCCTTCTCCCGTGGCCGCTGCCGACTGCCGACCTGCCCACCTGCCTATCTGCCCACTGCCAGCAACGCCGGCTTCAGCGTCCAAGCCTGTAGCTTGGCGAGCGCCATCAACTGCGGCGCGTCGAAGCCTTCCGGAAAGATGACCCAATCCCAGAGCTTTGGCGAATCGTCGGCGACATAGCGGGCGGCAGCCAGGCGCGCGGGCGGCAAGGTCACGTAATTCGGCAAGGTGTGCGTCTCCACCAAGGCGCGCGTGGTCCGGGCGAGAGCCACCAGGTAGCTTTCAGGCGGGACGGGCTTGCTTCCCATCCAGACCACATTCGGAATCTGGCCGTTCTTCTCGAGAAACCCGGCGACATCCTGAACAGTGCGCGAGAACTGGCTCCATGAGACATTCATGTCATCTGCCAATTCGGGGGCGGCAAGATCGGGACCGTAGGGCGTCCCGCTCAGGAGGATCGGTTGCGCCGGCTGTTTCCGTACGGTGCGAACGACGTACTCATTGAGCAGCGCGAACTGCTCGCTGGCGCTCAGGGCGTAGCCTCCCCGCACCTGAAACGACACGTCTGAGGTGACTTGTTCGGCAATCTCTCTCAGCTCGGCAGCGGAGAACTGGCGGCCCTGTGCGCGGTCAGGCATCACGCCCAGAGCCTCAGAAGCGGTGATGAAGCGGACGTTCGGAAAGGATTTTACGTAATGCACAAGGTTCTCGAGGTAGTTGAAGTTCCGCTCAATCTGCTCGGGGTCCTTCATGGGAGGCTTCTGCCAATCATCTCGCGGGGGATTTGCTCCGTGCGCAAAGTTGACGCCGTCCCAGAACTCGCGGTGGATGAACTCGCAGGGGTGAAAATAAATGCTCACCACGCCGCCGGAGGAAGAGAGTTCGTCATAACTGGCTTTAAAGTTGGCTTTGGCCTGGTCCAGATTCGACCAATCCTGGTTGGGGCGAAGGTCCGATCCCGCTTTGATGTTGAAGATATTCAATAGCCCGCCGTACCAAAAGGGCTTGCCGTCGAGTCCCACGTGCGGACCGTCGTCGAGGTAGACTCTCACGCCCCAGGATTTCAGCGCCGGAAAAGCCTGCGGCGCCCAGGAACTGCCGGGTTGCCCATAGCAGGTGGGCGCTTTGCCGAAAATACGGCGCAGGTCTTCGAAGCCAGGCCGCTCGCGGCGGGTGAATTCCGCCGCCCCTTGTTCCCAATCGAGCTTCGATTCATACTCCGCAGGCGTAGGGTGCTGGCTGTGCGTGTTCGCGTGGTAGCCGACTTCGTTCCGGCCGAGCGCTTCAATCACGTCGCGACGGCCGCGCGCCGCGAGGGTGCGCCCCTTTTCACCCACCACCTTGAACGTGGCGCGCACGCCCTCACGGGCGAGAATCTCGGTGATGCGCTTGGCCGCGTCATCGCTCTGGGGCAGAATATAATCCTCAGTATCAAACCACAGGACGACATACACGTTGCCTTCCGGAGGTGGCGCGGGCGTCTCGCCCGCTGTAGCAGGAGCGCCCCGCTCCCGCCGCATCGATTCAGCAGCCAACGACTGCCCAAAGCAAACGCTAAAAAGCACGACCAGCAGAGCCAACCGGCCGAAACTCGAAACTCGGAACTCGAAATTCGAAGATCGTCGGCGTCCCCTCCCCACGCGTGTCCACAATCGCGTTCAGCAAACTACGAAAACCTCGAGTCATTTATTCTCCTTGGCCCGCCAAGGTTGGCATTATAAACCAGGTGTCACGTGTGACCAGTGCCTGGCACGGCAGGATTGTGCGAAGCTCATCGAGCTGACGGAATCAGCCCTTGGCTCGCCGAGGCTTGTGCTCCGATCACCGTTCACAATGGGAGATGAGCATGAAGTCGTTGAGAGAAAGACTGGCGCAAGGCGACATTCTGATTTCCGACGGAGCCATGGGCACTTTCCTGCAAGCTCGCGGCCTGCAGCCCGGCGAGTGCCCGGAAGAGTGGTGCATTTCTCACTCCGAAGTGGTTAAAGACATTCATGCAGCTTATCTCCTTGCAGGTTCGGACATCCTGGAAACAAATTCCTTTGGCGGGACCAGCTACAAGCTGAAACCCTACGGTCTGGCCGGCAAGGTACGAGAGTTAAACCTGGCCGCGGTGGCGCTTGCGAAACAGGTCATCGCCGGCAGGGGTTACGTTGCCGCCGCTTTGGGCCCCACCGGGCGCATCGTCGAAGATGAGGGTGGAGAGGCGACACCGCAAGACCTCTACGAGGCGTTCAAGGAGCAAGTAGCGGCTTTGGCGGAGGGCGGCGCGGACGCGCTGTGCATTGAGACCATGGGGTCGCTTTCCGAAGCGCTGCAGGCAATCAAGGCGGCCAAGGATTGCACCGCGCTTCCAGTGATGTGCACCTTCACGTTCCAGGCCGGGGCGCGCGGTTTTCGCACCATGATGGGCGTGACGCCGGAACGAGCGGCGCGAGAGGCGGCGTCGGCCGGAGCGGACATCGTCGGCTCGAATTGCGGCAGCGGCATCGCCAACATGATCGAGATCACCCGCCAGATGCGGGCTGCACAGCCGCATACGCCCATTCTTGTGAATGCCAACGCCGGTATGCCGGTCCTGGAGGAAGGGAAAACGGTGTTCAAAGAAACCCCGGAATTCATGGCCTCCAAAATCGGCGACCTCATCAAAGCCGGCGCGCAAATCATCGGCGGCTGCTGCGGCACCACGCCTGAGCACATTGCCGCTATCGCGAAAGCGGCCCACTCCATTGTCGATTGACGATTGTCGATTGTCGATTCCCCCTAGCGCGAGAATGACTTGACCTCAAATTGAGCGGACATTCAATCGACAATCTGCAATCGAAAATCGACCATCGTCAATCAATGGGTTACGCGGCTGAGTGGAACTTCGGCTCCTCCTTGCTGTTTGCTGAGCTCGGCGGCCTGCATGAAGGCGAAAATGTCCAGCGTCTCTTCGGCGCTCACGGGCGGAACTCGCGTGTGCATGAACTTCGCAATCTCCACCAGCAGTGGCCGGTAACTAAATGGTTTGGGTTCGGAGTTGACGACCGTTTTGTCAGTGAACGCGGTTATTCCGTAGGCGTAGAGCCCTTTGCGAAACCCTCTCATCACGCCCAAACGCCCGCCCGGCCATCTTCCCACCACTACGTCCTCATCGTCTGTGTTCATGTGGCTTACGGACTCACATCCTGTCCCCATGAGAGTGAAGAGTATCTCCACGCCATGAATGCCATACCACATCAATTCAGGGTGGTGAGGCTCGGTGGGCGAGGGGCTGTAGACACTGTAGGTCAAGACACGCCCCATGCCCTGAAGGTTTTTCAGCCGCTGGGTCTCTTCCCAGTACCTCAGTGAAGAAGAACTGAACCACGGCACTCCCGCCTGGCTCGCCAAGCGCGCGATCTCCTTCGCATCCTGGTAGCTCGCCGCAAGGGGCTTATCGATGAAGACGGGCTTTCCGGCCTCGATAACCGGTTTCGCCTGATCGAGATGCGGGCGGCCGTCTACACTTTCCAGCAACACACCATCCACCATGGCGCAGAGTTTCGGAATACTATCCACGATTTCGATCTTCCACTTGTCGTGCAATTCCGCGGCGTACTTGTCGACGCGCTCCCTGCTCTCGGTGACGTCCGGACTGCCTCCCTTATAGGCAGCCACCACGCGCACGCCGGGGACGTGCTCGGGGTCGGACGCGTCATTGAAGATTCGACTGAACTCTATGACATGAGAGGTATCCGTACCGATGATTCCGACGCGAATCTCGGGGCTGGCTGCCTCCTGCGCGCTTCCCATCGAAACGGCAAGCAATAGCGTCGATGCCCCCCAAACCGCTTTCCAGCAAACACCATGCAATAGTAATCTCATGGTCTCCTCTTCTCGTTCATTCCCTCATTCATTCAGGGGACACTCTACCAGCACCTCTTCGCAGGGGCAACCCTTCTGGTAGCCGTGGGGGCCGATAAGTGTCTCCCCAGCAATCGGAATTGAACGGCCATTCCTGAACGAAATGAGCTTAAACCTGCATCGGGCCGGCCGAGTGGAGTATCATAATGTTAGGAAGAGCCCGCTGATCGAGTGGGTGGCGGAGATCGTGTTATGGGTACTCTACAAGAAGTATTACAGAAAGCCGTGCGAGAGGGCGAGCTCTATGAAAAGCTGGAGCGCGGCTTCGTGCGCTGTTACGCCTGCGGGCACTGCTGCCGCATCCCGGATGGCCAATTGGGCGTGTGCAAGGTGCGGTACAACCAAGGCGGGAAACTGCTGGTGCCCTGGGGCTACGTGGCGGGCGCCCAGTGTGATCCCATCGAAAAGAAGCCCTTTTTCCACGCCTACCCTGGCGCATTGGCTTATAGCTTCGGGATGATGGGTTGCGACCTGCACTGCGCCTACTGTCAGAACTGGGTGACCTCACAGGCTTTGCGAGATCCAAGCGCCGTCTCGCCGCCCTTGCGCGCGACGGCCGAGGGACTCGTGCGGGAGGCCTTGGAACACGGCGCGAAAGTCGTCGTCAGCACGTACAATGAGCCGCTCATCACCAGCGAATGGGCCGTGGCGGTTTTTAAGGAAGCGCGCGCCGCAGGCCTCATCACAGGATATGTCTCGAACGGCAACGGCACCCCGCAGGTACTCGAATACCTGCGACCCTGGGTTGACCTCTACAAGGTGGACCTGAAAAGCTTTGAGGACCGGCATTATCGGCAGCTCGGTGGGCGAATGCAACCCATCCTCGACACCATCCGCAGGCTGCACGAGATGGGATTTTGGGTGGAGATCGTCACCCTGATCGTGCCCGGATTCAACGACTCAGACGACGAATTGAAGGGTATGGCGGAATTTCTGGCCGGCGTTTCGCCCGACATCCCCTGGCATCTTACCGCCTTTCACAGGGACTACAAGATGACCGAGCCGGAAGACACCAGTTCGCGAACGCTGGTGCGGGCTGCCGGGATTGGCAAGGCTGCAGGCCTGCGTTTCGTCTATGCGGGAAACCTGCCTGGCCGGACTGGTGAACTTGAGAATACCTATTGTCCCGATTGCCATGAGCTTCTTGTGGAGCGTGTGGGGTACCACGTCCTCGATTATCGGCTCACCGCGACCGGCTCATGTCCGGGCTGTGGCGCTGCCATCCCCGGACGCTGGGGGGCGAGTTTCCAAGGCCAAATTACCGACCTTCCTTACCTGCCGCGCTCCCAGAGTTTCGACCGCATCCGCCCGGGCCGTCGCTGAGAACTGCTTCGAGTTAGGGCAATCAATCCCCTCATCCGACAGCTCTGGCCGTAGGGGCGGACCTTGTGGCCGCCCCTGGGCAACCACAAGGGTTGCCCTTACGGCTCGGGTGAAGGGGTGCTCGGTTCAAGTGGGGGAAAGTCGTTAACGCAGCCCGTAGAACAGGTAACCCGGCCCTACTCGCATGTTGTGCATGAGTGAGGCGGGCGAGACGGCGGCGAGGAGTAATCCTCCCACCGCCTGGGCCAGAGCGATGGGCCAGATGTTTCGATGCCGCGCGAAGATTTCGGCGAAGACAAATCCGGCCACGGTCGTGGCTACCATGAGGATCGGATTGGGGATGTGAGCCGAGCCGAAAATGACTCCCACCAGAAGCGAACTCAGGTGACGACCGTGAATCGCTTCCATCAGCCGGTTATGAAAATAGGATTGCGCGAGATACTGCTGAAAAGCGCACCAGGCGCCGTATCCCAGGAAGGAATACAGGGCGTGCCAATTCAGCGGCACAATCGCCAGAACATGCCGCGCAAACCCGAGGGCGAGCAGCGGAACGTAGAAAACCAAGGCAATAGGCAAGACCAGTTGAGCGCTCTCTCGCGCTTCGCCAAACGTCAGGCCCAGGCTTCGCAAAGTGTCTCGGTGCACCACGTGGCTCACCAGGATGATGCCCCAGAGGACCATCCAGGTGTGGGGATAGGTGTGCTGCCAGCGCCAGATATAAGTGAGAATCCCAGCATAAATCAGCAGTGCTTCCAGGGCCGAAAGAATCGGCGACCAGGAATGGGGTAGACTAGTAGGTTCGAATGCTCCCTCTGAGGTTACCGTGCTCACTAAATCTATTCTAGCCCAAACCGTCCAATGTGGCAAAAGCCGCCGCTACGTCCTGATTTCACCCATAGCGCCGGCCTTTAGCCCCCCACTTGCCGACCTCAAGGTCGGCGGTACGCGGAAGTCGGGACGTCGCCCAGCCCGCCGCCTGCTTTTGTCGGTGCTCGCGCTGGCTGCCTTGGCCTTGACGACTGCGCCCAACGCCTCTGCGCAAGATTCTTCCAATCTGCCGCGAGAGCGGCACGTGCTGGTAGTTTCGGTGGACGGGATGGGCGCCAGCCTCTACCAGCTTCTTGCTGCGAAGGTTCACATTCCCAACCTGGCGCGGCTGCGCAAAGAGGGAAGCTACGCCGAGGGCGTACTGGGAGTTTATCCCACGCTGACCTACCCCTCGCACACGACAATGGTTACAGGGAGAATGCCGGCTGAGCACGGCATCTATTCCAACTTATCTTCGCGCGAGCCGGGCAAGAACCCCGGTGACTGGTTCTGGTTCGCCAAGGCTATCAAGACGCCCACCCTCTGGGACGAGGCCAACGCCCATCGGTTGAGCAGCGGCGCAGTGTTCTGGCCGGCCACGGCAGGCGCGCCGATTTATTGGGATATTCCCGAGATCTGGGATCCCCAGAAGCCTCTCCAGGTCGATCCGGTTTACGTCGCCAAGTACGCCACGCCGGGGCTCCTGTTTGAAGCTCTTTTGGAAATCGGACCGCCGAAAGCAGGCCAGGAGCTTGATGTGACGCGGGCTCGCCTGGCGACCTTCATCCTGAAGAAATATAAGCCCGACCTTCTTTTGGTTCACTTGTGCGATCTGGATGGAGTTGAGCACCAATTCGGTCCCAACAGCTCCCAGGCCGCCGCGACGCTGGAGAAGATCGACGGCCACATCGCGGAACTGCTTGCCGCCGACGAGGCTGCCGGACTAGCCGATTCCACGGACGTGTTCATCGTTTCTGACCACGGTTTTCTGCCCGTCGGCGCGGAGATCCAGCCCAACGTGCTGCTGGTGAAGGCGGGGTTGTTGACCGCGGATGAGGAGGGGAATCTCACGGGAGGGCGAATCGCCACGCTCGCCAATGGAGGATCGTTCTTCATCTATTGGCCGCAATCCCAGGACCTCCGCTCCGAGGTCAGCGAGGCCCTGAAGCCCTTGCGCGGGTCGGGCGTTCTCTGGGGCGTTCTCGACCGCGCGGCGCTGAAAGATTTGGGGGCAGAGCCCGCCGCGCAGATGGCGCTCGAAGCCTCGACAGGTTACGAATTCGGGAGCGGCGCGGCCGGCGACCTGATCTCGTCGGGGAAGACAATCACGGGTACCCACGGCTACCTGCCTTTTCGCCGCGAACTGGAATCCTCCTTCATCGCGTGGGGACCGGATATCAAGCCCGGAGTGGATTTGCACACGATTCGCATGACGGAAATTGCTCCCACCATCCTCAAGGCGATGGGCATCGACGACCCTAAATTCGGCGATGAGCCGCCGCTCGTCGAAATCTTCAAATGAAGGAGTCGGGGAGTCAGCAGTCAGGACCTGCTTGCGTCTTCGGATCTTTGGCCGTTCTCCAAAACGGAAACACGAACCGGATGGTCAAGAAAATCCCCAGGGCCAGGGTTATCCCGATGAGCTCAAGAAACGCCGCGCGCAGGAACTTGCTGGCGGGAAGGCCCAAATGCTCGCGCACCCAAACCCAGGCACAGATATCGTAAACATACAGGCCAACTGTGCAGTCGCGGGTGGTTCGACTAGCGGCCGTCAGGAACAGAGCAATCAGGAAGACGCCCACGACGATCCTCGCCGCGGGCACAACAGTTCTGAGCTGAGTTTGTTTCCCCTCCACTCGCGATAGTCCTCCCGGCCGGTCCATGCCGCGGCATTCTACCTGCTGATGGGAGTCTTTTCAAGGAAAAGCCTGAGAGGTGACGAAACCCTCCCCCGCCCCGGCTGATGAAAGCACCTTCGCGGGCCGCCCTCCCCGATGTCTGGGTTCCGATGGACCCCAGACATCGGGGAGGGCTGAGTCAACAACCCTAAAGCACTAGCTCCTGGCGCTGCCTTTCCTCCTCTTCTTTTTCGGCGGCGAGGGTTGCGGCGCCGGTGTTGTGCCCGTCGGCGGCGTGCTCGTCGGCGGTGTGCTCGTCGGCGTCCCGGCCAACGACTGCAAAATCGCCGCGCCGTTGGGGCTGCCCCAACCGCTGCAGGCATCCCATCCGGGTCCCGCCGAATAGCCGTCGTTATTGCCGGAAGTGATGTCGTGAAACGTCCCGGCCGCCACGGCGACGGTTTGGTAGAGGGTGGGATTCAGGTACCCCACCGGAGTTTTCAAACCGGAATTGAAACCGGCGATCAAACCCGCCCAGAGTGGCGCGACTGCACTGGTTCCTCCCACAACAATGTCGCTGCCGTCCACGTCGATCTGATAGCCGGTAAAAGGATCGGCATCCCCGGCCACGTCTGGCACGCCTCGGCCCACGAAGTTCCCGGGGTTCACGGAAGGAGGCACATTCGCGTTGGCCTGCCAGGTGGGAAGCGGGAACGTTGCGCTCACACCCCCGCCGGTCGCGCCGTTATCAGGAAGGTCATTCCACACCACTTCGCTGGTGATCGTCGTTCCGTTGCCCACCAGGTGCGTCCCTCCGCAAGCCAAGGCGTAGGGGCTGGAAGCAGGAAAGTCGACGTGGTCCAGGCCATCGTCGACGCCGTCCGTGGCGCCGTCATCTCCCGCGGCGATGCAGACCGTAACGCCGACCGCCGACGCCGCCTGGAGGGCGCTGTTGTAAGACTGTAGCGATTGCGAGGTCCAGGTGGATTCCGCCCCGCCCCAACTGATGGAGATTACCGACGGGTTGTTTGTCTTATCGTTCACCGCCTGGTTAATTGCGTCCAGAAACCCTGAATCGGTGTTGGGAGCGAAATAGACTGCGATCTTTGCTCCCGGCGCCACAGCCCCCGCAACTTCGATATCCAGCATGACTTCCGCGTCGGGGCCGCCGCTGTTCCCTGTAGGTTGATTCGACGCACCGTCGACGGACACCGCCGTAACCGTGGGCGCCGGGGAAATGCCCAGCGCGCTGAAATAAGTATTCAAGTCGGATTGCGTGTAGCCTCCGCCCAGCTCGACGATGCCGATCGTCTGGCCGTGGCCGGTGGCGCCGGAAGGAAAATCATACAGCTCACCAACTTGGGGCGCGGTGTAGGAAACGGATGAAGAGGCATTGGCGTGCACGCTCGTGGACACGGACTTGGAAGCAATTCGGAAGTGCGCCTGCGCCTGAGGCCGGTTGTCGAGGCCGTGAACGCTGACAATAATGTCCTTCAGGTTTGCCGGAACGTACACAGGGCCAACCCGCCCGCGATAGGTCGCCTGTGGTCCTGCATACATATTTAAGTCCACTTGAAAGGCTTTGGCGCAAGTGGCGGCAGTTCCCGTGAGTTTCACAGTCCTCGCTGCCAGGCTCACTTCGGAAACGGTGAGCTTGTGGGCGTGCGCAAACTTCCGGACCTCCTCGACGTCCTTGGAGTCCGCCCCGTACCGTTCTTCATACTCGGGTCGAGTCAGGCGCTCACCGCTGGCTATCACCTCCGCCAGAGGCTTCACGTTTTTGCCTAACGGACGCGGGCGGATCGCCACCGTCACTCGCACTTCTTCATTGGGATTACACGAACCCGACTGGATCGCGCCAGGCATCGGCTCGCGCACACTGCCGGGTAGCGCGACATATTCGTTAGTTGGCATCCTTCCCCCTTTTTCGGCCTCTCAGAGTGGTTACTGCTTTATTAACTTAGATGCTTCGAAAACCAGTCATGGCGGCCTGTGGCGCGGGCGTCTCGCCCGCGCTAAGCCCCTTTGCCATGCGGCAATCCCAGCTTGAATCGGAGCAAGTCATACTCGCGCGTCGGCTTGAAGATTTCCGGCTCCTGAAATGGCCACAGTTGAGCCTTGGCGGCGTTTGACCCCGAAGCGTCGAGGATGCCGTTCACGGCCCGGCGAGCCGCTTCGTTGGCTCCTTCCATAGTTGCCAGGTCCGTATAGGTGCGTACGTAGTCCGACGCCAGGAAGAGGTTCGGTATTTCCGTTGAGGCGTCGGGGCGGTACTGAAGCGAACCGGCGGGATTGATCAGCAGAGGCTCCGCGTTGGTCGCGGAACTGGGATTCGGAAACTGGATATCAGGATCGAGAAACCACGAGACCAGGTTGCCGTCGCTGAGCGTCTCACCACCACCGGTATTCAAATGCGTCTTGAGCTGGGCCCACGCCTCGGTCTTGATCTCCTCGGCGGTGCAATTTGTGGCTGCCTTGCCGTAAACAATCCCCGGCGTGTCCCAATCTGAAATATCGACGGAGAGGATGCCGCGCACGTTGCCGTCACCGAGACCGGCGAAATCAATTCCCGGCCAGAACTGCCTTTGAGAAATCGAAGTGAGCGCCCAAGGCGAGTCGAGATAGTTGGAATGGCCATGCACCAGAGGAACATCGTCTTTCAAATAGAATTGGATTCCGTTCATCCAGCGCGTCTCGAGCTTGTCGAGATGGGCGAGAGACGGCGCGGCACTCTTGATGCCATCGGTCACCAACCCCAACATGATCTCCACAGGAAGCGCGCTCACGTAGTAGTCGGCCGTTACCGGGGAAGATATTCCGCCTTGTTCGACGAGCACTTTGCCGATGCGGCTGCCCTCGATCTCCAGCGAGCGCACCAGGGAGTTTCCCTGCAAACGGACTCCCAGCGACTGGAGGTACGCGATCCAAGGGTCGATCCAGGCTTGGTTGGTGGGGCCGTTCAAAACACGGTCGAATCCTCCCGGGCTGCACATCAACCCGAGCATGAGTTGCAGGTCGATGTAACCCACGGTACGCGTGCTGCTGATTTCCGCCTTCATCGCTACCAGCGACCGCGTCGTGCCCTCGCCAAGATACTTCTGGTAGCTCACGGACTTTTCCTTGGCCGCGATGAAATCCCACCAGGCGATGTTTTCATATTCGGCCAGCCGCCGCTCCTGGCAACTGGTTAGCAGCACCAGCAGGCGATCGATAAAAAAGAGGAGCTCGTCATCCGGTATCCCCAGGTTGGCGAAGAGAGACTTGAAGACGGTCGTCCAGTCATCGAGGGTTTGAGGGAAGCGTGTGGGCTCGAGGAACGCGACTTGCCCCGTGCGCGCGATCTGCACGCGCGTCGAAAAAACCAGGTTGTCAAAAACCGACTTGCCGGCAGACGGAATGCGCTTCATGGAGTCCGGCAGGTGTTTGTAGAAACTCGGAAAGAAACGGAACCCGTGCTCGCCGGGCAATGGACTTCGGCCGGGTGTGGCCGAATTCGGCACCGGGATGCTTCGTGCTTTGCCTCCGAAATCGGGCCGGCGCTCATAGACCACAACCTCAAAGGCTCGCTCGGCAAGTTCCTGGGCCGCGCTCAGGCCTCCCACGCCACCACCCAGAACTGCGACTCGATTGCTCATAGGGTTTGTTGTAGGGGCGGCCCTGCTGGCCGCCCTGGGCAGCCACCAGGGCTGCCCCTACGGTTCGATGCTACAGCGTTTTCATGAACTCGATGAGGTCCCACTTGTCGTTTTCTTTCAAATCCACGCCGAAGGTGTGACCCGCGTTGGAATTCCCCGGCATACAGATTTCGTACTGGAAGCCCTCGCGCTCCGCATCCGGCCCGGAGGTGACGAAGCCCACGTTCTTCGGGTCGTACAGATCATACCCCGTGTAAAACACCGCCGGCCGCTTCTCGACGGGCTCGAGCAGGTCCCACAACGTGGGCACGGAGCCATTGTGCAAATACGGGGCGCGCGCCCAAACACCATCGAGAGGAGTGTCGCTATACCCGTTGGTCTTGCGATAGGCGTCGAACTGGAACGGTGGCGTGGTGAAGGTGTGGAAACGATCGACAAGGGCCTCCGTGAAGGAGTCCAGGCGATGTCGGTCGGTCCCGATGGACTCGATGGGTGTCACCTGGCCGGTTTGAGGCGAGCCGAAAGCATGGCAAGAGGCGCATTGCCCCTCGTAGATGGCCTTGCCGCGCGCCGCCTTGGCTTGGTCAATCGGAAAAGGAAACGCGGGCGGGTGCAAGTCGAGTAAGAAGTCTGTGACTTCCTTAAAGCTTGCCGGAATAACCGATTGAGGTGTAGCGCCCACGGCCATGGCGGCGGCGTAATTGCGTTCCGTGAGCTTATTGTTGTTCCCGTCCCAGTGCAGATACAGATTCTCGCGCGGCCGCTGGTTCCAAATCTGCGGCAGGTCGACGGTTCCGATGGAGCCGTCATCGGGCATGTGAAAAACGTTGATCTTGGTGGGGTTGAAGGTGTCTACGCGCCCGCGGCCCTCGCTGGGGCGGCTGTCCTGCCAATTGTACGCCAGCTTTTGCGCCAAGAGGCCGTGCTTCGTAACCGGAATGATCATGAAACGGTAGACGAGTCCCTCGAACCAGGATGTTTTGTGCACCTGGTCGATGGCCTTCAGCACATTGGCTGAAGTAAAGCGAGGATCGCTTGCGCAGGCAAATAGAAAGTGCTGGAAGGCCTCGAGATCAAGAGTGTGTGCGGGCGCTCCCAGAATCACTTTGGGTGTGTCGGAGGGCGACGCACGGTAAGTGCCCGTGTGGCAAAGCGAGCAATTGGCCTCCAGCGCCGGGTAGCCGATCTTGCGCAAGGCGAATCCGATCGGGATCTCCTGGCCGGATTCGAAGATAAAGCCGAAGGAAGCCCAACCGCCAGGGCCCTGCAACTTCTCGGGGAACATTGCAGG
Source organism: uncultured Acidobacteriota bacterium (assembly GCA_963842495.1). Lineage (GTDB taxonomy): Bacteria > Acidobacteriota > Terriglobia > UBA7540 > UBA7540 > CAVROP01. The sequence goes on from CAWJHY010000018.1 coordinate 50,029, forward strand.
TAGTACTTGCCAGATGTAGTAGGGAAGCCGACTTTCGGTGCTCAGGCCGATGGGCGCGTGCTTGAAATGCTCTTCCGGCGTGGCGCCCTGGAAGTCCGGCTCCGCCCGCAGAAGGTCATACCAGAGTCCGGAGCCAACCAGCGCGATCACGATCAGCAGAATCGCCAGCGCGGCCTTGACCCAGGCGGGGTGCAGGACACTCTTGAGCCAATTGCCCACGCCCGCCAGGGCGCTCCCCATGCCCCGCAGGCTCACGCGATTGTCCGGTGGCAAAGCGGGATTCAACAGGAAGAGGAGCAAAACGGCAAAGGTGAGGTCGGCGAAAAGCAGCGGCCCGACGATGTTCGCGGGGGCTGATTGCCGCAGCAAAATAAACCAGAAGAGCGATGCGATCCAGCGCGCCAGGACCACCAGCTTGGTGTGCGTGGGATAACGCGCCGGCGCGACCGCCGAAGGCGCATACAAAATGCACAAGGTCAGCAGCAGCATCCCCACATTTTGAAGCCAGAGCAAGGACGTCTCCGGCGGCATGTCCAGGCTCGCCAGCAGCATGTCCGGCGCAAAGATGGCGGGGAGAGCAAAAAAGAGATTACAGAGGATCCCGATCCATACGATCCGTCCGAACCATTTTTCCGGCGTCCCCATCTTCACTCCTCTCCCCGTGTCATTCCTCGCTGCGCACTTCTGAAAACCACGTCATTCCCGCGCAAGCGGGAATCCAATGTGTTCCGGACCAACAATGGACCCCCGCTTTCGCGAGGGTGACCACGCACGTGATTTTCATTCCTTTCGGTGGGTCGAAGACCCACGACGACTCGGAATGACAGCCCCGAAGTCAACTAATGCGTTGCGTCCAAATGCTCCACGATGAACGGATAAACATCGTTCACGGCGTTCTTGCCAAAGATGCAGTCGATGTGCCCATAGCCCGGTATCACGTGCCGCTTGTAGAGGCTGCTGCCATTTGCCACGGCCAGGTCATGCAGGGTGATCTCGGTGCTTTCCGGCAAAAAGCATTCGTTCTCGGCCCCATGGATAAAGGTGATGGGAATGGCCAGCCGGTCAAGGTGAGGCAGATAAACATTCTTGCCGTCGAAGTCCACCAGGTGGCCGGTGTTGGCCAGGCGTGCCAGGTGGACAAAAGACTTCATGTTGGCCACGCCGAACATTTCGTGCAGCGCGTCGTGCGTCGGTTCATTAAGGTTGGCATGTTCGTAGAGCGGGGCGTACATGAAGGTGATGCGATGGCACGTGGCGCTGGTACAGCGATTCTTGAGGTCCAGCGGGTAAAGCTTTAGGCCCTCATCATAGACCTTGGCCAGCAAGCTCCCGTGGTTGTCCACATAAGCCGTGAGGCTTTCGATCCCCACGTCTCGGAGGAAAGACGGCAAGTGCAGGCCGGTCTTGAGGCGGGTGGCCAGAGGGGTGCGGAACTGGGTGGCGATCTGCGAGGCCACGGCGGAACGCACGCCCTTGAGCCCCGCCAGCATAGCCATGAAGAAGGTAGTGGAGCCCCAGCAATGAACCACCATCTGGACACTCTTGGCGCCGGTAAGTTCCAGGACCTTGGCCACCGCGGCGGGATAGTCCCTGGTCGCCACGTCGTCGCCGCTCGCTTGAAGCGTGGCGGCCGGCAGCGCGATGCTGGAACGGTAATCGAGCAGCCACACGTCGTAGCCGCGGGCGAAAAGGTATTCGAGCAGATTGGTCTCAATGGTGTCGATGGAGAAGATCAAGCTCGAGACGCCCAGCCCATGCGCGAGGATGACCGGACCCTTGGCGCCCCCCTGGTAGCGAGTCAGGCGAAGCCCCACGCCGTCTTCAGTCTTAAAGAACGCGACTTGCGGCACGCCCACCCGCAGCGGACGCTTTTGGCGGGGCAGCGCATCCGCATTGAACACGCTGGGCTGGACAAACACGTCCGCATAGGTGTCGAACAACGGACCGAGAAAGAACCGCGCAAACCGCGCTCCCGCAGCAACGCGCTCGGAGAGGCTGCCGGCATTGATCACTTTCATGGTGGTCAGTTGGCGCGCGAAGTCCTCCGGAGC
>CAWJHY010000019.1:0-100245 GCA_963842495.1 uncultured Acidobacteriota bacterium
AGCGAGTGAGAAGTCGCCCAGCCGGCTGTTCAAGCGCAACTCCGGCCCCAACGCCAGGATCTCCCGGACTTGGGACTGCACAACATCGCGGGGCAGACGGTACTCGGGGATTCCCAGGTGGAGCATGCCGCCGGGCACTTGCGCTGCCTCGAAGATCGTCACTGCGTAACCGAGCAGGGCCAGATCGTGCGCGGCGGCCAGTCCCGCCGGACCTGAGCCGATCACAGCCACACGCTCCGCGTGGGTCACCTCGGGCTTTTCAGGAAACAGATCGAGAGGATTGCGTGATTCCGGACCGTATCGCTCGGTCACAAACCGCTTCAAAGCGCGAATCGAGATAGGGGCGTCAAATTGTCCACGACGGCAAGCTGTCTCGCAGGGATGGCCGCACACTCTACCGCAGATCGAGGCCAGGGGATTCGGCTGGCGGGCGTATCGGTAGGCATCTTCAAAACGCCCCTCCGCGATGAGGGAAACGTAGCGTCCCGCCTGCGTGTGAACGGGACACGCCTGCATGCAGGGAAAGTTCGATTCCAGCCAGTCCAGGTCCACGAGTTTGGTAGGTTGTGTGGCCAACTTGCTGCTCCGTTCGCCGCCCTTTGGTCCCCTCTTCAGTGAGGAGGGGAAAAGGTGCGGTGCCCTACTTGGAAACCGTGAGGTTCACGGAAGTCGATTCACCGGACACAGTCACGGACTGGGTGGAAGGCTTGCCCTCTTCACTCCATGTCTTCAGCGTGTAACTACCGGGCGGAACGTCTTTGATCTCGAATTCCCCTTGGGCGTTAGTGGTGGCGAAGTAGGGCGTGGGAACCACGACGACGTAGCCGGACATCTCGGGATGCACGTTGCACAGCAACGGGGCCGCCCCGAGGTCGTTGAAGGTGAAGGACTTCGTCTGGCCCTGCGGCCACGTCCCCAGATTGTGAGCCAGCTTCTTGTTCCCGCTGATGTTCGGCCAATAAACGTTGTGGCCCACAGGATCGCTGTTGAGGAAATCCACCGTGGTCCCTTTCAAAACCACGAGGACATGGGGCGAGAAGGCCATGTGCTTCTGATCTTCCACGACGTGCTTCTCGGGCGCAGTGAAATCCTTGCCGGGAATGGCGTCGATGTAGACAGCGATATTTCCAGCGGAGCGCATTCTCTGCACGGTAACTTTGCCCTTAATCTCGCCGGCCTGACTGCTGCTGGCGAGAAGCAGGCCCAACATTAGGTAGCTGAGTCCAAGCGTCGCTTGAGTCCTAGTTTTCATTTTTCCACCTCAGATTCGCGATAGGGGCCGCTTCCCCGTCTATGACCCTGCGGAAAGGTCGGCCCATGTCGTAAGTTAATTTAGGCTTGAACCATCCTCAGTGACGGGTGCACCTGGACGTTGTGACGCTCATCACATGGCCCACTCGTCCCGGGTATGACTAAGTGTCCGGGTCAACTGAGCGGGAATGTGAAAAGACATCCGTCTGCCAGACCTGCCTGCGGAATGCTGCGCCTTATGTGAGTTGACAATGAACCCAGGGCGGGATTAAAGATGCTCTGTGATGATCGTCACAAACGCGATACAACGGACAAAATGATCTACCGCCATGCCATTTTATGTTGAAGTTTTTTGCTACATTCTCTATCTTGAGGTACAATATGTAGCAATTGCCGTTTCTCGGAGTGCCTTGATGGCTGGCGACGGACCAAGAGGTCCTCATAACTTGCGAATCGTGGAAAGCTGCCTAGGTTGCGCCCTGCGGGAAGAAGGAATTTTCTGCCAACTGCCTCACGCCGCGTTGTCCACGCTGAATTCTCTGCGCCAGACAGCTTTTTACCCCAAAGGGGTTATGCTGTTTGTGGAGGGCCAGCCAGCTCGAGGGCTCTACATCATATGCTCAGGCGAGGCGAAGCTTTATCTGAACTCTGCTGACGGCCAGAGCCTCACGGTCCGCATTGTTGAGCATGGAGAAGTGCTTGGCCTTAGTTCCCTGATGGCAGACGAAGCTTATCCGGTCACCGCGGAGACGCTCAGCGCAAGCCAGGTGAGTTTCATTCCGCGTTTGGAGTTTCTCCAGTTCATGCGCGCCAACCCCGACGTAGCGATCCGCGTGGCCAAGCATCTCAGCATGGAGCTGGGCAAGGCGTGGCAGCAGACGCGGATGCTCGCCCTCGCGCCGGATACTTACGCCAAGCTCACCCAGTTCCTCTTGCAGTGGGCACAGAAGCACGGGCAGCAATCACCTGAGGGTCTGCGCATTGCGCTTTTCATGACTCACGAAGAGATTGCACAAAACATCGGCTCTTCTCGCGAAAGCGTGAGCCGCATTCTCAGCGACTGGAAACACCGCGGAGTAATTCGCGTGAATGGCGGGACCCTGACGATTACTAAGCCCTTGGAGCTTGAGACTGCAAATGCCCTCCTAACTGCTCCCTAGACAGTCCTCCCGGTCAATTGAGGTTGGTGCGAAACAAGCCGCCGTTTCGTAATGGACATCTTCCAGCCCCAGGAAAAAGCCGCGGAGTCTCCAAACCCGAGACTCCGCGCTTGCTCTATTAAGGAGATCCACGGCAGTCTTCAATCTGCGGGAAGGGCCACGACTCTTGCCACACCGATCAGCTCGACATCTTCTTCCCAATCCCAGAGCTGGACGGTGCGTTCAACATGGTCTTTGGCACGATGGAAGGCCTCTTCGACGTCCATTGTGTCGAGCGAATCCAGGGCTCCCTGGATTTCCGGCGAGAGCGACTCATTGTCGCTATACCTGCTTGCAGCCAAAGAGGAAAGCTCTGCGTCGATGCTTCCCTCAGGCAGCACAACAACCGTGTGCAGGTCGAAAAGGTATTCATCCCCATCTTCTCGCTGCACTCTTGAGCGGACGGTGAAATTAAACTGGTAGCCTGCCCGTGGCGCGGCACAATCAATCCCATTCGCACGAATCACGCGAACTGCATTGTGCCCGCCAAAGCTGTAATCTCCCACGCGGCGCAGCATGGCGTCAATGAACGGGTGGCCGAGTGCCAGGAAGTCCGCCTGTGAATCACGGATTGCCGTCGCACGGTCAAACGTGGCCCTGCGGTAGCGCTCTTCAAGTCCGCTCTCCTTCAGGGCTTCAGGCGTCAGGAATTCATAGAATCCGTCCTTCCGTTGCACCTGCCGCCGTTCGCGCGCCAGAAACTTCAGCGTGAAGTCTTCTAGGTCTTTTAAGCTCACAGGGCTGGCCAGGGCCTTCTGGTAACTGTCAAAGCTATAGCTCGAAGCATCCTTGAAGAGGCTCTGGGTGGCGATTTCAAACGCCTCTTGCGCCCGCTTCACCGCCGCTTGGATTTCCTCTTTGGTCTGCTTGTTCAGCGTGCCATCCACCAGCGCCCGCTTATAAATTTCGTCCGGCTCGATTTCGGTTTCCAGTTGCCAGTTGAGGCTGGCGATCAATTCCTCGGGGTTCTCGCCCGTCACCTGCTGAAGGGCCTGTGCCGCCACTCGCAAACGCGCCTCGAAATACGAACGCACAGTTTCCTCCACCGTGTCTTTGGCGCGGAGGTTGTAAATCTGGACCACCTTGTCCTGCCCGTAGCGGTAGACGCGCCCCACGCGCTGCTCGTAGCGCATGGGGTTCCAGGGAAGATCGTAATTCACCACGATGTAGCAGAACTGGAGGTTAATACCTTCACCCCCGGCCTCGGTTGAAACCAGGAACCGCACCGAGGGCTCTTCCCGGAAGACGCGCTGGCTGCGACGTTTGCTTTCCGCCTCCTGTGGCCGCGAGTCAACCTCGCCAGAGGGCCCTTGTAGCGGCGAGTTTACCTCGCCATGGCGGCGTAAAGCCGCCTCTACGCTTTTCCCCTCGAGCGGCATGTCACCGTTAATCAGGACCACAGTCTTCTCGCCGTACCATTTTTCCAGGCGCTCTTTGAGGAATTCCTGGGTGCGGCGGTATTCGGTGAAGATCAGCACCTTGGCGCCCGGCGTCTCTGTGTCAATCTTCTTCAGCAGGTCGCGCAGGCTGTCAATCTTCTTTTCCCGGGTCACCTGGATTGCCAGGAGCTTCCTGAGCGTCTTGATTTCGTCTTTCAGGAATTCGCGGTCGGTCTTCAGCACCACGTCCCTTTCGTCAAGTTCGCCCTGGAAGCGCTCATCGCGGTCCTCTTCCTCCTCTTCCGGAAGCTCCTCTAGCTTTTTCCCCAGGCGCGCCAAGCGTCCTTCCAGCGCCGCCTTGATGGCCTGGAACGAGCTGGCATTCAGCTTCTGAAAAGTGGTCAGGATGAATCCCACGGCGCGCTTGTGCATGGGGTCTTCAATCTTTTCAATCGAGTTGTAGCCCGTGCGGATGTAGTCTTCGACGGCGGTGTAAAACTCCTTTTCGTCGGGATACATGGCGAAGGGCAAGGGATGAGTCATCCGTCCCTTGAAGACCACCTTCCCTTCGGCGTCCGTCACCCGCAGCTTCGGAGTGCGCAGAATCAGCTTGGCATAGGGCACCGCCCCGGTTTCGCGGAAGAGGGGCTGGTCAGTGAGGGTGGAAAAATCCACCTTGGACTCGAGCAGCCGCACAAGGTTCATAAAGCGGCTGTGGTCGGGATCGCCCGAGTGGGGCGTGCCGGTCAGCAGCAGCAAAGCGTCCGTGTAACCGCGCAGGGCCTCCGCCAGTTGATAGTTCTGCGTCCGGTCGGTTTTTCTCCCGTATTCCTTGGCGCTCAGCCGGTGCGCCTCGTCGAAGATGATCAGGTCCCAGGGGCGGTTTTCGAGCAGGATGCGCTTGTGCTCCTTGCGCTTCAGGCGGTCGAGCGAGGCGATGGCGCGGGCGCGCAAGTCCCAGATGCGCGGGTTGGTGGCCGTGAAGTCGCGGCCGAAAATCTCAAAATCATCGGCCTGAAACTTGTCCTTAAATTCTTCCTGCCACTGGCGGGTCAGTCCGGCTGGTGTAATGATGAGCGTTCGATTGGCGTAACCGCGTTGGAAAAGCGCCTGCCAAACCATGCCCGCCTCGATGGTCTTGCCCAGGCCCACTTCGTCAGCCAGCATGAAGCGCCGCCGGGGACTGGAAACCACGGTGTACGCCGTAAAGATTTGATGAGGCAGAATCTCCGTGCGGGCGTTGGAGAGCTGCCCGCCCTTGTTCGTGGTCAGGAAGCGCGCCGCCATCTGCCGCAGGTCGAATTTCCAGGCTTCCTCCCACCGGCCCGCCTTCGCCCGTTCCAGCGGCGTAGGACAAACTTCCACTTCGTCCAAGCTGAGTATGAAGTTTTCCGAACGGAAAGGTGGGAGAGAAAAAACGGAGGGATTGAATTCAACCTTGCAGAGACCGTCCCGGACCTTGTAAACCTTACCGACTCCATAATCCCGGTACATGGAGTTCAGGCTGCGAACGTGCGTGCCCAGTTCAACGGTAGCCGTTTTGTGATTGACGCCTGTAGGGCTTGCCACAATTTGGGATTATACACCGTTGTAGAGGCGACTTTACGTCGCCACAAGCGTGGCGGGATAAACCCGCCGCTACTCTTCCGCGTCGTCCACTGCCGCCCTCTTGGATTTGCCGGTTTCCGCTACGGCTTCCTGAATAGCTTTCAATTCATCATTCGTGATGCCCCAGAGCTTTGCAGCGGCCGTATCGATTTCCGCTTCCCGTCCCGCAACCGTCTTCCAGTCACCCTTGGCCGCCGCGGCGTGACATGCTTTGGAGAGCTTTACTAGCTCTCGATGGGACGTGGTACTTGCTGAATAGGAAGGCAGACTTGCATACTCGCAGACGTGACCAGAGATAGAGGTCTGCACTGCATACGCGCGCACAAGGACCCTGATTGGAGAGGAGTTGATCATGGAACACAAGAAATGGGCAGCATCGAGAGACTCGAAACCGACCATCACGAGCTTGTGATCCGGTATGACGGTAAAATCTTCCGAATCGATCACCGCCGCTTGCACCTCGGAGGAGATTTCTTTCCAGACAACTTTATAGCTTTTGAACGTATAATCGCCGACGTTATAAGACGAATAAAAAGGGGCCGTTTTCGGATCGAAGAACTGCTTCAGTAGCGCGCAGGATCGCAGCTCTGCTTCGTATCGCTTCAAGTAAGAGAAGGTTTCGGGAAAGTCTTTCTTTAAATCATGCTCAGGCACCGCCTTCGCCGGGTCCCCCGGGTCTTGGGGAAGAATGATCTTCAGCTCGCCTGACCAGTGCCAGCGAGAAACGTCCTTTCCCCTGACTAGAGGATGAACGAATTCTTTCTCGACAGACTGAGTCACCTGCGGAACTCTTTTCTTCCCGGTGTCTGCAAGATTAGTAATCAAGAGTTTGGCTTTGCCAACTGGCCTGGCATCAATAATCCAGAAGACAGCATTGGTCGGACAGTACACCCCCTTCCTTGCACTGTAGCCGCTTCTCCCTCGGACCTTTTTCAGCGCTTGGACCAGCTCATTCGTCGCAGTCAACCAAGGAGAAGTAGCATCGTTGGGGTCGATTGGCTCAGCCGCAAGAGTCTGTCGTCTGGTCTTGCCTTCGACCTGTTGGAGCGTGTCGTCTTGTGTGACCGCACCTGCATCCGCTGTCAACCAAACAATATACGTGATCGGGTATTTGAGCGGAGATCTGGTCTTTCCGACAGCAAAAGTCGCTGTCCTGTTAGCCGCTCCCTCAAAAGGTTGAAGATTGCTTAGGTCATGGACTGAAAGGGGCGGCAGGAACCACTGGTCATCGCCCTTGCTGTACTGAAACCGGCGAAACCCTTCGCCCCCGCCCTTAGTTTTGAAAACCGACTGAGTGATGACGAACCCGAGAGATCCGCCTTCCACCAGATAGCAGTCGTGTGCTACGTAAGTCATCAAAATTGAAATGTCGTCTTTTGCTCCCCCGAGCTTGGCCTTGTAACCCCTATGCCGAAATAGGCCGTAGACGTGCCAAAGCGGGGCCGTTGACTGACGGTATTCGTGCGGCAGGTTCTCCCAGTTTACCCATGGCGGGTTTCCAGCAACGTAGTCGACACGCCCAACAAACAGCGGTGCAAAGTTGTTCTTAATAATTCTTGCCCAAATTCCGTTTTTGTTCTCCTTGTCAAGGCGGACCAGTTCGTTGTAGAGGGCGATGTGTGCGTCGGTGGCGGTGATGTTCAGCCCTTCGTCCCCGCAGCGGGAAAGGAATTCCTCGGGGGCGTAAGCGTTCTTCACACACTTCTCAAGCACGTCTGCGTACTTAGCGACCTCTTTGGGACTGCGCGCGATTTCCTTGGGCACCAACAGGTGCGGGGGCTTCATGGCGCTGCAAGGAACCTTGGCGACATTCCCCAGTGTTGCTCCAGAGAACAGATCACCGTACTCCGCCGGGGTCATGATGGAGTCGCATAAGTAAACAGGAATCTCAACGCCATCCACGTGGCGAATCAGATCCTTGATGGCCACAAGGTAGTTCGTCCGGGCGGCCATTACCGCCAGCGGGTTCAAGTCAAACCCGATCACATTGGCCAGAATCCTCTTCAGCAGGTCGCCTTCGTCGTAGGCGCATTTTTCGCGGTTCAGGTCGTACCAGCGGCGAATGCGGTTGATGGCCATCACCAGGAACGTCCCCGAGCCGCACGCCGGGTCAAGCAGGCGCTTGTCCGGGTCGCCTTCATATCCGAGTTCGTTCAGTACGTGCTCGGCCAGCCAATCCGGCGTGTAATACTCGCCCAAGTCGTGCCGGAGGGATTTGGGGAACAATTGCTGGTAAAGCTTCTTGAGCAAGTCGCGGGATTGCGCCGGGTCCTCTGAAAAAGTGCCGGGGTTATAAAGGTCGAGCTTCGTCACCATCGCCCGCACCAGCTTCTCCACCGGCGCGGTCCACGCCGCGAGATACCAGGCGAAGAGGTCGCCCTCCAGAAAGTTCGTGATGCCGAGCGTGTGAAAGACGCCGCCTTGTTCCAACTCCTCGAGCTCGCGCTTGAGTTTGGCGGAGGTATTAGCGCTCTGGAGCTTTTCCACCTGGCGGGTCATCCACGGGTTGAAAAAGCTCACGATCTCTGAGGCCAGCAGCTTGATCAGGATGGCGTAATACGTGTGAACCGCAAACAGAAGCTGGGCGGGCTGCGTTTTGCCCTTCACCAGGTAAAACTCGGCCAGCTTGTTCAGCTTGTCGGAGAGGTTTTCCACATCGTATCCGCACACCTCACCAAACAGAATCTTCCACTGGTTGAAGAACACCTGCGCCTTGGGGTTTGTCGTGGTCAGAATCTCTTCATAAAGGGCGCGCACGCCCTCCTGGGCCGTCTGGCTGTCGGACCCGAAGTCACCATGCAGGTATTCCGGCTGGTAGGGCTTGCCTTTCTGGCCGAGATTGTAGAGCGCCCAAAGGAATCGCTCGGTAGAGTAGCGGTTGACTTCCAGGGGCTCCTGGTCCGTCCACTTGTCATCCCGGAAACGGAGAAAGATGAAGTATTTCCCGTCCGTCCCTACGCCGAACATGGTCCTCCATTGCCGGTGTTCTTCCCGCCGCATGTCGTAAAAGCGCTTCTTGAGCTGCTCAACCACCGCCTTGTTGGGGGCCGCGTCCTTGTTGGGCGAGAGATTGCCGGGCTCCTTGTATTCGACAATCACGCTGCCATAGACAGAATCAGGACGCCCCGTGGCAATCGTGACGTTGTGGTGGCCTTCGAGGGTGATCTTGGCGTCGCCGGCAAATTTCTTGAGTGCGGCGGCCACGTCGATTTGCAAATCCATTTCCGACTTGGCGAGCGCCGCCGCTCCCCGAATCTGGTCCGCAATGGCCGCCGCGCTGCGAGTGACGATTTCGTCCAGAGAAGGCTGACTTCGGGAATCTGCCGGGCGTTCCATGGCGGGTCCACCTCAATGCGGGGTTGTCTTCCAAGCTACAGCGGCGTCGATTCTACACCGGATGACCAATCCATGAGCGGAATTCCTTTCGGGTGGCTTGCGCTGACTCCGAACTGGGGAATCTCCGATCTCCCGAAGGGAAAGTTCTTGTCGGGGGGAGCCGAGTCAAGCCGGTCAGTGGATAAGTCTGAACGCCCCCGAAGCGGGTAGCCCGACTTCAGCGGCGCCCTCCAGGGCATCGTGTCTAGCGCAGAGCGAAGCTCTGCGGTCGGGTCATTAGGAACTCCTGGGGCTCGCAGAGCTTCGCTCTGCGCCCGCCACGAACTCATCCGTTCGAGCCAGCGCGCCCATTCCGGGGATGCCGAGGTGACAACTTGATTCTGCATTTACCTATGGCGCAGCTTTGGAGTGCGGCAGCTTGCTGCCGCTTTGTTGCAGGCCAGCCTGCTGGCCGGAGCCTCGCTCCAATCCCGAACCATTGCGAGGAGGCTCGCGCATCGGGTTACCGAGCCCTCCGCGCACCGCGAGCAAGCTCGCGGGCGGAAAGCGGCAGCAAGCTGCCGCACTCCAAAGCTAACGCGCGAGGGAGCGAAACTCCGCCTGCGCCAAGACGGCGGTGCAACCCCAAGCGCCGCATGAGCCTTGTCTGGCCGCCACGAACTCATCCGCTCGAGCCAGCGCGTCCATTGCGGGGATGCCGAGGTGACAACTTGATTCTGCATTTACGTATGGCGCAGCTTTGGAGTGCGGCAGCTTGCTGCCGCTTTGTTGCAGGCCAGCTTGCTGGCCGGGGTTCCCTCAGAGACTAAACGGCCGCGAGCAAGCTCACGGTGAAAAGTGGCAGCAAGCTGCCGCACTCCAAAGCGGCCCTAAATGTCCCGCAGATCAACCTCGAACTCGTCCTGCACGTTCACACGATCGATCTTCATCTGCATGATCCGCTTGTAGAACGAGCTTGTGGCCCGGCGCTGGAACCAACCCGCCGAGCACCAGGGGTAAAGCGAGGCCTCTCGGACGATCTGGTGATGGACCGCATTCCGGTGAACGTAACCCAACCGGGCAAAGTAGGACTCCGGGTAGGTCAGGTTGGTTTCCCAATACTGGAACCAAACCTTACGCCCAGCGGCTCCGTCCCAGCGGTTGGCTTGGATCGTGCTGAGGGAATGCAGGTGCCGTGTGAAGGCGGTGAGCGTCCCAGCCTCCGCGGGCGACAGCGCGATGAAATGGTAGTGATTGGGGAACACGGCCCAGGCTTGCAACTGCCATTGATACTTCTCCGCCAGCTCAAGCAGCAGGTCGCAAAGGTACTCGAGGCGCTGATGGCCCGCGAAGGTCGGCTTCTTCAGGTACGTGGCGCCAGTTACGATGTAAGCTCCCGTCAGTTCCAAGCGGTGAATCGGGCTGTGAGGCCAATCGCGCACAGGATCCCTTAGATCTGGACTGCGGCAGCTTGCTGCTGCTTTCTTACAGGCTAGCGTGCTGGCCGCGGTTCCTTCAGAAACTAAATGACCGCGAGCAAGCTTGCGGGGAAAAAGCGGCAGCAAGCTGCCGCACTCCAAAGCTCCGCAGAGGAGTTCGCGCCGACCAACCAGGGCCGCTCGTCCTCCAGATAAAGTTGGCGAAGCGAGTGCGAGATGTCTTGAAAAGCCGTCATGGTCAGAGGTGCGATTATACGCCTAATCTCAGGCTGAAATGCAACACGGCTGGATGGCGGAGACTCCGAGCAACGGAATCTGCGCCGGCCGAGGTGCCATCGGGGCGGTTAACTTCGTTAGTACTTGACACATCTGGTATTATAGGCTATAATTCTGCGGTAAGGTCGGACAAGGCGCTCAGGGCCTGCCGGGTACACTATGCCGGAAAGTACAGTCAAGAAGTCGATGAGTCAAAAAGTCGAGGAGTTGGGAAACCAACCGCCGACCCCTCCAAGTGCAGTCGAGAAGTCGAGGAGTGCAAAAGCAAGGGCAGGTAGGCAGATGGGCAGGTGGGCAGATCGTTGTCGAGGAATTGGACACCAATTGCCGACCGCAAACGACGGACCGCAGGCTGGAAGGTGGCGGAGGGCTCCCCAACGTCTCGACTATTCAACTTATAGACTGCAAAATCAGGGGAACAAAGCGAGAATGTCTATGAAAACAAAGGACAAGGTCAAAAAGTCAAAGAGTCAAGGAGTTGAGGAGTTAAGAAGTTGAGAAGTTGCCAAGTGCAAAGCCAGAGTTCGCCGCATGCGTCAGCCTTGGCCAGGAAGTCTGCTGCGAACTCCTCGATTGCTCGACTCCTCGACTCCTCGAAAGCAAAATCGTGGGAACAAAGCCAGAATGTATATGAAAACAAAGGACAAGGTCAGAATGTCGATGAGTCAAGAGTGGGGGGCCAAGGCCAACCACATGCCTCAGGTCACCAGCCTGGACGTGTCGGATTGCTCCTCGACTTCTCAACTCCTCAACTTCTGAACTGCAAAATCGAGCGAACGAACCGGGAATGTCTATGAAAACAAATGGCAAGGACAAAATGTCACTGACGAGAGTTCACGACTTCGCACGCTCCCCCGCGAGTCCAAGCTTCGCCAGTACAGGTGCCGGGCACCCTTGCCAGTCTGATTGGGGTTCGTTTCCGAGGTAGGGCAGGTCTTTTATCCCTGCCTCGCTGGTGAAGAATCCGCTCACCACCAGGTCCCGGAAATGGTTGAAGAAGGCAACAGCACTCGCATCCTCCGGAGCTGCCTTTTTCGGATAAGCAATCCGGTCGAGGATTTGTTCTTTCCGGTCGGCCGTGGAAGCGATGAAATCAGTACCGAACGAGCGGTTGCACTCGATGTCCAGCCATGTAAGGCCCCCTCGGATTGAGGAGAGCAGATCGCCCCGCTGGAGGTCCAGCCAGTCGTCGATGAATTCCGGAACGCCTGCGGTTGTAGCGCTCTCCGAGCGCTCGTCGGCGGGAATGATCAGGTCACAAAGAGCATGAACTGTCTTCCACTCGTGGGGATTGAAGACCTTCGGTTGATAAGGCGCCGCGGCTTCCGGAGAAATTAGTTCGGCGGCCAATTCTTTCGGTATGGCAGTCGCACTCCGGGCCGCAGAAAACAGCGCGCCTGCGGGCATTGCTGCCATCAGCCTGAGGATCGTGCGCCGCGGCAGGTGCGCGCCACGGCTTAAGAGCTTCTTCGGTTCCACAGTGTCTCCGCTCGGCGATACCTGCTGATCATCAAATGTTCTGCTTGCGAACCTAGTCCGCAATATATTCCGAAGTGCGCCAGGCGAGGGCCATGATGGTGAGGGTGGGATTCTTGTCTGCGTTACTCACAAAAGGCGCGCCGTCGGCGACGAAGAGATTCTTGCAGTCCCACGCTTGGCAATAGGGATTCAGTGCCGAAGTTCTTAGATCATTCCCCATTCGAACTCCGCCGACCTCATGGATGCACTCGCCGCCTCTTGAAATTCCCCACCGCTCTTCCGGCCCGGCGGATTGGACCACTTCGCCACCCGCAGCCCTCACAATTTCCTGAAACGTTTCTTGCATGTGGCGAGCCATGAGGATTTCATCCTCGCCCCATTTGAAGTGAAACTTCAAAACCGGAATGCCCCACTGATCCACGACACCGTTATCGATCTCGCAGTAGCTCTCATCATTCGGAATCATTTCACCACGCCCGTGGAAGTTTACGAACGAGCCGTACAACTTCCGGCAGCCCTGTTTGAGTTCCAGCCCGTACCCCCCACCCAGAAAACGTTGTGACCCGCTAAGGAGTCCAGGTTCGGGCACGCCCCGCCGTCCTCCGCCAAACTCGATGTGATAGCCCCGCGAAAAAGGCAATTCGTGACGCGATTGTTTCTGGTAATTCCACCAGGGCATATAAAGATGCATCCCTCCCACACCGTCTTCATTGTGGGGAGGCAAGTCCATGAGGCTGGGAAGAAAGCCCTTAACGTCGGACATCACCGTGTCCATGACGTATTTGCCGACCATGCCGCTGGAGTTGGCGAGCCCCATTGGGAATTTACGACTGCGAGAGTTCAGCAACAAGCGAGCAGTCTCGCAGGCACTCGCCGCCAGCACGATGACTTTTCCGCGAACCTGAACTTCTTGCCGCGTTTTCTTGTCGATGTAAGAGACACCAGTGGCCCGCCCATCCGAGTCCGTAAGGACCTCGCGCGCCATCGCGTCGCATCGGATCTCCAGATTGCCCGTGGCCTGGGCCGGAACGAGCAACACAGCAGGCGAGGAGAAGTTAGAGGAGAGCCGGCAGCATCGCCCGCATTGGGCGACGTAGTGACATGCCGGCCGCCCGTTCAGAGGGCGCGTCAAGATGGCCAGGCGAGACGGGACGCACGGAATGCCGAGCTTTCCGCAGGCCTTTTGGATAAGTAACTCGTAACAGCGCGGCGTGGGCGGTGGCAGGAATTTCCCGTCGGGGCAGTTCTCGAGGCGCTCGTGGGAGCCGAACACCCCGATCAGTTCTTCGACCTTGTCGTAATAGGGCGCCAAATCCTCGTAGCTGATCGGCCAGTCACAGCCCTTGCCGTCCCGGCTGTAGGGCTTGAAATCATAGGGGCCGTTGCGCAGCGAGATGCGTCCCCAGGCATTGGTGCGGCCTCCCAACATACGTGACCGAAACCACGTCCACTCGGTCCCGGAAGCGGAAGTATAAGGTTCGCCTTCAATCTCCCAACCACCAACGGTGGCGTTAAAGTAGCCAAGGGGCTGCTCGCGAGTGGGGGCGGCCCGATGCGGTGCGTCGTAGCCCCACTCCAGCCACTTCGAATCGCGGGCCGCGTCGAACCAACTTCCCGCCTCCAACATGAGACACTTGGCGCCGGCTTTTGCCAAAACATAAGCGGCCATCCCTCCGCCGGCCCCTGAACCGACGATGATCACCTCGTAAGCATCGGGACTGACTATCAGTTGCGGCACGGGCTCCTCTCCTGCGTTGCGCCAACGACGGCACTCATTGGCCCTCGACGAACCTTGCCACAATCTCTTATCTTCATAAGGTCTTCAGAAACTCAATCAGATCGTTTAGTTGCAACTTGTCCATATCCGAAGTGATACCGTGCTTGTCTTCGGGATTGAACTTGGTCCAGATTTCCTCGAGCGTTTGGGCTTCACCGTTGTGGAGATAAGGAGCCCTCATGTAAACGCTCTCGAGCTGCGGAATATCAAATTCCTTGATCGTGTCGTACCTCGTCGCAGTGCCTACATTGATCTGCACCCTCGACGTGTAATGAGTCAACGGGGGATGGCAGAAATAGCACCGGTTTTCGGGGGGAATCAGAGAGCCGTTATTGGTGTTTGTTCGAAAGAAGATCTCCCGCCCTCGCTCCTGCGCCTCGGTCAGTTCGCGGTCGGAACCGAGGTGCGGATTGCGGGGCAGTCTAAGCGACTGGATAAAACTCTGGACATCCTGTGCCTCGCGAGGACTGAAGCCTTGCGACCGAAAAATGAACGTGGCGGCGCGCGGACCGGCCTGCGTGGCGAGGTCACGATTCTTGCCGTTCCATTTGAAAGGGGAGGTGTCGGCAATCCCGAGCAGCGTCCGGTTCTCGACCACATCCCGCCCCAGCTTGGGAGTTTCGAGCATCCACGCCAACCCGTCGGATAGTCCTTCATGAGGATGACAGGTAGCACATGCCATTTGCCCCTGAAAACAGTAGCTCGCGTCATAAAACAGGCGCTCGCCACGGCGGACAGCAGTGATCTCTTTCGGCCCGCCCAAGTTAATCGTGGAAGAAACCGTCAGCTTCGCCAAATCCACTACACTCACCGTGTCGTCCAGGCGGTTGGCGGTGTAGGCGAAACGGCCGTCTGGAGCGACAGCGATGCCGGTGGGCTCACGCCCGGTAGGAATACGGCGGACTACAAATTGGCGGGCGCAATCGAGCCGGTTCGCCAACGCTTCTGGCTTATCCGCTGGGATCCGACGAAGTAATTGATCGAGCCTCGCTGTATCAACAATGGAAACCACATTGGCATCTGCTGCGGTCACCAGAGTCCGCTGCCCGTCCGGCGTGCCGGCGGTGCCGAATCCGTCCGCATAATAGTAGTCGATGTCATCCAGCAACACCTCATCGACCCGTGACTTCCCGACGCTCCCAGTGCGGGGAGGAGAGGGGTGAATGATCGCCATGCCGTGCGTCAAGTACCAGCCCTGTTCGATCTGAACCAATGGATTGAGGTTCTTAGGCCGCATGAAGGGGATGAGCAAATATCCCCCCGCCTTCGTGGGAACTTCCGCGATATGCCGAAGTTGGATAACTCCTGGCAAGAGGATCCGGTCGGCGACAATTTCCCTACGTGTGTCAATTACCGTCACCTCGGAAACCGGCGGTTGGTCGGATGGCCCCGCGCGCGCTAACAGGTTCGAGACGTAGACCTGCCTTCCGTCACGCGAAAGAGCGACATATTCAGGGAATGTTCCGGCCCTTAGTCGCTTAATCTCCTTGCCGGTCGAGAGGTCAAGGAGGGAAACATCATTCCCCAACGTGTTCGCCACATACAGCACCTTTCCCGTTCGGTCGGTTGTTAGCCCAACAGGGCCCCAACCGGCCTTGAGAGTCCTGAGGGGCTGCAGGGAATGCGCATCAATCTCGGTGATCGTATCGTCCCACTCGTTTGAAACATAGAGCGCTTCTCCGTCGGGAGCGACCGCGATCGCTTTGGGTCTGTGACCGACTTTGATGCGCTCTGTAACTTGCCCGCTGTGCGTGTCCACCACCAGCACGAGATCACTGTCTTCGCAAACCACATAAAGCCGTTGGCCATCAGGCGAGAGCTTGAGGTCGATAGGGCTTAGGTAGCGCGGGCCGGTAACCTCAGACCAGTCAGAGCCTTGGACAGCTTGGCCTAAAGCCGCCCCCGTGAAGCCGCCTAAACCGAGGGCAGCCAAAAACACAAGCACGGAGACTACAGCGCCTGAAAGCATGTTGCTCCGGTAGGTGGCCTTCTCTATCGCCCTTTCGTCTTTCGCACCCAGCATGACCAGCAGCTCCTTTACAAAGAAGTAAGCATGTTGGGAAATATGAATCCGTAGGTATTGACGACTGAGGAAGGTAGAAAACCCCAGACCTCAGTGAGCACCGCTTTAGAACATCAGACAACTTATGCTAAGGAGAGAATCAGCGTCAGTGATGGGAGACCGTAGACATTGTGACGCTCATCACAAAGTCATTGTGCAGGATACGACAAATTGACCGAGACTGCTTGCTCGGAGACGGTAGGAAGTATAATTACCGGCCATCGAAGGCGACTTTTTTGGCCCTAGTGGGCCCCTTTTGGGAGCTCGGTCGATGGTCTCATGGCCGCTCCCCCTCCCTCTTCTTTTCCGCTCCTCGTTTGACCCGCGCCATCAACGCTCGCAGTTTCTCTCTC
Source organism: uncultured Acidobacteriota bacterium (assembly GCA_963842495.1). Lineage (GTDB taxonomy): Bacteria > Acidobacteriota > Terriglobia > UBA7540 > UBA7540 > CAVROP01. The sequence continues at coordinate 16,139 of CAWJHY010000019.1, forward strand.
TGCTCCCGTTCAGCTTCGTCTTTGGGTTCGGTCTGGGGACGAGTAACCCGCCAGGTGAGCCGACCTGAGAGAGGTCCTTCAGGGTAGGCTCCTGGATCATAGAGGGTGTAGTTTTGGAATGAAGTGGGCTCTTCTTGATAACAAGACCAGACGGCCCGGCGCAGCAATTCGGGGTCGCCTTCGTCCAGGAGATTAATCATGCGGACTTGTTGGCGAAAGCGTGCAATGAACTCCATTGGCAGATTGAAGAGGTAGGGAGTCAGGGCCTTGGTGCCGATGATCCGCCTGCGCTCGTCAACCCCATTTCTCAGAAGCATGAGGAGAGCATCACCCGTCTGGTGTCCCGGCGATTCCGGCCCTAAGATCACGAGATACCTGATGTTTGGGTTGGCGACGACGTTACAAATGAGCTTCTCAATGCCTATGTTTTCAGTTTGGATAGTGCCTGAGAGGGCAGCTCCACTTTCCAGACCAACTCGCACCAGGTTCTCAATATCCAGGGGAATCCTTTCTTGGTCGTAAATCAAGATGACTGCGACAGCGACCGGCGAATAGTCATTGCCGCGAAGATATCGCCCCTCTTCCGGCGGATAGCTCGATGCTGGCGGCACCTTCAACATAGCCCTTGCATATGACCTTGGGCGAAGCCGTTAAGCCGCGCTCGCAGTTCGTCTCGGGCGCGGCGGAAGGCAAGCAACCTCTCTTCCTCGGCGCCTTGCACGGTGGCGGGATCGTCGATGCTCCAGTGAATCCGTGTTGTTTTCGCAGGAAAGATGGGGCAACTCTCCTTGGCATTATCACAGACCGTGATGACATAATCGAAATTCTGTCCTGCAAACTCATCCACGGACTTGGAGCGGTGGCCAGAAATATCGATTCCCACCTCACGCATTACAGTGATTGCCTCCGGCCGCACGCGGGTCGGTTTCGTGCCGGCGCTGAAAACGTCGTAAACATCTCCTGCGGCGTGGCGCAGTAGCCCTTCGGCCATTTGACTACGTGCCGAATTGCCGGTGCAAAGGATAAGGACTCTCACTTACGTTACCTCGGTTTTGTCTCCTGACGCCGGCGTCAGCTAGGGCTTTACGGCAATCTCCATAAGAGCTATTCCTGTCAACAAACGGTAGCAGCCGTCCAAGTCGCGGCACTCCAGGCAATGGCGCCAAGCATCACGGTCGGTGGAAATGGCGCGTCTAGTGACCGCCATCCCCGGGCGGTCAATCCGGTAGCCGAACACCTTTCCAGCCACAGGCTCATTGTGAGCCAAAGAGATCAACGATGGGAACATTTCTCCATAACACTCTGGTTCGTTCTTCATTGGACTTGCTCCTCATGATTCCTTAGCGATGAAATCCAGAACGCGCCCTTCAATTTCATCGCGAACGTGCCGGAACACCGTCATGCGCTGAGAGGGTGAACCTTCCGCTGAAGCGGGGTCTTCCAAACTCCAGTCAAGGTACCAGATCGCTCCCGGAAGAACGGGGCACGTCTCCTTAACTTTGTCGCACACCCTGATGATGTAATGAAAGTTATGCCCTAAGAACTCGGCAACATCTTTTGAGCGGTGACCCGAAATGTCGATGCCCACTTCCTTCATGACATCGACTGCAATAGGGTTCAGTTTCCCCGGCTCGGCGCCTCCACTAAACGCTTCAAACCGGTCTGCCGCGTGGTGCCTCAGGAAACCTTCGGCCATTTGACTCCGGCAAGCATTCTCAGTACATACAAACAGCACTCTTGGCTTGATCATCTTTTTCCCTCGCCGCCTGGATTACTCTCTGAATAGGCCATGTCTCGTCAAATGAAAGCTCGGTGGGGGATCACCCCCGAGCCAGTTGCGGTGCGTTGACACCCTCCCGGACTGGCGCGAAGTAAGCACGCTGAAAGCGCAGGGCTACTCCGACCAGACCAATCAACACTGGAACCTCGACCAGGGGACCGATCACGGCCGCAAATGCAGCCCCGGAGTTGATTCCGAATACCGCCACCGCCACGGCAATCGCCAGCTCGAAATTGTTGCTGGCGGCTGTGAAGGAGAGAGTAGCCGTCTTCGCGTAATCGGCTCCAAGCCTCTTGCCCATATAGAAGGAAACCAGGAACATCACCACGAAGTAAATCAGCAGGGGCACTGCGATACGCAGAACGTCAAGCGGCAGATGGATGATGTATTCGCCCTTCAGGGAAAACATCACCACGATTGTGAACAGTAGAGCGACAAGCGTAATTGGGCTGATGCGGGGAATGAATCTCTTCTCGTACCATTCCCTCCCACGCAGCCGAAGCAGGCCGAAACGGGTGAAGATGCCCGCAAGGAATGGAATCCCCAGGTAGAAGAAAACGCTCTGCGCAATCTGCTTCATTGACACATTTACAACTGCGCCTTTTAAACCAAGCCAAGTTGGCAATACGGTGATGAAAAGCCAGGCATAAACCGAGTAAAACAAAACCTGAAAAACCGAATTGAGGGCGACGAGCCCTGCGGCATACTCAGTATCGCCCTTGGCAAGTTCATTCCAGACAATCACCATGGCGATGCAACGGGCCAGTCCGATCATAATCAGACCGACCATGTAGTCGGGGTGGTTCCGTAAGAAGGTAACGGCGAGGACGAACATGAGAAGGGGCCCGATCACCCAGTTCTGCACCAGCGAAAGAAGCAAAACGCGTTTGTTTCGGAAGACTTCCCCAAGCTCTTCGTAGCGGACTTTTGCCAGCGGCGGGTACATCATAAGGATCAAACCCGCTGCAATTGGAACTGAGGTTGTACCCACCTGGAAGGCCGTCAGGGTCCGAACCAGGCTTGGCAGCAGATAACCAGAGATCACTCCCAACGCCATGGCAAGGAAAATCCACACCGTAAGAAATCGATCAAGAAAAGAGAGCCTCTGCGTAAGGCGTGCTGACATGTTCTTATGCCTTTCCCTCTTCAATTCGCCTGCTATGACGCGGTGCAGCGATGAACTACTTCCCGCAGCAACCAGGAACGCAGCACGATGTGCCCGGCTTTTTCGCCCGCACGAAAGCGCTCATGAACTTGCCATCCACAAGCGGAGCAATGGCCTCCACGTCGATTCCCTGGCAAGAAAGCAATTCGCGCCCGTCTTCAACCCGGTAAACCCGCGTCGGTTCGATGCTGACCACCTCAAAACCTGCTTTAGTGAGTTTCGCGAGATACTCGCTCTCTTCCAGTGCCCCGGCCATGCAGCCGACCCATAGCTCCATGTTGCGCCGAATCTCGGCAGGGACCTCGCCGCGTACCACGATGTCGGAGACTGCGAATCGTCCCCCCGGCTTGAGCACCCGAAACGCTTCCCTCAGCACTCGGTCCTTGTCGGCGGAGAGGTTGATGACGCAATTCGAGATGATGACGTTGACGGAATTGTCAGGCAGCGGAATATCTTCGATTTCCCCCTTCAAGAACTCCACATTCGGAATTCCAGCCTTTCGTTGATTTTCTCGGGCAAGGGCCAACATCTCGTCCGTCATGTCCAAGCCGTAGGCTTTGCCCGACGGACCGACCCGCTTGGCAGATAACAGCACATCTATTCCGCCGCCTGACCCGAGATCGAGCACGGTCTCGCCAGGCTTTAGCTCGGCCAGGGCGGTCGGGTTTCCACACCCTAGCGAAGCCAGTAGAGCTTTCTCGGGAATCTGGCTAGTTTGGCTCCCGTCATACAAGTTGGATGTGATTGGGTCAGGACAACCCTCCAGTGGGGGAGCCGTGCCGCAGCACGAAGTCCGGCCCTGGATAACGCGTAGAGCAGCCTGTCCGTACTTCTCTTTCACCGCTTCCTTAATGTTGTCTGTGCTCATTTGCTTTTCCTTTCCTGGCTTCCCTTTGAAGCTTGCACGATCAAGACAAGGTCGCCGGGTTTAACCGCTTTGTTGCGGGTACAGCACTCCGCATAGAGAAAGTTTAGAATTTCCTGGAGGGCCTCGGTATTCGCCGTGTACCAGAGGAAGGTGCCCTCACGCCGCACGTTGACCAATTCCTCGTTTTTGAGCTTGTCGAGATGATGGGACAGAGTGGAAGCAGGGATTTCCAGTTCATCTTGAATGTCGCCCACCACCAGTCCCTGAGGATGGGCCGTCAGCAGGAGTTGCATGATGCGCAGTCGTGGCTCGGCCCCCATGGCTGCAAACATGTCTGCGTAGCGTATGACTTGCTCGGCGTCGTCAGGCCGTTTCATATTTCCATCATACCGGAAATAGGGAAAAGTGCAAGACAGATTTTGGAGGGCATCTTCAAAAGGCAGCGCCCCGGAGCAGTGCGGCCACCCACTCCCCTCAATCCCGATCTCCTCAAGCGTCACCTGCCCCAGTAATGAAATGCCAAGGAGGTCTGGTATACTCACGGGGCACGGGACTCTGTTTATTTTCCGGTGCAGGTATTTCTTGCGTAGCCCCTCAAGCCAGAAGCGGCAGTCTCGCTTCGACCAATTTGTGAATATCCTGGTTGGCGCTGGCCGCAAATCAGAATCCGTTAGTGGAGGAGGTGTATGAAACCATTCGCTGCTGAAGTCGTTGGCACGGCCTTGTTGATCATTTTGGGAGACGGCGTGGTAGCGGGAGTTGTGTTGAATAAGACCAAGGCGCAGAACTCAGGCTGGATCGTAATTACTACCGGCTGGGCGATGGGCGTGGCAATTGCGGTCTATGCGGTCGGGCGCATCAGTGGCGCACATTTGAATCCCGCCATAACTATCGCCCTTGCGGTGGTCGGCAAGTTTTCTTGGAGCGATGTGCCCAAGTACGTCGGAGCCCAGTTTATTGGCGCTTTCCTGGGGGCGGTCATCGTATGGTTGGCCTATCTGGCGCACTGGTCCGAAACTGAAGGGGAAGCTTCAAAGCTCTCCGTCTTCTCGACCATCCCCGCTATCCGTCAACGCCCTCTAAACCTCCTCACCGAAATAATCGGGACATTCGTCCTTGTCTTTGGGCTGCTGGCGATCTCGGCGAATGCCGGTCCTGCGCAAAGCGGAGTCACACCCTTGCTGATGGGGCTGCTGGTGTGGGGGATTGGCCTCTCACTGGGTGCTCCGACCGGCTACGCCATTAACCCCGCCCGAGACTTGGGTCCACGCCTCGCCCATGCGCTCCTGCCTATCCCGGGAAAAGGCAGCTCAGATTGGGGATACTCCTGGGTGCCCGTTGTGGGGCCGCTCATCGGCGGGGCGATAGGCGCAGCAGCATACGTGCGATTGTTAGGATGATAGGGCTGACGTGAACCTAAGCATGGCTCTCTCGAGTTGCGCGACACGACAGGGCACGCTAAGCACGAAGGAAAACTGTCCCGCAAGCTCTTCAGTAAATTACGTCCAACGACACGTCATAGAAACGGTGCTGAAAGCCTGTGAATTGGCCGAAATATGCGGAGGTGACGTTGTTGTGAACGTCGCGGAAATTTCCGTGGTCGGTGAGATTGAAGACTCGTATCGCTCCACGAAACTTATGATTCTTGGCCCAGGGAATCCAGCGCATTCGGAAATCCTTGGATAGTTGCAGGTCGAGCGAAAAATAAGTTGGGAAACGAAGGCTGTTGGGCGCTCCAACGTAGTTCTGGAGAACGTCAACAGCGGAATAAGGGAACCCCGTGTGGAGATCGAGCACGGGGCCGGCGGTGATGTCCCAGGGAATCTTGAGCCGGCCCCAGGTCACGAGACGGTTGGGAACGTTGCTGGGCAAAGCGGAGAAGTAATTGGGCCGGATGACCGGTTGTTCGAAGGGCACGAAGACTGAGGAGAGCGTGTTCAGGTCTCCGCGGGCAAGGCTGCTAACATACGACACGTTGATGTCGGCATTTTCACGGACCTTGAAGCGCAAAGTGGCTTCCAGTTCGTGATAATGCGACGAGCCGGTGTTGCTGAGGAGCATGAGCGAGCCGCTGGGGACATTGTAGAGCGGGTTGACGATGAATTCGTCGTAGGAGCGGCTGCTGAGGTAGTTCACGCGCGCGATCACATTTGGCCGAATCTCCTGGTCCAATTCGACGTTCCAGGTGAGGTTGAAGGGCGTGCTGTCGAGCCGGTTGTTGGAGGGCACAATGATTCCGTTATCGTCCTTTTTCTGGTAGAAGTTCTGGAGCACGGTCGGTGGGCCCGTTGGGATTCCCTGGGTATCGTAGTAGGTGACGACTCGCGTCAGGTTCTGGGTGAAATCTCCGGCCAGCAGCGGCAGCCGATCGTAGAAGAGGCCGACGCCCGAGCGGATGATCGTCTTGCCATTATGTCCCGGTGAATAAGCCAAGCCGAGGCGCGGGGCAAACGCGGCACGCGTGCCCAGTGTTTGCCCGGAAAAGCGCCCGCCGTAATCGAGGGCGAGATGATCGTTCACGGTCCAGTGGTCCTGGGCGAACAGCGACAATTCAGAGTCTTGCGCTCTTAGGCCACCGGCTCCCTGAAACGTGATCTGCTCCGCCAGCGAACCGTCCGGGCGCACGAGTTGCACGGGGTGAGATCTGCTGTTATCGCTATAGGAGCGATGAATCAAATCCCCGCCCACTTTCAGTGTGTGGCGGCCGGCCCAGTTCTTAGTCCCGGGCTGGTAATCCTGGAGAAGTTCTTGCTGCCGCCCGGCCCGCGTCCAGGCATTGAACCAGTTTCCATCCCAATTGTCCGGCGTCAGGATCATGTCCTGCGAGCCCTGGCCGTGCGCGTAGCTGTCGAAGTCGGTGTACTGGAAAAGAGAGGTTAGCACTCCGCCGCTCGAAAACATGTAGCGGTCCGTAGCGCCGACGGAAAAACCGCTCTGCCCGTAATCGGAAGACGCCGTCTGCTGTATGAAAGAGTCAATGTTGGCGTATTGCCTGCGCAAGGGAAAGACCTTCAAGTTGGCAGTAACAAGATTTTGAGGGGAAGCCACGTAATAAAGATCCGAAAACGACTCGAACCCCCGCTGCTTGATCTCGTTGTTTGGCCACGCCAGCCCTCGCACCGGTTGGTTATTGATGTCGTAGACGGTGTATTGCGAAAAAGTCAATTTGTCCTTAAGGATAGGGCCGGTGAAGCTGAGGCGTGGTGAATCGTCTTGTATGCCCACAATGTGCCCGCCTTCGATGCGCGGGCTGGGGAGAAAATCATTCAGTTCCCAGTTCCAGCGGTCCAGTGGAGCCTTAGTCTGCACACTCGTCAGCCCACCGGTGAAGCGGCCGTACTGCGCTTGGTAGGCGGTCTTCTGAACTTCCACGGATTCCACGGCATCGATGGGAACTCGAATCGAAAAACTTCCTGTTACGGGATCAACGGTCTCCGCTGAATCGATCAGCAACATGCCCTGATTCTCCGTGACGCCCTTGATGTTTATTCTCCCGTCGGGGGTCCGAATAACCCCAGGTACGAGCGGCAAAGCAGCCAGGAATTTCTGCTCCGCCAAAGGGAGCGTGCGAAGCTGCCCTGAGCTGATCGTGGAGGGTGGTACGCTGGTTTCAAGCGAGACGGCCGGAGACTTCTCCTTTACCTCGACTTTCTGGCGAACGACCTCCTCGCGGGGCAAAACAACTTGCATAAATGGCGGCTCTGCATCGCTGATCGATATGTCCTTCTCAACGACGGGCTCATATCCGAGTGCTGCGCAGGTCAGATCATAGTTGCCGGCTATGAGCCCAGGGAATTCAAACCGGCCTTGTTCTCCGGTTGTTCGAGTCAGCTCTCCTTCGCGCAAGCCCGGACCGGCGAGTGTGCAGGACGCACCTGCGATTGGAGCGTTGTTGTCGCCCAGTACCTCGCCTTGCAGGGTCTGAGTTGTCAATGCCCTAGCGGAAAGGCTAACCGCAAAAGCCATGAGCGCCGGCAGCAGAGTTGGGCAAAAATGTTTATTACTCATAGTTTTGCGACTTGGAAACCCCGTTAATGAGCAGCAACAAGCCTTATGTGCCCCGCCGCCTGAATGGAGATGTCAACCGTGCTGTTAACACGCAGCAAAAGCGTGCTCGGATTCTTGAGCCCCCAGTTCACATAGGGAACGCTGAAAGTCACGCTGGCGGTTAACTGTTCGCCGGTCGCGTTCGCCTGCACGCTGAGGGTAAGCGGATGGCTTTCTCCGTGCATGGTGAAGATGCCCATAACCTGGACTTTGAAATCCCCGGCCAGCAGAACCTGGCCTTGCACCTGCTGGGGCACGAAAGTGATTTCAGGGTATTGGTCGCTCTGGAGCACGTCCCTATGCATCTTGTGATCGCGGGCGTGGCTGCCGCTATCGCCGCTGGTTGCGTCGGCCACTACCAAGCCGCTGGCTTGGCCCGTGGCCGGGTTAAAACTGATCGTCCCCTGCCTCAGCTTGAACATCCCGTGTACGGTGTGGAGAACGTCACCCAGTGTGAAACCAATCTGGGTCTGCGCCGGATCCAGTTCAAGCACGGTTTCTTGAGCGCGTGCGTGCCGGGCGGTTGAGAGGACTAGCAGCCCGAGCCACAGGGCAGACAAAACTCTTCGCTGAACTCGGCCAAAGCAATGCGCTGCACTCCGAAGCGAGTTTTCATGCAGGCTGTCCGGTCTCATCATGTGACTTGAACTCCGTGAACTAAATCTCTCAACTGGGCTCGGCAATCAGCCTCCGGCCCAGTCTGAGAAGATTGCCCAAACCAATATTCAAGGGAGAGAAGGCGTCGGTGTGGGCCGCGAGAAGCCGCTCAAACAAACGAGGCTCCTTCGCGAGCGCCAAGATGGCCCGACGGCGCAGCCTGTGACGATTCTCCAGGGCCAAAAGCAACCTCGACATGATCTCGGGCACGCGATTGATGCGGCGATGTGCTACCTGGTAGCGAGTAAGATCGCCGCAGGCAATGGCCTCGGCCAAAGCCTCTGCTTGTCGGAAAGCCAAACCCAAGCCCTCGCCCGTGAGCGAATCGACAGAGCCAGACGCGTCCCCCACCAAAGCGACGCGGCCTCGACAAACCCTGCGCAGGACACGCAGAGCCGTGACTGCGCCCAGGTCCCTGGTGATCGGAGACGCGCCTTTCAATCTCCGGGTGATCTCCGGGAATTCGAAGAGAGCTTCTCTCAAGCGAATTCTGGGTGACCGGGACGTTACCACCAAACACAGTTCATCCGGATTGACGGGCGTAACCACGATCTGACAATTGCTTCCCCAGCGAAGTTCCACAAAATTCGTCCAGGGTGCGACGCGGAAGTGCTGCCGGAAACCGTAGCGGGTTTCCTGCGGCTGTCCGCGATCCAAACCCGCCCATTTTCGAACCTGAGAGTTTTGCCCATCTGCAGCAATGATCCAGCGACATCGCACCCGGCGCGAGTCCAGCCAGGTTTCCCCGCAGGCAATCCCCGTCACACGTTCTCCCCACAGGCATTGCACTTCCGCCTCGACGGCCCTTTCCATCAGGGCTTTGTGCAGGCTCGTTCGGCGAATGCCCAGCCCGTAACTGTCAATGAAAACGCCCTCCGCCGCCAATTCCTCATTAACGAAACGAATTCCGCGAAAGGGAATGGCATCCCCTGGACACAGCTTGACGCCCAGTGCTTTCAGCGAGGCCACGGTGTTCGGCATCAGCCCCTCGCCGCAGGCCTTATCGATCGGCGGATGCGCCGGATCAGCGAGCACCACCCGCAACCCGCGCTGGCGGATTGCGATTCCCGCGGCTAGACCCGCGGGACCTCCCCCGGCAATAAACACATCTGTGTCCAAAATACTGGAGCCCATCAATTCCACCTGAGAAGTACGAGTTCAGAACAAAACGCCGGACCCATTGCGGCCAGCAGCGAGTAAGTCCCTGCCGCCGGCCGGCGCCGCTTCATGATTTCTTCGAGCACCAGGAGCACGGAAGTTGAGGATAGATTGCCGACTCTGCGCAAACACTCCCACGAAGCGTCCAACGCCTGCAATGTTCAGGGTTTCCATTTCGTTCGCGACTCTGCCCGGGCGATGGGCGCCCTTCGAAGCCGCGAAAGTTCTCTCTTATAAAGTTGATCAAACGTTTACCACCCGCCGGGCCAGCCCCAGGGCTTCTGACCAGAAAGTGGTGGAAGCATGAATGGACGCGACGACTTTGGCCAATTTGCCTACGAATTCGTCCACCTCTGTTTCCCGAACCACCAGGGGCGGCGCGACCTTCAGCACCAGAAAGTTGTTGCCGCAAATCTGGGTGAGGATGCCCTTCCGGAAGAGTTGCATCACCAGCATCTGCCCGAACATGCCGGGATGGATGCGCATGAAGGCTTCAAAGGAAGCACGAAGCGTAAGACTCCGAGGCGGCTGAAACTCGACGCCGCAGAAGAGGCCCAGGCCGCGCACTTCCTTCACCATTTCGTAACCGGCGAGCGCGGCTTGCAATCGCTCGCGCAAGCATTGGCCCATGGATATAGCACGCGCACCGAGCCGTTCTGATTCGAGCACGTCCAGCGTCGCCAGTCCGGCGCGCATCGCCAGGTTGTTTTCGGAATAGGTCGAGGTGTGTATAAAAGCCCGCTTCAGCGAGCCGTAGACGGAGTTGTAAACATCGTCCGTGAGCAGGACGGCCCCCACCGGCACCAAGCCTCCGCTCAGAGCTTTGGCGAGAACCACCATGTCCGGGTCCAAGCCAAAATGCTGCGCAGCCAGAAAACGGCCCGTGCGGTACAACCCCGTCTGCACCTCGTCAAGGATAAACAGGCTGCCGTATCTTCGGCAGAGCGCCTGGGCCTGCGGCAAGTACTCGGAAGATGGAATACGAATGCCGCCTTCGCCCTGAATCGTCTCCACGATAAAGGCTGCGTACTTCTTAGTGGATAGCGCAGTTGCCAAATTCTTCAGATCCCCAAATGGGACCCGTTTGGCATCCAGTAGCAGCGGCCCGAAACCTTCGCGCCAGAATTCACTGCCCATTAACGACAAGGCGCCACACGTCAGGCCGTGGAACGCTCCATCTGTGAAAATCAGCCCGGCCCTCCCTGTGTGGGCGCGAGCAAATTTGATGGCTGCTTCCACTCCCTCGCTGCCGGAGCTGGTGAAATGGGCTTTCGCTAAGCGGCCCCCGGCGCTTTCACAAAGCCGTGAAGCGAGTTCGCCCGCAAGTTCAGGCGCATGACTCTGAAGCATCACCGGTCCGCTTCGGCCCAATTCTTCTTTTAGCGCCGAGATAATATACGGATGATTGTGCCCTGTGTTGTGCACGCAATAGCCGGACAGGAAATCCAAGACCCGCTGTCCGTCCGCCCGAAAGAGCTCGGCCCCTTCGCAACATATGTAGGGCACGTTCATTTGCAGCGCGTCAAGCAGCCGGACCCATTGGGGGTTTACGTATTCGGCGTATAACCTGTCTGTTGCAGTGAGAGTTGGCATTGACGAAACGACCTCCCTATACGATCGCGAATTAGTCCGGCATCACCCGCAACGCAGCAGAGCCGGCAGCATCAGCTTCTCTCTTCAAAAAGACGAGATGAACGGTGCCCGAACCTTCAGGCGACTTGACGGTCCGGTTCAACCTTCAGAAACTTCCTATCTTCAGAAAGTTTCCACTGCTCGGTTATCTGAACCTTGTTGCCTTTGTTTCCGGAGTCTCCGTTTCCCACCAGAGACAACTTCAGCACCTCTCCGTCTTTGGCTCGCTCTGCTTTCGACGTGGCGTTGGTCTGGTCCCTGTCACGAAGCTGCGCGGTTCCCTGGCTGCCATCTAATTTGTAAGCCACGTTTTCGGGATAAATCTTGTAAGCGGCTACATTCCCTTGTGAAGCTCCTGCTGAGCGGGATTTTCCGCCCCCGCCACGCGGTATTCCCATTCCGACGCCGGGCATACCCAGTCCGACGGGAATACCCATGCCAATGCCAACACCCCCTGGAACGCCGAGGCCAACTTCCATGCCTCCTCTTCTTCCAGAACCCCCGGGGTAACCGCCCGAATTCGGTATGTTGGGAGCGCTCTGCAGGTCGCCTTGCAGCTTTGTTTCCACTTTGAGTTGCTGCCCATCCTGGTTCACCACCAGGCTGTATCCCTGCAGACCATCAGGGGGGTTCTTCGTCTGGCCGAAATTCAAGACCCAGTTGCCCGAGAAGTTGGGCGGCCTCGACGGTTCCTTCGCCTCTACAAATGTCATCCAGACAGCAAGTGCCATAACCGCGAGAACTGCGAGCAAGAACTTTTTCATAGGTCCTTTCACCTCCTACATCGAATTCGTAAACAACCGTGCCGCATGATGTGTTCAGCGTGCCTTTCCGCCGTTTGACATTTCCCTAACTGCAATGGGACTTCGGTTCGGTGTGTCGTCGTACTCAACTTCTGTCCAGGTGCTTACAATGTCGGTATATCCGTCGGCGTCTATATCCATTTCTATTAACACTCTCACTTGAAAGCCCCGCGACAATTTGTGAGATGCATGGGCATCCCGCTGTGGTTGGAACTGGGAACGCAAATGACGAAATCTTCATTTAGGTGAACTGGCAGCGACATTGTGTCGTGCCCGCGCCCCTGAAGGGCTGAACTCTCGCTGCCGTGAGAATGACCTTTATCGCAGCTCGTGGGGGCCTTCGGGCCGCCTGCCGTAACGTTCTCGCACTTCGGTGCATCGTACACGTAGGGGCGTAGCGCCTTGTCCGTAGATTGAAATTACCTATGCGATTGCTGCTTGTCGAAGACGATTTATCCATTCAGCGATTTGTGGCCAAGGCGCTGATCGAAGCGGGGTATCAAGTGGATGCCACCGCTGACGCAAGGGGCGCCGAGGCTTTGGCTCTTGAGCACCCGCACGATGCCTTCATCATTGACTTAGGCCTGCCGGATATGGACGGACTCGATTTGATTGCGCGCTGCCGGGCGCAGGGCAACGCCGCTCCGGTCTTGATCTTGTCAGCCCGGCGCTCGGTCGATGAGCGTGTGAAGGGTCTCGAACAAGGCGGCGATGACTATCTCACCAAGCCGTTTGCGCTTGCGGAACTATTGGCCAGGATACGGAATTTGCTGCGCAGATCCTCCGCTTCACAAAAGGAACCGTCGCGGTTGGAAGTTGCTGATCTCCAGCTTGATTTGATCGGGCGCGAAGCAAAGCGAGGTGATCGCGTCCTCCAACTTACTCCCCAAGAGTTCTCTCTGCTGGAGTACCTTTGCCGGAACGTGGGCCGTGTAGTCACTCGAACTATGATCCTCGACCATGTTTGGCATATGCATTTTGATCCGGCCACCAATGTGGTGGACGTTCACATTTACCGTTTGCGCAGCAAGGTTGACTGCGACGGTTGCAAGCCCTTGATTCACACAATCCGAGGTGTGGGGTACCTCTTGAAGTATGCCTGACAATTCACGTACAACCGCTGCCTGGCGCATCGCCCTATGGACAACGCTGGCGTTTTCGGTGGGCACGTTCGTGGCGTTCCTCTTTGTCTACCTGGTGGTGGCGCGGGAGGTCCGGTCTAGCTCCGACGCATGGCTCACTGGGGAAGCCCAAGTGCTCGCACAAATCGCCGAGCATACTCCCCAAGGCCGTTTGTACAACCAGATCGTGGAGGAAATTGCCGAACTGGCGATGCAGGAAGTCCCGGACGAGCGCGGTTCCCGAGGAGAGCGACTGAACAGTGTATTCTTCCTGCGGGCCGGCCCAGGCGGGGACATCCTGTTTGTGGGGCCTGGATCGAAAGACTTGATTTGGCGCTCCATCCAGGAAGCGCATTTACGCGCAGGGATTCCGCAATCAATAAAAGTAGAAGGATGGCGCCCGGTTTTTAGAGTTGTCGTCCAATCGCATGAGGGAGGAAATCCGATCTATTTGGGGCTCTCAGAACGCGGCGCCAGTCACATCCTGCAAACGCTCACGTATCGCTTCTTGTGGGGGTGGACAGGAACGGTTTTTCTCGGGTTCCTGATCTCCTACCTAAGTACGCGACGGACTCTGCGGCGGGTGGAGCGCATTACCGAGACAGTCGCACGCATCGGCAGCGAAGGACTCGACGAGCGAGTGGCGGAACCCGCCGGTTCCGACGAGATCTCCCGCCTGGCAAAAACGTTCAATCACATGCTGGAACGGGTTCAGGCGTCGGTGAAACAACTGCGAGGCGTAACTGACGCGGTGGCGCACGACCTGAAAAGCCCCGTGACCTCGATCCGAGGAACCCTTGAATCGGCACTCTCGGCTGACAACGGCGGCGAGTGGCGAGATTCTGTCGCCCAGGCTATCGAAGGGCTAGACCGCATGTCTTCTTTACTCAACACCACCCTGGATGTTGCCGAAGCCAAGGCCGGCGCCCTTCCCATGAAGCGTGTGGCGGTGGACCTGCCCGCGGTTGTGACTCAATTACTCCACCTGTACATGCCGGCCATGGCCAATAGGCGTCATGAGGTAAGAACTGACCTGCAAAACGGCGTTATCGTTGACGCTGACCTCGGGCTTATCAATCGCACCCTGAGCAATCTATTGGAAAATGAACTGGTACACTTGCCCCCAGGTTGCCAGATCGATATTCGGCTCCGGTCGCACCAGGGCTATGCCGAACTGGTGATCGAGGATAATGGGCCGGGCTTTCCTCCCGAGATCGGCAGCCGCGTATTTGAACGTTTTGTGAAAGGGAATCACTCGCCTGGACACGGGCTCGGTCTGGCATTTGTTGAGGCCGTGGCCCAGGCCCACGGGGGATCAGTGAAGAGTTCCGACCAAACCGGCGGGGGCGCGAGCGTTTCACTGTTACTCCCACTCGCTGAGAAGTCCTCACCGACCTCTTTTGTGAAAGCGCCTGTTCACAAGTGACCAGTACGGCACACCCTTTTCGTTAACCCACGCTGCTCACGCGGAGGTGATGCTGCCACACCTCCGCCACATCGCAGGCCGGTCCCCATCTGGGCATTGCGCCTGCGCTGGGAGGGGTTAGAATTGACGCAGCCGCGCTGTGGGCCATTTCGTGCTTGATCGAGGCGAATTCGGGTTCTACCTCGAGCGTTCCCTTTTTCCCTTTTCGAAACATATCATGCCTCCAAAAGTCGTGTTAAGCTAGCTGAACGTGTCTCGAAGAACGCTATCCAACCCGGTGCCACTGGCGTCTGATTTTGACTCATTCAAACAGCAGGAAACGATTTTCGTCGTCCTCAACCTGTTCATACTCGCTGCGCTGCTTCTCCTTCATACTCTGTTCGCCTCATACTGGGGGTTTCCCTCAGCCACCTTGATTGGCATTCTGGCAGCCGCGTTCTTTGCTCAAGGCGCGGAATTATTCTGGCTGGCTTCCCGGAGCGCGCCGCTGGGACTCAGGGCGATGACGCTGCTGACCTGGGCTTCTATTTGGTTCTATATTCTACTTGCACTCCTGCTGGGGGCTGTCACCAATCGCGAGGACACCCAATACTTCATTATTATGATTGTTCCCATTTTAATTGCAGCATTTCGCCTGACCCTGCCGCCGACGCTGGCCATCGTAGCTGTTGTCGACTGCATCGACTTCTTCTGGGTCTGGCATTATGCGCAGCACCAACCCCGGACACCGGTGAACGAATACGTGGAAGCTGGAACGGTCTCGTTGATCTATACCGTGGTGGGGGTACTGGTGTGGTTGCTGGTGAATCGTCTCTATCAAAAAGAGGCGCGACTCTCGGAGAGTCTCGTGGACCTCGAGAGGGCAAAGGAGCGGCTGCTACAGGAGGAAAAACTAGCGGCCGTTGGACGGCTTGCGAGCGGCATCGCCCACGAAATTCGGAATCCGGTCTCGACTATTGTCAGCGCGCTATCCACAGCATGTGGGAACGGGTTGGGGGCTTCGGAGCGCGAGGAGATGTTCGAAATTGCGGCCAAGGAATCGCGTCGCTTGGAAAGGCTGACCACGGATTTTCTAACATACGCCCGCCCTCGCAGCCCACAAAAGACGCTGTCTTCCCTGGATGATACTCTCGGGTACGTTGCTGATGTCTGCCGTCCCCGCGGCGTCGAGAGAGGAGTGTCCGTTGATGTCCACCCTTCTGGTGGCTTGGTGGCGGAAATCGACGCGAGCTCTGTGCAGCAGGCGCTGGTGGATTTGGTGATGAACGCCGTCGAAGCTTCGCCTCCCCAGAGCAGGGTGACCCTGCGGGCCGGGGCAAACAGCAATGGCTCGGCGCTGATTGAAGTTGAAAATGCTGGGCCGCGCATCCCGCCGGACTCCGTGGCAAGGATCTTCGAGCCGTTCTTTACTACCAAGGCGCAAGGAACCGGCTTGGGCTTGGCCATTGCGCGCAACATTGCTCGCGCTCACGGCGGCGACTTGATTCTTTCGGCTAATCAGCCGGGCCGCGTTTGCTTTACCCTGACATTCCCGGTGGCGAAAGAGGATTCACGCCCGGCATGAACCCTTGTTTGACCGATGCCCATATGCACGGATCTCTGAGGGTAGTTTGGGCGACTCGTCCCAATTGACGCCAGACCATCCCGGGTGATTTGTGGTACATGTGAGGACTGAATGCGAGGGGCGTTGAGATTATGGGTCGAATATTGATTGTGGACGACGAGCCTTACACGCGCCGTGTGCTTACACTCAACCTGCATCAAGACGGCCACGAGGTCTCGGAGTGCTCTGGAGTTCAAGAGGCTCTAAAATGCCTCCAGGCTAGGGACTTCGATGTGGTCCTCACGGACCAAAAGATGCCCGACGGAGATGGCTTGCAGGTGCTAGCGGCGGCGATCGAGGCCGATCCCGCTATATCCGTTGTGGTCGTCACGGCGTTTGCCACTGTCGATCTGGCAGTGGAGAGCATGCGGCAAGGCGCCTTTGATTTCATAACGAAACCGTTTCAGCCCGAGGTGGTGCGTGCGGCGGCCTCCCGTGCTTGCGAGCGAACGCGGCTGCGTCGTGAAAACGTTCTCTTGAAAGACACCGTGGTTCGTTTGGAGGGCTCCTCCGAGATTTATGGCTCCAGCGCGGCAATGCAGGCGGTGCGCGATTTGATCGTGCGGGTTGCCCCGACGGGCGCCACGGCATTAATTACTGGCGAAACAGGCACTGGCAAAGAGTTAGTGGCGAGGGCTATCCACAATAACAGCCCTCGAGCGTCGAAGCCCTTCGTAGCGGTGAACTGCGCGGCCTTCACTGAGACACTTCTGGAAAGCGAGCTCTTTGGCCACGAAAAGGGTGCCTTCACTGGCGCGGATCGCAGCCGGCCGGGGCTGTTCGAGGCTGCCCATGAAGGAACCCTTTTTCTGGACGAAGTGGCCGAGATGTCGCCCGCAGCGCAGGCTAAACTTTTGCGCGTGGTTACGGATGGGCAAGTCTTGCGCCTCGGAACCACACAACCGAGGAAGGTCAATGTGCGTTTGCTCGCGGCCACGCATCGGGACTTGCCGCAAAGGGTGCGCGACGGGCTTTTCCGGGAGGACCTCTATTATCGACTCGCCGTAGTACCTATTCCCATACCTCCCTTGCGTGAAAGGCGTGAAGATATTGCGGTTCTTTCAGAACTCTTTGTGCGTCAGGTCGCAATGGAACTGAAGCTTCCGAAGCGTACTTTCAGCCCGCCGGCGCTGGAAAAGCTCAAGCGTTACGACTTCCCAGGCAACGTGCGGGAGCTGCGGAATTTGATCGAGCGAGCCTCGATTCTCTCGGTGGGAAGCGAGCTTGGAGCGGACAGCTTCCCCGTTCCATCGAGCCCCGATTCCACGCCGGAGTCGGGAGGAGCCGGGGGATTGGCGTCGGTATCCCTTTCCGACCTCCTGCCCGAGGTTGATGACCTGCGCAACTTCCTGGCGGAAGTAGAGAAGACCCTCATCTTAAGGACCTTAAAATCCACCGACGGAGCGCAGGCGGAAGCCGCTCGCCGCCTGGGCGTTTCCCGCAGCGACCTCGGATACAAGATTGCCAAGTATGGGATAAACGAGCCCACCACGTAGGTCGTGCCAGTGCCACTCAATTTGCTGTTGGAGAGCCGACAGCCAACCCGGGGTCGCGCCTGACAGTGTGGAGGGACGCGAACACTGCGACCAGGAGGACCACACACACGACTCCGAGCGATATTACGGTGGGAATTTCGACGAAGCGGCCAACCAGCATTTTTGCGCCAACGAAGATCAATATGGCTCCCAGGCCCACACGCAGGAAACGAAGCCTCGAAGTGACATCGGCGAGAAGGAAGTAGAGCGACCGCAAACCCAGAACCGCGAACATCGTCGATGAATAGACAATCAGCGAGTCTCTCGTCACACTGAAGATGGCGGGAATGGAATCCACCGCCAGCATCATGTCCGTGAATTCGATCATGATCAGCGTCAAAAACAGCGGCGTGGCTAACCACTGCCTGTTGCGACGAATAAAGAAGGATCCTTCAAGCTCCTCGACCATGGGCATAAAACGTTGGGCCCACCGGACCAGTCGGCTGGTGTGCGGATCGGGGGTCGGCCTCTGACGGCGCAGCAATCTAATTCCGGCGATAAACATGAGCACTCCCAAAACCAAGAGAACCCACCTGAAATGCGCCAGGAGAGACGCGCCGGCCGCTATGAATGCTGCCCGCAGAGCAATGGCGCCCAACACCCCACAGGACAGCGTTCTGTGCTGGTACTTGGGCGGTATCGCCAGCGAGTCGAAGATTACCGCGAACATGCACAGGTTGTCTAAGGAGAGGGACTTTTCCAGAATGTAGCCGGTGAAAAACTGAACTCCGCTTTCCGATCCTTTCCAGAAGTACAAACCTATTCCGAATGTGAAGGCGAGCGCAATCCAGGCCCCGCTCCAGGCTGCGGCTTCACGGGTGGAGATTTCGTGCGGGCAGCGGTTGAAGACCTCCAGGTCCAGGGCCAGCATTCCGAGGAAGAAGGCTGTTAACGCTACGCTCCAGATTACGTTGCCCATTGCTCATTTCGGGGTCGGCGGGGAAGAAACTCCAACGGAATAAGAAATTCCCCGAGACGTGTCCTCGAACGTTCCTCACCTTACTCATTCCTTGCCTGCGCCGCGCCTAACGACCCGTGAACGGAAGGAAAGCAAAAATGCAAACTGCCGCGCTCAGGACCAGCAAGGCCACGGAGAAGGCGCCAACCCGCACAAGCACCATCCTCTTCCGTTCCTGTGGTTGGCTTGGTTCCTGGTTCACCATTTGGAAAATGGCAACGCCCTTGGGAAGCGCACTGCTCCCGAGTCGCCGAGAGTTGGCCCTATCTCGACGGCAGAGACTTCGCTCTGTCAGCCCCCTCACGAGATCTCGGGCTTCCTGTGCGGTCCCGCTCATAAGCCGCCCGATGATATCGGCAGCTCCCTGCGAGAGGAGGATAAAGAGTGCGCAGACTGCAAATAGCACTGCCGCAACAAACGCGACCAAAATCAGGCAAGCGACATACTTGAGGAAGATATACATGAGCACTAGACTCTCCGGGCCGAGGGACCAGTGGGGTCGAGCTCGGTAGCAAATCGATTCAGTGCAGCACGGCGCATTTCCGTATCAAGTACCCAAAGCATATCCTGTGGTTCAGGCCGTTCGAGGTAATCGCTCGCCCCGAGATCCATGGCCTCGAGGTAGCACTGGATGTCTAGCACCCTGGCAATGACCAAAACCGGCACGTTGGGGTGGAGTTGAAGCGATCTCTCCAGCACCTGCCGGCCTTCGAACGCTTGCGTCCCTTGGCTGACAATAACGAAGGAGATGTCCTCGTTCTCGAGGGCTAGGATCGCTTCGTCCGCGGAGCTACACATCAGAATCCTGTATCCCAAGCCACAAAGAATTGACCCGTAGGTTTCAAGGTCCTGGTGGTCCTCGAAAACCAGTAGCACCGTTGTAGTTTGCATTTAGCGTCCTCCCTTGCTTGGCAGATTGGAAGTGATTGCCGTCTGCGCGCCAAACACATGCGCGAGGCGGCCCCCTCTGACGGCAGTCTCGACCAAGAAGATCGCTCCCGTTCCATAGAAGATCAGGAAAACAGCGAAGAGAGATGTCCTGACCCACGAATCGAGTTCGCGCCTTAGCAGCCTTTCGGCAAAGAGCAGAGCTGCGAATGATAGCGTGAGCATTGAGAACAGGTCCCGCGTCGATTGGGCCAAAGACCGGTGTTCCTCCATTAGACCGTAGAGAGCAGGCGGAGCAACTGCGACTTTCACGGCCAACTCTCCTGTCGCCACAGCCCAGTAAGTCATACTTGTCCCCAGCACCATGAGTGTCAGAGCTGATCCCAGAAATAGCCGCTTCCTGGCGGCAGAGGGTACGGCGCCCATAATTACAAATAACGGGGCAAGCAGGAGCAGAATGATCGGAAAATGCACTGTGAAGCGGTGCAATTCGTCCCAGCCTGGGGAAAGATGGGGCATAACGAAATCCTCTCCGGTTTCCACCGTGACTTGAATGCAGGGCGATTTCCAAACCGCGATTCGCATGCTTGCTTGCGGGGGAATGACTTACGGGGATACCTCTGGCACATTCCCCGATTGGCGTCCAAAATCTCGGACAATCATAGTTTGGATTGTCCGAAAACTTTGACGACCTGCATAGCTTGCATTAGCTCAACACCCTGATTTCAAAGGGGGAGCGCCGATGGAAGGTATGGAACTGAACCTGCCTGCTCAACGCGCTAGGTGGGTCGTCGGAGGGATGGCTCGCAAGATTCCCGGACGCGTACGCATCTGCTCCAAGCGCCGCGGCCGACCATCCCTCCGCGTCCTAACCTCAGTGGGAAATAGTTGCGAAAGGGGCTAAAGCATGTCCAAGAGAATGGGCTGCCGGATTCTACTCAACCTGGTCTGCACGCTCGTCTTCGTGTCCATCGCCGTGGCCCACGAAGTGAGCATCGCGCGTCGGGCATTCATCGGAGTGGATACTGAGTTGCAACCCGGTACCTATCGAGTCGAGGTCGAGAGGAAGCAGGATTCCGCTGAAGTTCTCTTCTTCCGGGGAGGCGACTTGGTGGCGGCGGCTCGGGCGACATTAACCGAGGAAGCGGTGAAGTGCAACGGCACGGAAGTCCATTACGACGAGGTTAACGGGGGACGGGTGATAACCAAAATTCGGCTTCAGGGGTCGAAAGAAGGTCTTGTATTCATCTATCCAAACCGGACACCCCCAATGGCTGAGTGACGGGGTTCGGCTTTGACTCAATTTCTAGGGCGAGACGACTCTCTTCACTCTCATGTTGCTAAGCGGCCCTGCCAAAGCGGCTAACGAAACTCATTGATGGAGGTAACGCGAATGCCAAAGGACGGCAGAGCATCGAAATCCGCCAGTTGGAAAGAGAGCCGGCTCGTTGACACAACTGTCATGCGCGGCATCTATCATGACAGTGTTTTGCGGGACGCCAGTGAAGACCATGCCAGCGAGTCCAGGGTTGTCGCCGCGTCGGTGGAGGAGAAAGTCTCGGACTTAATTCGAAGTTTTCCGCACTTGGAAGCTTTTCTGAAGTGCCGCTCGAACAACAGAAACGCGCGCATTCGGGATCTGGCGATTTCCACCCGAGAGCGCAACCAACTCCTCTACCAGCTCATTGCCGCGCGCCGGCAGCAACTGTTCACATCGGGCAAAACTGAAAGAAGATCCCTAACGGCCCGTGAACAAGGTGCTGCACCATGAACTTCGGGCCCAGGCGCTTGGATACGTACTACTCGCTCCTAAAGTAGGCTAACAGCCCTTGCCGTTCAGCTCTCAGCTAATGCCTTTGCTGAGAGCTGAGTCCTGATTCGTAGTGATTATCACGGGGGGAACCATGACGGCGCAAACCAGGCGGGACATTGAGTTTGACTTGGCCGTGCTGATGGTCACCGCATTTTGCGTCGCGGGGGTTGTCTTCATGTGCTGGGACCTTATCTGCCTGATTGGAGAAACGCTGCCGTGAGGCTCGAAGGGAAAACGAATGGGCATTGAAACCGAGGACGCTGACGAATTGAACGGTCCCCGTAGGACGATCGAAGGCTGAGCAGCATGGATGTAAACGATAGCGTCATATCTGGGCTCTTCTCGGCTGCGGCGGACGGGTAGATGACTGCTGCATCGCTCACCATGGAGAAAGGGAGTACCATGCCGGATCCTACATCGTCATTGGTTGATGCAAGCGAGAAGGATTTTGATTTAACCCCATTTCAGCGGCAGATCATTGCCTTGACGGTAGCCGGCTACTCGAGTGAGGAGAGTGCAATGAAAGTTGGCATCAGCGAACGGGCCCTCAAGCGGCACTTCTCAGCGATTTGTGACAAGCTTTGCGTCTCGAATCCATTGGAACTGATACTTCTCGCCCTTCATCGTCAACTGGTCGACACCTAGTAAATCTCCGCGCCCGGCGACCGAACCAGCTCGCACCTGAAGAGCCACGCCGCCTTGGGGCTGGACCCTTTTGGATCTCACCATCCAAAATGGGTCTCGTTCGTCTCTCAAAGTCTGAGACAAGGGTTGCTTCCGGTAGGTCAATTCAGCGAGTTGCAACGCAACCGAGGAACGTGAAATAGACGGTGAGGTGGCTATCGTGCAATTGAACCACCTCACCGCCCTCTGCGGGGGTCGTGGCAGTACGAGTCAACTTGCCGTTGAATCGAGCTTTTCTTGCAGGCGGTGAAAATCTAGTTCGAGGTTGCCGTACTCCACATAGTCGCTAACCAGCGCTGCAAGATCATGCGCCAGCTCGTAACCAACCTTGGCATAGTCGCTATACTCAGAAAGATAGAGCGCGCTGCCGTTTTCGTTGAAATGATTAATCATCTCCTGAGTATTATCAGCGAATTCTTTCAGTAAAGGGTAAATGCGATCAATCGCTTCCTGCTGCCAGGGCGAGGCCGTGTCCCGGGCGTCCTGGAGTTGGCGGACGCGACGACCGGCCTGGTTGATATGGTCACGGATTCCGTCTAGCTTGAGTCCGTGGCTCGCTGTAGTCACTTGTCTTCCCCTCGCCCAAGTGACGATATCTTCGCAATCCCGTTCCAGGGCTATCGCCTCAGTCTTAACCTCTGAGAGAAGCTGGTTAACTTTCTGGGAACTCCCGGATGGATTGTCCTCCGCTTGGGCGGCGGGTGAGATCGAAACGCAGCCCGCGGCCAGAAGCCCCATTAGCAAAAAATAAAATATTGTTCTTTTCTGGGTTCTCATATTCGGTGAAATCCTCCTCTTCATCAGCACGCAATCGTGTGTCGAGCATCGCGTGCTGCATGGGCGCGCTGGGAAACTCGTTGAGTCCCGCCGGCCACGCCGCCCTGTCAAGCACGCATGGTTCCAGTCGATGTTTTTCCGGCAACCACCTCAGAGTCTTTGAGCTCGGCGCAAGCTGCGCCGTCGAGTTGATCCGGGGTCGTCAAAAATTCTGAACAAGCCACGCCCGCCTGTTCGAAGGCCTGTACAACCGCGGACCCACCGATTGCCAGTTCCCTTCTATTTTCATGGATTAATGTGCTCGGAAGTTTGGAAAGGGAGATGCCTCTTGGATTGTCAGTGCCCGGAGGCGCGGTCGCTCGACGAGCATCCGCCCGGGGACTGAGAGGCGCCGCGCCCTGGTGCGTATGCGGGCACACTAAGGGAGGTTCTTATGGGTCCGTTCCGAAAGGTCCTGTCCTTGGCATTCATTTGGTTGTTGATGGCCCAGACCAGCCGGAGTGTTCAGGCGCAAGGTTTAGGCCAGATGGCTCCACCGCCGACCGCCGGGGGGAGCCCTCCGCCGGTTCAGCCAAGCGCGCCGCCCCGTCTCGAGGAGTTGGTAAAGGGCTCCTCGATCGAGATCGCCGCCTGGGCGGAGCAGTTCGCGTTCGATCAGAACGCGCTCAAGGTCAGAATCGAGGCGCTGAAACAAGAGAGCAAGACTCGGGAGAAGGCGTTCAAAACCGCTGCCAAGTCGGCTGAAAAGCAGACTGAACAGAAAGAGCAGGAGCTGGCAAAACTGCTGACCTCGAGCGAAGAGACCCAAAGGAGTCGGCAGAAAATCCTGTGCGAGATCGCCAAGGTCAGGAAAGACATCACGGCGAAGACCTTTGAGTTCTTGCAGAGCGAAATTGCGGATGACGTCACACTCTCAAAACTTGACCTTGCGGCAACTTGGAGATCGGTAAGCCGCCAACTCGACCAGAAGATCGCCAATGGAACTATCACCCAGCGTTCTTACGGTGACGTCATCAACATCGGCCATCGCAGCACGCGGGATCCTTTCAAAGGACAGGGCGACGACCAGGCGTGGGGCAAAAAGGAGATTGACGAAGCCCGTGCCAACAAACTCTTCCCCGAAGAGATAAAGGATCCAGTGGTGAGGGAGTACGTCAACCGTTTGGCTAATAATCTGGCGTTGAATAGTGATCTCCAGGTGCCGCTGAACACTTACGTGGCGCAACAGGAACTGAGAAAGGATGGAAGGCCAGTGCTGGGCAAAGACGGACAGCCGGAGCAGGTGGCGAATGCAATGGCCCTGCCCGGCGGGTTCTTGATCATTTATGCTGGAATCGTTCTGGAATCAGAAACCGAATCTGAATTGGTTGGGGTGATTTCCCATGAAATGGCGCATTGCGCGGCCCGACACGCCCACCGGATGCAAAATAAGAGCCGCACGTTCAGCATCGTTCAACTCGCCACTTCTGTCGGGCTGTCAATCTTCGCTCCTGGGCTTTTCCAGGCCGCTTCTTATCTGGGTTATTACCTGAAGGGGTTGCTGCTTCAGGGCATCTTCCAAGGTATGGGGCTCGTCTTCACGATGAATGTGCTCGGAGTGAGCCGGGAGTTCGAGTTGGAGGCAGACCAACTGGGAATGCAGTACGCGTGGAAAGCGGGCTATGACCCCGAGGGATTCATTCGTCTATTCGACCATATGAGCCAGAAAGAAGGCCATGCCAGTAGTGCTTCGTTTTTTGCCTCACATCCGGCCTACGGCGACCGCATCCAAAACGCCTTGAAAGAGTATAAGGCTCTGAGCGCGACGGAACGCAAGCGGGCCTTTATGACCGACACCTCCGAGTTCCAGGAAGTAAAGGAGTGTCTCAGAAAGAGCCTCCAGAAAACGGACAAGGAGATTCAACAAGAGCTGACTAAACCATCGCTGAACAGGCACGAGCCTTCGCCGGCGGAGTGTGATGAGATTCTGAAATGTGACCCGAACGCCAGTGTCGCCGGGATATAAGTGTTTAAAGCTAGCCCGAGCCAAGTAACATCGTGGTAGTATGAGGACCAGCACCTGACCAAAGTTGTTTTCGCGCGCGTACCCGGAACATCTCCGAGAATAAATTCGGCCCGCAATTTGCCAAGTCCGACGTGGCCGCGCAAAAGCAGGGCAGACTGAGAATGTCATTGATGGAGAGAACGGTCAGAGCCTCAGAGGTGGTGGCGTCATATCTCCCTCTCGGGGGGTTGCTTCTGCTGTCGGTATTCAGGGTATGCAGCACGTACGGTAAATGTCCTGAGAATTACATTTTGTTCATATTCGAAAATGCACGCCTAAATCTGAGAGAAGCTGCGTTATTCTGATTCTTGGCGGTCTCAGGCCCCGATGTGACCGTAGGAGCCGTCCGCAGGTGTGGGGTAATCGCCTCATCTGGAATCCAGAGAATCACCCCGGACACTACCCAAACTAAAAAGGAGGTATGGATGCTCGCCAATATCGCTCTCCGCAGCCGCGCTTGTCTCGCCGGCCTTGCCGGCGCTCTTTTAATCATTATATCGGCCCCATCGTCGATGGCGCAGGCGGTGGGAGAATTGACAGGCACGGTGACCGGTCTCACTGGCACGCCTGTGGCATTTGCCTTCCTCACCGCCACCAACGTGGAAACTGGCCGTGCACGACCGGCGGCCACGGCCGCGGACGGCAGCTACAGATTTAGTCTGGCTTCCGGCAATTACCGCATCAAGTTTGAATCGCGCGGCTACGAGACGCTGGAAATCCCTGCCACGAATGTCACCGCGCTCTCGACGGTGGTCGAGAATTGCGAACTTGCACCTGTCGAGCAGACGCAAAGCAATACCGCTGCTGAGCCAGCTCAGAAGACGGCCCCAACTCCTTCAAATAAACTGCAAGAGCCGTCGCTGCAAGATCTCGGCATCACCCCGTCTCAGACCAAAGGCAATGCACGGGAACAGGCACTACTTGACAGACGCTCGCACATGCTCAAGATCCATCAACGGCTCGGCTTGATCACGATTGCGCCGCTCGGCGCCACACTCATTACTTCCGCTTTCGCCGGCGGAAGGCAGACGAGCCGGACCAGCCGCGACCTGCACGCCGCTTTGGGTACGGCGACGGTGGGCATGTATTTCACCACCGCTTACTTTGCCATCCGCGCGCCCAAGATCCCCGGCACCAAGACCCGCGGACCTATCCGCCTGCACAAGAGCTTGGCTTGGATTCACGGTCCGGGGATGGTCCTTACACCCATTCTGGGAGAGATTGCTTTCGCTCAAAAGAGCCGCGGCGAACGGGTTCATGGCATCGCCTCGCTTCATGGTCCTGTAGCGATCGCTACAGCGGGGGCATTCGGGCTGGCGGTAGTATCGGTATCTTTTAAATTCTAGAGAATCGTTTATGTGTGGAAAACTACTGCTGGGTCTCTGGCTCTTATCGCTTCCTTCCCTTGCGGCGGCGGACAGCCAATGGGTGCTCGGTCAAAGCACGATCGCCTATCATGTGTCACACCCGCTACACCAGTTCGACGGTGTCAGCCATGCCGCGAGGGGCAAAGGTGTTTGTCATGACGGGGAATGTAGCTTTCTGATCGCGGTGGCCGTCAAGTCATTCGATTCAGGCGACAGCAACCGTGATCTCCACATGCTTCAGGTGACGCGTGGCGCACAATTTCCTTTCGTGACCGTGCGCACCCGATTGCCAGACTCCGCCACCGCATCGGCCTCGATTAATCTAGATCTCGAAATCCAGTTTGCCGACCAGACCTTCGAATACAAGCAGGTCCAGTTTCAACGGGTGGTTCAAGGAAGCGAGACTCGGATCACCGGAACGATTCCGCTGAAGCTCTCCGACTTCAAGATCGATCCGCCGACGCTCCTTACGATGCCCATTAAGAATGACGTTCCGGTGCGCGTCGACTTGCGCTGGCGTCCAATATAAAGCGACTTCTCTGGAGAAGTTGATCGAACCCTGTATTTGCCCAACTCTGCGAAAGATAGAGACGGGCCAATGAGTAAGCAGGGCTTTGCGACGAAAATGAAATGGGAGTCCGGACGTGAATGTCCACAATATTTTCCGTGTGTCCGTCTTCTTCGCTGGAGACATGAGGCCAGCGGCTAGCGCTTCGCACTCGGCAGTACAGTTGAGGACGATTCTTGCTCTTGTCCTGCTCGCAGGAACGCTTCCAGGTTGGGCTCAGTCGGGCGCCGGAATCCCCCAGGTTCCCCCCAGCGGTTCGGCTACCGCGATGGGAACCCAGCAGGCAGAAAGCCGCCCGGTTTCGTGGAAGCTGCTGGTGCCGAACATCCTCCACGATCAGAAACCTATCTGGAGCTTTCCCGCCACGGTGGCAAAGGGCGAACATTGGAAGCCAACGCTTGCCATTGTCGGCGCCAGCGCCGGTTTAGTGGCGCTTGACACTGTTGACGCCCCTTACTTCCGCCGCACCAATTACTTCGACCAGTTTAATAAATCCTTCAGCGGAACGAACATGGGTGTGGCAACGGCAGTTGTGCCGCTCTCCTTCTATGCCATTTCCCTGGCTCGCAAGAACGCATACGGCCAACACACCTCGCTGCTGGCTGGAGAAGCCGTAGCCGACGCGGAAATCCTGACGACGGCAATGAAGCACTTTGACCGCCGCCTGCGGCCATCCGACATTCCACCTTACGGTGATTTTGATGACACTTGGTTCCGGGCGCACGAAACGCTATCGGGCGGCCAGGCAAGTTTTCCGTCCGGCCATGCCATCGCGGCGTTTGCGGCGGCAGCGGTCTTCACCGATCGCTACCGCAACCATCGTTGGGCTCCCTGGGTCGCTTATGGCCTTGCTGGCCTTGTAGGCTTTTCGCGCATTACCTTATCGGCCCACTTCCCGTCGGACGTCTTTGCGGGCGCCGCGTTGGGCTATCTCATCAGCCACTACGTCGTATTGCGCAACCCTTGAGCAGCACGCGAACTCGATCGCTGCTCGCGACGGCGCGTGGAGGCCAGAGAGTCAGGGTCTCGTTTTCGCGAGCTGCGAGACGAATTTGCTATCGGGAGACGCCGGTGCCGATCCCTCGTGGGTCCCAAAGCGGATCTCCATGGGAGTGTTCTTGGGAAATACCACGTCCACACCCCGCGCCACAAAGTGAGAATAGACGGCCCAACCCGCACCATAGAAGGCAAACCCAGCGCTAACCGGACGGGAGTGAGCCAGTAGGGTGATGACTGCGCCCGCGAACCCCAGACATGCCCCACCCCTTACTGCCGCTCCCCCGTAGTCTGCTTGCCCCGTCGCCGCCTGCCAACCTCTCTGCATAAGACGGACACTAAGGTCCAACTAACCGCGCCTAGTTAGAGTAACGTCGAATTTTCACCGACGGAGTTTTCGCACAGTTGCTCTTCCCGCCGACTTTTAACACAGTTTTTGTCTTTCTGTAGCTCGTAATTTAGGCTATATATGGCGGATGTTATTGTCACTGTGGTGGTTAGCTGGTGGACCTGGAGGGGTTCGAACCCTCGACCTCATGACTGCCAGTCATGCGCGCTCCCAACTGCGCCACAGGCCCAACACCTTAATGATCCTTATCGTACACTATCGCGGCGAGTGCGGTAAAGGCCATTTTCCGTTTCAGTTCTGCGGCCTCCCCCGGCGCCGTCAACTCAACGGAGTTCTCGGCGGCGCAACAGGGGTGGAGTTTCTTATTTCGGTTTACCGGCGGCCAAGCCGGATTCCACTCTGCGCCATATCCAATAAGCCAGCACGCCGGTAGCGACGATGGCGCAGGCCGCCAAAGAAGGCCCGAGCTGGGTCACGAAGGCATTCACCACGAACCAGACGGACACTGCCACAAAGACCAGGGGAGTGACGGGATAGCCCCACATCCGGTAAGGCCGGTTGGCATTTGGAAGCTTGCGGCGCAGCAGGAACACTGCTCCCACGCTCAGGGTGTAGAAGATCCACGCCGCGACGATCGAGTACGAATAGAGCGTTTCGTACGAGCCCGTGAGGATGAGGATGCCCGTCCAGATTCCGCCCCACAGAATTCCGCAGGCGGGCGTCTTGAAGCGCCGGTGGACCTCACCGAAGCGGGCGAAGAACAGCCCGTCACGCGCCTGGGCGAAGGGCAGGCGAGCGGCGGTCAGCACGCAGCCGTTCACTGCGCCCACGATCGAAAGCAGCACGGTGGCGGATACGAACCTTCCACCGATCGAGCCCATGGTTTGCATCGCCACATCTGCCCCGACCCGCTCCGTCATCGCGATCTGTGGGACCGACAGCACTTTCAGGTAGCCCACATTGACCAGCACGTACAACGCCCCGACGATACCCATGCCGATCGCCAGTGAACGCAGCAGGTTTCGTTGGGGATCCGTCACTTCGCCGGCTACGAAGCTTACATAGGCCCAGCCGTTGTACGCCATCAGGCATGCCGCCATCGCCACACCGAAATGCGCCAAAGAGACGGAAGCGGCGCCGGACGGAGACGAAGCAGGTGCGGTGTGCGGGCATAAGAAGGCGGCCCCGATCAGAACCAGCAGCGCCCCAATCTTGAGATAAGTGAAAGTGCGCTGCACCCAGGCGCCTTCTCTGACGCCCACGTAATTGACCCCGGAGAGGGCCGCGATCAGGGCCAGTGATAACACCTTGCCCAGAGCGGGCGTCAGGGGGATGAAATACCGCACATAGATTGAAAAAGTGACCGCCAGCCAGGCGCTTCCGCCCGACAGGACCGCCAGCATGAATGTCCAGCCGGAGACGAATGCCCACATCGGCCCGTAGGCTTCACGCAGGTACACGTATTGACCGCCGGTGGCAGGCATCATCGCGCCGAGCTCGGCATACGCCAGCGCCCCAAAAAAAGAGAGCACTCCGGCAATCACCCAGGCGGAAAGGATGGCGAAGCCGGACGGCAGGTTCCGGGCGATGAGATTGGGCAGCACAAAAATGCCCGATCCAATGACAATACCGATGATGATGGCGGTGGCGTCCAACACCCCGAGGCTGCGGGGCAAATCGTGCCTGTATGTTGCCTTCTGCTCCGGCATCAGGACCTCATCCTGCGCTAGTGGTGCAGTTTGATGTAGAGGCGGCTTTACGCCGCCATTAGGCGAGTTAAACTCGCCGCTACAATATCAAACTGCACCACTACTCATCCTGCCCCAGCGGCTCGGGAGGCTACGAATCGGAGTATAATTGCACACATGTTACGGCGCAATCTCCTGAGCGGTTTTGTGGCTGCCGGGACCCTCTCAAGCCTGCCCGGGCCCGAGCAGCAGCCGGCGACGGCAGGCGGAGTCTTTCTCGAACGCCCCCTCGCCGGGCAACCTCACCAAGGCAAAGTGCTGCTGGCGCTCGAAGCTCATTCCGATGACATCGCGCTCGAGGCCTCGGGCACGGTGGCCAAACTCATCGAAGAGGGTTACACCGGCTACCTGGTCCGTGCCACCAACGACGATATGGGTGACTCACCTGGGCTGGGCACGGTGGGAACCATCGGCGAGAACGTACTCGGCAACGAGCGCGATACCGCTCGCATCGCGGATCTCTTGGGTTGCCGCCGCCACTTCGACCTCAACTACAGCAACCACCGCATGGCCGATGTTTCACTCAACGAACTGATCTGCCGCCTCATCTTGATCATCCGCCTGGTCAAGGCGGATACGGTTGTCTGCTGGGATCCCTGGGCTCACGATGAGGAGAATCCTGATCATTACACTCTGGCCAAGGCGGTGGAAGCGGCGTGTTGGATGGCCGGCCGCGCGCATGACTATCCGGAGCAGTTCGCGGCAGGCCTCGAGCCGAAGGAAGTTCAGGACAAGTACTATTTCGCGCGCCGCCCGGAGATCACCCGCGTGGTGGATATCAGCAAGCAGATTGATAAGAAGGTGGAAGTCAATCGGGCGAATGTGGCGAAAGGTCCAGGCGGACACCTCGGCTCGCGCTTGCGGACGGAATTGGCCAAGCGCAATCAGCGCTTGCCCCTTTTGGGCGACGACGACGCCACGGCCGACCGAATTTACATCCGGGAATTCGTCATGACCAGCAGCCGCGAACTGGGCAGGCAATACGGGGTCGAATACGCCGAAGCGTTCCACTACATCCCACCCGGCGCCGCCGGCGCCGACCGGGACCCTCGAGTGGACACCTACGTCCGCGAGCACGCTGTGCCGTTAAAGTAGTATTCCAATTACCTTCCGCATCTTTAAACTCCGCATAGGCGGATACTCGGCGCGCCTCTGCCCCGTACAAGTACTGGAACCTCCGGGACCTTACAGAGTCCTCGCCCAAATCAACTTCTGCCGCCTCACGTTCCGAAACCGCTACCGTCCAGAGCACGATGGCGTCCGGATGGCAGCATATATGCTATCATAGACTTTGCGCCGAACTGTGATAGACACGAACGTGCTTGTCGGGGCGTTGCTCAAGCGAGCCGGGCACAACCGCGAAGTCATTCGCGCCTGCCTGGAAGGCAAGTGGAGGCCGCTGATCGGGCAGGCGCTATATATGGAGTACGAGGACGTGCTCGGCCGAAGGCATCTGTTCCGTTCGTGCCCACTCTCGGAGCGCGAGCGAGAAGAGTTCTTTGCGGCCTTCCTGAGCGTCTGCGAGTGGGTGGAAATCTACTTTTCCTGGCGGCCCAACCTGCCGGACGAGGGAGACAATCACATCGTTGAATTGGCCGTCGCCGGAGGCGCCGAAATGATCGTAACCAACAATGTGCGCGATTTTCGCCGCGCCCAACTTCGATTTCCCGGCCTGCGCACAGTATCACCGCACGAATTTCTTAAGGAGCTTGCATGAGCACCCTCACCATCCGGTTACCCGAAGTGAAACACGCACGCCTACGCCGGCTGGCCCATAGCCGGGGAATCAGCATGAACAAGCTGATCGACGAGTTGGCGACCGTCGCCCTCGCCCAACACGACGCCGAGCTGAGGTTTCACGCTCTCGCCGCCAGAGGGTCTGCCGCAAGAGGACTCGCCCTGCTAAATAAGCTCGACCAAAAGCTCCGCCGGCGATGACAACAAAGAAAAAGCCATCTGGAAAATGATGGGGCTCGCCCTGCGCCAGCCGGCCGCTAGTGTTTTTCGACGAGGCGGACGGTATGTATCCAATGCAGGTAGTCAGGGTTTGTTAACTCGGGGAACAGGTTTGTTCGGTTGGGATCCGACAGCGGCTCGCCATAGGGACCGGAGTTCAATATTTGATCGATCCGGCGAAAATTGGGCAACTGCGTGTCTGTATAGTCCTCGTCTTCCGCCTTGCACTCAACGAAACGAAATTGGTCCCCCCTGAACACGAGCATGACGGGAGGCTCACCCGGGGATCCAGTGTGGATGATGTGGTCGGGATCGGCCTTCAAAAACGTTCTGGCGTAATTGAAACTTGTGGGGTCACCGTTTTCGTTAGGACTTCGATAGTAGAGTAGAACCTCATAACCCGCCTCGATGTATTGGGTTGCCATGTAAAACTCGTTGAAGCCACGGCACCGGTTGGACCCTTGAGGAGGGTGGCTGTGGGGTATTTGCTGGTTCTTCAATATACTCACGTGGAACGGCCATTTTCCAAAGTACCTGACGAACCAATGGTCAAGTTCAAGACTGTTGTCATATAGGTCCCGCACCCGTGACGGGAACTCGAACGAAACCTCCATCGGCTTTGGTTCAACAGCCGGAAACATAGAGACTTCCCCCTAGGCCGGAATTCGCTTTCTGGCGCTCCGACGCCGTAGAGGATACACTCGTCGGCGTCATCTGGCTGAAAGGAATGGTTGCTTTCCCGAACTAGACTCAGGCAGATTTTTCCGTCTCGTCGCCGAAGGGGGTAGTTCACAGGCACGCCTATTTTGCGTTTCTGTACGGCTTTTGACTTCGTGTTCGCGGCGAGAAACATTGTAACGCAGCTCGAATTTGGGAAGATCCGCGGAGGAATCCGTCGGTCGACATGCCGGGCCGCCGACGGGCTGAAGGATACCTCGGCGCTACCCTGCTTGAGCCCCAAAGGGGCGACCTATCAAAGCCCAGGTCAACGGCCTGGGATTACGAAACGCCTCTGACCATGAACCCTGTAAGGGCGAAATAAGCACGCCACGCTCAGTCGCAGATGCGGCGCTCGTCATATTCGATCCCAGTGGAATCCACCTATTCCGCCCTTTCAGGGCTTGATTCCGAAAAAAGGGGTTGGAGCGTCCATCGACCCAGGCCGTTAGCCTGGGCTGAGTTAGAGCGCCCCTTTGGGGCTCAGGAGCAGACCGGCTTAGGGTTTAGGGAATCAGCTTAAGGTGTGAGAAACGGCGGAAGTCCTTCTTGTTGAACGTGGCCAACACCGGGGTTTTGGTTTCCTCGGCCACAGCGACAAGCTAGGCGTGCACGATTTTCGCATACAGCGCTCTGTATGTATGCGCCGTCTAGCCCCAACAGGCCCATCGAGGCGCATACATAAACACCAATGTATGCGCGACCCACGTCTGGTAAAATAGGTCTGATGCCAAAACACCTGAGCGCCGAAGATATTTTCCCCTTGGTCGATTGCCTATCGCCTGACGAGCGTCTCCGCCTTCTTCGCTTCATCAGCGCACGGCCCGCTGCTGACGATCGAGATATATACCGCGCCCTGCCTCCCCGAAACGAGGAGTTCTCGAGTGACGAGGACCTGTTGGCGTGGGACGCCGGGGGTTGGGAGGAAGTCCGTTGAACCGCGGCGAAATCCGTTGGTACACATTTCGACCACCGGACAAGCGTCGCCCCGTTCTCATCCTGACTCGGAACGAGGTGATCGATCACTTGCACGAAATCATCGTCGTGCCAGTGACGCGCACGATCCGTGGATTATCAACAGAAGTTCTCCTATCGCCCGATGATGGAATGCCGGTTGTCTGCGCCCTCAATTTTGATCATCTATCCCTTGCCCAACGTAACCGTATCGGAACAGCCCTTTGCAGTCTCCCGGAAGCGAGATGGCCTGAAGTGCGTCGGGCGCTTCTTGTCGCTTGCGGATTCATGGATCAGGAACCGGACCGATCATGAAGCCCTCCACCCCCTCCAGCGGATAGCGCACAGGCACGCCTATTTTGCATTCCTGTGCGGCTTTTCACTTCGTGTTCGCGACGATAAGCATCGCAACCCTGCTCGAATTTGGCAAGGTCCGCGGAGGAACGCTAACTGCACTTGGCTCCGCGCTACCAACTTCCGCGGTACCCGGTTGGGGTTGTTGAGTGCGATTACGGCGTGAGGTTTTTCCTGGCCCCGCTGAAGGCGGACTCTTCCAGTTCGACGCGCTCGCGCAGAACGCGTTCGACCCAACTCTCCAGGTTGGTGGCGCGATGCAAGCGGGCCAGGAAAGCCGCCCGTACCGCTAAGTCGCCAGGAATCGAGAGGGAAGCGGGCTTGGCTCGTTTAACACGGACCGGGGCTTCCCAAGCGGAATCGTTTTCCGACTGCGAAATCACCCGCCGGTCGATGGATTCGTGACGAAGTTTTCTTCTCGAATGTCTTCATAATGGCCAGCCGGTAATAATGCGAACCACGCTGCCGGGCTTCACCTGAAAAATCAGTTTGAGCTTTCGTCCGCCCAACGAATTCCCGATCAACTGATAGTGATCGCGAAATTTCTTGTTTCGTCGAACTACGAAATCCGAAAAAAAGCACTCGACGGCTTCTTCGAAAGTGACTCGACGCTCAGAAAGCTTGTCGCGCTGGAAATCCTATTCGAAATCTTCCGCCGTGAATCGGCGCCAATCGACCACCCACCATCCTACTACGCTTTACAGCTCAGGGAATCAGCTTAAGGTGTGGGAAACGGCGGAAGTCCTTCTTGTTGAAGGTGGCCAACGCCGGGGTTTTGGTTTCCTGGGCCAGAGCGACAAGATAGGCGTCCACGATTTCGATGTTGTGGGCGCCGTAAATCTCGATACACCGCGAAACCACCCGCGGCTCAAGCGCCGTCACGCCCGGAGTCTCGAGGAGGGCCTCGAGCAAGCCCGTGATGTATTCCCGGCTGGCCCGGTAGAACGATTCCAACGTCCAGACGACTTGGGCGATCACCAGGCTGGGGACGAGCAAGCGCAGGGTGCCCTCGCCCGCCTGCTCAAAAAGCCGCAGCGCCTGCCGCCGATGGGACGGGTCATCTCCGAGAGCGTGGCGCAGAATTACATTGGTGTCCAGCAAGACTTCTTCAACCATGGGCAAGCTCCCGCGCCGTCCTCGCGGCAACCGCTTTCTTCACGCGGCGCCGGACTTCCGCATCCGATAGCCCCACCCGCGGAGAACGCAAGGTTCCGGCCCAATGCACGATGCTCTTCCGCACCGGGCGCACCTTGATGCCGTCTGCCTCCTCTTCAAAGGCCACCCGGCTGCCCGGCGCCAGACTAAATCGCAGGCGCAATTCCTGCGGCAGCGTCACCTGCCCCTTGACGGTCAGTCGTGCTGTTTTCATACACCTTTTCCTCCAGGCTTCGGTATTACCATACCACAAAAAAGTATTACTATCAATCGGCGGTGGCGGCGCGAAGTAACGGGGCAGCGTGCAGGTATCCGTCAGCCGACGGATTCCTGTGCGGCTTTTCACTTCGTGTTCGTGACGATAAGCATCGTAACGCTGCTCGAATTTGGGAAGATCCGCGGAGGAATCCGTCGGCTGACGGATACCTCCACGCTACCCGTCTTTTGCCAAAGTCAATTCGGTGGAGAGGGCCATTTCGTTGCATGAAATTTCAGACCGCCCCACGACCCGATGGCGGAAGCTCATGATATACGACAGCAGGGTAGCGCGAAGGTGACAAGGGACGATCCCAAGGACAAATCACCAATTCACATTCCAGACAAAGCCACGAGGAAATAAACTCAATGTTTGCCGACCAAATTTACATGCAGCATCATGCCGACCGCGTCCGCATATCGCATTAAAGTTTGAACATTGGCGCGCTCCGGCTTGCGCTCGGTCCTGCTGACCTGGGGCGCACTGGTCCCCATCTGCCGGGCGACTTGCTCCTGTGTGAGGCCTTTACGCTTCCGTTGCTTGGCCAGAGCTATGCCAATTTGGAGAACTCGTTCTTCTTCCTCGAAAGCCTTTCGCACTTGGGGCTTCTTAAGTTGCCGCTCCAGATAAGCATCCCATGAGCTCTTCATGGTGTTCTCCCCTTCGCAGCGTGCCGAGCCATTCTGGCGCGCCCTATTTTTTTATCCGTTTCTTCCACCGCCGCCGTATTCTTGGTGAACCCGTGAAGCAGAATGCCTACGCGCGCTTCATCAAAGAAATACAAAACGCGGTATCGAATCTTTCCCAGCCTGACCCTCACTTCCCTTAGCTTACCTTCGATCTGCGAGGTGTAAGGGTGATCCAGCGTCGGCCCATGCTGCGCCAGCAGATCAATCCGCGCCAAGACCTTCCCCCGAACGGCCTCTGGCAGGCCGTCGAGCCAGGCCTGAACCGGTCGACCACCGTCCTTATCCTCGAAGAATTCAATCTGCCAACGCTTCATTGGCGGCCGCCAACGTCCAGGCCCAGGTTATCATATTTGATAAGCTTTCGTCCACAAGCACCAACCGGCAATCTGTAATTTCGTTTACCCTGGCGACCAGGACGCGCTACGACGCTCCTTGGATTCTTGCCCTCAAGCCGCGCTACACCGCCTTGCCGTCTGGTAAAATAAGTCTGATGCCAAAACACCTGAGGGCCGAAGACATTTTCCCCTTGGTCGATTGCCTATCGCCCGACGAGCGTCTCCGCCTTCTTCGCTTCATCAGCGCACGGCCCGCTGCTGACGATCGAGATATATACCGTGCCCAGCCTCCCCGCAACGAGGAGTTCTCGAGTGACGAGGACCTGTTGGCGTGGGACGCCGAAGGTTGGGAGGAAGTCCGTTGAACCGCGGCGAAATCCGTTGGTACACATTTCAACCACCGGACAAGCGTCGCCCCGTCCTCATCCTGACCCGGAATGAGGTGATTACCAATGTGCTCTCCGGGTTCAATCGCCGTGGCGAGCCAGAGTCGACCAGCGTTAGATGTGCCCCGGGATGCGACCGGAGTTCTCGGGAGGGGCAGGCTGTAATTTTCCGGCCACAGGCGCGCCGCGATACGACATTGTGTCGTAGCCACTCCGCTTGTCGTGGTCTCGCCAGACAGGGCGAGGGAATTCGGCAAAGTCCGCTCGCTTGTCTTGCACCGCGATTCAGACACTGTGCGAGTCCGATCGATGGATTCCCGCTTTCGCGAGAATGACGACCTTCAGGGTGTGCGTCCCCGGTTTCGTAATTCCCGCGAAAGCGGGAATCCACCTCTACCATCTGAATCGCACTTTTTTTGCATTTTCCACTTGACAACCGGACGGAGTTGTGATAGCCTATCATCGTGGTCGTGTTGTGGACACATTGTCGCAGGTGGGCGCCGGGGCGTGCTGTGGCGCACGACAAAGGGGAAGGGTCCGGGCTATGGGGGAGTGTAGGCAACTACAAAAAATGAAAAATAGTGGGAACGAAGCTAAGAAGTACTTGAAAACAAAGGACATCACTTTTTTGAGTGGTGCAAATTATGTGCGTTTTGCGTGCAAATTCGCACCAATTTGACGGTAAAAGGAGCAAGAACAGCACCATTTGCGCAAACGAAGTCAAGGGTTCCGAGCGGCAAGGCGAAGCCGGCCAAATGACTGGAAGCCGGCTACATGGGATCGGCCCTCACGTTACACTGTTTGGTCTTAGCCTTTACCCTTTACACTGGAACCTTTCGACAGCTTTTCGGGAACAAATTTGCTGTTGCCGGTGTCAATAGTGTTGAAGAGGGCAAGCGCGGTATTGAAGTCGGAGCCGGGGAGTGCTATCGTATGGGCGTGATGGACACCGCGCGGACCGTCGGCATAGCGCTTGATCGGGGAGTACCCGCGGCCGCGGAAGAAGCGCCTTTGGTCGCGGAGCTGCAAGCGGGTTCCGAAGAGGCCTTCGCTTACCTGCTGGGAGTCTACCAGAACTCGGTTTTCAACCTGATCTCACGCCTTCTCGACAATCCCGCCGAGGCGCCGGACGTTCTTCAGGACGTGTTCATCAAGGTCTTCAAAGGGATAAGGCAGTTTCATGGTGACAGCAGTCTGAAGACCTGGATTTACCGAATCGCGATTCATGAGGCTTCGAATCACCGGCGGGGCTGGATGCGGCGGCACTGGCACGAGCCGCTATCCATTGACGACACGGGTGCCGAAGGAGCTTTATCGGCGGCCGAAGTCAAGGCCAGTAGTGACACTCCCTATCGGCTGCTCGAACAAGCGGAACGCCAGCAAATTTTGCGGCGCGCCCTCGCCAGCCTGGCTCAGCCGTATCGCACCGTAGTGGTTTTGCGTGAAATTGAGGGGTTAGCTTACGAGGAAATTGCGCACGTGACGGGGATGGCGGAGGGAACGGTGAAATCCCGATTGATGCGGGGCCGGGAACTGCTCCGGCGGAAACTCATGGGTTGTTTGGGTAAAGCCGATGTTTGAAGGATGCGTTGAAATTCGGAATCATTACTCGGATTACCTGGATGGTTCTTGTGATCCTCAGGCGATGAAGTCGATTCGCTTTCATCTGAGCTACTGCGGGTCCTGCCGGCAGGAGCTCGAAGCCTGGGAGACCATGCACGCGGACCTGCGCGGCATGCGGCGCCTGCAAGTGCCTCCTGAGCTGGCTTTGCGATTGCGTGTCGAAGTGTCGCGGGCGGCGCACCGCAAGTGGCTCGCCTGGCTAAGGGTGTGGCTGGATAATGTCCTTCAGCCGGTGCTCTTGCCGGCCTCGGGCGGGGTGCTGGCGGCGGTGGTTTGCTTCTGCCTGATTATGGGTTCATTGGCCGTGCCGGTCAGCAAAACTCCTGATGTGCCCCTGGGCTCTCCCACACCTCCCGCGGTTCTGGAGCTGGCGCCGATTGACTTCAACACTCCCGACGCGCCAGTGATCGTGGTGGTGCCGGTGGACGCCGGAGGCCGGCCGATGCGGTATCGTGTGTTGTCGGGCGCCACTACACCGGAGCTGTTGCGGCAATTGGACCGGCTGATCTATTTCAGTAATTTCCGGCCCGCGACGTGGTATGGGCGGCCCACGGATGGACAATTTGTCTTGTCCCTCCGCAGGATCACTGTCCGCGGCTAACCCTTTGGATTGCATTTATCTTGGAGGCTTTCCCTAGCATCTTGTTGTGTCCCCGACCCTATAAAGGCGCCCCTTGCGGCCGTTCCGGGCAAGCACTGCTCCTGCCACGCAGGCAGCGGACCCGCCTTCAGTCTTGCCTGTCCTCCTTCCCAAGTTCAAGCGCGGTTGGTATATCCGCCGTGGTACTTGCGTTCCTTCTGGCGGGGCCGGCGGCGCGCGCCCAGCAGCAGGAGGGCAAAGTTGTTCTGGAACCGAGCGAGCAGGTGTTCTGCGTCATGGCGGCGCTCAATGCGGGCGGATATGACACCGGGTTGGGGCTGTCGACCGCAGATGACGCTCGCCACGAGGTGAGGAGTTATCTGGACAAGACGGCAGCGCCGGCAGCAAAACGCCTTGCGGGCTTCTTCTCCGAGCATCGTGTGGAGGACGACCCCGGGGCTGACCTTGGTCAGTACATTTCGCTGGCTCTTCTGTTGGGTCCGCCTCCGGACTTCAAACCGACTGTTCCACAAGCGGACATGCCTCCGGACGCCAAGGCGGTCTCCGGACTGCTTCCGATTCTTAAGACCCTTTACGTGCAGGCCAAGCTTCACGATCTGTGGACCAGCATGCAGCCGCGTTATCGCGATGCCCAGGCCCGCTATTCTCCGTTGGTACGTCAAGCCACTCTGATGACGGACACGTATTTCCGCTTTCCGGTCGGTGGGTACTTGGGGAGGACCTACCGCATCGACCTGGACCTGCTGGGGGCTCCCGGTCTGGCGCAAGCGCGCATTTACGGGATGGATTACTACCTGGTCATAACCGCCTTGCCGCAGCCGGAGATTAGCGAAATCCGGCACCAATACCTGCACTTTCTGCTGGATCCGCTTGCCACCCAATACGCCGACGATATCAACGCAAAGAACCGGCTGCGGGGCATTGCTTATAAAGCGCCGGCTCTCGATTCTTCCTTCAAGGCCGACTACCCCCTCCTGGTCAGCGAATGTTTGATTCGGGCTGCCGAGTTGCGCCTGGACAAGCTGCCGGCGGCCGAAGCCGAGAAGAAGCTGGCGGAGATGACGTCCTCAGGATTGATCCTGATCCGCTATTTTTACGAATCGCTTCTGGATTTTGAAAAGCTGGATGCGTCGATGACAGTGTATTACGAGCCCATGATCCAAAAGATCGACCCTCTGCAAGAGGAGCGAAGGCTGGCTAAAGTGACGTTCGCCCCTCCTGCCGTTCGGCCAAAGAATCCCGCACCCCAAGCAAAGACCGAGGAAGAACTGAAGCTCGACGACGCCGACAACCTGTTTTTCCAGGGCAAATACGGCGATGCGAAGCTTGCTTATCAGGCGGTGCTCGAGAAGAACCCCAAAAGCGACCGTGGGCTCTTTGGGTTGGCCATCGTGGCGAGCAACATGCGTAAGCCTGATCTTGCCGAGGAGTACTTTCACAAGACCCTGGAAACGGCGCGGGACCTTCGCCTGGTGACCTGGTCGCACATCTACCTCGGACGGCTGGATGACTTGCGGGGGAAGCGTGACGATGCCCTGGCTCAATATCGGGCCGCGTCTTTGACCGCTGCCGCCTATCCCATGGCGCTGCGGGCCGTGCAGGCCGGTGAGGCGCAGCAGTTCGGTACCAAGCAGTAGCCACGCTGGCAGTGTGCGGGCAGAACGTGTCCTATAAAGAGACTGTGGAAGGGCGGCGTGGATTGACATCAGTACGCCGTTCTTGTACTCTCAACGCATTGAAAGCGATGTGGAACGACGCGAGGTGAATTCCGAAATTCGAGAGGCATCATGAGAATTAAAGCAATCATTACGGTGTTGGCGGTACTAGGTATTGCCAGCGGTCTGTTCGCCCAAAAGGCGGCTCCGGC
Source organism: uncultured Acidobacteriota bacterium (assembly GCA_963842495.1). GTDB lineage: Bacteria > Acidobacteriota > Terriglobia > UBA7540 > UBA7540 > CAVROP01. The sequence continues at coordinate 57,019 of CAWJHY010000019.1, forward strand.
GCCGAGCCCTGCTTCTCAACAGCAACAGGCCACCGCCCCGGACCAGATGCAACAAGGCAACCCAACCCCGCAGATGGCTAGCCAGGTAACCACTAACCAGAAGATGAAGAAGCCCGAGGGGCCTGTACCGTTGAGTGAGAAAGACGTGACAAAGGAGATTAAGAGTTCCCCGGCGGCCACCGTGATCAAGGACGTGAAGGATCGCGGCGTAGACTTTGATATGACCCCGGAGATCGAGAAAAAGCTGCGCAAGGCCAAAGCCACCGATGAGGTGATCCGGGCGGTGAGTGAAGCGGGTCCCAAGGCGCGCGCGCAGAATGCGAAACTGCAAATGGGATCGGGGGCCGGGGGGCAGAATATTCCTAAAGAGCAAGCCACGGCCTATAACGCCATCAAGAACGAGTTGGACCCGGATAAGGCCATCGCCGAGTGTGATGACTTTGCGAAGAAGTACCCCGATAGCCCCGCGCTTACTTATGCCTATTCCTTCGAGGCGAATGCCTATCAACAGAAGGGTGATATTGACAAGGTCGCCGACTACACCGACAAGAGTCTGAAGTTGAATGGCGATAACCTGATGAGCCTGGTGTTAAGCATTGGGATTACGCCCCAACCGCAATACATGAACAACCACAAGGCAGAGCAAGAGAAGATCCTCCAGGACACCCAGACCCGAGCCAACCACGCGCTGGAACTTATTGCGAAGCTCCCCAAGCTAGCCAACGAGTCGGACGAGGATTATCAGAAGCGTCTGGCGGAGATCGGCAGTCAGGTTCACGGCCCTCTTGGTATGGTCCATCTGGAACTGGCAAACCAGAGTTTGTCGGGCCCGGACAAGGCTGAGTTGGGGAAGGCTGAAGAGGAATTCAACGCTGCCGTATCCAAATCCGCCCACCCGGATCCGCGGGATTACTATCGCCTGGGCGAGACATACAAGATGGATGGCAAAATTGACGATGCCATTCAGGCGTTTACGAGAGCCGGCGAGCTTGGGCAAGGCACACTGATCAAGACCTATGCCGACCAGCAGGTTGCGGAGCTCAAGAAGCTGAAAGCCGCCCATTGATTGGCCGCGCCCGAATCCGGGCGAGATTGCGGCAGCTTTCCCTCTCGAGGGTGTAGCGGCTTGCAGGCATGATTGAGAATCCGGTTCATCTCTTGGAAGACTTAATCGGCTATCGCTTCCAGAACCCCCAACTTCTTCTGGAGGCGCTGACCCACTCTTCCTATGCCCGGGAAACTCCTGGCAGTTGTCGAGACAACGAACAACTCGAGTTTCTGGGCGATGCGGTGCTGAATTTCCTGGTGAGTGTTGCCTTGGTGAATGCCTTTCCTGAGTGGGAGGAAGGGCAGCTCACGCGAGCCAGGGCTCGCTTGGTGGCCGCGGCGCATCTCGGGAGGGTGGGGGCGCGTCTGGAACTCGGAACCTACCTGCGTCTGGGACGCGGAGAAGAGAAGACTGGGGGGCGCAACAAGTCTGCGCTCTTCGTGAATGCTTTGGAGGCCCTTGTAGCCGCACTCTTTCGGGACGGCGGACTGGAGACCGCCCAACGGTTCGTTGCCGGTTTTATTCTACCCGCGGATTTGCCCGCGTCGGGAGAGGAACTGTTTTCAGTCGACTATAAGTCGGCGCTGCAGGAGTATCTTCAGGCATTTCGCAAATCTCCGGCAGAGTACCAGGTGGTGGAGGAAACGGGGCCCGAACATCAAAAGACCTTCACGGTTGAAGTGTCGGCAAATGACACGGTGGTGGCGCGCGGCCGCGGCACCAGCAAGAAGGCCGCCGAGCAGGAAGCGGCACGCGCAGTGCTCGAACGCTTGCGCGAGAAGACGGTAGGAAATGGCTGAGGTTTATAAGAAATCTTCGCTGCGGGACACCTTCGAGTCCTTGGTCGTTACGGTCATCCTGGCGATCTTTGGAACCACCTTCGTCATTCAGGCTTTCAAAATCCCCACCGGCTCAATGGAAAACACCTTGTTGATCGGCGACCACCTGCTGGTGAACAAGTTTGCCTTCGCCTACCATGGCCACACGCTGGCCCGCTTTCTGCCTTATCGAGATGTCCGCCACGGCGACGTTCTGGTCTTCAAATTCCCCGGACCCGCGGAAGAGCAATCGGAGCCCGGCGAGCACTTCGTGAAGCGTGTCATTGGCCTGCCCGGTGATCGAATTCGCATTTTCCATCGGCAAGTCTTCGTCAACGGGCAGCCCCTCACGGAGCCCTTCGTCTACCACGCCTGGCCGGATATGGAGCGCTCGGGTGACGATTTCCCGCCCCTGACTCGGAGTATCTCCAGGGCTCGACCGCGCTCTGGACTGCCGATATGCCCAACCATGTCAACAATCAGGGTGAACTGGTCGTTCCGCCGGGCCATTACTTTGTGATGGGAGACAACCGCGAGCAGAGTTGGGACAGCCGTTTCTGGGGGTTCGTTCCGCAGGAACTGATTTCGGGCCGTCCTCTGCTGATCTACTGGTCGTACGAGACTCCTCGAGACGAGTACATGCACACTTCGTGGAGCGACTGGCTCTCTCAGAGTTTTAGCTTGATCATTCACTTCCCCATCAGGACGCGTTGGCGACGCACTTTGAAGATGGTGCGTTGATGAGCTTTCCGGTCTACGCAGGTGTTCGAATCGCCTGGCAGATGGTGTGCTGATGAGCCCTCGGGTCCACCGACGCGCTCGAATCGCTTCGCTGGCTCTTCTCTTGTGCGGGATCGCCGCATGGTTCATTCCCTCCTATATCAGCGCTGGCCGCTACCGGCGCGGCCTTCAGGCGAGCCTGGAGCGCACCCTTCATAGGCGAGTCAGCTTTGGCCGAGTGTCGCTGCGAGTGCTTCCGCGGCCGGGCTTCGTGATCGAAAATGCCGTCATTCACGAGGACCCGGATTTTGGCTCCGAGCCGTTCGTCCGCGTGGATCGCATCGAATGCGATGTCCGATGGCAGAGCTTGTTGGGCGCGCGGCTGAGTTTCGCCCACTTTCGACTTCAACATCCCAATATCAACCTCGTGCGTAAGCCAGGTGGGGGCTGGAACATCGAGCGTCTTCTACTCGCTTCAACCGGCGCCGGCCTCACCGCCGGAGTTTCCCGCAACCCCCTGGCTGCCGCGAACTTGCAGAACGGAGGGGCGCGCTCAAGCCCCCTGGGCGTTTCGCCGGCTTGGGAAGTGGAAGACGGTCGCGTTGACTTCAAGCTGGGCGAAAACAAGAAGCCGCTTGCCATCACCGGGTTGAGCGGTCAGTTGAGCTTCGATTCGACCCGCAGTCACATGCGATTCCGTCTGTCGGGCTACCCGGTACGCACCGACTTGGCTTTGCCCACGCCAGGCGCCGTCGAACTTACCGGTGACTGGACTCCCGCCGGCGATTTGCTGGGACCGCTGAATATCGTGGTTCGGGCGCGCGAGGCGCTGGTCTACGATTGGGCGCCTCTGGTGACGGGGCGCGACACCGGAATGTACGGCGTCGTGGACGCCGAACTGCGTGCCTCCGGGTCGATTCGAAAGTTCAATTTCGAAGGCCGGGGCAGGCTCACCGAGTTGCACCAGTGGGAGCGGATCCCGCCTCCCGATTCCATGCCCTGGACGATCACCTTCCGCGGCCAACTTGACCGGGATCTCGGCCGGGTAACTCTCGCGAGCACTGACGCCTCCTTCGCGAATTCCCATCTCCGCCTTTCCGGCGCCATTGATTACTTCCCCAAATCGCCGGAGTTGGATTTGGCCCTGGCACTCGAGCCTTCTCGCCTTGAGGATCTGATGGCCGTGGCGGGGCGGTTCTGGACAATGCAGGGGGGGTTCGGATTGAGAGGGCAAGTGGATGGGAGCCTGGCCGTTCAGGGGCCGTGGGACGGACTCCGCTTCAGCGGAAACCTGGGCGCACGGAATGTGGTGTTCAGCACACGTAGCGCAACCTTCCCGGTCTCCGACCTCTCGATACAAATCGCTAACGGCGGGGCACAGCTTGCGCCGGCACGGATCACTCTGGCCTCGCGCGTGGTCCTGGAAGCTGAAGGGTCACTCGATCTCAGCTCGAGGACCTATCCCTACGAGTTCACTTTTTCGTGCAAAGCCGCGCCGCTTCGAAATGTCCTCGACTTCGGCCGCGCACTCGGAATTCGCACACTCCAGGGGTGGAACGCTCTCGGCAATGGGACCGCGTCGTTTCGTTTTGCCGGTTCGCTGAGTGCGCCGGCTCGACCCGCTCTGAAGGGACGGGCCGAGCTTCGCGCTGCCCGTTTGGTGATTCCCGGTTTCACTGAGCCGATCAACGTTCCTGGCGCCAGTCTCCAGGTCAACGGCACTGAAATCATCGTTGACCATCTGCTCGCCGTGCTGGGCACCAGCGTCTTTTCCGGGCGATTGGAACACCACGGCGACCGCCGCGACCCTTGGTTCTTCGACCTTCATACCGATCGGCTCGACCTCGGGCAGGGAGCCTCGTGGTTTGTGGCCCTTCCGCACCGCAACCCTGGTCCGCTCGTCCAGCGCTTTCCCGGCCTTGCTTCTTTTGCCCTGCAGCGGGAGGCGGCCTCGAATCTGTTTTCGTCCTTGAATGCTCGAGGCCGTTTCTCTGCGTCCAGGCTTACCTACCGGAACTTGGGTGTGGACAAGTTCCAGACCGATGCGGAGGTTTTAGGTCGAGTCATTCGATTCTCCCATGCGACGTTTCAATCGGGAGGCGGGCAGGGTCGCCTGAACGGGCGGCTGGACCTTTTGGGCAGGCCGGCCCGCTTGGCTGCGGATGTTTCCTTGTCCGGCGTTGCGGTGCAATCGCTGGCGCCGCATCTGCCCCCCGCCTTGCGCGGCGCGCGTGGGTCAATGAGCATCCATGGGCATTTCGACACGGCGGGACTGAGCCGGGAAGAGATGAGCCAGAATCTCGAGGGACAGGTGGCGATTACTGCCAAATCTCTCTCCTTGGGCGGGTTCGACCCGTTGGACGCGTTTGCGCGCCTCTCCGGTCAGGGCGCCTTGGAGCCGGTTCGCGGCCCGGTAACCTTTCATTCCGTCGCCCTCGACCTTCAGATTCGCGATCGCGCCGTACTGTTGAAGAGAACCGATCTGGAATGTTCCGGCGCCCGAATCAGCCTGACCGCCAGCCGCCCCTTCGATGGGCCGGTCAATCTGCGCGTGTCAGCCGACTTGGCCCAGGTTCGACGCCGCTGGCTGAATCGCTCCGATGATGTCGACCCGGGGTCATCGCCCTCCGAACTCGACTTCTCCGGACCGCTGGACAAGCTGGCGCGAACGAACAGGAGTCAGAAAAGCAGTGACGAGTGACGAGCAGGAGTCTCAATGCGGCTTCCTGCCTGGTTTCACCTCTCCGGCAGTGCCGCTTGTCACTCGTCACTTGTCACTCGTCACTGAACTTACATGGCTCGACGTTACAAGACCTACGCGGCGGAAACCGGGATCACCTACCGCTACTTTTTCGAGTCGCGCCGCAGCTTGGTGCGGCCCGCCGGACTCGGCCCAGGGGGCGATTATATCTTTGTGCTCAGCGCGGACCAGCGGCCCCCTTTTGAATTGCGCGTTTTCATCTCCGAGAGGGCGACTGCCGCCTGCCGTGCGGCCCATGGCAGGGAACTCGACCCGAGCGAGCAATATGCCCTCGCCAAAATGAGACTCTTCCAAGCCTTCGATGGGCTCGAGGACCTGCGCGCCGCAAGCCTGAGTTTGGTTGTGGACGAGACCAACGTGGAGGAATTGCTTGCCGCGTTGGATTTGGTGTAGTGTATGAGACGTTGATCAGGATGGTAACCAGTCAGTAGTCGGGCGGTTCCAACTGCCTGCTGCCGACTGCCTACTGCCTACTCTTTTCCGCGGGGTCCAAACGTGGAAACACTCAAAACCGTGGCAGGGTACGTCGTTTTGGTCTACGTGCTGATGCTGGCAGCGTTGCTGGGGGTTATGCGGCAACCGGTGCTCTTCGCTCAAGTGATGTCGAAAGTGCCGAGGCCGCTGTTGATGATCATCCCCTTGAAGCCGCTCTGGTTTCTTGCCCGTGCCGGACATCTGCAGGTGGGCGATCAGGCGCCGGAATTCAGTCTTCCCACCGTTGACCGGAAGGCGCGGGTTCGATTGTCGTCATTCCGCGGGCACAAACCGGTGGTGCTGATCTTCGGCAGTTACACTTGACCGCCCTTTCGCCGGGAGGTTCCCGAGCTCAACAAACTCTTCGACCAATACCAGAACAAGGCCGCCTTCTTTGTTGTTTACATCATGGAAGCCCATCCCGTGGATGCCTGGCAGGACGACGATAACCTCAAAGAAAAGATCAGCGTGGACAGCCCCAAGACTCTCGAGGAGCGCTGCGCGCTGGCGGAAACCTGCCTGACCAAGTTGACGCTCAAAATCCCGCCCCTGGTCGACGACCTGGCGAACTCCACCGAAATCGCCTACACCGCCTGGCCCGACCGCATTTACGTCCTCGACCGGGAAGGCAACGTAGCCTATAAAAGCTACCCTGGGCCTTATGGCTTCAAGCCGGCGGAAATGGGCGACGCACTGAAACGCGTGTTGCCCGGCCCCTCCGCGCAGTTAAGGTGAGACGCGCCAGTACGCTGCCGGCTTCGCATCGACCGGTGGAGGAGTGGGGCAAGTTACCGGGCGATGCCGTGAGTCCGCGCCGGGGTCGGCTACATAGCTAAGTATGCTTCGGAAGACGGGGGGGCCGGGGCCTTTTTTCCGGCTTACAGTTGGCCCTGAACGCAGGACTCAGTGGAGCACCGTGAGATGAAAGGTCTTTGTCGCATTGCCGGACTTGGCTATGAGCCTGACGGTGAACACATACTCACTTGCCCTGGTGGGTGTACCAACGATCTTTCCAGTGTTGTGAATAATCGACAATCCAGGCGGTAACTGTGAGCCGGGCGGCAATCCCCACGAAAAAGGCGGATCACCAACCGCAGTGAGCGTGACGCTGTATGGCTGATTAGCTTGCGCGTTGGGAAGCTGCGCGGGTGTGGTAATCTGAGCAAACCCTTCTGAACCGCTCTGACAAAGAGCCGGCAAAGGGATCAAAAGAACAAACAGCAAAGCTATCGTTTTCATGTTAAACCCACTCATCCTCTCCGCAACCATCACAGATCATAGCGTGGCGCCAGGGCATCGTTCTCGGCGCGGTACAGAGCGTTGAGTGCTAACCCCGCTCCATTTCATAGGTTGGTTTGACAAACTCCTGGTTGGCTCCCATGCACGGTGTCCGTCCAAGGTGGATCCTGCTCCTTTTCTGAGCTCGTGAGCCAACTGGGGGACTGTGGTCATCCGCCAGCTAACCCTCTGGCTCAGAGCGACACAGTATTATGGGTCGCGGGCGAGGACATGTCAATTGCAACGCAAGTCAGACGAAGGCTCGGGCGTCGGATTATTTGTGTCTCCTGATCCAACCATGTTTCTCTTAGCTCACGTTCAACGTGAGCGTCATGGTATGGCTCAAGGCAGAAGATCCCGAGCCCGCGCTGCCCGTCACCGTCAGCGTGTAATTTCCGGCGGGCGTTCCGGGGTTATGTGTCACGCTGCTCCCTCCACCGCCACATCCTGCCAGCGCCAGAGCCAGCAACAATCCCGAGGCGAGCGAAACCATTGTGAAGCGCCATCGGCTCTCGCCGGGTATGTTCCGGCGCCCGATGGCCCATGCCGTAGCCATCAGAACCCAGGCGAGAATCAACAGACCTCTCAGGCCCGGCAAAAGGGGTGGGACTGGCGGAAGAGGTCGAGAGCGAGGCGCGCCGAGCGAGGGTGCGGTCGTCGTGACGCTGACCGTGATATTCGTCGCAGAACTGCCCGGGGTCACCGGGCTTGGCGAGACCGTGCAAGTGGCCTCGGAGGGGGCCCCTGTACAGGTGAAGCTCACACTTTGGTTGAATGCCCCTTCACCGCCCACACTTAACGTGTAGCTTGCGGTTGAACCCGGGGCGACGGTGGCTGAGGTGGGCGAGCCGGAGCCCGCCGCCAGCGTGAAGTCCTGGCCCGTCCCGCTGAGCGCGATAGTCTGGGGTGTGCCGGGCGCATTGTCGCTGAAGGAGAGGCTACCCGACGCTTTGCCTGCGGCCGTTGGCATGAATGCAACCGCCACCGTGCAGGACCCTGACGCGCCAACCGGATTAGCGGTCGAGCACGTGGTCCCGGATGCGACAGTCGCGAAGGGGCCGGTGACGCCAATTGCCGTGAAGGTGAGGCTGGCGCTGCCCGTGTTGGTCAGCGTGACGGTTTGCGAGGGGCTGGTGGTTCCTATCGGTTCAGACGGGAAAGTTGGCGGCGCGGACAAGCTCACCACGGGCCCCGTCCCGGTTCCGCGCAAGCTGACAGTCTGCGGGCTGTTGCTTGCGTTGTCAGTGAAATTCAGTGAGGCGCTGCGGCTCCCTGTCGCGGACGGCGTGAACGTCACGCTGACCGAGCAGGTGTTGCTGGGCGTGACCGTGGCCCCCGTGCAAGTGTCGGCGCTCTTGGCAAAGTCACTGGCGTTCGTACCGCTGATCGTGACCGTCGAGATGGTGAGGTTGGCCGTGCCGGTGTTGGTGACGGTCTCCGTCTGGGCTGAGCTCGTTGTGCTTGTGGGCTGATTGCCGTAACTCAAACTCGAAGCGGAGAAGCTTACCGAGGGCGCCGAGCTCGGAATGAAGCTGGCTACCAGGTTCGAGACATTGACCGTCCCGATTCCAGTGGCGAAGTCCCACCCGGTCCCGGCGCCGAACGCCGGTTGATAGTTGTCACTGGTGTTGACCGCCCAGTCAGCGCACGTTCCCCCCGTTCCGCCCCCTCCGCTGAGAACGCACCGGGGCAGGGTGGTGTATCCGTCGCCGGGGGAGGTAAGGCCGACATAGATTCCCGGCCCCTCGGTCGCGGTGCAGGTTGCGCCTGTCCCGCCGCCTCCGCTGATCGTGCAAGTCGGGGCGGAGGAGTAGCCGCTTCCGAAGCCGTACCCGAAGGTGTAGAGAAACACTCCGTTAACCGCACCTTCAGGCGATATGGTTGCCACACAAGCCGCATCCGTTCCTCCGCCGCCCGTCAGGGTGCAGGTTGGCTGCGATGTATAACCTGCCCCTCCGTTTACAAGGCCAACGCTAGTGACCACGCCGGTCGTGATGGCCTCGCAAGTCGCCCCTGATCCGCCGCCCCCGCTCAGGGTACAGGAAGGAGCGCTCGTGTATCCGCTTCCGAGGTTGGTGACCCACGCCCCGTCCAGGGTCTGGGGGGCTGCGGAAAGCACTCCATAGATGCCCGAGGGGACATAGCAATTCATCCCATAGCAAGGTACGTCGATATCCCCTCCCGTCCCCGATCCTCCGTGGATAAGCGGAATCTGGGTTACGTCGTAGAAGATACAGTTGCTGGCCACTGTATTGCCAAGATTGGAACTACAAGATGTGCTGCCACCGGCGCCGTACTCCGTCGCAGCGCGCGAGTAATATTCGGAATCCGGGTTTCCCCACCGGCTCCCGGAAGCCTGATTGACAAGCGACTGAATGGCCGCCCAGACGGGCGCCGCAGCCGACGTCCCGCCCACGAGGTTCCAAGTATCGGGAGTGCCGCTGCAACTAACCCCACCGTTGCTTGGGTCAGAAAAGCAAATTGTGTAGGCGTGCCCCCAGGATCCGTCGGAGGCGAAGAGCGAAACATCGGGAGTGTCCCGCACGCCATCGCTCGGGTTGCCGACGAACCCGGACTGCCACGAGGGTTTGGGATATCCGGCGCAGGTGCCACTCACCGCGCCAGGGAAATCCGGCGCGCCGGTGGCGCAGCCGCTGGGGCCTCCGCTGCCGGCGCTGACGTTAAAATACTGGGCATAATTCCCCGTCCCGTTTACTAGATCATATTCTGCCTCATTGCACAGTCCGCCCGAGCCATAGGTGGGCAAAACTCCGAAGTAATCGCCGAACAGCACACTGGCGCAGGAGTCGTTCCAGGGAATCTCGGGAATATACGAAAGGGCCGACCCGTAGTTAGCGGCGTTGGTTGCGCTCCAATAGGTGGCGTTAGTGCCTTGGTAACTATCGGCATAGTCGGTCCCACCCACCGACACGTTGTAGGGCGTGGAGGTGAATCCACTGACGCTGATTCCGTATTGGGCGTAATATTGGTCTCCCACGCTTCGGTCCGTACTGGCCGCGCCACTGTCGCCCGAGGACACGAAGACGGAGACACCTTCCGTCACCGCCTGCTGGTACACAGAGTTGACGGAGGCGTTGAACGCCGCGCCGATCAGGGACTCGGAGATACCCTGACTGGAGCTGATAATAGCTGGCGGCGTGCCACCGTTGATAAGGTTAGACAGGGCAATGAAGTTGCCCGGAGTGGTTTCGGTGTCCGCGCAGGACGCCTCCTCGATAGTCGCGCTGGGAGCCCCCGCGCTCGCCACTTCCACATCGAGCGTTGCTTCGTCATCGCTAGCGATGGTGCCTGGATCAGTGCAGTTGCCCGGGTGGACCTGGGTCAGGGAGCCGAGGGGGTAAGCTGAGGCAAGCCCGAAGGCGGAGCGGTAATCACTCCAGTCCTGCGTGGTGTAAAGGTCGCTATCCTCTACCACCACGATCGTCTGGCCCTGGCCCGAATAGCCCGCCGCAAAGGCAGGGTTGAAGTGGTAGATCGTCCACAAGTCCGCCGGCACAACCCCATATTCGCCGCTCGCGATAGTGTAATTGGCGCGCCGCCGAATCATCGGCTGAGGCCTGAAGTCATTCAGGGAGACGACGCCCGCCACCGTTGAAGCCAGCTCCGCCGGAATCTGCGGGTCGCTCATATTGGCGATATGGGCCTGGCCATTCACCAGCAAGTGATGGATCTCCGTGTGGAAGGCTTGGCGGATCTGGCCCGCCGAGCCGGTGAAGTCGATAACCATTTGGTTGGGATAGACCAAATTGACCTTGAACCCCTGCGACTCGAGCCAATCCGTCACCCTGGCGACGTCGGCCGGCGCCACGCCGTACCTCTGGCCGAATTCCGTCGCCGTGATCCAATGGTGAAAAAACGGCGACGTGCGATCGTGGATATCATTGATGAACTGCTGGAGTGCTTGCTCCCGCGCCGGAGACCGGCGCAACTGGAGCATCATGTGGTTGAGTATCATGTCATCGGAGACTCGCCCGCGATCGTTCTTTGCATTTGCCTCCGGGCGTGTGTTGCCCCTGAGGGTAACCAGCCCGCCTTGTATCGCGTCCGGCGCGGGGAGCGCGCTCGCTTGCGGGCTGTTTCTTCCCCCAACCGTTGTGGTCACGGTCTGCGCGTGCAGGCCCGCCGCACTCAACATCAAAAACGCAACACTCCAACAAATTCGGCGCATGGGATTCTCCTTTTTATCTGCTCCGCAGCAGAGCGCAATGCGCTTTGTCTTCGTTTCCCGTTGGTTGGAAACGCTGAGGCAAGGGAGCATGAGCGGCATCTCTCAGGACGGGGATCCGATTGAGAGCGACTAATGTGACTCCACAAGAAAATAAATGTCAAGCTCAAATATCGCAGAGATGCATTGACAACTGGCCTTCACGCCTCTAAAATCAGTCCCGGTAGTCGAGTTTCACCTCAACACAAGGTCTGTTCCACACGTAGGGGGTCGCAAGAAAAGTCTGACCGAGAGGCGGTTTTACGCCGCCACGTGGCGATCCCGCAGACGCGGAATCGCCGATCCAAAATCAGCTTGAAGTAAAGATCCCAAACAGGAGGCATCCGCACCATGGCAGGGAAAAAGAAGCAGGTGAAGAAAGCGCCCAAGAAGCAAGCCAAGAAAACCGTCAAGGCCGTTAAGAAGCCTGAAGAAGTAAAGCCGGTAACCGAGCCTCCCCCGCCCGCGCCGACCCTATAAGGGGAGATTTTGCCGCCGCGTGGGCGCCGCCTTCCTGGGCGCCCACACGGCGTTCGTCTAAAGTAGTCGTTGTTGCTCGTTGGCCGACTGGTAGCCAGCTACTATGAAATGTCATTCCGAGCGAAGCGAGTAGTTGTAGGGGCGGCCCTTGTGGCCGCCCTGACGACTGCCTACTCGACTCCAGTCAATTTGAGCACATACGCCTCGGGCAGCGCCCAGGCGGATTCAGGAATCGGCGGAACCTGGATGCGCAGCTTCCCGCCTTCCTGCCGCCATTTGAGCGGCGCGTTCCCGCCCAGCAGTTCCACCGTGGTCGCGGCGGTGGTTCGCGGCGCGCTCAGCACGAGTTCCGGGCCAGGCCACATTTCAGTAATGGCATATACAGTATTGCTTTTCGAGGTGTAATGCACTTTCCCCTCGGAAGTCGCGCGCCACGGGTGTGTTCCGTAGATTGCCTCGCCGTAGGCTTTCAGCCAGGCGCCGATCTCGAGCAGCCGTTCCTGCATAATCACCGGAACGCGCCCATCCGCCGTGGGGCCGATGTCCAAATTCAGGTTGCCCCCGCGCGAGACCACGTCCACCAGCAGGTGAATCAGTTCCGTGGCGGACTTGTAGTCATGGAGCTCTTCCACGCGGTTGTACCCGAAGGATTTTCCGATGGCCTGGCATTCCTCCCACTTGTGCGCCGGGCCGAGTTGCGCTCCCTCCGGGACGAACGTCTGATATTCGGAGGTATAGAACCCGCCGTGCTTGCTGCGCGTATCTTTTCCCCAGCGGTCGTTGACGGCGATGCGGTCGCGCACCGGCGAGTCGTTGAAAAGCCACGCCAAAAACTCCGTCGATTGCCACTGGTCGCTGGGGTGATCCCACTCGCCGTCCGTCCAGAGGAGCGAAGGATGGTAGCGTTCGACGAGGTCCTTCATCTGAGGGATCATGTGCTCGTTCACGTAGCGGTGAAGGTCTCCGAGATACAGCGGGTCGTACCACTCGTAGAGCGAGTAATAGAAGCCCATGGTCAGCCCCTGGGCGGTAACCGCCTTGCTCAGATCTCCGGCCAAGTCGCGGTGCGGGCCTACGTCGATGCTGTTCCAGTTCCAACTCGCCGGGCAGGGCCATAGGCAGAAGCCCTCGTGGTGTTTCGAGGTCAGCACCACGTAGCGCGCCCCGGACTTTTGAAACAGCTCGGCCCATTGGTCGGGATTGAACAGCTCGGCCTTAAACTGCCCGGCAAAATCCTGGTATTTGAAATTGGCCCCGTAGTGGAGCAGGTGAAATGCCCAGGTTGGCCCGTTCTTGTCCTGCATGTGGTTCCAATACCACTCCGCATACGTTTCGCCGATCTTTGACTGCGGGTCTGCAAAGGCCGGGACGGAGTAAACCCCCCAGTGAATAAATATTCCGAACTTGGCCTCATCAAACCACGGCGGTGTGGGGCGCTGGTCAAGGGACTCCCAGGTGGCGGCGTAGTGTTGGGCCGCCGCCGGTCGTGACACGGTTAAGGTTAAAGTGACCATGGCGGCCAGAAGTAATTGCTTCATTGGAGCTTCTCCTCAGTGGGACACTAGCAGAAGTTCGCGGCTCGTGCCATCTGGACAGCGGAGGCACAAGCCGCTGCTGGTGTCAGAATGAGCCCCGAAGGGGCGGCCTAGCAAAGCCCAGGCCAACGGCCTGGGACCTGTAACACGCCCTCTCTGGCCGCAAGCCCTGAAGGGGCGAAATAGCCTTGCGAATCTGCGCGGACAGCCGCCTCCTCCTGGTTCTAGGCCTTATTACGCCCCTTCAGGGCTCACAAATCCTGGCGCCACGGATTCTTGACCCAGGCCGTTGGCCTGGGCTGTGATATCGCGCCCCTTTGGGGCTCAGTTGTATACTCCCGACTTCTGGCTCCTCTCGGTTATAATTGCTGACTTTATACCATGAAGCCTATATCCGAATACTACAAAGATTGGATCTGCCGATGGGAGACGCGTTTGGCGGAGCGGGACAAGAACCGGGTGGTGCGCCCGCTCGATTGGGGACTGGAATGGTCGAAAGACTGGCCGCTGGCGAGTTCGTGCCGTCCATCTTCTGACCGGGAGCCTGAGAACTTCATCACCGAGCTGAACGACGCCATCCTCGCGCAAAGCGACATCTTTTATTCATACCAGACGCCTTCAGACTTTCGTCAGGACGGCGACTGCCTGTTTTTTACTTCGCCGGTCAAGACCTCCGTTCCCAACAACAATCGCGTACGCGCTCGATGGTTTCCGGCGGGGCGGCGCGGGGCGGTGGTGGTGCTGCCGCAATGGAATGCCGGCCAGGAGAGCCACAACGCGCTGTGCCGAATCTTCAATTTGCTGGGTATTTCGGCGCTGCGGCTGAGTCTGCCGTATCACGATGTTCGCAAGCCTGCGGAGACAGAGCGGGCCGATTACGCCGTCTCCTCGAACCTCTGCCGTACTCTCGACGCCGGCCGCCAGGCGGTGGCCGACACGCGCTCCTGCCTCGACTGGTTAGAGAGCCAGGGATACTCGAAACTGGGAATTGTGGGAAGCAGCTTGGGCTCCTGCTATGCCTATCTGGCCAGCGCCCACGACGAGAGGCTGAAGGTCAATGTGTTCAATCATTGCTCAACAACTTTTGCGGAGGTGGTTTGGACCGGGCAGGCCACACGCCACGTGCGGGCCGGCCTTGACCCCCATTTGACCCTGGAACGCCTGCGCCGCTGCTGGATGGCCATCAGCCCCATCGCTTACTCGCAAAGGCTGGCGCGCTGGCCCAAGAGATCCCTGTTTATTTACGCTCGCTATGATTTGACCTTTCTGCCGGAGTTTTCGCGCCGCATCATTGCCGAATCTCTGCGCCTCGACCTTCACCCCGAGGTGGCCGTCCTGCCGTGTGGCCACTATACTTGTGGGGAGACGCCCTTCAAGTTCCTGGACGCCTACTACATCGCTTCGTTTCTGGATCGGGCCTTCAATGAAGTCTGATGATTGATGCCGGGCAGCTTGGGCATGAGTTAGACAGGCACTTCGATCTCCCGCACTTCTGCCTCCCGAAGAGTTTCGTTGACTGCCTCCAGGTATTCACGAATTGCATCCTGGATATTCTCAAGCGCTTCCGCTTCTGTCTGGCCTTGCGACCAGCATCCGGGCAAGCCGGGACACGAAACGCTGTAGCCTCCTTCGGAACTTTGCAAGACGACTTTGTATTTCATGGTTGATCCTCAACCTGCATTATACTCGCCTCTCTAACTTGCGTCTTGCGCTCCCCGATTGGATGCTTTTGCGAAGCCGGTCGTTTTAGTCCCGGCGTGTCTTGGAGCCGCTTTTTGAATTCTTCGATGGCCAGTCCCGCAAAACCCCACCCTTCGCGAGGCTACCCACACTCGCTGAGAGAGACACGGAAAGAAAAACCGCTTGACAGTTGATCTGCACGGCCTTAGCGTGACCTTTGACAGAGTTACGCCGTTGAGGCCGGAGGGATGCACACGTGGGACATCGTAGCAATCGCCGTGAATTCTTGAAAAATTTGGGGAGCGCAGCCGTTACGCCTTGCATGCTCCGCGCCGCGGGTGCGCTGGGCGTAGGTTTCAGCAGCGCCTTCGCATTACCCCGCGATCCCTTGGTACTGGGCGCCGATCCCATTTCTAACCAGCCGGTGGGGGTCGCCAAGGGTCTTCATCCGGGGCGCGTCGTCTGGGCCCGCGATCCGGCCGCGACCAATTGGGCAGGGCCGGGCCAAGGACATTGGTGGGAAAACGATCACACCAACCAGACGATTGTTGATCGCATGATGTCGGGGGCGATTCAGGCGCTGGGCGGCAAGGGTGGCGATGCCAAAGCCTGGGAGGCCATCATCAAACACTTCAACCAAACCCATGGCTTCGGCAAAACCGGGTATCGAAGGGGCGAGAAGGTCGCCATTAAAGTGAACCTGGTCGGTTGCATCGCGGGTGGAGCGGTCGATCCCAAGTCTTACGACCTGGCTCACGACTTGGATTACATGAACGCTTCGCCCCAGATGATCCTGGCCTTACTGCGCCAACTCGTCCACGAGGCCGGTGTGCGCGAGCAGGACATTTCTGTGGGAGACCCGCTTTCTCTGTTCCCCAACCAGTTCTTCGGCCCTCTGCACGGCAAGTTTCCCAACGTCCACTATCTCGACCATGACGGAGGAAACGCCACCTATCCCCGGACTCGTGTTCAGCCCTCTCCCATTCCTTTCCACTGGAGTTCGCGTCCGCCCGGAGCGGCTCAGGATTACGTGCCGGTTCACTATGCAGAAGCGAAATACCTGATCAACATGGCGAATCTGAAGGCCCACACCGGAGCGGGTGTCACGCTTTGCGCCAAGAACCACTTCGGGTCGTTGCTCCGGAGGCCTCCCGACAAGGGCTACTACGACATGCATACCAGCCTGCCGATGTGGCTCCCTGGCGCCGGGAAATATAGGGACCTCGTTGACCTGATGGGGCACGAACAGATCGGCGGCAAGACCCTGCTCTGTCTGATCGACGGTCTCTACCCGGGAGTCCACCCCACCGAACATGCACCGCGCAAGTTCTTGCAAGCTCCCTTCAACGGCCACTGGGCTTCCAGCCTCCTTGCTTCCCAGGACCCGGTCGCCATCGATTCCGTGGCGCTCGATTTCCTGAGGGCGGAATGGAATGATTACCCGCACATGTCCGGCGCCGACGACTATCTGCACGAAGCGGCGTTGGCGGACCGCCCGCCCTCCGGCACGTTCTATGATCCCGATCACGCTTCCGGCACGGCCCGTCTCGAAAGCCTGGGAGTTCATGAGCACTGGAACAACCCAAAGGAGAGGCAGTACAGCAGGAATCTCGGCAAGGCGCAAGGCATCGAACTCCTCCCGGTTGGCCAGGCGGGATAGTACTAACCGGCAAGAATCAGCGTCGTAAGATGGGCGCTCTGGAAGGGCGGGGCTTTAGCCCCGCCGCCTCGCGGCAAGTTCTTGGTGAGCCTTTAGGCCCTGAAGCCAAGTCACTTCAGGGGCTAAAGCCCCCAAAGTTTCATCCATTTCCCTCGGCGGGGCTAAAGCCCCGCCCTTCCAGACCTGTGGTGAGAAATCCGGGATAGAGCGCTTACAACCTTTTGTTCGGGATTCCCGTCCATATCCTTAGGGATAAGGGAGAGCAACTCAGAACAAGGATACCGACACATGAAAACCATTTTACGAGTCTTGCTCATTCTGACCCTGGGAGCGGCGCCGGCATGGGCAGTCCTGGGAGAGTATGAGTCGTCGGTGAGTCTCGATCGGCAGTCTATGCGGGGTGAGGATCGCGTGATCTCCGCGCAAGGCTACAAGCTTCACCAAATCACTTCTCCAACCGGCGCCGTGGTCACCGAGTATGTTTCGCCGGAGGGCAAAGTGTTCGGAGTCTCCTGGCGGGCGCCGGTTATACCGAACTTGCAACAACTGCTGGGATCTTACATCACGCCGGTCCAGCAGGCTGCGCAGGCGCGGACGCGCTGGCGCGGCGGCCCCTTGATCGTGCGGGCCAGCGATCTTGTCTTTGTGAGCGGCGGCCACATGCGAGCCTTCCACGGGAGCGCCTACGTTCCCAGCCTCCTCCCCAAGAACGTTTCGGCGGAGGTGGTGCGATGACGCTCCAGCGACACTCGGTAGTTCCCCTGGCCCGTCTTTTGGCTGTAGTGGGCGGCCTGATCTTCATGGCAAGCTGTGGCGGGAGTAGCAGCACCCCCATTAACACCACGCCTCCGCCTCCGACGACGAACAACAGCGTCGACCTCGCCGTCAACTCGGGGCCCACCGGCGAATACGTCAACAGCCTCTTTACGTCCGTGGAAGTCTGCGAGCCGGGCAGCACCACGAATTGCACCACGGTTCCCGACGTCCTTGTGGATACGGGTTCCTACGGCCTGCGCCTGCTGTCCGGAGCGGTGAGCGGACTCTCCTTGCCCGCGGTCACGGACTCGAGCGGCAATGCCGTTCAGGAGTGCATCGGGTTCGTCAGCCTCGCGTACATCTGGGGGCCGGTCGTACAAGCGGACATTCACCTGGCCGACGAATCCACTTCCTCGGCGTCGATTCACCTAATCAGCGAATCTCCGCAGTATCCCGCCCCCTTGAGTTGCATCCCTGCCAATAACCAGGGGGATATGAACAGCGTGTCGGCGCTCGGCGCCAACGGCATTCTGGGCGTGGGCAGTTTCCCTCAGGATTGCGGCTCAGACTGTGCCAACATCAACACCGCCCCCGCCGTGTACTATTCCTGCCCTAGCGGCAATTGCAACATTACGGCCGTGCCCACCACCACCACCAAGGGCCAGGTCTGGAACCCCGTGGCGCTTTTCTCTAAAGACAATAACGGCGTGCTGATCTCTTTGCCGAAGATTGCTGCGGGAGGGGCCCCCACCGCTGCGGGCTCGCTGATCTTCGGCATCGGCACACAATCCAACAATGCTCTGGGCAGCGCCCAGGTTTATGGCGTGACCGACCAGGCGTACTTCACCACCACTTACAATGGCACCCAGTACCCCTATAGCTACATTGACAGCGGAACGGGTATCTTGTCCTTCCTCGATTCCGCTTCGCTCGGCGGCATCGCGTGCCCGGATAACCCGGGTCTTTACTGCCCAGCCGCGACCCTCAGTTTTACGGTGACCAACAACGGCACCAACGGCGCCACGGGGTCAGTCACCTTCAGCATCGAGAATGCGGACAGTCTGACCAGTACGGGTTACGCCGCGTTTAACGACCTCGGGGGGGACAGCGGAAACGGCGGGTCCAGTGACTACTTCGCCTTCGGAATGCCGTTCTTTTACGGCCGCAACGTGTTCGTAGGAATTGCCGGTCAAACCGTGACCGGTGTCAGCAACGTCCCTTACGGGTTCTGGGCCTATTAATCCGCCTCACTCCCCTCCGAGGCGGTCGCAGGGGCGCCCCTTCTGGGCGCCTCTGCGCGCTGCCGCTCCACAACAGGCCGGTTGGCGCAGACACCTGCGGTTTGGTGTCTGCGACGTCCCGCAAGGGACGGGTTAGGATCACCCGCGCAGCCCACGCCGTCCAGGTGTCCCTTCGGGACATCGCAGACTCCAAAAGGCAGGAGCCAGCCAGCGGTTCGCGAACCGCCAAATCCCAGCAACAGGCACGATGAGGGGGACGGCAAGCCGTCTCCGTCAGCCGACGGATAGGGCTTGCCCTACCCGCTGATGGCAACGAAGTAACGGTACTCCGTTGCTACTTGACAAATCTGGCCTATTCTGGTAGGCTGTAAGGGTCGTGAACGCCCGTCTCATCCCTCGTGGGGACGGCTCGCCTGCCGCCCCTGCTTCCAATCTTCCAATTCATGGAGTTACTATGCCTTTACGCAAATCTACGTGTCTTACTCCCCAACGGCTGACTGCCGCCCGGGGCAATGCGCAGCACTCGACCGGCCCCCGCAGCGAGGCCGGAAAGCAGCGCATGAAAATGAACGCGCTCAAGCACGGCTGTGATGCCGCGCCCGAAAACGAAGCCGCCGTCATGCGCGCCCTGGGCGAAGATCCCGAACGGTACGCAGCCTTGCAACGGGAACTCGCCACCACCTACGGCCCCGGCGACGCCCTCTGGGACCGGCAACTCGCCGACCTGGGCAGGCTCTACTGGCGTCGCAACCGCATCGAGCGCATGGAGACGGGCCTGATGCGCCGCGCCCTCCAGGCGGTCGAGGAGCTGCAACGCACCCGCCGCGACCAGATCGCCGCTGCCACCTTCGATGCCTCGAGTTCCCTGGCCACCGACCCCAAACTGGCCGTGCCCACCGAGCCGTGTGCCCGCCTGCGCCAGCAACTCTCGCGGTTGACGGCGATCCACGAGCAGCTCCGGCAGGGGGTGGTCACGTCGGAGCAGAAGTATACGATCCGAAATTTTCTGGGGACAGTCCCGGGCTGGCGGCCGGCGCGGATTGACCAACTGATGTGGATGTTCGGCAATCGGGCCTACTACCAGGCACACAACGAAAAGCAAGGGTTAAACGACCTCGTGAACCAAATGGGCGGCGAGGCGAATGTGGACACCCTGTGGCGGGAACTGCTGCGCCTGCTGGAGGAGGAAATCGCGGCGCTGAAGGCGGCGTTCGAGGAGGAGGTCGCGGTGCAGGAGGAGAATGACGCGATCGAGCGGGACGCCTGCCTGGCTCCGGCGGGGGAGACTTGGGAGATGCTGCTGCGGCAGGAAGCGGCGCTGGACCGCTCGATTGACCGCAAAGTGAGGATCATCCTGACCATGCGCCAAGAACATGCACGCCTGGGTAGGGGCGGTTCGCGAACCGCCCCTACGGGTGAGCCGGAGGACCGTGCGGCCGAGGAACTGAGTAAGGTCGTGGGGCTGGACGCTGGGACAGAAAGTCCGGAAGAGGAAAACGCCGGGGAAACCTCAAAATCGCCGGAACAAAGCGAGAATGTCTTAGAAAACAAAGGACCGGCCACGGAGGGGGTGAGGGTATGAGGCGTGGTGCGGGTAGCCTGCCCCGACCTGTCGGGGTCCCGCCCGCAGTGGCACGGGCATTCCTTCGCTCCGCTCAGGACAGGCTCTGCCCGTGCCGATTCACGGCCAAGATGGCCGTGCCACAACGCGGGGGCTACCCCCGCAGGAACTCGCGGGCAGAATGTCCGTTCCACAGCGGGCGAGACGCCCGCGCTAACGGCGGCGCTCGGCGACAATGGTGACCTGGATGTCGTGGGCCAGCCTTACGACGCGTTCCACCAGGCCGCGGCCGAAGGCCAGGGGCCATTTCTGTTGTTGAGGCCGGGCAATGAAGATCTGTGTGACGTTGTGGGAGCGAGCGAATTCGACCAAGGTCTGGGCCACATCATCGCCCTGCAACACGCTGGGCTCAATTTGCAGGTTGCGGGCGAATTTCATGTGCTTTTCGACGGCCTCGCGCTGAGCCGCGGCGACATTCTGAAGGTTGCCGTCGCGCAGGATGCTGACCGCGAGACATTCCGCTTGCAGGTAATCGGCCACACGCTTGCCGCGCCTGATGAGGGCTGCGGAAGAGGGGTCTTCGGTGATCAGGATGAGGATGCATTCGGGGGAACGTGCGTGGGGGGATGCGGTCAACCCCTGGTCTTCGCCGCTCGTTTCTGCGCCCTGGGTTCCGTCCTGGACGGATTGGCGAACATCAACTTCATGCGCGGTCTGGCGGATCGCCAGTTCGCGCAAGGCGACCAGAGTGGACTCCTTAAAGAAGTTCTCCATCGCCTGTTGGGCTTTTTCGGGAGTGTAGACGACGCCGCGCATCAGCCGGTTGAGCAGAGCCTGCGGAGGCAAGTCGACCATGACCACTTCGTCGGCTTGCTTCACCACCCAGTCGGGGATGGTCTCGCGCACCCGGATGCCCGTGAACTGCCACACCTGGTCGTTGAGGCTCTCCAGGTGCTGCACGTTCATGGTGGTCAGCACGTTGATCCCGGCGTCCAACAAGATGTGGACGTCTTGCCAACGCTTGCCGTGTTGCGACCCCGGGATGTTCGTGTGGGCAAACTCGTCGATGACGCAGACCTGAGGCCGGCGCCGCAGGATGGCCTCCACATCGGTTTCTCCGAACGCCGCTCCGCGATACTCGACCTTGCGCCGCGGAATGACTTCCAGGCCTTCGGCTTTGGTGATCGTGGCTTTGCGGCCGTGCGGCTCAAAATAGCCCAAAACCACATCCACGCCCTCGCCCTTCAACTTATGAGCTTCGTTCAGCATCTGGTAGGTCTTTCCTACGCCGGCAGCGTAGCCCAGGAAGATTTTGAGGGTGCCTCGATGAGGGGAGTCGGACATGCGCAGAATCCTATGCTGGAAACACTCTCACGTCAATATTCTCTGCCGCCCGGATCAGGTGGTCGAGCGGCTGGCCAAAGATTCGATCCCACCAACTGTTCTTCATGCGGTTTGCCGCGAAGATCTGGGTAATGCCATGGGCGCGGGCGAACTCCATGACGGCGTCGGCAGGATCGTCTCCATCCAGAGCTTCGATTCGCGCGTTGACACGCCGCGCCTCCTCGAGGTTTCGCTCCAGCACACTTCTCTCTTCCGGCGTGGCGTCGGGCCGATTGATGTAGGCGACAAACAAATCACCGTGGAAGCGGTCGGCGTTGCGCCTGCCACTGGCGATCATCTTGGCGGCGTCGGCGTACGGGGACACGCAGACGAGAAAGCGCTCGCAGGTTCCCCAGAGCTGCTGAATCCCATGCCGCACCAGGTAAGCTTCGAGCTGGAAATCGACGACATCCGCGGCCAGCAGCAGCGCGATCTCCCGCAATTCCGAGAGCTGCTGCGGGGAGAGTGTCGGAGAGCCAGTTCCATTGACAAACAAGGGATTGGAACCGCGCTGCACAGCGAAATCCGGAGGCGCGTCCACGATTTCGATTTCGTCGGCATTGCGTAAGAAGCTCTCCGGCACGATTTCCGTCACGTGCTTGTGCGTGATCCTCTCCACCTGCTCGCGCCGCTCCTCGATGTGTTGGAGGTTGACCGTGGCGATCACGGAGACGCCCGCTGCAAGCAGGTGCTCGAACGTCCTGCCAGCGCTTGGGGTGGGCGCTGCCGGGGGGGTTGTCGTAGGCCAGACCATCCACCAGGCAGACTTGAGGATGACGGCGCAGAATGGCCTCGACGTCCATCGTGGGTACGCCTCCCACGCTGCCCTGTGGGATAACCAGCATGCGTTGCAGCAGAGCATCAGCTTCCGGCGACGCCTTGGGTTGGATTGCGCCCACCACCACGTCTTCGCCCCGTTCCCGCCGCCGCCGCGCCTCATCCAGCATGCGGAACGACTTGCCCACGCCTCCCGCATATCCGAGGAAAATCTTCAGGCGGCCGCGCCGGTAATACTGCTCCTCGGCCTGAAGTTGACGCAACAACTGCTCGGGATCCGGGCGACCTTTGGTTGACATGCTTTCTCTCAAAACAGGTGAGTATACAACATTCACCGTCTATTATCGGCGAGAATGAGGGAAAACGGAAGTCTTCTGGTAAGATGGGTTCGATGAATCCACCGGCTGCCGAGAAACTGCAAGAACTCTTGTCCCAGGGGCGCGCTGACCAGGCAGTGGCGCTGCTCCAGCGTCTCGACCCCGACGCCGCTGCCGACTCAATCATACGCATCCCGTTCGAGGAGCAGCAGATCGTATTTCGCGCTTTGCCGGTGGAATACGCGGCTACCTTAGTCAGCCATTTTCCCTACTATCATTCGTATGTCCTGCTCCACTCCCGGACTATCCAGGACCTGCGCGCCATCATCGACAAGACGCAGCCCCAGGAGCGTCATCAGTTCTTCGACGAGCTGCCGGAGGAAGCCTGGCAGCACTTGATGGACGAACTCTCGGGTGAGCGGGCCGCCGCGGCACACGGGGAAGCTCTTGGTGCGGCCATTGCGCGGGCGCCGGCGGTGGTGGAACCCATCATCACGGCCTCGCAGATTCAGAAGTGCTTTGTCCAGCCGGATGGCAGAGAGATCCAGGTGATCGCTCCCATCGACCTGTCGATCGAGCCGGATTCGATCGTGGCGTTGCTGGGCCCTTCGGGAAGCGGCAAATCCACTCTGCTGCGGATTCTCACCGGGCTCACCCCGCCCTCCGCCGGCAAAGTCCTCTGGCACGACGCGCCGCTCAGCGAGAGCAGCCCAAACCTCGCCATTGTATTTCAGAGTTTCGCCTTGTTCCCCTGGCTTACGGTATTGGATAACGTTGAGGTTCCCCTGCTGGCGCAGGGTATGGCGCACTTCGAACGACACCATCGCGCCCTTCGATCCCTGGATAAAGTCGGGCTGAAGGGTTTTGAGTCCGCGTACCCCAAAGAACTCTCCGGCGGAATGAAGCAGCGGGTGGGCTTTGCGCGCGCCCTGGCCGTGGAGCCTGAAATCCTCTTCATGGACGAACCGTTTTCGGCCCTCGACGTTCTGACGGCAGAGAACCTGCGCGGCGAACTGATGGAGTTGTGGCTGGGTAAGAAGATACCTACCCGGAGCATTTTCCTGGTGACCCACAACATCGAGGAGGCAGTTCTGCTTGCCGACCGCATCATCGTCCTGGGGCGTAACCCGGCGAGAATCCGGGCTGACTTCAGAGTCCCGTTGCGCCAACCCAGGGATCACACTTCCGCAGATTTTCTTGTCTATGTGGACTACATTTACAAACTCATGACTCAGCCCCAACTGGAACCTGGGCCCCTGGCCGCCGGAGGCCGGCCGGCCAGGAAGCCTTCCCTGATGCTGCCCCACGCGCGCCCGGGCGCCATTGCGGGGCTGCTCGAAATCATGAATGACCACAGCGAGAAAGAGGATCTTTACCATTTGGCGGATAAGCTCTTGATGGATTTTGCCGACTTGGTGCCCATCGTTGAGGCCGCCACGCTGCTGGGCTTTGCCAAATCGGATAAGGGCGATGTTGAGATTACTCCCGGAGGAAAGGCCTTTGCCCAAGCCGAGATTTCCGATCGCAAACTCCTTTTCCGTCAGGCTGCGCTTGCGAACGTCCCGCTGCTTCAGCAGATTAACCGCAGCCTAACCGGCAAGTCGGACAACTCCATGCCACTGGAGTTCTTTCGGGATATTGTCGAGGAACACTTGTCCGAGGATGAGGCTAACCGCCAGATTGACACGGCGCTCGATTGGGGCCGCTACGGGGAGATTTTCACTTACGATTCCGAAAGCGACAGGCTCACGTTGCACGGCGCAGCAGGGGACGTGAAAGCGGGGTAAAGGCTAAAGGCTGAAGGGTAAAGAGTAAAGACGAAGAACGGAGACTAGAGAACAATGTTCAAACGACAATGGAGTGCGTAGATCTTTCACCCTTTAACCTTTACCCTTTAACCTTGTGACACATGCTACAAACGGAAAAAGCCGCCCGCACACTTCCGCCCTGGGGAATCATTCCTGGCAGCGTGTCATCGCTCCTAAGAGATACTCCCATCTTCGTGGCTGCTCTGGCGATTTTCTATGCCGTGGTGTCCTTCAGCCGCTACGGAGTTGGGCCGGTCAACACTCAGGCGGAGATTCAACTTCATCCCGGAGCATTACCCAAGTACGCGGTGTTCTCGCTCATTCGTATCGCCCTTGCTTACCTTCTCAGTTTGTTGTTCACATTTGTGTACGGGTATATCGCCGCCTACAACGCGAAAGCCGAACGGTTCATGGTTCCACTCCTGGACATTCTCCAGTCGATTCCTGTACTCAGTTTTCTCCCCACGGTACTGGTGGCGATGGTAGCCTTGTTCCCCACGCGCCAACTGGGCGTGGAACTGGGTTGTATCGTGTTGATCCTCACCGGGCAAGTGTGGAACATGACCTTCAGTTTCTACTCGTCCCTGAAGAGCATTCCGCGCGAAATGCGGGAAGCGGCCATGATCTACCGGTTGAGTTGGTGGCAGAGGTTCACCCAGATGGAGTTGCCCTACGCGGCCATCGGGCTGATTTGGAACTCCATGATGTCGGTGGCGGGCGCCTGGTTCTTTCTGATGGCGTGTGAGATGTTTGTCCTGGGAAACCGCGACCTTCGCCTGCCGGGCCTGGGTTCGTATCTTCAAACCGCCGCCAATGCCGGAGACACGCGCGCCATTGTTTGGGGACTGGCCGCCATGGTGGCGGTAATCGTTCTCGTCGACCAGGTCATTTGGCGTCCCACCATCGCCTGGGCGGAGAAGTTCAAATTCGAACAGGTGGAAGCGGCCTTCCCGCCGCGCTCACCGGTCCTTGATTTGCTCCGCCGCTCGAAGATCCTGCATCTTGCCGCCCGCCTGTCGATCTTGCCTCTGGGCGAACGCTTGAATCTGTTCTTTGCCGGGGCACACGGATTCGTATTGCCGCATCAACGGGGACGCAGGGCAGGGAAGTGGGGACTGTGGACGCTGTTGATTGGCGGCTTCCTGGGTGTCGGCTACGCGGTGGTGAAGATGATCGGCGTGCTGGCAGCGCTTTCGACCTCAGAAGTAGGAGAGATACTTCTGGGCGCCGGCGCAACCTTTCTTCGCGTCGAGGCGACGCTCCTGCTCGCGGCGCTCTGGACCGTCCCGGTGGGGCTTTACATCGGGTTGAGGCCGAGGCTTTCGGCGTTCGCCCAACCCATCGCCCAGATTGCCGCCTCCGTGCCCGCCACGGCTTTGTTTCCCATCATTCTGCTGGTGCTGATTCGGCTGGGCGGCGGATTGGGAGTCGGCTCGATTGTTCTGTTACTGCTGGGCACACAGTGGTACATCCTCTTCAATGTCATTGCGGGGGCCAGCGCCATTCCGACGGACCTGAGGGAAGTGTGCGGGGTGTTCCGCTTAGGCAACTTCGAGCGTTGGCGCACCATGCTGCTTCCCGGGATATTCCCCTACTTGATCACCGGCTTGGTCACTGCGTCCGGCGGTGCATGGAACGCCAGTATCGTCGCGGAATACTTTCACTTTCGCAAGCAAACCTTTGCAACCACGGGGCTGGGCGCGCTGATCAGCCAGGCGACCGACAGCGGAAACTCCCGCCTGCTGCTGGCGGCAACGATCTTCCTGGCGGCGATGGTCGTCACCATCAACCGCCTGGTCTGGCGCCGGCTGTACTATTTGGCTTCAACGCGCTTCAAGCTCGAGTAGCGGGAACCCTCGCTAGAGTCCCACAATTCCCCTCCAGATTCGGGCCGACAAGACGAAACACCACCGATAAATCCATACCCCGATGCAAGTCCCCAAGGTATTGGTAATGAGGTCCGTGGTGCCGGAATCACGCGTCGGCAGGAAGGCCTGAAGGCATTCGATCGTGAGGCTGACTGTGAATCCCAGAAGGATGGTCGCCAGGGCGGGTCTGCTGATTCGTCCGGAGAGGGAAAAGTAGGCGCAGAAGAGGAACCCTAAAGGGATGAAGCCTACAACGTTGATCAATACAACGCTTTTCCAGTAGCCCCAAGCCGGATAATACTCCACCCAAAAGGGGCGCAGGAAAGCTTGATCTACAACTTCGTAATGGTCCGGGATATACAAGTCGGTTCCCCGGGGCACTTGGTTGTGAATCACGTTGCCTGCGTGCTCGTCAAACAAATAGAGCGCTACGGGCCGGTCAGTTCCGGAAATGTCCGGCCGCCCCTTCCTCGACCATGTCTCAAAGTCTTGACGGACCTGTGCCGGAGCGAGAGCGTCGTCATAAACGGCAAGTCCTCGCACTTGACCGCGCCAGCTTTCTCCGGCTCGGGGCGGGTTGCCGATGATCAATTTGCCGGTGAAGTCGCGACTGGAGATGTGAAAGCTGGCAGTTGGCATGGCCGGCGCACCGTTAAGATAGACCGATGTCTGGCCGCCCTTTGACGCGATGGTCACGAACGCCGGCTTCCCCTGCCAAAAGACGTCTGCTACATCCAGTCGCGAAGTGAGGGTCTGGTAGTGTTCCTCGAGAATGTCACTTTGCAAGCGCAGATCTGTCAGGGATTGAAGCAGGGAGAATTGTTGACGCCGCTCTGGAGCATAGAAGCATAAGAGAGATGCCGAGTCCCAAGTGCGAGCTGGCTCGAACCAAATCTCTAAGCTGCCGGGGCTGTCCGGGGAATTGTCCGTAGCCCTGAATCGGCCGGAGCTGAGGATCACCCCATGACGGCCAAACTGTAAGCCCTTGCCACCGCTAAGCCATGTCACTTGATTCCTGGGAGAGTGAAACGGCCAAAGCCCTACCACCAACATGCCTGCGAGAACCAGTAAGCAAGCTAAAAGGAGGAGCTTGGGTCCTTCCGTCCGCCAGTTAACTCGGCCGATCAACTCCTGAACTGCAGGGCTGGTGCTCGAGCGGCCAGCATGAGTGTCGCCTGGTTTGTTTTGAAGCATCCGATTCGTCAGTAAACGCCGAAGCCCGCTGAAAGCACGACTACAATTCCACCATACCACGAACCGGTCATCGGAAGCAGGATGTCAATTGTGAACCCGGCCTCCGGACTGCCCCGCCATTATCCCCATTTGGATGCGGCATCGAGTGCAGCTCCCCTTGACAGCCTACCGTCCGAGGCCTATACAATTCTAGCTGTTGGTCTAGCGAGCCGTTTGGCGAGACTACGCTTGAGGTTGTAGCGGCGAGTTTAGCTCGCCAAATGGCGGCGTAAGGCCGCCACTACGTCAAATGCGGACGAGACCTCATCTGAACACAAAGTTCGATTCGGGAGCTGGCACTGGGCCGGAGTCAGCCGCCCATTCTCTCCGCCCGTCGATAACTCTCTTGCTGCGGGTGGGAGATCGGAGTTCTGTCCTCCGGCGTTTGTTGCTTCACCGGCCGATCCTCCTGCTGTTTACGCTTTGGGCATTGGCCGCGTGGGGCTCGAGTGCGACGCCTCCCTTAGCCCGGCAACTGCCCATCGCCCCCACGGTTTGCGACCAGGGGTGCGCCATTGCTGACTTGGACGGCGATGGCCGCCCCGATCTGGCTGTCGCCAAGCTCGAGGGCCGGGGGCCGGGCGGTTTTCGGTACCGAATTGATCTTGATCTGACTTCTGGTGCGGGGCCAAGCTCGTTCAGCGTTTTGGCTCAGCGAGGGGGATTGCTTATCACTCCCCGCGACGTGAACGGCGACTGGGAACTGGACCTCATTATCACCAGTGCCTGGTCGTTTACCCCAATCGGAGTCTGGATCAACAACGGCCACGGTGAATTTGTTCGAAACGATCCGGCTCTCGGCCATCAACCCTCACGGTATGCAAGTTCCAGGATCCTGCACGACTTCTCCGGAGAGGTATTTCAGGCGACTGTCCCCGAGTCGTCCAGGAACTGGCCTGATTATTCGCAGGCACCTTCCCTTTACAAAGCAATTCTGACCAAACGCCTCACTCCTCAGTTCTACGACGTCCACCTTCCGAGTTGTTCCCCGCGCCGCGCACAGACGCGTGGTCCCCCGTTTTGGTTCTGGCAACCTGGTTCGTCAGCGAACGCTCCAACGGTATAAGGCTTTGTTGCGTATGGCAACTTCGCGCCGCTTCCTTCGAGGCTAATTGCAAGGCGGATCGCAGCAGAAAGGCGACAGCAAGCCCGCCGCACGCGAAATGGCCTGAAGTGCTCGTGGTCGAGTCTCGTGTCACCGTTTGCGGTTGATAGTTTCCGCTCAATCAGGTGGATAATGAACTGGCGTATTCCCATAACGATTAGTTTGGCGCTCATCTCCGCGCTTGCTTGTTGCCTTCTCTTGGGCTGCAAAGGGCGGCGAGCTGACGCCGCAGCCGAGGCTCCGCCGCCGGCCGAGGTGGAGCACGAGCAGGATGGCGGCGCATTCAAAGTGGACCATCCCGAACAATTTGAGCTGGCCACGGCCGGAGAGCGGGAGGCAGTTCCCGAACTCGCTGTGACGGGCACTGTCGGGCCGGATGTGTCGCGAAATATCCCGGTGATTTCTATTGCTTCGGGGCGTGTGGTGGAGATTCGCGCCCGCCTGGGCGACACCGTCACCAAAGGACAAGTCTTGATGCGCATTCAGAGCGCGGACATTGCTCAGGCCTTTTCCGACTACCGCCAGGCCGTTGCTGATGAGACCCTGGCGCGCACTCAACTCGAGCGCTCGAAGCTGCTATACGACCACGGCGCCGTGTCGCTCAACGACTATCAAGTTGCCCAGGACACCGAAACCAAGGCCCAGGTCACTGTCGAGACCACCATCGAACACCTGCGGGTTTTGGGCGCCGACCTCAATCATCCCGCCGCTATCATCGACATTCGGGCGCCAGCCTCCGGGGTCATCACCGACCAGCAAGTTACGAATGCGGCGGGCGTGCAAGGCTTGGCGGGACCCAACCCGTTCACCATCTCCGACCTGTCACATGTCTGGGTGCTTTGCGACGTGTACGAGAATGATCTTCCTTTCGTTCGCCTCGGCCAGTTCGCGGACATTCATTTGACAGCTTACCCGGACCGGCTGCTAAAAGGCAGGATCAGCAATATTGGCCCGATCCTCGATCCCAATCTGCGCACCGCGAAGGTCCGGCTGGAGGTTCAAAATCTGGGAATCTTGCGGCTCGGCATGTTCGTTACCGCGACCTTCTACGGACTGAAGAAGGAAGTCCACGCTACTGTACCAGCGAGTGCCGTCGTGCACTTGCACGACCGCGACTGGGTCTACGTCCCTGTGGAAGGCGGCCGTTTCCGGCGTCAGGAAGTGGTAGGGGGACAAATGCTCGCCGGGGCGTCCCAGGCGGGTCTCGCGGGGAAGGTGCAAAGCCCGCCCCCGCAGGGTAACAACGAGACGCAGGAAATCACCTCGGGCCTGCGCCCCGGCCAACAGGTTGTGGCGAACGCCCTGATGCTCCAGGCGACGGTCGAGCAGTAGGTAAGGCCGATTGACTGATAACTAACGACTGAGAACTAACAACTAGCATGATCCGTGCGGCGGTTGATTTCGCTTTAAACAAACGCCTGCTGGTGCTGGCGGGGGCGTTGGTGCTGTTCGGCTGGGGCATCATCTCGTTTCACCGGCTCCCCGTCGAAGCCTACCCTGACGTGGCGGACAACTATGTTGAGATCATCACCCAGTGGCCGGGTATTTCCGCGGAACAGATCGAACAGCAGGTGACGATTCCGCTTGAAAACGTGATGAACGGAATCCCGGAAATCGTGCACTTACGATCGTTTTCCCTATTCGGGCTCTCGGATCTCAAGCTGATCTTCAGCGACGGTTCGGAGAACGCCTGGAACCGCGAAAGGGTGCTCGAGCGGCTCTCGCAAGTTACCCTGCCGCCCGGCGTCGTACCCCAAATGGGAACGGATTGGAGTCCCGTCGGTCAAATCTATTTCTTCACACTCTACAGCAGCAATCCTCAGTACGACGTGATGGATTTGAAGTCGCTGGAAGACTGGGTGGTGGAGAAGAATCTCAAGGCCGCGGCTGATATTGTTGACGTGGCCAGCTTCGGTGGTCCCACGCGCGAATACCAGGTCCGCGTCGATCCCAACAAGCTCATCGCCTACGGGCTCAGCATTGGCCAGGTGGAACAACAACTCACCAACAACAACGTCAATGCCGGCGGCAGCTTCATCGAAGCCGGCTTGCAGCAGATCAACGTGCGGGAAGTGGGCCTGGTGAAGAGCGTGCACGATATCGAAAATACCGTGGTCACGACCAAGAGCGGCACGCCGCTGCGCGTGAAGGATATCGCGGTAGTCGAGCAAGGCCCGAAGATCCGCCTGGGCCAATTCGGCCGCGCCCTTCACCGCGAAGACGGGAAAATCATCGACAATGACGACGTGGTCTCCGCCTGGGTGCCCATGCGGAAAGGGGCTGAGCCCGAACAAGCCCTGGAAGGTCTGCACCAAAGGGTCGAGGAGTTGAACGACCGTCTCTTGCCGGCGGGCGTCAAGATTGTTCCTTTCATCGACCGCAGCGATCTGGTTCACTTCACCACGCACACCGTCCTGCACAATCTCACTGAGGGATTCATTCTCGTCACGATTATTCTGCTCCTCTTCCTGGGCAACGTGCGTGGCGCCCTGATTGTGGCCACCACGATTCCGTTTTCGCTGCTCTTTGCTTCCATTTGCCTGGACCTGCGAAGAATCCCCGCCAACTTGCTTTCCCTTGGAGCGCTGGACTTCGGCATGGTGGTGGATGGCGCGGTGGTGATGATCGAGAATATCGTTCGGCACCTCGACCTGCGGGAAGAGGTGTACAAGACAACTCAGGAGCGAATTCGCGCCGCAGCCCACGAAGTGCAGAGACCGGTGTTTTACGCCATTATCATCATCATCACCGCCTATTTGCCGATCTTTACGCTGCAAAGAGTGGAGGGCCGGCTCTTCCGCCCGATGGCCTGGACGGTGGCGTTTGCCCTGCTGGGAGCGGTCATTTTCTCGATGACCATCGCGCCCGTGTTGGCGAGCTTTGTGTTCCGCAAAGAGTTCCGGGAATGGCACAACCCTGTGATTGCCTGGCTGACGCATCAATATCAGCGCGCTCTGCGGCGAACCATTCATCATCGCTGGGTAATGCTGAGCATTGCCCTTCTGGCCCTGGGGGGCGCTGCTTACCTGGTGGTGAGCGGAACTATCGGATCAGAGTTTCTGCCCCACCTGGATGAAGGCTCGCTCTGGGTGCGCGGCACCCTTGCGCCCAGCACCGGTCCTACGGAGAGTCTGCGGGTGGCGGATCGAGTCCGAGTGCTGCTGGCCTCCTTCCCGGAGGTTTATGAAACCACCAGCCAGGCGGGCCGCCCCGACGACGGCACGGATACCACCGGCTTCTTCAACACGGAATACTTTGTCGGCTTGAAGCCCCCGAAGCAGTGGCGTCCTGTCTTTCACCAGGACAAAGATGAATTGATCGCCGCTATGAATCGCGAACTGGAAAAGGTGCCAGGCGTGATCTGGAACTTCTCTCAACCTATCGAGGACAACATGGAGGAGGCGGTCAGCGGGGTAAAAGGGGAATTGGCTACCAAGGTTTATGGCGACGATTTCAAGACTTTGGAAGGCCTCGCCGACCGGATTGTGGAGGTTATGCGCGGCGTGAGAGGGATCGAAGATCTGGGAGTTTTTCGCCTGCTGGGCCAGCCCAACTTGAACGTGACCGTGGACCGTCGCCAGGCCGCACGCTATCAGATCAACGTCGCCGACGTACAAGATGCGATTCAAACCGCCGTGGGCGGCAACGCCCTCACGCAGGTGCTGGACGGAGAGGCACGCTACGATCTGGTGCTGCGCTATCTGCCCCGATATCGTGACACGCGGGAAGCGATCGAGAACATCCGTTTGCTGTCGCCCTCAGGCGAACGGGTTTCGCTCGCTCAACTCTGTAACATCGACGAGCGAGACGGCGCTTCCGAAATCTACCGCGAGGGAAACCAACGCTATGTGGCCATCAAGTACAGCGTGCGTGGGCGCGACCTGGGCAGCGCGGTCGAGGAGTCGATTCGAAAGGTCAACGCGCAAGTGCAATTGCCGCGGGGCTATCACATCGATTGGGAAGGCGAATACGAAAGCGAGAAGCGGGCGGAGGCTCGGCTCTTCTTCATTGTGCCCCTGACCGCTTTCTTCATCTTCCTGATCATCTACAGCGCTTTCGGTTCCGCGAAATGGGCTTGCCTGAATATGGTGAACATGCTGGTGGCGCCTCTGGGGGGACTGCTGGCGCTCTGGGTGACTGGGACCCACCTGAGCGTGTCTTCGGGGGTGGGCTTTCTCGCTTTATTCGGGGTTTCCGTTCAGATCGGCGTGATCATGGTGGAGTATATCAACCAACTGCGGGCGCGCGGACGCACAATCGAGGATGCGGCCGTCGAGGGAGCCGTGCGACGTCTCCGCCCCATCATGATAACCATGCTGGTCGCTACTCTCGGTCTGTTGCCGGCGGCTATGTCCCACGCTATCGGGTCGGATTCGCAACGCCCCTTTGCCATCGTTATTGTCGGCGGATTGATCGCCGATCTGCTGATGAGCATCTTCCTGCTGCCCACTTTCTACGTCTGGTGGGCTCGACCCACCGACCACCTGCCCAGCCCGGAGGAAGCCAAGAGCGTGTACGAGCAATAGGGAACAGGGAATAGGGAATAGGGAACAGGTTAATGGTGAAGGCTGAAGTTCAGAGTTTGAAGGGTAAAGGCTAAAAAGTAAAAGGTAAAGGGTAAAGGGCAAGGGATAAAGGCTAAATACTGACAGCCCTCTCCCGCTTGGGGGAGAGGGTGGGTGGCCGCCGGTGTTTTATTCAGCCGAGGCGGGCCGGGTGAGGGGTTGGGAGCCTTGCCGCAGGAATTGGGAAAGGGTTATCGTCTCTTGCCAATGATCGCATTTTTCCCTATTCCCTGTTCCTATTCCCTATTCCCTGTTCTTTGGTTGACCTCGTGCCACGATTTGTGTCACGATTACTTCATGGCTAGCGTGAACATTCGTCAACTTCGGGACACTCGCCGTTTAAAGGCTTGGTTACGGGCCGGCAAGACCGTCGAGCTTCGCGAGCGGGAGCGGGTGATCGCTCGCATCGTTCCAGCGGGACGGCCCCATGCGCCGGACGAGTGGCCGGACTTCGCGGCCAGGCGCAGGCGGATTTTCGGAGACCGGATAATGCCGGGCGCCGATCTCGTCATCTTGGAGCGCGGGCGCTATTGAGTATTTACGCCGACACGAGCTTTGTCGTTTCCCTCTATTTGCCAGACCGCCACTCAGGCGAGGCAGAGCGGCGCATGGCCTTGCGGCCGCATCTGTGGTTGACCCCTTTGCACCGCGCGGAGTGGGTTCATGCGATTGAGCGGCACGTTTTCCAAAAGCATCTCGCGCGTCGCGAGGCTCAGCAAGTCTATTTGGACTTCGAGAAGGACCGGAGAGAGGGAGTTTGGGCGGAGGTCGCTCTCCCCGACTCGGCTTTTGACCTTTGCGAGCGATTGGCTCGAAGTCAAGTGGCCCGCTTGGGGAATCGAACCCTCGATACCCTGCACGTGGCGAGCGCGCTGGAGTTGAAGGCGGAGCGCTTCTGGACCTTCGACGATCGCCAAGCCAAGTTAGCGCGCGCCGCAGGTTTGAGGACCGACTGAATACCCGGCGGCAGGAGGCGGATCGATGAAGCGGGACGAAGTTCGCGCGCGCATCGAGGAAATAGGCATCATTCCAATTGTTCGCGTAGCGACTGCCGAGGAGGCATTTTTTGCCGCCGAGGCGGTGGCTTGCGGTGGCATCCCCATCGTGGAAATGGCCATGACCGTCCAAGGCGCGGCGGACGTCATCTCTGAACTGGCTCGCAACGCGCCGCAGATGATCGTTGGGGCGGGTTCCGTGCTGGACGTGGAGATGGCGCGCGTGTGCGTGGGTGCGGGGGCAAAATTCCTCACCAGTGAAGGATTCGATGCGGAGGTCGTCGAGTTCGCAGGCAAGGCCGGGGTGGTGGTTTTGCCGGGCGCTTTGACTCCCACGGAGGTGATCAGGGCGTGGAAAGCGTCCGCCGACTTCGTCAAAGTCTTCCCCTGCGCGGAAATGGGTGGCGAAATCTACATCCGTGCTCTGAAGGCGGCATTATCTCAGGTGCCGATGGTTGCGGCGGGAGGCGTGACTCTATCGACAGCCGGAAACTTGATTCTGGCGGGCGCTGCGGCGATAGGCGTGGGACGAGAGTTGATCCCCAACGAGGCAATCAAGGAACGGAGGGCGGGGTGGGTTTGTGAATTAGCGCGAAGGTTTCTGGGCCACGTGCAAGACGCCCGCAGCAGGACCGCCGCGTGGAAGGGAAGCGGCACCACCCGAAAGTGAAGCCAGGAGTGAGATGTGACGTCTAGCGGAAAATCTGATATGCTGAGCCCATGCAGATCACGGTAGAGTTGCCCGATGATATCGTGCGCCGTCCCGACCCGGGGCGCGAAGCGCTCGAGGCGCTTGCCGTCGAGGGTTACCGGTCGGGAGCACTGACCCATTACCAAGCCAGTCAACTGCTTGGGTTGTCACGTTTCGAGTTCGACGGCTTTCTGAAAGAGCGCCACATCTACGACCACGCGTACGATGCCCAGGATCTGGGACAAGATCTAGAAACCCTGCGGCAGCTTGAAGCCAAAGGCCTACTGGGTCGGCCGTGATCCTTGTCGTAGCCGATACCTCCCCTCTCAACCTTGGAAAGACCTCAGCAATCGACGACCCGCTGCTCGAAGATGCAGAACGAGGGGCAGCGATAACTCAAGGTGTCGAGCCTGACCGCCCGCGCAATTTCAGCGCACACTTGCTCTGTGTATTCGAGTCTTGCCTCTGAAAGCAGTTGCTTCAGCTTTTCCTTTGGGTATTCGATCTCTTCGAGCCCGCCCTGCACTTCAGCGACTACCCGGCCTCCTCTTTTCTCGGCGACGGCATTGACTGCTGCCACATCCGCAAGCAGCCAGGTCTCGACTTCCCGGCGGATGATACATACATGAACGCCGTGAGAGAACGCCCAGCGTCGCCCTTCAAGTTTCCGGGTCAGTTCTGCCTCTATGATTCTCGGGTCCTTGCCGCCTGAATCCCGAATGACAAGGGCCTTCTCGACAGCGCGTCCCTCCACCGCATGCTCCAAGGTTTCCAGGTGCACTAAAAGATGTTTCTTGAGATTGTCTTTGCCATAACACGGACGGGAAACTACGGGCACGATTCGCCCCAGTATTCGCGGGATTAATTCAGGCAATGCCGCCACATCGTACGGCCCTTCGACGACAATTCCGTAGGTGTTAGTTGGCACCGCCAAGAGCTCCCGAGTAGTATAGGCTCCCCAGCCCTTTTTCCTCTTCTTTGAGGAGCTTTCGCAAGTCCTTCTTATCACCTGGACGTGTCACTGTCGTGGCGCCCTCACGCTTTTCAAGGACGATCAACTCATCGAGATTGAATTGGTCAACCAGGTGCGGTGAGTGCGTTGTCATAATCACCTGCGGACATCGTGCGGGCGGCAATTCTTGTTGGACTTGTTTGAGCAGCTCGACGAAGGTCACAAGCAACCGGAGGTGCAAATGATTCTCGGCTTCTTCAATGAGCAGCAATGGGGAAGCGAGTCCAGGTGGGCTGTAGATGAGGGAAAGCAAGGCGATGAAGACCAGTTCCCCGTCCGACATTTGGTTGATGGAGGTCGTGCGCTTCAAATACTTCTCGCGCGAGGAAGCGAGCACAGTGCTTTGTTGCGTGGGCTGTGTAAAGAGCTTCTCCAGTTCGGGGAATACGTCCATTGCTACTCTCGCAATTCTTTTGAACTCGTCATCGTGTCCCGTCTGGAGAGTCATCAACCAGGAAGAGAAGTTCTCGCCGTGCTCCTGGAGAAAGGGTGCGGCCGCGCTTTGATTTGCGCTTCTCATGTTGCTTGGGATCAGGCTGTAAAAGCGCCACTTGAGGATGTACTCCCGTAAGGCATTGCCCTCCCAATCGGTCCTTTCGAATTCAAGCGCTGACCTGTCGGTACCTCCCACGTCGCCTAGGCTGGCGCCCTTCAAACTGGCGAACTGCCTTCGCCCCGCAGGATTGTTTATCAGATTCTTTTGGCCTTCGGTCGTGGAGACCGTCAGAGATTCCTCTTGCACGAGAGTCCGTCCGTAGTGATCGCCGACAATTTCGATTCGGTAGCTCCACCTTTCATCCTTTTCAGGGCGCATGGGCGGCCATCCCTCCCCTTCCATCCCGATCGAAATCAGCCTTGAGTCTGCGCCCTTCCAAGCCAGATCTTCAAAGCCGCTACCAAAGCTACCGAAACTAAGGATCGCGTTAGGCAGACCGTAGGTTCCCGCAGCGGGAGCAACCGTACGGGAAAGGAGACGAAACACATCAATGAGGTTGCTCTTTCCCGACATGTTTGGCCCCACCAGGACGTTGAGCCGGCCCAAGTTGATCGATACCTCCTTGAGGGACTTGAAGTTCTGAAGGTGCAGATTTCGGATCATGGATTCCTCCGAGCCCAACAGCTTAACACACTAGCACCTCCGCTCCCGCTCTTTGTCTCATCCCTAGCAGGACGCCAAAGAGCGGGCAGCGCAGACCTGCTTAGTAAGTCAGCGTTTCGAGGAGGACCCCCAAAAAGCTGCAGAGCCTGACAAGTGCGAGCGAATCAATCTTTCTGCACCATCTGCCGGCCTTGTAAACGAACCTTGTCCTCGATAAGCAGGCAAACAGCTTCCGAATAGATCCGGTGCTCCTCCTTCAAGATTCGCGCCGAGAGGGATTCCGGCGTGTCGTCATCCAAGACGGGGACGACGGCCTGGCAGACGATAGGGCCGGAATCCACGCCTTCATCAACGATGTGAACTGTGCAGCCCGTGAATTTCACGCCGTAATCGAGAGCCTGCTTCTGCGCGTCGGTTCCAGGAAAAGCCGGCAGCAGCGCAGGATGGATGTTCAGAATGCGCCCCGGAAACGCGCGCACGAAATAGGGGCTGAGAATACGCATGAATCCTGCCAGGCACACCACATCCACTTGAAAGTGCTTGAGGACTGAAACAACTTCGCGATCGAAGGCTTCGCGCTCCTTTCCTTGGGAGGGAATAAAGCGGGTTTCAAGGCCCATCCTTCTTGCCGTGGCCAGGCCCGCAGCATCCTCTTTGTTGCTGATGACAACGGCTATCTTAGCGGGAATTTTCCCCGCTTGAACGTTGCGGGCGATGGCCTCGAAATTCGAGCCGCGTCCGGAGAGCAGGATGCCAAGGTTCTTCATGAAGACCGTCCGTCCATTGGTGATTTGTGATTGGTGATTGGTGATTTGTGATTGGGCTGCAGTTTATTCTCCACCAAAGCAGCACACTGGCATCCTGAGCGAAGAGAAGGATCTGCATTAGTTCGCCCTGGACCAGAACTGCAGATCCTTCGCTGCGCTCAGGATGACACCGCAGATCACCAATCACCAATCACAAATCACCAATGTATGAGATCCTTCGCTGCGCTCAGGATGACAGTGAAAAATCACAAATCACAAATCACAAATCGCAAATCACAAATCGCCAATGTACTTAACGTTCGGCTTCCCGTGCCGGATATCGCCGATGATCCAGAACTTTTCTCGTGCTTTCGAGAGCAATGTCGTGAGGCGAGCCAGTTTTCGCCTGGCCACGATCAGCAACATGCCAATTCCCATGTTGAAGGTGCGGAGCATGTCAGGCTCCGGCACGCGCCCCAGCCGGGCGATCAAATTGAAGATCGGCAATACCGGCCAGCTCCCCAGCCGCACAACCGCGCGGGCCCCCGGGGGAAGTATGCGCGGCGTATTATCGGTAATGCCCCCGCCGGTGATATGGACTAATCCTTTAAGCAAGTGTTCGGCAAGCAGTGGCCGCAGGACATTCCAATAGCAACGGTGCGGGGCGAGCAGTTCGTCACCCAGGGTCCGGCCCAGTTCCGGTATCTGCCGGGTGAGCTTGATTCCCGCCTTTTCGAGCAGGACCTTGCGTGCCAGGGAATATCCGTTCGTGTGTAATCCCCAGGAGGGAAGCCCCACGATGGCGTCTCCCGGGCAGATGCGGCTGCCGTCGATGATCTCGCGCTGCCGGACCCAGCCGATGATGCAGGCCGCCAGGTCGTATTCATTGGGCGGGTAGAAGCCCGGCATCTCCGCCGTTTCGCCGCCAATCAAAGCGCAGCCCACCGGCCGGCAAGCCGAGGCCACGCCCCGCACAACGTCGGTGACCACTGCGGGGTGCATTTTTCCTGTGGCCAGGTAGTCGAGCAGGAACAAGGGCGCCGCGCCGTGGACGGAGATGTCGTTGACGCAGTGGTTGACCAGATCGGCGCCGACGGTGGTATGCCGGTTCAATGCGAAGGCGATTTTGAGCTTGGTCCCCACGCCATCGATGCTCGAGATAAGGACGGCGTCACGGGGAAGGCCCTTGATGGAGAAGAATCCGCCGAAGGCTCCGACTTCCTTCAGTACGCGCGCGTTGAAAGTTTGGCGCGCCAGGAGTTTGATGGACGTTTTGGCTTCGGTGGCCGCGTCGATGTCAACACCAGCATCGCGGTAGAGCATAGGTCATTGGTGATTTGCGATTTGTGATTAGCGACTGCCGTGCTCCCGCTACGATTCAGGGCCTCACCGCGCTAGAGCATAGCATATTTGTGATTGGCGATTGGTGATTTGTGATCGGACCTGTAGCGGCTGCAATCCATTCTCGGCTGTGCCAATCACAAATCGCAAATCACCAATCACAAATTCAGAAGGTTTTTCCCGTCCTCGCCCAGCGAGTCTTGGTGAAGAAGTTCCAAAGGATGGAGGCGTCAAATTTGAGCCGGGAAGCCAGTTCCTCACTCGTCCAGTCGCGACTGGGGGCGTCGTAAGACCAGTAGACAAAGAGTGGTTCGCCCACCACGTTTTCGAGCGGTACGAAGCCCCAGAAGCGGCTGTCCAAAGAGTTGTCCCGGTTGTCGCCCATGCAGAAGAGGAATCCCTGGGGCACGTGCAGTCCGTCGTTCCGAATGAAGTTGGGCATTTCGCGCGCCCACGACGGGTCCAGCCCCCAGGCGGCAGGCAAGGTTTCCAGCACGTTGAGGGGCGGAGGGAAGTTGTCCCTTAAGGGCAGAGTTGAGGAGTATTGGAACTGGCTATAAGGCTCCTTGAGCGGTTGGCCGTTGACGAATACTCGACGGTCTTCGATCCTGACCACGTCGCCGCCCACACCGATCACGCGTTTCACAAACATCACGGAGGGATTTCGGGGATAGCGAAAAGCGACGATGTCCTGCCGGTGGACGCTGCGCAGGGGCGGAATGCGAAACGACGTGTAAGGAAACCGAGGCCCGTAGAGCAGCTTGTTCAGGAACACATGATCGCCGATCAAGATGGTTTGCTCCATCGACCCCGTGGGAATCACCGTTGCTTCTGCGATGAAAGTCCGGATGCAGAACACGCCCAGCAGAACCACCAACAAGGAACGAACGGTCTCCCATGCACTTTCGCGCCGCCTGGGCTTGGGGTCTGGATTCCCGCCTTCCGCCTCCGGCGAAACGGACACGGCAGGTTCCGAAACGTGCGGCCCTCCCTCAGGCCCTTCCGCAGCTTGCTTCTCAAGCGGTTCCATATCTCTCAGTCCCGGTTTCGAATCGCAATCAGAGGCTCTTGAACGGCAGTGGGATAGTTCCCTGTGTAGCACGCCAGACAGAATCGTCCCTGCGTATCGCCAACCGCTCGGCGCAGACCCTCGAGCGACTGATAACCTAGGGAGTCAGCTCCCAGGTATTGTCGTATTTCCTCGACATTATGAGTAGATGCGATTAGTTCCTTTTTCGTTGGCGTGTCGATGCCATAAAAGCACGGGGAGGTAGTGGGGGGGCAACTGATGCGCATATGTATTTCCTTCGCCCCGGCCTCCCTAACGATCTGAACGATCTTCCGGCTGGTCGTGCCACGTACGATCGAATCGTCCACCAGCACCACTCGTTTCCCCTCCAGCAGACTGCGCACGGGGTTTAGTTTCAACTTGACGCCAAAATCCCGGATCGCCTGGCTGGGCTCGATAAACGTGCGGCCTACGTAATGGTTGCGGATCAAAGCGATCTTGAGCGGGATCCCGGATTCCTCGGCAAAGCCTGTGGCCGCCGGAACGCCGGAATCCGGAACCGGAACCACCAGGTCGGCGTCTGCCGGGTGCTCGCGGGCGAGAAACCGCCCCAGCATTTCGCGGCTGGCCTGCACCGAACGCCCGAAAACCATGCTGTCCGGGCGGGAAAAATAGACGTGCTCGAAGATGCACTGGGCGGACGAAGCAGGAGGTGCGAAATGCAAAGAAGTCACTCCGCGCCGATCCAAAATGACCATCTCGCCCGGCTCGACATCGCGAATGAACTTGGCGTTGATCAGGTCGAAGGCGCAACTCTCTGAGGCCAACACGTAAGCATCGCCAAGCTGTCCCAGGCTCAGGGGGCGGAAACCGCGCGGGTCGCGGATGCCGTAGACGCTGTCCTTGAAGAGCATCACCAGCGAGTACGCCCCCACCACTTTATCGAGCGCCTCCGCGACGGCCTCCGGAGTGCCGGCCTGGCGGGAGCGGGCAAAGAAGTGCAGGATTACTTCCGTATCGCTGGTGGTTTGGAAGATGTCGCCCCGGTTTTCGAGGTCGCGCCGGATTGAGCTGGCGTTCACCAAATTCCCGTTATGCGCCAAGGCCACCTGGCCCTTATTGCAGCTCACCTTCAAGGGTTGAGCGTTCTTAAGGTCCGTGTCGCCCGCCGTCGAGTAGCGCGTGTGCCCTATAGCCAGATGCCCCGGCAAGCCCTTAATGACCTCGGAGGGAAAGATCTCGTCCACATGTCCCATCCCTCGTTTGCAGGTCAATGACTCGCCGTCAGAGACCGCGATGCCGGCGCTTTCCTGTCCCCGGTGTTGGAGCGCATAGAGACCTAAATAAGCCAGTTTCGCGGGTTCGGGGTGCCCATAAACTGCGAACACCCCACAATGGTCGTGAAACTTGTCGTCGGGCAGAGAGAAGACTGGGAAGAAAGAAGACGCGAGCTGCAAAAATCCTCCTCCAGATCAGGAAGGATGACCGTGCTGAAGCGGCCGCTAACTTCAGTTGAATCAGTACGTTCGGTGCGAAACCCGCCCCCCACGCTTATGCGGTTTTCGGCACGCCGGCCGGAATTCCCAGAAGTCGCTACAGGCGTTTCGGAACCCACGCCGCCAACGCCGGCAGTGGCGGCATGTCCTATTGTGCGCCTATTCCCGAACCGGCGCAACAGGATTGTGCGGGAACGCAAGCTCTACCGCAACACAGTTAAGTTGGGGTAGACTATTAGGTTTCCGGAAGCAGGTGAATCGCTTTTTGCGGGGCTTTGTCTGCCATCTTACGCCCCGCGAAAGTGCGCCTCGGCGGCAAGGCCGGAGACAGTTTCCGACAATCTACGGAGGAGCTATGGCCCAACCCTGGAAGACGAAGAAATGGTTTGTAAGCCCTTGGTGTTATTTGCCCGAGGCGAGGAAAGGCTTCAAATTCGCGCCCAAGATCAAGATCCATGATGTGACCTTGCGCGATGGTGAACAGCAGACGGGCGTGGTGTTTCGCCGCGAGGAGAAGGTAGAAATCGCCAAGCGTCTTGACGCTATGGGCGTACATCGCATCGAGGCTGGAATGCCCGCCGTCTCGCCGCAGGATCAGGGGGCGGTGAGCGATATCGCCAACCTGGGTCTGAAAGCGGAGATCTTCACCTTTGCGCGCTGCATGGTCAGCGACGTGGAGGCCGCCAAGGCGTGTGGGTGCAAGGGCGTGATTGTCGAGATTCCTTCCAGCGAACACATCATCAAGAACGCCTATGGATGGCCCCTGGAGCGCGCCGTGAAGTCATCCATCGAGGCTACGCTGGCCGCGAAAGAAGCCGGCCTTTATACCGTCTTCTTCACCATCGACTCGACGCGCACGGAAGTGGAGAAGCTGCTGGACCTCGTTCAGCATGTGGCCGAGGAAGGCCATATGGACTCCTTCACTATCGCCGACAGTTTCGGCGGGTGCACCCCGGAAGCCATCTTTGCGGTGGTCAAGAAGGCGATCAAGAGGCTGAAGAAGCCGGTGGAGATTCACTGCCATCAGGACTTCGGGTTGGGCGTGGCCAACACCATCTATGGCCTTGCGGCAGGAGCCTCCGTCGCGCACACCACGGTGACCGGCCTGGGCGAGCGGGCGGGCAACGTTCCCATGGAAGATGTGGTCCTTTCGCTGCTCTGCCAGTACGGGGTCAAGCTGGGGATCCGCACCGAGAAGATGTGCGAGGTCTCGCGGTTTGTGCTGGACCTTGCGAAGGTGAAGATTCCGGGCAACCGTCCCATCGTGGGCGACAGGCTCTACCAGGTGGAGTCCGGGATCGTGGCGGGGTTCGTCCGCAAAGCGCGGCTGAAGAGCCCTATGGAATACGTTCCGTTTGCTCCTGAGCTGGTGGGACAAGCGCCGGTCTCCATCGTGCTCGGCAAGAACAGTGGGCTGCCGTCCATTCAGGAATGGTGCGAGAAGCTGGGTGTTGCAGCCAACGAAGAGGAGATGCTGGAAATGGTGCGCCTGGTGAAGGAGAAGTCGTTCGAGAAGAAGGACCTGCTCACGGAGGACGAATTCAA
>CAWJHY010000020.1:0-113313 GCA_963842495.1 uncultured Acidobacteriota bacterium
TGACTGGGTTTACTGGCTCAG
Organism: uncultured Acidobacteriota bacterium; assembly: GCA_963842495.1. Taxonomy (GTDB): domain Bacteria; phylum Acidobacteriota; class Terriglobia; order UBA7540; family UBA7540; genus CAVROP01. Next base: position 22 of record CAWJHY010000020.1, read on the forward strand.
CCTGATTGGTGTAAACTGTCGATTAATGGGCCTCTTGGGGGCTTTGCGAACAAGGCAATCAAGCCCCGTTATTGCGGTAAGCAGCCTCTTGCCAAAGAGCAGAATGAAAGTTGCCAACGTGGCCACCGTCACTCAAGCCCCGACTGCCATTGCCGAGTCGCGAGCACCACTGCGCTCGCAGACCAGTTTCTGGGTTGCGGTTCGCGAAGCCTTCTGGAATGCTCTTGGTGAACTCCGCAGCCATAAGCTGCGCTCTTTTCTCACTCTGCTTGGTGTCGTCATCGCCACCTCCACGCTCATTGTCGTGATGGCGGTGGTGAACGGCATGAACGTCTACATTGCCACCAAGATTGCTAACCTGGGCACCAACACCTTCGTGCTGTTTCAGTTCAAGTGGGCGCAGGGCTACGACAGCTATTTGAAAGCGTTGAGGCGCAACAAACCCATCCGCCTCGAGGAATACGAGTATCTGCGGGAGACGCTGCCCGGCTATGAGGCGATGAGTGCCATCGCGCAACTCGATCCCGGCCCCGAGGCGCGCTACCAGGGACATTCGATCGATGAAGTAACGCTGATGGGAATTACTCCCAGCCACGTGGACATCGGCAGGGAAAAGGCGCTTTACGGCCGCTACATTTCAGACCAGGACTACCGCCACAACGAGCGGGTCTGTTTTATTGGCCAAGACATCGTGGATAAGCTCTTTCCGGCGGTCGATCCGATCGGCAAGGAATTAGTTGTGGGGGGACAGAGCTTCCGCATCATCGGCGTGGCGGATAAGGTAGGCTCCGCGTTTGGCATCAGCGAGGACAACTTCGTCTTTATCCCGCTCGGCACTTTCCGGGACCTTTATATGCCGCGCCTGGAACTTATCGTTTTCATCAAGGCGCCCGACTCGAAACACATGATGGAACTCGAAGATGAGACTGAAGTCCTGATGCGGGCGCGCCGCCACATCCCCTACCACGACGACGACACCTTCGGCATCAACGCCTCCGAAACGTTGATGAACGCGTGGAAAAACCTTACCGGCAGCATTTTTGCGGTCACCATCGGTGTGGTGGCTGTATTCATGGTGGTGGGCGGGATTGTGATCATGAACATCATGCTGGCGACCGTCACCGAGCGCACGCATGAGATAGGGATTCGTAAGTCGGTGGGGGCGCGGCGGCGCGACATCCTCTGGCAGTTCGTAATCGAGGCCGCGGCCTTGGCTTTTACCGGCGGGACGGCGGGAGTACTCCTTGCCTACTTCATCGCCTGGCTGGTGGCGCAGGTTTTCACGGCCTCGGTGCCGCTGAGCGCGGTGATCGTGGGGATCACCCTGTCAACTCTGGTCGGGCTTTTCTTTGGGATCTATCCGGCAATGCGGGCGGCTGCGCTTGATCCCATCCAGGCGCTGCGAGCGGAGAAATAGCGTGATGACTTACTGGCGAGCGGTCGGCGAGAACCTAGTGCTGGCGCTCGATACTCTGCGCACGCACAAGTTCCGGGCCTTTCTCACGGTGTTAGGCGTCCTGATCGGCACCACTACGGTGATTGCCGTGGCCTCCATCATCCAAGGACTCGATGCCCAGTTGGTGCAGGTCGCCGAGCAGTACGGCACCAATGTGCTTTGGATTTACAAGCTTCAGATGGGGACGCCGCACCGCTTGACCCGCGAGGAGCGGCTGCGCAAACCCCTCAGTTTCGAAGACGCTCAGGCGATCAAGGAGCAATGCCCGGACGTCCAGGACGTGTCGGTGGCCCTCTTCCAGCAGATCAGTGACTTTGGCCTGCCACCCTCCACGGCGCGCTACAAAGGCCGCGAGATGGCGGGCGCACAATTCATGGGCGTGGACGCCAACTACATGGCTCTGTCGAACTCGGAGTTGGCAGACGGCCGCTTTCTCACGCCGGCGGACGACCTTCACCGCCGCGACGTGGTGGTTATTGCCAACAATGTGGTGGAACGCCTGTTCAAGCCCGACGACCCGGTCGGCAAAGAAATGGTCGTGGACGGGCACGCGTTCGAAGTTATCGGCACGCTCCAAAAGTACAAGGGTATCCTGGGAGACAGTCCCGATGATAATGATATCTTCATACCCTACTGGACCTACAAGAAACTCTACCCCGACGCTAAAGATCACTTCCTCAGCGTCCTGGTGTACCGTGGAAGAATGGATGCAGCGCAAGATGAAGTGCGCGGCTTGCTGCGTCGCCGCCGCCACGTGAAACTTTCCGATCCCGACAATTTCGGGATCTCGACGGCGGAGTCGCTGATCTCCGACTTTCGCGCCATTATCGGCACTGTGGCGCTGGTCATGGTGGTGATCTCCTCGATTGGCCTGCTAGTGGGGGGCATCGGGGTAATGAACATCATGCTGGTCTCGGTCACGGAGCGAACGCGGGAGATTGGTGTGCGGAAGGCTATCGGCGCGCGCCGGCGCGACATTGTCTGGCAATTTCTGCTGGAGGCCATTGTCCTTACCGGCTCCGGCGGCCTTCTGGGAATTGCCGTGGGTTGGCTGCTGAGTTTTATGATCCGGGTCTTTGTGCCTGGTCTGCCGTCCACCGTGCCGCTTTGGTCCGTCGTGGCGGGCTTTGCCGTCGCGACGAGCATAGGCTTGTTCTTCGGGCTTTGGCCGGCCATGAAGGCTGCCCGGCTCGACCCCATCGTGGCCCTGCGGTATGAGTAGAGGGAAGAAGTTTTACCACAGAGACCACAGAGTTCGCAGAGGATGGCATTTCCTCTGGGATCTCCGTGCGCTCTGTGGTAGGTCTTTTGGCTCGCGCCAGATTGCAACCACGCGGTCGGCTACGTTCTTCTGGCGATCGGCACGCTTACCTTACTGCGCCCGGGGCCGGACGCGCATCGGCTAGAACTTCCTGTTCTTAATCGTGGCCTCAAGCTCTCCTCGCGCCAGCCGAATCGAAATATCGCTGTCCAGAGCTACTGCCTCCGCGTCTCGAACGATTTTGCCGGCGGCATCTCGGGTGACCGAGTACCCCCGCTGAAGGAGCGCTAGCGGGTTCCGCTCCTTCAGAATGGCCTCCACGTGCGCCAGCCGGGTTTGTCTCTCCGTCAGGAAGCGACGGAAAGCGGAATCAAATCGTCCCCAGCGGTCGTCCAGCGCGGCGCGCTTCAAACCCAGCAGCCGGCGGAAGTCGTATCGCACAATGCCTGCCGAAGCCCGCAGCCACTCCTGTCTGGCCTCATTTAACCGGGAGCGCATCGAACGATCCAGCGATGCGACGCCATCATCCACCTGCTGGGCCCTTTCAGCAATCCTGGTCGCAACCGTCTGAAAGGCGTGGTGCATGCGCAGTTCCGTCAGCCGTTGCCGGGCTTCGGAGAGTTGTAGCCGGATCATCTGGGCCATGTGGCGGGCGCGATTTTCCAGCTCCGCAAGGAAGTCCTGCTTGCGGTGGACGACCAGCTCGGCGGCGGCGGAAGGCGTGGGCGCGCGCAGGTCGGCAACGAAATCTGCGATCGTAAAATCCGTTTCGTGACCTACGGCGGAGATTACCGGAATTCCGGAAGCCGCGATGGCCCTGGCAACCACTTCTTCGTTGAACGCCCAGAGGTCTTCGAGCGACCCCCCGCCGCGCGCCACGATGATCACCTCAACGTTTTGCTCGCGGTTAAAGAAGGTCACGCCCTCGACAATTTCCTCCGCCGCCCCCTCGCCCTGCACTTTGACCGGATAAAGCAGCACGCCCATATTTCGGAAGCGGCGGCGCAGCACACGCAGGATGTCGCGAATCACTGCGCCGGTGGGCGATGTCACCACGCCGATGGTCCGCGGCAGCATGGGCAGGGGTTTCTTGCGGGCAGTATCGAATAACCCCTCGGCGGCAAGTTTCTGTTTGAGCTGCTCGAAGGCCAGTTGAAGAGCGCCCAGGCCGGCAGGCTCGAGGTAATCAACGTAAAGCTGATATTCGCCTCGCGCCTCATACACGCTCAAATGGCCGCGCGCGATCACCGCAATGCCGTCCTGGGGTTTGAATTTCAGATACCGTGCCTGGTTGCGGAAGCACACCGCGCGGAGCTGGGCGGTCGCATCCTTGAGCGTGAAATAGAGATGGCCGGAGGCGGCGGGCCGGAAGTTCGATACCTCACCGGCAACCCACACGTCGCTATACTGCCGTTCCAGAAGGTCTTTGATCTCCCGGCTCAGCTCGGAGATGCTGAAAATCTTCCGCGTGGGGCCGAAATTTAAGAGCGCCTGTTCCACGACTGATCCTGTCAGGCTGTCAGCTTTCAGCTATCAGCTCTCAGCGAGCTTGCTGAGAGCTGAGCGCTGACAGCTGAGAGCTTCACCACCGCCTCGTAAAATGCGAAATGATCCAAAGCAACAGGGTCAAAACTACGCTCAACAGCACGCACGTGACGATGGGAAAGTAGAACTGCAGGTTCTTGCTTTTGTACACTATATCACCCGGCAGCCGCCCCAGGCCGAAAAGCGAGAAGCGCCCGCCCGCCATCAGCAACAATCCGGCAGCAACCAGCAGCACGCCGACAATCACCAGCAATTTGCCGAGCTGGAAAGGCAGCATATAGACCATTGTACTGGAAACTTCGGCGCTCGTAGCGCCGACCTTCAGGCCGACAGTTCCCTCGGCGCCGACCTGAAGGTGAGCGCTACGTCGCCAGAATGATTGCGGCGGCGAGCGCCGCCGTTTTGTGGTCCTTCGTCCAAGGCGGGCCGATGGAACTTCCCAAGTTTGAAACCCTGCGCTGCATTCGACTCGCCTCGTTCCCGAACGTCGTCCTGGCCCGGTCGTCGAGGTCTCGCTCTTTAATTGCCGTTACGGGAGCTTCCAGGCGCTCACAAGCTTTCTTAACAGCATCCCGAAAGAACTCGCCCTCGGCTGTGTGAATCAAAGCATGCGACGCGAGAATTGCGGGGAGGGCTGGCAGGGGGCAGCCTGAGGCCTGAAGTACAGCGGAACCCGCAATTGGACATCGCCGCGCTTGCAAATCCTCGACCACCTCTTTAATGGCCTCGAAAGCCAGGCGCTCTGACACGACTGCACAGTTCGCAAGATAACTCTCCGCCTCTGCAAGTCCGAGAGCCGCTGCGAAGTGATAGGGCTGCCTGGCCCCTGGGACGACGGGATCCGCAGTGACGATGCGCCTTCGGTCTAATACCTCTACCGAGCCTGCATTAGCGGAGATGGCCACCAGCACTCCCCAACCGGAATGCATCCGAACCCCGAGGGCTGCTCGCTTCACGCCGGAGGTTTTCATCAATGATTCAGGTAGGGGCAAGCCATGGCGTGCCCCTACGGAGCTTCAGAACGCCAGGTCCACTCCCCGGAAGAAATAGCCGATCTCGTACGCGGCTGTCTCGGGAGCGTCCGAGCCGTGTACGGCATTACGCTCGATATTCGTAGCGTAGAGCCGCCGAATGGTTCCGGCGGCGGCGTTGGCGGGATTGGTGGCACCCATGACCTCGCGCAGGCGCGAAATAACTTGTTCGCCTTCCAGCACCATCACCAGGGCGCGGCCGGAGCTCATGAACGTCGTGAGGCTCTCGAAGAAGGGCTTGCCGCGGTGCACGGCGTAAAACCCTTCAGCCTCTTTCTTGGTAAGATTCACCAGACGCGCCGCGACGATTTTAAAGTCATTCGCTTCGAAGATCTTAATGATGTCACCAATGTGCCCCGCGGCAACCGCGTCGGGCTTTATAATTGTCAAAGTACGTTCTATTGCCATATGCTCCCCAAGAGTTTAAAGGTCAAAGTCTAAAGATGAAGCGTAGGACCAACTTTTGCCCGTCAACCTTTACCCTTCAGACTTGCCTTTAACGTCTCGCCAATCAGCGCCGGGCTCTCGGCGACCGCAATGCCCGCCGACTGGAGCGCTGCGATCTTATCCACGGCGGTCCCCTTCCCGCCTGAAATGATAGCCCCCGCGTGGCCCATGCGGCGGCCCGGCGGCGCGGTGCGTCCGGCGATGAACCCCACCACGGGTTTCTTGACCTGCGCTTCAATGAAAGCTGCCGCTTCTTCTTCAGCCGTGCCGCCGATCTCCCCAATCATGACGATCCCGTGCGTTCCCTCGTCTTCGTTGAAGAGCTTCAGAGTATCGACGAACGTAGTTCCGATAATCGGGTCGCCGCCAATCCCGATGCAGGTAGACTGGCCGATGCCCAAAGCGGAGAGCTGCCCAACCGCCTCATAGGTCAGCGTTCCGCTTCGCGACACCACACCCACATTCCCTTCGAGGTGGATGTGTCCTGGCATAATACCAACCTTGCACTTTCCGGGAGAAATAATACCCGGGCAGTTGGGCCCGATCAGCCGCGACTTGGTTAGGGAGAGATACTGCATCACGCGCACCATGTCGAGCGTCGGAATGCCTTCCGTGATGCAAACCACCAGCGGCAACCGCGCGTCGGCAGCCTCCAGAATGGCGTCTGCGGCGAACGGCGGCGGCACGAAGATCACAGAAGCATTTGCACCAGTCGCATCTTTGGCCGCTCGGACGGTATTGAAAACGGGTATGCCGTCAACGGTGCTCCCACCCTTTCCCGGCGTCACCCCGGCCACCACTTTGGTACCGTAGGCAATGGCCTGCTGGGTGTGGAAGGCCCCCTCGCGCCCGGTGATTCCCTGCACTAATAGCCGCGTGCTTTGGTCAACAAGTATACTCATTTATTTAAGGTTCCCGAGTTCGCTTCTAACCAGTTGCTAAGGTCCGCGACGCGTTTGCAATAGGGCACAAACAGCACGAGGCTTGTGAACGCGCTCATGCGCTCGATTCTTGTCCCCGAGGGATGGCCAGCGTCGTTTCGGTAGTAGCGGATGAGATTGAAGACTCCGTCGAACTGAAGGTTGAGGTCATCGCCAAGTTCCGACGGCAGCTTCGGCTTGACGAGCGAATCGAAGTGTTTCCTGAAAACCTCATACCGGCGGTAAACGGATTGCTCCTTCTCAATCTTGCCCTCTACGCTAGGCGCCTCAGGAACCCCACCGACCTTAACGGCCTTGACGAACTGGCGAAACAATTCTTCAACTATCCCTTCAGAGGCAGCTCCGAGCATCACGACGGCGGCAAGGTGGCAACCACTCCGGAAGCACCGCAAGGCTTCCTCGACGTACATCTGGCAAACTGAAGCCAGCGCTGGGGCTTGTTCGCATAACTCTCTGATGTAACCGTCGGGGTCGTACGGTGACCAACGCTGCTGTCCGGCGACTTCTAAGCCGAAGTCGGTAAGACGGAGCCAAGGCCACTCTGGGTTCGCAGAATCCGAGCCGATGGTAAGAACTCTTTCTATGATCAGGTCCCAGACGACTTCGTTGATTAATGCGATACCGTTTCGTCCAAGGTACTGTACACCGTCGATTGGGATTCCTTGCCGCCATTGCCCAGCTTCTCTTGCAATGAGTTCCCCGACACCAACATGAATTCGACCCACTTGGGTAAAGCGCGGATTGGACGCAAGATACCTAAGAACCAGAGTGCGTGCCTCACCTAAAGTCATTCAATCGCCTCCGCTACTTCGCCATCGTCACCACTTTCTCTGCCGCGTCCTTCATGTCGTCCGCGACACCGAAATTCAGGCCAGACTCGCGCAGAAGTTGCTGACCCAGCTCAACGTTTGTTCCCTTCAGGCGCACGACGACTGGCACTTTGGTTCCGAGGGACCTGACTGCTGCGATTACTCCATTCGCCACGATATCGCAGCGCATAATGCCGCCAAAGATGTTGATGAGCACGGCGCGCACGTTAGCATCGCTCAGTATGATCTCGAAACCGTGGCGAACCTGTTCCTCATTGGCGCCGCCGCCTACGTCCAGGAAATTGGCCGGGCGCCCGCCGGCGTACTGAATGATGTCCATGGTGGCCATGGCCAGGCCCGCCCCGTTCACCATGCAGCCCACGTTGCCGTCCAGGCGGATGTAGTTCAAGCTGTAATTCGAGGCTTTCACCTCGAGCGGATCTTCCTCATCCAGGTCGCGCAGTTCGCGGATTTCGTTGTGCCTGTAAAGCGCGTTGTCGTCAAAATTCATCTTGGCGTCGAGCGCCAGCAGGCGGCCGTTGCGAGTGAGCACAAAGGGATTGATCTCCACAAGGGAAGCATCCGTGGCGATCATTGCCTGATACAGGCTGGAAAAGAACCGCACAGCATCGTTCACCAGCTTCGCTTCCAGTCCGAGCCCGAAGGCCAGCTTGCGCGCCTGGAAAGGCTGCAAGCCCAGCGCGGGATCGATGAACTCTTTCAAAATCTTCTCCGGATGCTCGGCAGCCACGACTTCGATTTCCACCCCACCCTCGATCGAGGCCATGAATACAGGGCGGGCAGTGGTACGGTCAATCACCAAGCCCAGATAAAGTTCCCGCGCCACTTGCAGCCCTTCCTCAATTAGAAGGCGCGTTACCAGCCGCCCCTCGGGACCCGTTTGAATCGTGACCAGCTTCTTGCCGAGCAACTCTCCCGCGATGCGCTGAGCTTCATCCGGGTTGTGGGCCAACTTCACACCGCCCGCCTTGCCCCGGCCTCCCGCATGGATCTGCGCCTTCACCACGACGGTTCCGCCCAATCGCTCCGCCACCGCGCGCGCTTCCTCGGGGCTGAAGGCAACTTCACCACGCGGAGTGGCTACGCCGAATTTTGCAAGTGTTTGCTTGGCTTGGTATTCGTGAATCTTCATTTTAGAAGTTTTCGGTCGTCAGTCTGCAGTTGTCAGTCGCCCCCAGGTCGCCCTCGGCATCCGTGACCCGACAACCATTAGGTTGACGAGATTCCATCACAGAGCCGCTTCGCGGCTAGCCGGGTTTGCAATTACTGTGTAATCTGGCAGTATAAGAAATGCGGGGTTTAATTGCAACGTGCACTGCCCTACCCCGGGCCAAGAAGCAGGACAACGAACGATCAGCAGTTATGCAAATCAGCGAGGTTATTGAAAAACTCGAATCTCAGCAACACCTCAGCCGCGCCGAGGCTGGGGGGGTGATGGAGCGCCTCCTGTCAGGCTCCGTGCCCGACCAGGAGATCGTCAGCTTCCTCGCGGCCTTGCGGGACAAGGGCGAGCAGGCTGAGGAACTGGTCGGGTTCGCGCAGGTGATGCGAGCTCACGCTGCGGAAGGCTTGCGTCAGGCGGGAGTTGATCTGGAGGCGCTGCGGGCCGGCAGCCCCTTGCTTGACACCTGTGGAACCGGCGGCGATGGTCACGCCACGTTCAACGTCTCGACGGCGGTGGCGCTGGTGGCCGCAGCCGGCGGGGTCCGCGTGGCCAAGCACGGCAATCGTTCCATCTCGAGCCGTTGCGGCAGCGCGGATATGCTGGAAGCCCTCGGTGTCTCGCTCAACCTGCGCTACGCCCGCATCCCCGCCTGCCTGGAAGAGGTGGGTATGGTTTTTCTGTTTGCGCCCAGCCTCCACGCGGCGATGAAACACGTGATGAATGCACGGCGGGCCCTGAAGACAAAATCCGTTTTTAACCTGCTGGGGCCGCTTACCAATCCGCTTCACGCCTCGGTCCAACTCGTCGGAGTCTACGATGCGTCGCGCACGGAGATGATGGCGCGCGCCCTGGGCGCTGTCGGTACCGAGCGGGCTTTCGTGGTGACGGGCTCCGACGGCATGGACGAGATCACTCTCTCCGGCCCGACGCAGCTCTCCTCTTTCAATGCCGAAGAGGTCGAGACGCGCCACGTGACCCCGGAAGAGTTTGGCTTGGCGCGGACGCCCATCGGGGCACTGCGCGGCGGAGACGCAGAGACCAACGCCCGGCTTACACTATCCGTCCTTCGAGGTGAGTGGGGTCCTTACCGGGATGTGGTGCTCGCCAACGCTGCCGCGGCGTTTGTGGTGGCGACCAAGGCGGCAGACTTTATCCACGGCGTTGCCATGGCCGCCGCAGTTATTGACTCCGGCCGCGCACTCGAGACACTACAGAGACTAGTGGACTTTACGCAGCGGAACAAGAGCCATTGATTCATTGAGCCATCAAATCATTGGTTCATTGCGCTGTCGCATCACCGCTCGCTCCGTCATCCAGATCGGAGCGAAGGATCTCAGCAGTTGCTTTGGGGGCTGTGCAGTTTGCGACTAACTACAGAGATCCTTCGCTGCGCTCAGGATGACAGCAAACGGCGTTCGGGCGACGGACCATTGACAACAGACAGCCCGCGGCAGCCCTAGATTTTCAGGAAATTCGCCAATAGCTGCTTTCCCGGCTGCGTGAGGATCGATTCGGGATGAAATTGAACCCCTTCGATCTTCATGTGGCGGTGCCGCAGGCCCATGATCAGGCCGTCGGGTGAGGTGGCGGAGATTTCAAGGCAGGGTGGGAGGCCCTTGCGTTCCACGATCAGCGAATGGTAACGAGTGGCCTTGAAAGGATTCGGCAGGCCTTCGAAAATAGTCTTGCCGTCGTGATGCACCTGGCTGATCTTGCCATGCATCAGTTCCGGCGCTCGGATGACCTTGCCACCGAAGGCTTGGCCGATGGCTTGATGCCCAAGGCACACTCCCAGAATAGGAACACGGCCCGCCAGTTTGTCGATCACCTCCAGGCAGATTCCTGCTTCGGTGGGAGTCTTGGGACCGGGTGAGATGACAATGGCACTGGGCAACTCTTTTTGGATTTCATCTACGGTGGTCTGATCGTTTCTAACCACGCGCATTTCCGCGCCCAGTTCACCTAAATATTGGACCAGGTTGTAGGTGAAAGAATCGTAATTGTCGATGATGAGAATCATTCCCCAAGCCCTTTCAAATTCATTATAGTTGGAACTTGCTTTTTGGGTTTTAGATTTTGGATTGGCGGAGGCGAAGATGCCACGAACCAAACGGCGGGAATTCCTGAAGTCGGGTCTTGTTTCAGCGGCCGGAATCACCGGATTTGCCCGAAGTGCAGAGGCCCTCTCCAGCCCCTCAGTACCCTTTGTGACTGAGCCAGCCGGAACGCCCCCGCCATTTCATCTCGGCCTGGTGACGTACAATTTGGCGGCAAATTGGGACATTGAAACCATTATCGAAAATTGCGAGAAAACGGGCTTCGTGGGTGCGGAACTTCGCACCACACACAAGCACGGAGTCGAACCCTCCCTCAGCAAGCCGCAACGCGAGGAGGTGAAGAAGCGCTTCGCCGATTCGAAGGTGCGGTTGGTGAGCCTGGGGACGACCTGCGAGTACGAATCGCCCGACGCCGCCACGGTCGAGAAGAACCTCGAAGAAACGCGCCGCTGGTGCGAACTAGCGCAGGATCTGGGCTGCCTGGGTGTGAAGGTGCGCCCCAACGGATTCCCGCGCGACGTTCCGCACGAGCAAACCCTCGAGCAGATCGGCCATGCGCTCGCCAAGTGCGGAGACATTGCGCGCGACCACGGCGTTGAAATCTGGATGGAAGTTCACGGTGAGGGCACACAGATCCCCGCCAACGCTCATCAGATTCTCTCCGCCGCCAACCACCCGTTGGTCGGCGCCTGCTGGAATTCCAATCCCACCGACGTGGAGAACGGCTCGGTTCGGAAGAGTTTTGAGCTGTTGAAACCTTGGATACGCAGTTGCCATATCAATAACCTCGACAATGCAGCTTATCCCTGGCATGAGCTCTTCACCCTATTCCGATCCATGAACTTCGATCGCTACACGTTCGCCGAAGTGGGCGAGCCGAGCTGCGAGCCCCTGCGCTTCATGAGCTACTACCACGCCGTTTGGGATTACCATGCGGGGCTTGGCAGACCGTAGGTAGGCAGGAGGCCGTGGGCAAATGGGCAAGTGGCAGGAAGCAGGAATCACTGCCCTCTGGCTCGGGGAGAAGGGATGGCGACAATTCCCTTGACTTTCGCTTTTTATTCGCCTAGGATAAGAGTTGACGGCAACCAAACCAGCCTAGGGAGGATTACATGACGATCAGCGAAGCGCTTCTGCCTGAGTTGGACGAGGAGATTACCAAGACACGCAAGACCCTGGAGCGGACCCCCGAGAAAGCAGACTTCGTTCCCCATCCCAAGTCGATGCCGCTCGGCAAGCTGGCGCCCCACGTGGCCGAGCTTGGCGGCTTCGGCCTCATGGTGCTTACTACCCCCAAGTTGGACTTTTCCGCGGGCAGCTATAAGCCATTGCCTTTCGAATCCGCGGCCCAACTCGTCAGGGTATTCGACGACGGCGCTGCCAAGGTCCGCCAGGCGCTCATCGACACACCCGATGAGGCTTGGAAGGAGAACTGGATCCTCGCTTTCGAGGGCAAGGCCATTTTTGAGGGGCCTCGGTTTCTGGCCTACCGGCAGATGTTCCTCAATCACCTTGTCCACCATCGCGCCCAACTCGGCGTCTACCTGCGTTTGAACGGCGTCCCCGTGCCCGCCATCTACGGACCGTCCGCCGACGAGCCCTGGGGATGAGCAAATTACTCCGTAGGGGCACGCCATGGCGTGCCCCTACATGCGCCATGGCGTGTCTCTGTGCGAGGGTGATTGGTCTGCGATCTACGCCGGCTCGATCTTGTATCGCTCCCCGGTCTGCGTAGCAAACTGTACGATTTCTCCTCTCACCGTAACGGCGATCGGTCGGCCATCGCTCGCGCGCGTCACCTTAGGCTGCGCGTTGGGCCAGGGATTGACCAGCTTCGCAGTTGCACCTTTTTCGCTAAGCATCGTCACCGGTGAAACCGTTTTGCCATCGTAGGAGGCGCTGAACAGGAAAGCCCCCGCAGCGCGTAGGTCTCGGAAGCGCGCTCGTCCCAATCCCTGCGTGTTGGGAAAGAGGCGGATCGCCCCTGAGAAGCTCTGTAGCATGCACTCGTTGAGCACAGCAGGCAGCGAGAGGTTTTCCGTCCAAACGCCCATGCGCATCATGAAATCATAGTCAACGCCATCATTGTACCGGCCGTCGATCTGGCGGACACGGTCGTTGGCAATGCCGTTGGGCAACTGGCAGTAGCGCACCTGGTTTTTGAACCATTGGACATCCAGCATCCCCAACCTTGCGCGGATCAGGGGCTGATAGACGAGATCATTGCCTCCTTCCAAGCGAATGGTCCGCGCCGTGCGCCGGGCGATTTCCAACTGCTCTTCGTTGCGCCCCATCCCGACCTGATCTCCCGGAAAAACCGGGGCGAGCGTCACCGGTACGTTGTAAACGTGCTCTGGTGGAGCATTAAGCACATCCAGCCAGACTTCGCCATAGGGCCCCTGGGTTTTCGGGTACGGGGCAAGATTGTTGCGAACCTCCCCCCATCGTTCGCGCTCGCCTTCGTCGACATTGAGGATCTTGGAGGCCTCAAGAACGGCGTCGAGCAAGAACTGCACCATGGCCAAGTCCATAATGCAATCTCGATTGAGGCGGAAGTCCACCGTGCAGCCCCAGTTTTCGGGCGAGGCCGAAGGCGCGATATGGTATTTGCCGTCGGCACCCTTTTTCACGAAGGCGACCACAAAATCGGTGGCGGCCCGGAAAATGGGATAGACCCGTTGCAGAAACTGCTTGTCGAGTGTGTACAGGTATTGCCACCACAGGCTCTGCACCGTCCAAGGCGTCTCGCACACTTCGTAACCCCAAGGCGGCGCCGGGTAAGGCACCACCTGGCTTGGCACCGGATACGCGGAGTGCGGGAAGAAGGCGCCCGGTAATCCGAATTTCTCGCGAGCGTAGTTCCGGGCCATGGGCAGCAGGCTTTCGACCACTTCCACATAGGGAAGATTCTGGTCCACATGATTGCTTGAAAACACTCCCCAGAAGACCTGCTGGGTGTTGTAGTTCATGTGATAGTCGCCATGCCAGGCAGTGCCGATCTTGCCGCTCGTCCAGTTGCCAAACAAGCCCGGGGCCACTTTCCCATCCCGCAGGCAGCAGGCCAGCAAGTATTGGTTGTGGTACCAAATCTTCTCCAGTTGCCTGTCCTCAAATTCCACGGCAGAGCGCGACCAGAAACCCTTCCAGCCGTCTTCCGTTTCCCGCTGGAGTTGCTTCACGGGGATTTGCGCCAACCGCACCGCCTCGCTGCGGGCAAAGGCCACGTTATCCGCGTGGTCGCGCGGAGTGAAAAGCGTGAGGTCGAGGCGGAAAGGCTGGTCCATCTGACTGCGCAAGAAAACACACGGCGGGCCGTCGAAGTCCCAGTACGCTTCCTTGCTTCCCGGCCCCAGTTTTCCCAGCCGATTCTGGGTTTCTGCAAGACCTTCGATCAACCAGGAGCCTTGCATACGTCCATTCAAAGCAAAGCTGCGGTCCTTCGCTGTGCGAGGTGGATTCGGGTTCTCCGGTGTAGGCACCGTCGCCGGAAAATGCTGATAGGCAGAGAACTCGGAGAAACCCACACCCGCGTTCCCGTCAAGTTCAGGCGGCGGAAGTTTAGCCGCGGCATCAAGATTGGGGCAGTAGGAGACTGAGACGAAGGGCGCGGCCTCGTCGCTGGAAACTGAAACGTGCCCGGAGTTCCAGTTTACGAAACAGCGCACCGTCAGTTCGCGACGCTGCCCGCGCAGGTCGTCGCATTCCAGCTCGAGCCTATAGAGTCCATTCGACGGGTCAAGCACTTGCCTGACGACGCGCACTTTTCGCGAGTCCCAGTGAATCCACACTATGCCGCAAGGCCAGGGGCGCGGCCAGGATTTCGCGTACGAGGAAGTCACTTTCAGGGTGTATTCGCGGAAGAAGTCGATGCCATATTCCATATAGAGCATGTCAGGCTTGCCCTGTCGCTTGGCCTCCTCGCTGGCCCGCTCCCAAAGCTTCAGCAGTTCGTTGAACGGTAACACATGCTGGTAGTGATCCTCGCTCACCCGGATGTCCCAGGAGTCTTCCTTGCCCAGGTGGAGGCCCAGCGCGTCCGGGCGCACCGTGACGCAGAGTCCAATGTCGCCGTTACCAAGGAGCATGCCCTCGAAGAAATTCGGCGTAGGCAGGTCGCGAATAATCTGATGGCGCTTGGCGATGTTAAATCCGTCCAGATCAGTATCCTCGGTCAGCGGACGAGCTTTGGCCCGCAGCACTCCTGCGGCGGCCGTGGCGGCGCTTGCTTGCAGAAATCTTCTTCGGTTGGTTTTCACGCAGGACCTCCAGATCGTGTTGTTCGAGGCGCATATAGTATCACCGCTCGCGTCACAGTGGCGGCTCTCGTGGCCGCCCTCTCGAGCTCCGGTTCTACATCTCATTCCGAAAAGCCGCAGGCGACGAGGAATATCGCACTGATCTGAAAATCGGCGGATTGGGTAGCGCGGCCGTCTCTCGCACTGTATCGCGCGGATCCTGCCCGTCCGCGGGAGCGGGGCTTTCCCGCGACCGCGGGCGAGACGCCCGCGCTACGCCTTTCAGCCAACAGGCATGAGCGACAATTGGCCCCTGGTGAGGGGAAAACCCCGCAGCGCCGCGCGACATCGAAATAAAAGGATAATGCACTTGATGCTGTGACACATTCCATTCATCCTTGGCCAAGGACTGCGTTGCTTTCCTCCGTAGTCCGTATGCGCACGATGCTCAATGCTCCTGAGAGGCTAAACTCGGAATGAAACCTTCGCTTCTGCTATTAGCTTTCGTTGGGCTCATCTCGGCAAAAGCTCATGCGGTCGCCCCACCCCCTTGTCTGGGAGGCGTTTCGGTCAGCACTTTTCGTCTTTTGCTCCAACCGGAAGGGAAAGGCCCCGCATTGCCACTAAGCTCCGTAAACCTTATCCGGCCGGGCGAAAAGCTGAAATATGAACCCGTCCACATACCCGCGCCCATCAAGGACAAGGCGCAGATCGCAATTCTGCTTGTGCCCGCTTCCGCACTCGCCAGCGGAGCAGGGCATGGGGGCTCCGGCGTGGCGTCCGCAGGATCAGCGACTGCCGAGCAGAAGGGGGGCACAACCTCGCACACCGAAAAGAACAAGACGAAGCAAAAGGACCTCATAGTCCTGGAAGCCCGGCCGGCGAAGGACCCTGCGCAGTGGGTGATCCCGGCGCGGGCGGCCATTGTGGGTGTGGTGTTCGGTCCGCATGGGCTGGATGTAAAGAAAGTCAGCTCGATGGTTGAGAAGAATGAAGACCTGATCCCGCAACTCGCCGATTATGCCCAGCAGACAGCTACCGTCGAAGCGCTGGTTCAAACGCTTTCCCAAGTCGAGCAATCCCCCAATTACGGGACCGACTTGAATGCGGCCTTGCGCGGATTTTCCGCTGCGTATGGCGTATCGGTCTCCAAACTCGATACCGCCGCTCCTACGGATCAGCAGGCGGCGCAATTGCTTGGGGCCGTGATGCCCTCCCTTTCCACCTACGATCCGCTCACCTCGGAGCGAACGACGATGGTCGCGCAGTCGACGGGATTGGCCTCATCTGTGGCGGCCCTCTTCTTCGGCACACCATTCGGTTTGGCCGCGGGGGGCGCGGCGCTTTTTGAAAACCTCCGCATCATGGTTTTTCCGGACACCGATTTTCATGCCGCCTTCACGCAGTCTATCCCCAGCGATGGACTGGCGCTCTGTAGCAAGGACCAGAAGCTGAAGCCCCGCACCCGCCCGGCCTATCTGTGGATGCTGCGCGTTCCGGACGTGGGGGCGCCAGCGGCGTCGTTGCCGGAGACCCGGTGCCTGCCGCTGGGCTGGAAATCCACCATTAAGATTGCGTGCGCGAATCCCAGCCAGCTCAAAAACCTCCCGCGAGTCCGGGATTGGGAATTAGTCTCCGCGGGCCACTCGGCGGAGGTTCCCGTGACCGTGAAACTCGGTGAACCGGACGACTCTCTGGAGTTGGATCTCAGCAAAACCAAACTTCCGGAAGGGCAATACCGCCTTGTCGCCAAGTGGGATTGGGATCCGATGGAAGTGCAGGGCGACATCAACTTGCGTCCCTTTGCGGATTTTTCGCACGCCAGACTCAGCCCCGATTCCGAAGACCGCCTGGTGGAAGGCACGGGCCTGGTGAGGGTTCAACTAACGGGCGCGGATTTTGAGTTTGTCAACAAGGTGGCACTCGTTCCATCAGACAAAGCGGCGGGCTCCAGTCCGGCCTCTGCTCTACTAAAGGACGACGCCACTCTCAAGGCCGAGGGATTGCCCAAAGAACTGTCCTTCACCGTTCCCAAGGGGAGTAGCACGGGGGAGCAAACGGCCTTGGATTTGGACATTGACACTGCCAAGTTGCCTGCGGGCTCCTATTGCCTGAAACTGACCCAGACCAACGGATCGAATCATGACCTCGGGCTCGTAATCCACCCTCCCAACCCCACCGTATCCGATCTTCCCTTGCGGGCGAACCTGGGGGAGACGCGCCAGACGTTCGCGCTCGAGGGAACTGGGTTGGAACGGATTGAAGGGATTTTAAGCGAGGGCGCCACATGGACCCTGGCTCCTGTTGCGCCGGATGCGCGAAACCAGCGCGAGCGAAAAGCCACCCTCAAGTTAACGCCAAAGGCGAAAAAAGGTGAGATGCTCGACGCCAGCTTGAAGATTTCAGACCTGCACAGTCCTCTCAAACTCTTCGACGTCGTACAAGTGGTTGGGCCACGGCCGAAGATCACCGGGGTGAACGAATCGTCCTCTCAAGCGACGGGCGTAGCCTTGCGCCAGGGCGAAATCGCCGCCGGCGGCCCGGTGAGTTTCTCGATCCAGACCGAGAACGCCGGATCGAATCCCGGCTTCGAGCTGAGCTGTGCCAACCAGGCAGACGCGAAGAAATCCCTCTCTCTCCATCCTGGCGAGCGAGCCGGATCTGCGCAGTTGGATTTTGCCGGAGAAGGCATTCTATTTTTGTCGGTTGATCCGGGATCGGTAGGCCGCTCCGGCTGCCAACTGGAGGCCACGGTAAGCGCCGATGAAATCGGCGCCTCCGAACCTTACTCTCTGGGACGAGTCATTCGCCTGCCACACATTCAGAAATTTGTGCTCACCGACCAGAAAAAAGGCAGCGACCTTTTCTTAGGAAGCCTCACCGGCCAGGAGTTGCAAGTCATCGAGAAGACGGGATGGGATAGCCAGGCAGGATACCCTGTGCAGGGAATCCCCGTCCCCGCGGTGGGCGATTCCGAGAACCAGAACTTGCAAATCGAACTCCCGTGGCCGCCACCCTCTCCGCGCGCGCCGCTTTACGTCTGGCTGCGCGGCGAAAGCACGGGGCGCATCACTGAGGCGAAGTATTAAGCCGGCAGCGCGACCTCTGGGCTTTGCGAATGGTGAACGAAAGCCTCCGCGCACTTCACGCCCAGCTCCATGCCACGGCAGCGGTTCATCTGGTCGTGGACCGCGTAGAATTCTTCCGGCTTCTGGCTGGCGTGTACGAAGCACGAGGCGCGGCGGTCCTTGCCAAGGGGGCGGCCGCGGCAAGTGCTCCGGCCGCGCCGCCGGCCTGCACCAGTAAATTACGCCGTGTTATTGATGTCATGATCGGTTCCTCCGCCATTCGTCGATGAAAATCTGGAGGTTGCTCCAGGTCCTGGGTGCATCCACGGTGATGTTGTCCACGGGCGAGAGGATGAACCCCTCCGGTCCGAGTTCGGCAAGGGCGAGCCGCACGGCGGTGCGAATCTCGCTCTCTTCGCCCATTTCCACCGTGACCGCACCCGAGACGCCGCCCCACAAGCAAAGACGCCCGGCAGCTTTCTTCTTGATCTGGCCAAGGTCGGTGTGGGTTCCCTGCACCGGATCGACGCCAATGAGGACATCTACTCCCGCTTCCACGTAATCGTCGAGCCGTGGCAATATTCCGCTCGAGCAAATATAACCAAACTTGGCGCCGTGTTCATGCGCCAGTGCGGCATCGCTCTTGAGGTGCGGAAGGATGACCTCCCGAAAGAGCTTGGGTGAAAGGAAATCGCAGCCCTCGTACCACGCCCGGTAGATATAGAGATCCACTCTCCCCGAAAGCACCACGGCCATGCGCTGCTGGTTCCAATGGTGGATCATTTCCAGAAGGTCCGCGAAAAACCCCGGCTGGTCGTGCTCGAGCACCATCAGCTTCTCAAACCCGCAAAGCCAGGTCGCCATATCGACGCCCACGCCCCAACCGCCTGCCAGCAAGACTCCCTCCTCGCGCGCAAAAGCGTGGGCACGTTCGGCTTCGACTTGGACTTGTTGGACATCGTCAGGGTCAGGAGGCGTCAGCAGGTACCGCAACGCATCCAACTCCCATACTTCACCGCTCAGCAAAGCCTTGATCGCCCGCGGCACCTGGTAATCATCGACGAAGGGAATGTGGTTTCCGTGCGGCCAGTCCTCCGAAAGGCGCACGCTGGTTTGCAGCTTGCCCGCCGGCGTCGAGTACTCCTTATGCAAAACGGCGTACTGGCCTGGATTCTCTTCCTGCCACTCGCGCGTCTCCACCGAAAGATGGAAACGCACCGGCAGCCCGCGCAGGTCCGGATGGTCCAGGCGCTGCGGCCGCGGCAGAGTGGGGATAAAAAGAAAGGAGTCCAGACCCATGTCGCGCTCGGCCTTGACTAATTCGTAGAGGTTTTCCTGGCAGCGCCGCCGCAACGCCGTAAAGCTCATGAAGCAACATGGAACATAATCCGGCGCCTCCTGACGCAGCGCCCGCAACATTCTTTCCCGTGAAGTGAGTTCAGGCATTCCGGAAGCCTCTTCCAACCTGTCATTCTGAGCCTTGGAGTGCGGCAGCAAAGCTGCCACCTTGGATTCGAAACGAAAAGGCGGTAGCTGACGCTACCGCACTCCAAGGGGTATTCGGCAAATCTCACTTCTCCACAACTTGCTCGCGCTCCGCATCAAAGTAATACACCTTGCCTGTCCGGTAAGACCGTACGGAGAGGTCGCAGGCCACGGAAACCTTATAACCGATATCCACGTTGCAGTTCGGCAGTTGCCGTGAGCGCACGCAATCGAAGAAGTTGTCAACGTGCTTCAGATCGCCCTCGTTGCCCACGCCATCCACGCGCACCTGGTCGTTGCCGTACTTCTTGTTGAATTCCTCGACGAACGGCGATTCGGGGAAGATATCCGCGTAATCGTACTGACGCGACGGCGGGCCTTCCCACTCGTCGCTCAGATGGATAGTGGCTTTGGTCCCCCGGATCATCATCATCGGACCGTTCTCGTTGACCTGTGAAGACTGCACGGTCATCGAGTACTTACTCGGGTAGTCGGCGACGGTCAGAAAGGTGTCAGGGACCTCGCGCCCGTCGTTATAGACCCACAACCCGCCCATGCCCGCGACGCGGGTGGGAAAGTCGTTGGCCACTCCGACATGAAAGGGCGCGACGATATGATAGTGCAGGTCGGTGGCAATGCCGCCTGAATAGTCCCAGTACTTGCGGAAGCGGAAAAACCGGTCCGCGTTATACGGAATCTGGCGGGAGGGGCCGAGCCACTGTTTCCAATCGATGTGGTTGTCCCCAGTGGCGTCGGGACCGGCGGCCGGATCGATCGTCCAAAAGTCACCGCCGTTCCAGTCGCCTTCCGGGGCATTGCGGCTGTAGGTGCCCTGCACGGCGACCACTTGCCCGATCATGCCGGAATGGACAATCTCGTGGATCTTGTGCCAGCGATTCCAGGAAAGCCCCTGCACGCCCACTTGCAGGACGCGCTGGAGTTCTTTGGTCTTGTGGGCGACCGTTTTGCTTTCCTCGGCCGTGTGCGTCATGGGCTTCTCAACGTACACGTCTTTGCCGCGCTCCATGGCCGCGAGGGTGATGGGGGCGTGCCAATGGTCGGGCGTGGCGATGAACACCGCATCGATGTCAGACCGCTCGAGCACTTCCTGGTGGTGAACGTAGGTCTTTGCCCCCGGCGCCTTGGCCGAGGCCATGCTCAGCCGCTTCTGGTAAACATCGCAAAGGGCTACGACTTCAATGTCCGATTGGTTGGCACGGTGCTGAAGCACCAGGTTCAAATGATCTGAGCCGCGCGCTCCCAGGCCGATCAGCGCCACATTGATGCGATCGTTCGCGCCCAGCACGCGCTGCCACGCCGGGGCGGCAGCCAAGGCCGCGCCTCCCATCGCAGCTTTCTTCAGGAAACTACGGCGGCTTGGATTGTGCGAAGAAGTCATAGGTGAAACCTCCATCAAGTTGTCGAACTCTCTGTGGACAGCAGCACGACCGCAATCAACGCGCAGACTATTCCCACGGCCTGCAAGCCGCTGATGGATTCATGGAGAATGAAAGGAGCCAGGAAAACTACCACGATGGGATAAAGCGCCGTGAAGGGCGCTACGATCGAGGCTTTGCCGCCGCTCTTCAGCGCCGCCAGCAGCGCCCAGGCCCCTAAAGCGTTAAACACGCCGCTCAAAAGGGCCCATTCCAAGCCACGATTTGAATATGTGAAGAGCACCTTCCCCGGGTAAAGCCATGGCTCGAGAATGAAAAAGCCCACGGCCAGCCACACTAAAGCCCACTCCGCAGAGAGATGGTTAGTGGAAAGCTTTTGGAGCAGACCAACAATCCCCCACGAGATCAGGGTGATCAGACCAAACCAGAACCAAGGGGGCAAGTGCATAGGACCGGACTCTTACAAAGAGAAGATGATAATAGCTACCACCGCGAATCCCAAACCCGCAATCTGAAGCCAATTGAGCCGTTCGCGCAGAACCAGTACCGCCAGCACTACCGTAATGAGGGGATAAAGAGCCGTGGCGGCGGTGATGACCGACGTGTTCCCGCCGCTCCGATAGGCGGCAAAAAGCGTCAGGCCGCCAATGCCCGCAAGAATTCCGTTGCCCAGGCTGTAGGCGATGCCCTTCGCGCTCTTTTCGAACTTGACGGGCTTCATGACAAGCACCAGAATCGCCACCGGAATGAAGCCGAACGCGAAAATGAACTGCATCGTGCTGGCGGGAATCTCGTTGGTCCCCAGTTTCGAACAGAGCACCCACGCCCCCCAACAAAGCACGCAAAGCAGCGAGTACCAAAACCACTTGGCTTTAAGCCCCTGCGGTACGACTTTCATGCAACTCCAAAGTGAGTAGGGGTACGTCCTTCGGCAACGTCTCGCACTCGCTCCCGAAGACGCCGAAGCAAACGCGAGACCGTTTTGCCACCCTGCTTCTTATAGTGAGTGCCTCCAGACTGTCAAGCTTTTTTCCCTTGACAAGCCTTCCGGGCTGTGATAGCCTATCATGGTTGTCAAACTCGGCCGCTGACAAACTGTCTGTGGCGCGGCGGCGAGGGCAAGGACGGCGATACTCTCTGTAAGTTAAAAGTGGGAGGGGAGCCGCGAAATGGATGTATTTTAGTACGATCGAAGCCAATATGTTATTGAAAACACACGACCGGGTGTGCGAAACGAAGCTGAGTTCAGCCCCAAAAGCGGCACAAAATGCGCTCGAAATGCGCAATTGAGATCAAAATCGCGCGTCGAAACAGGCAATCCGGTAGGGGCAGGGGGGGCTACATAGATTCCATGCCCATTCGCGATGAGCGTCGGAAGCCCAAAGAGGACAGGCACGGCCCGTGCCGCAGGCAGACAATCTGTCTGGGCCAACGCCTTGCGCCCCGCGCCCCGCGCACCCGAATCCTGACACTCGCCAGGCCATTCGGGTGTAGACTTCTAAGCCGTAAGCCCGAGAGTCCTCGCCGAAGGTCCTGATATGAAGATCCAACTAACTGTATTGTTATGTGCCCTACTTATCCCCGTCGCGTTGTTTGTGATCGGCTTGAAGAATATTGGCTTAAGCGCGGAGCAGAAGATCAGGCCGGCCCTTGTGGCGGGAGGTTTCTACCCTGCCGACCCGAACGAATTGGGAAAGATGATCGACGGTTTTCTCGCGCAAGCTTCGCCCGAGAAACTGGACGGCAGCCTGGTGGCCCTGATCTGTCCTCACGCGGGCTACCAATTCTCCGGCGGCGTGGCAGCTTACTCGTATGTCCAGCTTAAAGGACGGAGCTACGACCGAGTGGTAGTGCTCGCCCCGTCGCATTACGAGTCGTTTCCCTTCTCCTCCATCTACGACGGAGACGCTTACCATACGCCGTTGGGCGACGTTCCGGTAGACCACGACTTTGCCGCCCAGCTCGTCAAGCTGAGCTCGTCAATCAAAATCTCGGACCGCGGACACGGCCCGGTGAATGTGCGAGGCCAACAGTATGGCGAGCACGCCCTCGAGGATCAACTGCCCTTCCTTCAGCGCGTGCTGGGACAGTTCAAGATGGTGCCCATCGTGATGGGCGACATCAGTTACGACAACTGCCGCGCCCTGGGGATCGCTCTCGCCAAAGCCGTACAAGGCACCAACACGCTCATCCTGGTCAGCTCCGATCTGTCCCATTACCACACTTACGATGACGCAGAGCGGATGGACCACCAGATCCTGAAGACCATCCAGGATTGGGATTACCTGACTCTCTCCCAAAACCTCGAGCGGAACCTCTGGAACGGTCCTTGCGGCGGCGGGCCCATCATCGCAGCCATGATTGCAGCGGAGCACCTGGGCGCCCATCACGCGCAACTCCTCAAATACGCCAATTCGGGTGACGTTACGGGAGACAAGAGCCGCGTGGTCGGCTACGGAGCCCTGGCGATCACGGCTGACAATGAGAAGGAGAACAAGAAGCACGGCCACAAGAACGCGGAGTTCTCCCTCACCCCCGCCGAAAAAGCGGAGTTGCTGAAAATTGCGCGCCAGTCCGTGGAAGTCGCGGTGCGGGAGAAGAAGATCCTGCCCGTACCCGACAATGAGCCGGAAGCGCTCCGTGATGCGCGTGGCGCTTTCGTGACCTTGAAGGAGCACGGAGATTTGCGCGGCTGTATTGGCTATATGTCCCCGGTTAAACCCCTTGCCGAAACGGTCCGGGATGTGGCCGCGTACGCGGCTCTCGAGGACCGGCGCTTCCGCCCTGTCAACTCCGACGAACTGCCGCTGCTGGAGTACGAGATCTCGGTGCTTTCCCCGCTGCGCAAAGTCGAAGACATCAACCAGATTCATGTAGGCCAACATGGCTTGCTGATCCGCAAGGGAGAGTATGAGGGCGTGCTGCTTCCCCAGGTGCCCACGGAAGAAGGCTGGGATCGGAAGACATTCCTGGAACAGGTGTGCGTCAAAGCGGGCCTGCCCCAGCAGGCCTGGAAAGATGACGACGCCGACCTGTTCATGTTTACGGCCCTGGTGTTTGGCGAGCCGCACAATCCTAAAGCGCCCGCGTTTGATGAGCCCTCAGCTCAAAAGCCGCCAGGATTGCAAGCGCCGCCGGCCCCAGGTTCACCCCGGCCATGAGGACGGCGGTTCGCAAAAAGCCATAAACCGGGAGCAGGTAGGCGCTCAGCGCCACCGCTCCCAGGCACGCCCCGGCGAGATCGAGGCCATAGAGTATCCCCGCGTTTCGCGTTGCACAGGGAGTGGAGTCGGCAGCGCGGACCTCCGCTCCTGAGGTCGGCGGCTCTTCTGAATCGATAAAGTAAAGACGACTCGCTACCGGGAACTGGAATCCGCCCATCAAACCGGCCATCAGAGCCAGCATGGGGAAGACCATGGGGTTGACGGTGAGAAGCGCCCGCAGACTTTTGACGCTGGCGAGCAGAACGAATAACGCGTAGAGGAGAAGAGGCGCTGCCGCCGCCAGAAGTTGCAGCAGTGCGAGCTTCCTGTATTCGCCGCCATCCACACTCGTAGGGGCGGTTCGCGAACCGTCCCTACGCGCCCTTGTTTTCCTTAGGGCCAGCCATGCTCCGCCCGCCATCCCCACCATGAAGAGAGCTACCAGAATGGCCAGTTGTTGGTAAACGTATCCATAGAGGGCTTGAAACCCGAGCAGGAGGAGAACTTCGAGGCCAAGCAGCGTGAACCCCATCGCCGTCACACAGAGCCCCAGCGTGGCGCGATAGGCGTGCGGCAGTCTTCTTACATCACGATCGCGAGGCGGCGTGCCATCGACGCCGCCGCGATGCCGCGCGACGCCGATGCGTTCGAACAGCCCCGACGCGACCGTTAGGGTCAGCAGGCCGAGAAACACGGCGGCCGCGGCCGCGCCGAATCTCAGAGCCGCCAGCGATTCCAGTAAATCGCGCCAGCGCGAGTGAAATCGCGAACTCCATAGGACCACGTCGAAATAGTATGCAATGGGAGAGAAGTCCCGGTTAATGGGCGTCGCGGCCTTTGGCTCGATCTGCTGCTCGAGATCCTGCATGCGGTCCGGCGACATCTGGAAGGGAACGTAATACTCGCGAAAATACTGCGTGTGGATGCGGCGCTCGTGCAGCCGGGTCATCAATGCAGAGGCATCTCGGGTAAGTGTGCCCCCTCGATTTGAAACCAGAAAGTGAACCGTTTCCCCGGGAATGGCCACCCCTTGCGGGAAAACCGAGCGCAGCGTCTTTTCGAGGCACCTCAAGAGGTCCGCAAGTTCCTGGCTGATGTAATTCTCCGCCCCGGTCACCTGAAAGGACAGTACCCCACCGGGGTTGAGCTTCGCCGCGGCCTCGCGGAAAAACTCCTGGGTGTAAAAGCGGTTCAGTTGGGCGGTAAAGGGGTCAGGCAAGTTGACGATGATGACGTCGAACTTGGTTTTGCTGGTCTTGAGGAACAACCGGCCATCCATGCGGTGAACGAACACGCGAGGATCGCTGCGCACAGGCGTCCAGACTTGCGCAAAGTGGCGCTCGGCGACGCCCAGGATGGCAGGGTCCAATTCGACGTAGTCGACGCGCTCGAGGCTGGAGTATTGCAGAGCTTGCGCCAGGCTGCCGTTGATCCCTCCGCCAATCAGCAGCAGCGAGTGGGGGGCGGCGTGTTCGAGAAGTGCAAAGTGTACTGCCTCCTCGGCCGCTGAGGGGTCGGGCACGGTGAGTATCCTCAACCCGTTTTCGAAAAGGCTGTGGCTTTCGCTTGTCGCCACCAGCGCCAGATTGCCATAGACGGAATTCCGGGATTCCACGAGGCTGAAGCCGCGCCAGAGCAGCGCCAGCGATTTGGCCTCGAGCCGGCGCGCGGCGCGCGGGATGAAGAAGGCAGCAACCAGAAGCAGCGCCAGCAGGGTACGGCGATAGACCGGCGTGTGCACGCCGATCCATGCCGCGGCCAGCAGGTTGAGCAGGGCCACGCAGGCGGCCATTTCAAACGAGGTAAAATAGCGGATCAAAATCAGGCTTGCCAGTATTCCTCCCAAGCCCGATCCCGCAGCCTCGAGCAGGTAAACCGAACTCGCCGCAGAGGCCGTTGAGCTGCGCGTTTCCTCGCTGCACAGCCTGCTGCCCGCAGCAAACAGGCTTCCCGAGAGCAGGCAGAAGAGGCTGAGCGTTATCAAGGAAGTGAGGAACATCGGCGCCGGGCCCAGGATTTCTCCAGGGACGGATTCCAGCATTGGCCGGCTGGCGCGTACCGCAAAAATGGTCAGCGGGAATATTCCCGCGATCAGGGTTTCCAGGCTGGCTACAACTCTTCGGGAATCCCGGCAGCGCCCAAGAAGCCTGCCAAACGCACTCGAGCCGATGGCCGTCCAAAGCAGCCAGCACGCGAGTATGATGCCGAGAGAAATCTCGTTGCCGTAAAAGACCACGATCAGCTCGCGCATCAAAACGATCTGCGCGATGACAGAAGTAAAACCAATGAGGGACAAGATGCATTGCAGTTGAGGCGAGACTCTGCCCTCTCCTCGGTGCCCAACATCGAATGTGGGTTGGTTGCTCACCAGCGTTGCGCCATGGCAATACTACCGCCAAAGCCGCCATCGGCGCAAAGAAGGTTCGGGTCGCAAAGGCACTCTTGCCTGTGCCCAAGGTTAGTAGGGATCGCGGAGAGACACAGGCAAGAGTGTGTGTGCTACGGCCCCTTCCGCTTACCCCTCACCTTTCGCGAGTGCAGCCATTTTTTTAAAGACCGCGGGCTCTCTCCCGAGGCGCTGCCCCGCCAACAGACCCGCAACCGTCAGATCTTCGTCCAGGTCGGGCCAGTGGATGTAGCTCGCCGTCTCCGAAGATTTGAAGAGATGATTTGCGCTCCAGCGGCGTCCGCAAGCAAAGCGTCGAGTTCTTCTGGTGTCCCCGCGAAGCCCAGTACGCCGCATGTAGACGGCGGCCGAGGCTGCATCCACGACTTCTCCGACCGACTCGTAGGCGCCCCGGTCCATAACGACGTGGACCCGCCGCTCTTGCTCTGGTGTGAGATGAATTGCCGTGCTGTCCCGCCTCTCGTGATCGTCACCTTCAGGATACGGGATAATCCTCCGCGTGGCAACCGAGGTTGAACAGGGCGTTGAGCAGCTCGGCGCACAAGCGCGTGGCGTCGATCCGCCGCAGCGGACATTCTATGTCGGCGACCGTTAAGAATCCAGGAACAGGCCACGGATAAGACGCGGTGGCGGAGATGTTGCCCGCGTTCGTGGGGCGCGTAGATGAAAGGCAATGTATTCGCCACCCGCCGTGACTTGCTGGAGAGAGCGCTCTTGCGTTAGGATAGGCGAGTGGACGCGTTCGAAAAGAGCGAAAGTACTACTCGGCGAAGAGGAGGATTCCGCCTATGACTAAAATATGCGCAGGTTCCATCGAACGTGTGAAAATCGCCGCTGAAGAAAAAAACGGCGGGCACTTCACCGACGACGAAGTTGTGCAAGCAATCACGGCATACTTTAACCCGACGTTACCGCCGCCGGACTTTACTCAAGAGCAGGTCGACGGCATCGTGGAGGGGTTGCTGGGCGAAGAATCAAACTGAGACAAATCAAACTGAGACACTACCAACATTTTCCTAACCTCGTGTAAAATGGGACACCATGGGGACATTGCTATCTGCCGAGTGCCAGAGGGGACAGCACGATGCATGCAAAGCTTGCGAGTGCCAATGTCACAGAGTACCACCCGCAACATCTCCTGACGCGATGAGCCGAAAATGCAAGCAATGCAGGTACATAGGCTGGATCGGAGAGCATTGTCCGATGGACACGGTGAACTAATTGAGCCGGTTTAGCAAACCCGCGAATACGTGAGGGAGCGAGAATTTACATCCTATTTCACCTCGATTTGGTCGATGACCAGCCCGTTTGCTGTTCTCGTAAAATCGGCCGCGCCCCGCTCCCGCTGACCGCTGAGTCCGTCTACCGTTCCGAGGTTTGTAACCTTCCAGTGCCGACTGAAGTCAACCTTCAAGCCGTGCGAGAGTTGAGTTGTCGCATCAAGCTGCTGAAGCTCACGACGTCCAAGATTCAGATCCCGCTTCTAAAGAGACCTTCCATCCGTATATGATCCTGCCCTTTCCTGTTTAATTTCATTGCCAATTGCGCTCACTCCTCTGTCGGTCGGAGTCCACCAATAGTTATCGGTCGAGACTTGGTACGTGGTGGGATGCCCTTCATAACCGATGTATCTAGCGGCGTCTGACGATTTCAGAGCGCTCCGATATTTCCCGGTGGACAGCATTTCCGCAGTAAGGGAACGGGAGGCTGCAATTGCCAGCGTCGACACTGGGGAGCGGACGAATTCAAGCTCCTGAATCCTGCACACATCAAAGTCCTTGTGCTTGTTAATTGAGTCCTGAACGAGTGCGGCCTCCTTCTGGATTCGCACCTCTTCGGCCTCCGCTGGGGCGGCTTTCAATGGAGCGAACACTTCCCCGACACAACGGAAGCCGAGGTGGAAGTACGTGGTGCTTGGGTAGTACCCGAAGCGGTCCGATGCCCGTGCGACGCTGGAATGGTCGAACCAAGACCCGCCACGCACAACACGTAGCGTCCCGCTCGTCGGCCCCGCAGGGTCCTGGGTGGGGCTACTCTGATAGTACTTCTCGCCGTACCAGTCGTTGACCCACTCCCACACGTTCCCTAGCATGTCGTACAGCCCGAATCCGTTGGCTCGCTTCTGGCCGACTTCGTGCATATTGTTGCCGTTTTCGGCCTTGCGCTTATTGAAATCAGATTCGCCTTCATCATTAATCCTTTTGCCGTCCAAGCGTTGACGCCCGCTGTTGTCTGCGTCCCATGCGATTTCATCCAAATCGGCATAACGTGATGCGGTGCGCCCGGCCCGTGTCGCATACTCCCACTCTGCTTCCGTCGGGAGCCTCCCTCCCACCCAGGCGCAATAGGCTTGGGCACCATCCCACGTCACATTGACAATGGGCATGGCCTCGTTACCCCACACCGGGTTGAGCAGCCTCCCGAAATAATTCGGCTCAGGTGGCATCTGCCGCGCTGTAGCTGCTGCGAAGCGTTTGTATGCCCCCACCGTCACTTCCGCCTGCCCCAGCCAGAAACCTTTCGTGATGCTCACTTGGTGCGTGGGTTTCTCATCATTGCCACATTCGGTGTCCCCTGGCGAGCACCCCATTTGAAACGTCCCAGGCGCAATCCACACGTACTTCAACCCGTCCTTGGGATTGACCCTCACCTCGCCCTTTTTCGGCCCACGCTGCAAGAAATACCAAGCCCCGGCGACGATTAACATCAGCGCAACCACTCCAATGGCGACGAACTTCATCTTGCCGAGTGGCTCCCGCGCAGAGCGAAGCCATGGGGGTTTGGCCGTTGTGGGCGGGCGGCTTGCCGTCGCTGCTGGCTTTCTCCCTTCTGGCTGCGCATTCTGAGCCCCGGTAATTCTCTGCGGCGAAGCAGGAGACGGGGTTTGAACTTCAATGCCGGTCCCGACCAGCGGCTCGACATCATGGCCGCAGTGCTTGCACACACACGCCTTCTTGAGAATCAGCTCGGCACAGTATGGACATTCACGTTCGTCGCGGGCTACGGCTGCAAGCCCAGCGCCGTCGTGGGGACAGGACTCAAGCTCGTCGGAGTAGGATCGCTGGCAAGTGGGGCACGTTTTCATGGGTGTCTTTACAACTCTCCTGTGGGGCGGATTCTAACAGAAGTATTGCCGCAAAGGCGAGCGCGCAGAGTTGGTTTGCAACTCTGCGGCTCTTGGACGGCTCCACGTGTACAAGCCGCGGAGTTCAGGAGCAACTCCGCGCTGCTAAGACCAAAAGGCCCGGTCGCGATTGCAGAGGGCGGGTCTGAGATTTCAAATGCGGTCGGCTTTCAGACCCACGTGACGCAAGTGAATTGTGGTGGAGCGCGGCAGGCCCTGGTCGAGAAGCAGCATCAGCGGGCAACGACCGGCGGAAGGATTTTGTCGTCGAGGGAAGCGGCGGCGAAAGCGAGTGCCTGGCGAATATCTTCGTCTTCGAGTTCCGGGTATTCGCGCTTGAGCTCGGCACGGTCGGGGTGAGTCGCGAGGGCTTCAAGTACGCGGCGGACTGTCAGGCGCATGTTGCGGATGCACGGCTCGCCGTTCATGCGGGCCGGGTCGGTCGTGATGCGGTCTAAGTTCGCCACGGTCTGGTTCTCACTCCTTAGATTCTATCAATGTGGCGAGCTAAAAGCAAAGGCGGGTATTTCATCTCCGCGGCGTTTGACTTCACTGGGGCGGTCGGCTAACCTGAATTGTCAGGGTTAATCCATCCAGTGCACCGTGGGTTGCTGGAATTGACCGGGGGTAGTGCAGACGAACTGCTGAGATTCTTCGGCCCAGAGAACGGGGCCTCAGAAGGACATTAGTTCGAAGTAGCGTAAAAATGTTGAGAAGAGTATATCTGGACAACAATGCAACGACGCCGCTGGCGCCGGAAGTCTTTGAGGCGATGAAGCCTTACCTGCTCGAGGATTATGGCAACGCCTCTTCGATCCATTGGTTCGGACAACGGGCCAAGAACGCGCTCGAGAAGGCTCGCCAGCAGGTTGCGAAGCTGCTGAATGCGCGGCCCGGCGAAGTGATTTTTACAAGCGGGGGAACAGAGGCGGACAATGCTGCGATCTTCGGCATCGTTCAGGCAGCCCGTGTGGCAAACCCGCACATTATCACCACGAGCATCGAACACCACGCGGTCCTCCACACGGCACAAGCGCTTGAAAAGCAGGGCGTCCGTGTGACTTACCTCGGTGTGGGTGGAGGCGGCGTGGTTGACCCGGCGGACGTACGAAGCGCCATTCGGCCTGAGACCGTGCTGATTTCCATCATGCACGCGAACAACGAAATCGGCACGATCCAGCCGCTGGAAGAAATTGGGGCCATGGCCCGCGAGCACGATGTCTATTTCCATACCGACGCGGTTCAATCCGTGGGCAAGATTCCCATCGATATCGAGAAGCTGGGCGTTGACCTGCTTTCTCTTTCCGCGCACAAGTTGAACGGGCCGAAGGGCGTGGGTGCGATGTACATCCGCAGGGGCACTACCCTTAGGCCGCTTCTTTACGGAGGTCATCACGAGCGCGACCGCCGTCCGGGCACTGAAAACGTGCCGGGCATCGTCGGTCTGGGTACGGCGGCGGAACTGGCCTGGGCTCACCTTGATGAATATGGGCAGCGCGTGGCGGCCTTGCGCGATCGCCTGGAGCGAGGCGCGCTCGAATTGGTCCCGCAAGTGCGCGTGAACGGGGACTCCGAGCGGCGGCTGCCCAACACCAGCAACCTCTGCTTCGAATGCGTCGAAGGCGAAGGCTTCGTTATCGCCATGGATTTGAAAGGCTTTGCATGCTCCACTGGAGCAGCATGTTCCTCCGGGTCGGTCGAGCCGTCGCACGTTCTCTCCGCTATCGGCTGTACGCCGGAGCAGGCGCGGACGAGCATCCGGTTCAGCCTGGGCCGTTACACTACCGCCGAAGAAATCGACGCCACGCTTGCTGCTCTTCCCGCCGTCGTCGAGCAGCTCCGTGCGGTGTCGCCCCGCTACAAACCCGTTGGAGCCAGGGGTTAGGGCAATTCTGGATTTTGGATTTTGGATTCACCTTTCCATTCTCAAGTTTCCAGTTTCCAATTTCCATTCTCGAGCTTCGAATTTCGAGTCTCGATTTTCGGTTCGTGGTTTTCCCGTCATGACTATCGCTGTCGCGATGAGCGGAGGCGTGGACAGTTCCACTGCCGCTGCCTTGCTGGTCGAAAAAAACTCGGATGCCAAGGTCTCCGCAGTGCGCACTCAGCCTGACTCGGTGGTCGGGCTGACGATGCAGTTGTGGAACCAGCGCCGCTTGCCGAGCTTGCAGGGCCAGGAAGGCGTGCTTAACCCGTCGGGTCACGCCAGCGGCCGCTGCTGCTCGCTGGACGATGTCTACGACGCCCGAGCCGTGGCGGAGTGCTTGGGCATCCCGCACTACGTAATCAACCTTGAACGGGAGTTCGAAGCGACGGTGGTGCGGCCGTTTGTGGAGCGTTATCAGGCCGGAGAAACCCCCATTCCGTGCAGCCTTTGCAACACGGAGATCAAGTTCGAGCGGTTCATTGCCCTCGCACGCCAGATCGGCGCGGAGCGCATTGCCACCGGCCATTACGCGCGCCTCCGGCGCGACGAAACGACAGGCCGCATTCAACTCCTGCGCGGGGTGGACCGGAGCAAGGACCAGGCCTACTTCCTCTTTGGGCTCACCCAAGAGCAGCTCGAACGGGCCCTATTCCCGCTCGGCGAACTCTGCAAAGAGCAAGTGCGCTCGATCGCCCGCGCCAAGCGGTTGCCCATAGCTGAGAAACCCGAAAGCCAGGAGATCTGCTTCGTTCCTTCGGGTAATTACCGCGACTTCATCGACGCCTATCTTGAGGAACAAGGCAGGAAGCCGGTGGCACGCCCGGGTGAAGTCGTCTCAACGGAAGGGCAGGTGCTTGCCGAGCACCGCGGGATTCACAATTTCACTGTGGGTCAGAGGAAGGGTTTGGGAGTGGCCGTGGGCTCACCGCTTTATGTCGTGCAACTCGAGCCGGAAAAGAACCGGGTAATCGTGGGGCCTGAGCCGGA
This sequence comes from uncultured Acidobacteriota bacterium, assembly GCA_963842495.1. Lineage (GTDB taxonomy): Bacteria > Acidobacteriota > Terriglobia > UBA7540 > UBA7540 > CAVROP01. The sequence continues at coordinate 32,588 of CAWJHY010000020.1, forward strand.
GCTGTTTCGCCGCAAGTTTGTGGTTCGCGACCTCAACTGGATTCGACTAGTCGAGGAGGGCGAGGCGCTCGAGGCCCACGTAAAGATTCGCCATAATCATCCCGGCGCCCCAGCCCAAGTGGAAGCGCATAGGGCCAACGAGGCTTCGGTCACGTTCCACCAACCTCAGCGGGCCATTACTCCCGGGCAAGCGGCAGTTTTCTATGACGGCGACGAAGTGGTGGGTGGCGGGTGGATTGATCGGGTTCTTGGATAAGTTGGGCGACCGTTGCGGGGTATCAGTTCTCTGCCTTCGGTCGCAAGGCAGCGAGACAAAACCCTCTCGGTGCATCGGGGCAAGCAAAGGCCACCATCGACGGGGTAGGGATTTGCCTCATTGATATTGCGGATCGTGCAGGGGCGCATGGCCATACGCCTTGCGAGTTGCAAGGCGTGGCGCCTTAAATGAAAAGTTGCTCGTCCTGCGCTGCCTCGCTGACGCTGGTTGTCCGCCGGCGCGAGAACAGGAACTCCAAGCCCGCCTGCATGCCTTTGATGACGGCTGAAACTTCCTGAACGGGCGCCAGCACGCCGCGCTGCACGGTTTCCGAGGTGGTTTCGATCTTTTCGACGAGATCGGAAACCATCCGGTCCATGCGAATAACCTGCGCGCGTGACTTGTCCACAAGCTCGGCCACCAGTCCATCCACGTCGCTGGTCCGCTCGCGCAACATCTTGCTGATGTCGGCCAAGTTCGCGGTGATCGTCCGCAAAGGTTCGCGGGCGTTGACCAGGATTTCCGTGACCGATTGCGCCAGTGGGTCAAACCGCTGCTTGAAGTCTTGGCGGACAGCTTCGAGTTGACCGGGAATTTTCCGCAACGCCAGAAAGATCGCGACTGTCATCCCCGCCTGGATCAGGACTGCCAAGGCGACAAGGATGAGCGCGATGGTCAGCCCTGTGTTTTGCTCCATGGTTCGCTCACCAGTCCTTCTGCGGCCCAGACTCTCACTTGGCCTTGGCTTTTTCTTCCTGGTAGGCTTGTTTGCCCGCTTCCAACGCCGCTGAGAGAAGTTCCTTCTGCTTGGTTACAAGATCTTTGCCTTTCTCCACAGCGTCTTCCGCTTGGCGGCGCAAGTCGTCCGTCTTGGCCTTAACGTAGTCCCGGCCCTCTCCCGCTTTTCCGGCTATGTACTCGCGAGCCTCTTTTCCCGATTTGGGAGCAAGTAACAAGGCGACGATTGCCCCTATGCCCAAACCCGCAAGAAAAAACCCCAGATTCGTTGCACCACCACTCTCATCGCTCATATGCTACCTCCGCTTCATACTGTGGAAAGCGCGTTCCGAGCGGCTTCCTTGCCGGAATCAAGTACCTCGGCAAGCCGCTCCCGCTGTTTGTTCACCAGTTCCTTGCCCTTCCCGACAAACTCTTCAGCTTGGTCCTTGAGTTCCCGACTTCTCGAAGTCACGTACGCTTTGCCTTGCTCGGCTTTCTTAGCAATCAGTTTCCGCGTCTGCTCGCCGGTCTTAGGCGCAAGGAGCAGGGCCACCGCTCCGCCGACGCCAACGCCGACAAGAAAACACCCGATTCCTGTTGCCATGCTGCATCGAGCCATGACTCACCTCCGCGTTCCGAGAATCAATGTAGCACCTAGGCTTGAGTCAAGCAAGCAAAAAAGTAAAGTGTTTAGTGTTAGTTATAAATAGACCGTCCAGACGGCTTATTAACAGGTGGTTGAGGGTCATTCATTCGCAGATGATTCCCCCCTGCCTTGAGGAGGGGTGGGGAGCGGTCGTTGCCAACTAGGGCAAGGGATCCGTCACTCTTCCCATTTGTTAGGGATAAGGAATCGTTCTTGTGCTTTCTGAGCGCCGCCGACGGCATGTGCGGTCAACCCGTCTTCGACAGCTTGCTAAAATGCTCCACAAGCCGCTGTGCCTGTGTCGAGTTTACCACTTGACCGAGTTCCTCTGCCGACAGACTCTGCAGCGCGCCTAGGCTACCAAAGTGGGAGAGCAGCTTGCTGGCGCTCTTTTCTCCGATCCCAGCTATTTCCAGTAATTCGCTGGCCATTTCGCGTTTTCCGCGCCGCGCCCGGTGGAAAGTCACTGCAAACCGGTGCGCCTCGTCGCGGATTTGCTGGACCAAATGGAGGGCCGGAGAGTGATGATCGAGAACCACCGGATCATCTTCACGTCCCAGGAGATAGAGGATTTCCTCGCGCTTGGCGATACTCGCTAAAGGCTGGTTAATGATTCCCAGGCTCTCTAGAGCCTCTGCGGCTGCGTGGAGTTGGCCGATTCCTCCATCGATAAGAATCAGTTCCGGCAGTTTCTTATTCTCCTCTTGCAGTCTTTTGTAGCGGCGTCCCACCACTTCCCTCATGCTGGCGAAGTCATCGTTGTTGGGGACCGTCTTGACGATGAACTTGCGGTAGTCCGACTTCTTCATGCCGTTCCCTTCCCAAACCACCATCGAGGCAACAATATCCGAGCCTTGAATGTGGGAGACATCGAAGGCCTCGATGCGGTTGGGCGGCTGGGGCAGGTCGAGAGCCTCTGCCAGGCTCTCCAACACCTCGCGGGTTTTAGGCTTCAGAATTCTGAAACGCCTTTCGAACGAGTGGCGCGCGTTCCGGGCGACCAACTCGAGCATGGCGCGTTTCCGCCCCCCTTGTGGGGTCAGAATCTTCACCGGATGTCCTCGCCGCTCAGCCAGCAACTCTTCGAGGAGTTCGCGGTCTTCGAAATCCACCGGCACGTGGATCTCGCCGGGAAGATACTGTTGGTCGAGATAGACTTGCTTGAGAAGCGAAGAGAAGAACTCGCCGGCATGGAAGCCCTCGAAGTCCTCCCAGAAGAATTCCCGCCGATCCAGCACGCGCCCGCCGCGCAGGTGAAAGAGATTCACCGCCACCAGCGGACCCTCCTGGTGGAATCCCAGGATGTCCGCCTCTTGGCCTGACCAGGCCGCCATTTTCTGGCGCTCGCGAAGTTCCTCGACGGTGGTGATCTGGTCGCGGTAACGCGCGGCGTCTTCAAAGTAAAGCCTCTCCGATGCCTCTGCCATGCGTGCGTGCAGACTGCGGACCAGATCGCTTTCGCGCCCCTCGAGCAGCATGCGAACGTCCCGCACCGCCTCCGAGTAGCGCTCCGGCGTAGTCAAGCTTTCCACGCAAGGGCCGAGGCAGCGATGGATGTGATATTGAAGGCAGGGGCGGGGATGGAAGCGCGTCAGATCCACGGTGCACGAGGGGACAAGGAAGTGACGGTGAATAAAATCCACAATACGGTAAGCCAGGTTGGCCGGAAAATATGGGCCGTAATAAAGTGAGCCGTTCTTCTTAAGCCTCCGTGTAACATAAACGCGGGGGAACCGTTCCTGCAGCGTGAGTTTAATGAAAGGGTAAGACTTATCGTCACGAAGCAGAATGTTATAGCGTGGCTTAAACTGCTTGATGAGGTTGTTCTCCAGCGCCATGGACTCTCGTTCGTTGTCCACGAGGATGGTCTCGAGGTCCTCGGCCATGTCCAGCATTCGGTCCCGCTTTTCATCTCCGGGACGCGACTCTTGGAAGTAGCTCCGCACCCGGTGGCGCAGCGACTTTGCTTTGCCAACATAAATGGGCCGGCCCGATTCATCTTTGAATATATATACCCCCGGCTGGGCGGGCAGGGCTTCGGCTTTTTCGAGGAGCGAAGGATTCACTGAATCTCCAGAGTTTATTATCTGCCAGGACGTAGCTTTCTCAAAGTCACATGTCGCGCGGAGGCAGATTGCCTTGTCACTCGGCGCCGCCGTATTGACACTCCGCGTGTGGAAGGGGGAGAATTGTCTTATGCGATGGAGAGTATGGGTAAATTTGTTGTCATTCCTCGTGCTTGGCACTCATTCCTGCTGCTTGGTGTGAGTGGGGCGATCATTTACGCACAGCAGCAGCCTACGAAGCCTGCCACCCCAAAAGATGATCCGGTGCGGGTTTTGCCGTCGGATTCAGCGTCGAAAGCGGTGGAGATTGGGGATTTTTACCTTAGGCGGCGAAAATACCAAGCGGCGCTGAGCCGATTTCAGGAAGCGTTGAAAACCAACCCGCATTACGCGCCCGCATTCCGGGAGCTAGGAAAAGTCTACGAGAAAATGGGGCAATGGAAGAAGTCACTGGACGCGTATCAGAAATATCTGGACGAGCTTCCTTCCGCCAAAGACGCGCGAGAAGCCAAAGACATTCATAAAGCGATGGCCCGCATGCAGCGGGAATACGTTGCAGAAGGGGATTCGTCGCACCGCGCGCAGTGACCGGTTGAAGGTGCACGGTGATCAGCGCGCCGTGGCCGCAACCGGACAAAACTCTTAGTTTTTTCTCAGTCGCCCCTTAGCTCCCCTCTGCTTGCTGCTTCATTTCATTCCGCGGATTCCTGGCTCTCCGCCTCCGCGTCGAAATAATCCCGGAGAATGCGGGCGGCGCGTTCGGCATCCTCTTCCCGAACCAGCAGCGGCACATCCAACACCGGCAACAGTTCCGCCGAAAACTCACCCGACACGACTGATGGAATACCTTGGTCCTGCAAGATGTTCTTGGCCATCTCAACGTCCATCAAGGCGGTCGCGCCAGTAAAGACACGCGCGGCCACAAGCTTGGAGTCAGGGGAGCCTGCACTCGGCACCTGCGGAGGTGAGCCTGGCAAGAGCGGCGCCCCGCAATCTTCGCAGGTTTTGGTGCCTTCCACGTATTCCGTGTAACAGCTTGGACAATAGGCCATGGGCGGGAAAACCCTCCAAAGTCAGTATAGACCTTAATCCTGCCTGCCGGTATGATTTGAAAAGCTCACCACAGAGAGCACAGAGTGCACGGGGAAGAGCACAGGTATTCTCTCCGGTATCTCTGTGGCCACTGTGTTGGGACTTGTCTCGAAGGCCGCAAAGAGGTGGGTATGACAATTTCCCGTACCAGAAACCTGAAGCGCAGTCGGATGGCGGGGGCGTTGGCCCTCTGCATTCTGATGGCATCAGCCGGCTTGCTGGGCTTGCGACACCTGGCCGCAGAGTCCGGGTACGACCTCCTGATCATTAACGGCCACATTCTCGATGGCAGCGGGAGTCCATGGTTCGAGGGCTCAGTCGCCGTCAAGGATGGAAAGATTGCCGCCGTGGGCCGCTTGCCCGATGCGGCAGCGCAGCGCGTGATTGACGCCGGCGAACTAATCATCTGTCCTGGGTTTATCGACCTGCACAGTCATTCTGACTACACACTTCTGGTAGACGGTAAAGCGGAGAGCAAAATCCGGCAAGGGGTGACAACCGAAATCCTGGGCGAGTCGGAATCCGCAGGCCCCGTCTTTGGCCCCGCCGTACCGGAGTTTGACAAGGAGATGTCTCGCTATGGCCTCACGCGGGACTGGGCGACCCTAGGTGAGTACCTGGCGCGCGTGTCACGGCAAGGGAGTTCCGTCAACATCGCCTCCTACGTCGGGAGCGGCCAGGTGCGCATGGACGTAATGGGGAACGTGAACAGAGCTGCGAGCCCCGAGGAAATGGAAAGAATGAAGGCCTTGGTTGATCAAGCCATGCGCGAAGGCGCTCTCGGTCTCTCCTCCGGCTTGATCTATCCCCCCAACTCCTTTGCGAGTACGGCGGAACTGATCTCGCTCGCCGAAGTTGCGGCGCGCTATGGCGGCATTTATACCAGTCATATTCGCGGCGAAGGCGAGCACTGGAGACGAGCTATCGACGAGGCCATCGAAATCGGTGAGAAAGCCCGCCTGCCCGTGCACATCCTGCATTTCAAGATCGACGGCCAATCCAACTGGGGGCAAATGGCCCAACAGGTCAACGAGGTTCAGGCAGCGCGCGATCGAGGTGTGGACATCACCGTGGACCAATATCCCTACATCGCCTCGATGACCGGGCTTGAAATGTGCATTCCACCCAAGTATCTCGAAGGCGCCTCGGAGCAGGTGGTGGCGCGGTTGAAAGATCCCAAGGTACGAGCGGAGATTCGTCAGGCCATCGCCCAAGGCTTGCCGGGCTGGGAATCCGATCAGGTCAAGAGCGTAGGCGGTTGGCATGGTGTGCTCGTGGCGTCGCTCCAGAAACCCGAGAACCAACGGTACGAAGGCCAGCGCATGGACGAAGTGGCAAAGAAAATGGGCAAGGATCCTCTGGATGCTCTGTGCGATCTGCTGGTATCCGAAGGTGGCTCAGCGGAAGCCGTTTACTTCAGCATGAGCGAGCCCGATGTCGAACTCGCCATGAAACAACCCTGGCTGGGAATCGGCTCGGACGGGAGCGCAGTGAGCCCGGAAATGGCTTTTATTGGGAAGCCGCATCCCCGGTTCTATGGCACCTTTCCGCGCGTGCTAGCCGTATACGTTCGAGAGAAAAAAGTCCTGGCACTCCCCGACGCCATTCGCAAGATGACTTCATTCCCTGCTCAAATCTGCGGTCTTATGGATCGAGGGCTGCTCCGGCCAGGCATGGCGGCGGATATCACCGTCTTCGACCCAAAGAGGGTTGCCGATAAAGCCACCTTTCAGAATCCCCTGTTATATCCATTCGGGATTCCCTACGTCATTGTGAATGGCATAGTGGTAATCGACCAGGGGCGGCATACGGGTGAAAAACCCGGGTGCGTGCTCTACGGGCGCGGGCGGCAGGGCTAAGCAGTGGCTGTATTTGTAAGGCCCGACCTCGCGGGACAAGCAATCCCGGCGGTCGTGGTCGTATGGCGCGAAAGTCAAAACTGCAGATGCTTCGCGTCGCTCAGAAGCACAGCGCGTGCGCCAGCAAGAGGCCGTCGAGTTTCACCCACCGGGACGAGGTGATAGAATTTCAGCATGTCGAGCACACGGCGCCAACTCCTCATGACGGTTCTCTGCGCGTGGGGTGGCACGGGCTGCGTGTGCTGGGGACAGCAAGACGACAACAGTTACTGGAACAAAGTTTATAGCACCGGCCAGGCCATCTTTGTTCACCACCCAACCGAATTACTGGTGAACGCCATCAAGGGCCGCCCGCCCGGCACGGCGCTTGACATCGGCATGGGCCAGGGCCGAAACAGCATCTTCCTGGCGCAACAAGGCTGGGAGGTTACGGGCTTTGATCCCTCGGGGGAAGGTGTTCGTCAGGCGCGGGAACGAGCAACCAAGCTGGGCCTGCACCTGCGAACTCTGGTGGTGGATGAGGCGGATTTCGATCTGGGGACTGCGCAATGGGACCTGATCGTCATGACTTACGTCCGCCGGATCCGACCTGAAGATGCCGGCCGTTTCGCCCGCGCGTTGCGGCCAAACGGTATCTTCGTCTATGAAAACAACAATGCTGGAAAGCAGAACGAGTTGTTGAAGTACTTCCTCGCCTGGCGCATCGTGCGTTTCGAGGATGTGGACACAAGCTCCGACTGGCATCCGGAACGCACCCTGCGCGTTGAACGTCTGGTAGCGGAAAAGGCCCCAGCAGAGTAGAGCGTCGCAGTTCTACCGGACTCCAAAGCTACGCGCGTGGATTAGGGTTGCGGCGTGAAAATTACCGCTACTCCCCCGCCCGGCGCCAGGTGGACGCTGAGTTTGCCACCGGCCTTAACGTGCTTGCTGGTGATCGCCAGACTTGTGCCCACCGTATCCGCGTCGGGACCGTCGGAGAAAATCCGGGCTTCGTACTCTGCTCTACCCAGGAAATTCAGGGGCAACTCCAGGTCTCGAGCATCCCAGTTGGTCATGCTTCCCAGATACCACGCGTCGCCATGTTGGCGGGCGACGGTGATGTATTCCCCCGGTTCGCCGTTCAAGACTTTTGTATCATCCCAGACGGTCGGGACTTTATCCAGGAACTCCATCCCGGGGTTGTGGTCATAGGCCTCGGGATAATCGGCCAGCATAACCAGCGGGCTCTGGTAAACGACATACATGGCCAGTTGGTGAGCGCGCGTGCCTTGCGACATGGGCTCGAGGTTGCGCGCCACGAAATGGCCGCGTGCCGCGTTGTTAAAGGCTCCGGGAGTGAAATCCATGGGCCCGGCGAGCATGCGCGTAAAGGGGATTGTCACGTCGTGCTCCGGCGTGACGCGCTCGCTCCACTTGTTGTATTCCATGCCCATCACGCCTTCGCGAGTGAGAAGATTGGGATAAGTGCGTCGCAAGCCGGTAGGCTTGTACGCGCCGTGGAAATCCACCACAAGATGATGCTCCGCGGCCTTGCGCACGCAGCGCTCGTAGAAGTTCACCATCTCCTGGTCGTCGTGGTCCATGAAATCGACCTTGATTCCCGCCGCTCCCCATTTCTCGTAGAGCCCCATCGCCTCGTCCATCTGTTTATCCAGAGCGCTCCAATACAGCCAGAGCAGGACCTTCACGCCCTTCTGTTTGCCGTATGCAATAATGTCGGGAATATCCACTTCCGGAACGTGATGGAGAATGTCGAGGGCGTGTGTGTAATCGTTGGCGGGATACCAACCCGCATCGACCAGCATGTATTCCAGGTGGTGCTCCGCCGCGAAGTCAATGTAGTGCTTCATCGTCGGCGTATTCATGCCGGGCTTGAAATCCACGTTTTTGGCGAAGCTTCCTGACCACCAATCCCACGCGGCCTTGCCGGGCTCGATCCAGGAAGTGTCGATTCGTTGCGGGGCGCTCAAATCGAGAATGACGTAGTTACTCTCAATCAGCGCACCCGGACGCGAGTTGATCAACAGAACCCTCCAAGGCGTGCTTTTGGGCGTGGAGCCGATCACCGCCTGGTCCATCCTCTCGCGTGTAGGCGAGAGTCTGCTGATGAGAGCATTCTCCACGCCCGCAACGCCGCCGACATACATTCCGGAAAAATCCGTCAGGTCAGCCTCCAGCACGCCCACCCAGGGGCCGCCGGGATTATGGACTAACAAAGGCAAGTTGATAATCGAGGAGGGCTTGATCTCATCGAGGCCAATGTGCCGGTACTCCCCTTCGTTGGGCGTGTTGAATCTCCCCATATTGAGCGCAAATGCGGAGGAGTCCTTGGCGAAATAGAAGCCGGTGTTCTCCGCTGCCAGCACGAACTTGCCGAGGGCCGCCTGTTCGGGAAGGAAGTAGCGGAAAGCCACGCCCTCGTTGAAAGCCCTGAAGATCAGGTCAAATTGGCGAGTCGGTGCCTGGCGCTCCCGCAAATGAACTGTGAGCTGGTTGTAATGGTCAGGTACCCGCCGTTGCACATTGAAGGCGTCTTCCCAAGTTTCGCTGTGCGATTGTCGATCCGAGCCTGTAATTTCAAAGTCTTGATCCATGGGCCGCGATCCCACAAAATCCAATCCGAGGGGCGAGTCTTTGAGGACCGGGATCCCCTTGTACGAAACTCGATAATAGGCTCGCACGCCGGACAGATAGGGTTGCGGATTGGCTCTCAGTTCAAACTCAACCTTGAGGTTGCCATCCGGAGAGGTCACGGAGAGCGGTTGGGAAGCAAAACTAGAACTAGGAACAATCATGGGTAGACCTGAGATTAGAGCAGTTGCGATAATAGCCGCGATTCTGGTTCGCAATGGAAAGACCTCCTGGAGGTTCGTGTGGGGGCCGGCATTTCTCAACACCTGCTAAGAACTTGCAAGCATGGGTCGTCGAAAGTCATGCGTCTACCGGGGGAAGAGGGCCATTTACTCTTTCCACGGGTGGAACTGTTTGAGACTTTTTCGAGCCTCTTCGAATTTGGGAAACTCCCGCTCCGCATTGCGAAATCCGCGCGAATGCACCACGCGCCGGTGCCCGTTGCGCTCCACTGGGAACCGCATATGAAGCATCTCATGAAACACCAGGTATTCGACGAGGTGGACGGGAGCCTGCGGAGAGTCCAGCGCTCGGTTGATGACGATCATTCCATGCCCGGCGTCGTAATGGCCAAGCGTACTCCGTGACTTCTGCAAGCTCCAACCTAGCCGACTTACGGAGAGTTCACCCTTGAAGAACTGCTCGTTCAAGCGTTGAAAAATCTCTTCCAGGTTGTGCCAGCGGCCACCGGGGGGCAGCAGGCGTTTGTTGCCCCGTTGGCGCCGTGCCTGGTCAATGCGATGGCGAACTCCGGGGCGGAGAACGTAGGCCAAATAGCATTCGCGCGCCTCACGACAAGCGCGCCGGCGATAGACTTTGCAGAGCAGGATTTCAGCCAGCGCTTCCAGCACCAGCGGCGGTGCATCCTGTAAGACGTCGGAAAGGCAAACCTCCAATTGGTCCCTCCGTAAACAGATCGTGCTGCGCAGACCTGCAAAGGGACGAAATTCAACTCGCAAACCGGGAATCGCCGCACCCAGGCGTAGCCGCTTGAAGACCCTTTGGAACGGCACGACGGGCTCAACGGGAATGGCCAGCGGCAGCGGCAATTGTTCAGGGGGCATACAAGCCTTCAACTATCAGCCATCAGCTTTCATCTCTCTGCAATAAGGAGCTTACGCAGTACGCTGAGAGTTGAGAGCTGAAAACTGATAGCTCAGTTGTCGTTTTCGTCAGGCGGGTTTTGCTTCTGCTGCTTCTTGCGCAGTTTTTCCTCTTCTTTGGATTGCTTCTTTTCTTCCTTTGTTCGCTCCTTCTCCGTCTTAGCATCCTCCTTCTCGTTCTCTTTGATTTCTCCAAAAGTCTTGATCTGATCAGCGAGAGCCTTTGTAGCGCCGTCCAGAGCGTCGGTGAAATCGTCCCGAGCGTCGTGGAGGGACTTGGCGTAATCGGCCACGTAGGCATCGGGCGCATCCTGAATTCGACGCAAGTCCTCGAGCTGTTTGGGGCCCACTTCCAAAGCCTTGCGGAGCCCTTTGCGCATGTCGCTCCGGCGATCAAACTGATCCTGGATCCAGTTCTTCAAATCGTCCGTGAGCGAAATATATTCGTCCAGCAAGTGATCGATATATGCGCCGTTATCGTATTGGGGATCCATCGGCTTGCTGCGAAACGACGCGATTCGATCCAGACGGTTTTGGGTCAGGGTAAGGTAGAGGTCGATGCGGTCGGAAGGGTTCTGGGCATCACGAATCTTCTCTTCTTCTTCATCGGACACGTAGTCCGGCTTTTGCGCCAGGGCCGTGGTTGCCGGAGCGGTTGCCAGCATGAAGAACCCGATAACCAGCATGAGAGGTGTTTTCACAGTCAAGACCTCCTCTCCTGTCATCCCGAGGAGTTATCATGGGCCTGTGGCCCACCCAAAGAAATGACAACGGAGGCCGTTATCCCCTAGCCCGTTCAGGCGGGCATTTCCCGGCCTGAAGGTCGGCGCCACACCCGAAACAGGATACCTCCGGCGAACGTTTCAATCCGTCTTGCGCGCAGGTTTTGTGGCCTCCACCGCTCGCGCCGCAGGAAAGAGCGCCTGCATAACTTCACCGTGCACGACCTCAAGTTCTTTCCCCGTCTGCTCGATGGGGCCACGGTCAAAGTAGGACACTCGGCGTTTCAGGTCATCGATGAGTCGAGCGTCTTCCCGCAATTCGATGTCCAGCTCCTTGAACCCGCGAACATCACGCGCGGCGTTGCGCCCGCAGTTCTTGAGCAGTTGCCACGAATCTTGAACCCTGCCCAGGTAGACTTGGGCGAACTGTACGCCCTGCTGGATATTCCCGTGCTCGTAGGCTTCAATGGCCTGCTGCAGCGTGATCCGCGCCAAACGAGTCATGCACTTGGATTTCTTTACAGGATCGGTTTCTTTTTGAATCCGCGCCAGCAGACGCTCTTCGGTCTCCGAAGAGGGGCCTGATGGTACGCCGGCGAGGACGACCGGGGCCCCGGAGAGCAGCAATCCGATCAAGAGAAGCGTCCGCCGAACCATACCTGTATTATAGCTATTTCTGCAACTGGTGTCGGAGTAGCTTGACGCGCTGCGTGGCCTGCCATTCGTGGTCAGGGCTTTGACCCTTCGATAGCTGGAGAAACCGCTCGTAGTTGTCAAGGGCCTTCTGAACGACGTGCAGATTGTCGTAAGAGGAGGCGAGCGCGAAAAAGAGCATGGGAGGAGGATTGGGCGCACGCACCAGGGCTTCCAGCAGAGGGATAGCCTCTTGATAACGCTTCTGCAAATAGAGACTGGAGGCCAGCCCTTCCGCCGCTTCACGACTCCTCGGATTGCCCTTCAAGGCCGTTCGAAATTCAGCTTCTGCCTCCGTCAGCTTGTCCTCCTCCAGCAAGGTTTGTCCCAAAGCCCTGTGCAGGTCGGCGTCCGCAGGAGCAGAGAGCAGCGCCTGGCGATAAAACTTCTCAGAGTCCGAATACTTCTTCAGAAGAGCGCAGACATCTCCCAGAGCGGCGGCCAGACCGGCAGTGTCCGGCTTGGCACGGTAGACTGTTACGAGGTCCTCGTAGGCTTGAGCGTTCTTGCCTTGCTCAAGGTACAAGCGCGCCAAATGAAAACGGGTATCAAGATCCTCAGGATGGGCGGCAAGGTAATGCTCGAAATGAGTGACCGCATTGTCCTTGTCCTTCAGTCCCTCCGCGGCCAGGGCCATGCCCAATTGAGCTTGGGAGAGCGCGGGGTCCAGATCAGAAGCCCTTTGAAAAGACCCGAGCGCCTCCGGGTAGCGCTTCTGCTGCAGGTAGAGTTGACCCAAGTCGTACTGCGCCGCGGCCAGCTTGGGATCGAGTCGCAACACCGTCTGGTACTGTTTTTCGGCGCGCTCCCCTTGGCCAGTCAAGGCCAGCGCCCTCCCATAGTACAACTGGGCGCGGACATGATCCGGTTTAAGAGTCGCGGCTTTTTCCAAGTGTTCCAAAGCAGCCTGGGGATTATTCATCTGCATCAGCAGGATCCCCAGGTTCAGGCGGGCTTCAAAAAGATTGGGGTCAAGCTCCACGGCCTTGCGGTACGCCGCGACAGCTTCCTCTTGCTGATGCAGTCCGGTGTAGGCGTAGCCCAAGTTGAACCAGGCCGCGGTTAAAGTGGGTTGGGCTGCAACCACTTGTTTCAGAGCGTCCGCCGCGGCGGTAAAGTCGTTCTTCCCGAGGGCGTCTTGGGCAGTGTGCAGAAGCGTGGGTACGTCAGCATCGTGGGTTTGGAGCAGGCCTTCCTTGGCCGTCGCCGGCGCCAGCAGAATACAGCAAAGACAAAAAACGATGCCGGCCTCTTCCCAATACCGCCCTCTCCCGCGGGGCTGAACATCACCGGAATCGTTCCCGGGGGGCCAAGTGTCAGAACTAAGTGAACAGACCTCTCCCGGGGCCGCAGGCCGGAGATTTGCACGCATTACTCCTTCGCCCCCTTGTGGTTTCGCAGGTATTTGGCCAGGAACTTCCCGGTGAAAGACAGCGGATTCTTGACCAGGCTTTCGGGAGGTCCGGCCACCACGACGTAACCGCCCGAATCACCGCCCTCGGGCCCCAAGTCGATGATCCAGTCAGCGGTCTTCAGGACGTCCATGTTGTGCTCGATGATGAGCACGCTCGAACCGGCGTCGTTCAGCCTGCGAAACGCGGACAGCAACTTACTGATATCGTCGAAGTGCAAACCCGTGGTCGGTTCGTCAAAAATGAAGAGCATGTTTTCGACCGCCTGATGGGCCAGGTGTGCTGCCAGGCGCACGCGCTGGGCCTCGCCCCCCGAAAGCGTGGTGGCGGACTGCCCCAAGCGCAAGTAGCCGAGCCCGACCTCGTCCAGTATCCGGATCTTCTGGATTACTTTGGGCAGGCCGGCAAAGAAGCTCAGGGCCTCCTTCACCGTCATATGCAATACTTCATTAATATTTTTTCCCTTATAACGCACATCCAGAACGCTCGGTTTATAACGGCGCCCGCCACATTCCTCGCAAACCAGTTCAACATCAGCCAGGAATTGCATCTCCAGCGTGACGGTGCCATCCCCCTGGCAGGTCTCACATCGGCCCCCGGGAATATTGAAGGAGAAATATCCAGGTGAATAGCCGCGCTTGCGGGCCTCAGGCGTCGCGGCAAACACTTCCCGAATGGCGTCGAAGGCCTTGATATAGGTGACGGGGTTGGAACGAGGCGTCCGGCCCAAGGGCGACTGGTCCACGAGCACAACCTCCGCCAGTTGCTGATCGCCTTCGATCCGCTCGTACTGGGCGCGCGGGGCGGGCACCCCGCGGCGTGAAAGCAGGGCGTTATAAAGAACGTCATGCACCAGTGTGGATTTCCCGGAACCCGAAACGCCGCTCACACACACCATGAGCCCCAACGGAATATCCACGTCGATCGATTTCAGGTTGTGTTCGCGCGCGCCACGAATGCGCAGCCAGGCCTTTCCGGGTTTGCGGCGTTCCGTCGGCAAGGGGATCTCCAGGCCGCCGGACAGATAACGGCCGGTGAGCGAGTGTGGATTGGCCATGAGCCCTGGCAAATCGCCTTCGTACACCAAGCGGCCGCCCTGCTCTCCTGCCCCCGGTCCCAGGTCCAGAATCTTGTCCGACTCGCGCATCATCTCCGGATCGTGCTCGACCACCAGGACCGTATTGCCGAGGTCGCGCAAGGTCTTCAGGATTTCAATGAGCCTGCCGGTATCACGGGGATGCAGCCCGATGGAGGGTTCGTCGAGCACATAGAGCGCACCCACCAGGTTAGAACCGAGCGCGGTGGCCAACTGAATTCGCTGCGACTCGCCGCCGGATAGTGTGGACGCCAGGCGGTCGAGCGTCAAGTATTCCAAACCGACCTTGTAGAGGAATTTCAAACGCGAGCGGATTTCCTCGAGCACCTTGTCAGCTACCGTCTGCTGCTCCGGAGATAGCTGGAGTTCGTTGAAGAAGGGATAGGCTTCCTGAATCGACATGCGGCAGACATTCTGTAATGTTCTTTCCGCCCAGAAGAACGTGCAAGGCTTCGCGCCGCAGCCGGCCCCCCTGGCATTCCGGGCAAAGCGTGTATCCGCGATATCGGCTGAGGAACACGCGCACGTGCAGCTTGTACTTCTTCCTTTCCAGATAATCGAAAAACCCGCGGATGCCCGGAAAACTATCGTCGCCCTCGAGCAGCCACATCCGCTCTTCCGGAGCCAGACGGAAGTAAGGAACATCCAGAGGAATCCCTTTGGCCCGCGCCGCACGCTTCATGTCGTTATAGAGCACGCGGTAACGCGGCTTCGTCCAGGGATCTATGGCGCCTGCGGCCAGCGTCTTGTTCTTGTCCGGAATAACCAAGTTCATATCGAAATCGATCGTGTTGCCGAAACCCTGGCAGCGCGGACAAGCGCCGTAAGGATTGTTGAACGAAAAGAGGCTTGGCTCAGGCGCTTGAAACGCGATCTTGCACCGTTTGCACTCGAACCGCCCGCTGAACACCAGGCGCTCTGGCGGTACGGGCACGCCATGGCGTGCGGATGGCGTGCCCCTACGGAACCGGACTCCGCAGGAAGGAACTCCAGCACCGCCTCGCCGGCTTCGCGGAAGCAAAGCTCGACGGAGTCAATCAACCGCTGGCGGACCTCTGCCGCCAATGCCAACCGGTCAACCAGAACGTAGACAGGCGCAGAGAAATCGACCTCGAGCAGCGACTCCGGGGTTGAAAATTCGAAAACCTGCCCGTCCTGGTAAAGCCGGTTGAACCCATGTTGGCGAAGCGAAAACAATCGTGGCTTGAGTGTTTCCTGCGGCGGGGCCGGTGGGTGAGCCGGAGGGCGCGCTCCTGTCATCCTGAGCACAGCGGAGGATCTCCGCAGTTCGACCGAGCCCCCGGGGCCAGAGAGCGACTGCGGCGATGCATCGCTGCGCTCCGGATGACGGACCGCCGGTTCCGATGCGGCCGAAGACCCACCCGAATTCACTTGGAAGAGAACGCAAAAGCGCCGGCCGGCTTCCATTGCGCAGACCTGGTCGGCGATATCATCCACATGGTCTCGGCGCACTACTTGGCCGCATTGGTAGCAGGTGGTGATGCCGACGCGCGCAAACAACAGCCGAAGATAATCGTAGATTTCAGTGGCTGTGGCCACTGTCGAGCGAGGATTACGAGTGGTGTTTTTCTGGCGGATCGCCACGGGAGGAGCGATCCCCACCACTTCGTCAACGTCCGGCTTCTCCATGCGTTCCAGGAACTGCCGAGCGTAGGCAGAGAGAGACTCGATGTAACGACGCTGCCCCTCGGCATACAGGGTGTCAAAAGCCAAGCTCGATTTACCCGAGCCGGAAAGGCCCGTCACCACCGTCAGCCGGTTGTGGGGTATGGAGCAATCGATATTCCTCAAATTATGGACGCGCGCTCCACGCACGATGATGGAATCCGCTTCGCCGGTCCTGGAAAGCAGACCTGATTCCCCACTCGCCGTAGGCAGAGGCGCAATACCCTGCAACCCGGCCGTGTTCGACGCCTAAAGCGCCTCCACCGCTCGCGGCAGCGGACGGCGCCATACTCCTGCCCGTTTGGTTGTGGCCTGTAGCCATGCGTGTGGACCCCTGATGGAATGCCTGCCCTGCTCGCCCTGCTTACAGCCAGCGCTCTGAGGTGCAGCCCAAAACTATCATTATAAGTCGGCGGCGGAAGGGAAGCAAAACGAACATTTTTTCTCTTGACAACCTCAATCAATAGGCTAGAATGCTAAGAGGAAGGTGGGTTGTGCGTCGCGGCCCGCGGGAACCACCCGAAGCCGCATTCGAACGCGGGCCAGGGGTCGCACCCTGACGCCGGTGACAACCCGGCTCCGATGAACGGGAACCCCAAGGGGCCGGTTTGCTGTTTTTGAACGAGCGATCCGGGAATGTCTATGAAAACAAAGGACCGGCATGTAGTGAGGAGTCCGTTTTGATGGGGTCCGCACCAATCTCATCCGACACTCTGTCGGAGGGAGCAAAAGCAGTCTACTGGAGGCGCACTGATGGAACTCGAACATGGAATTACTCGTAGGCAGTTTGTGTCAACGACCGCGGCGGCCCTGGCAGGAGCAGCGCTTGTGCCAAATCCGGCTTCGAGCGGCATTCCTCGCACTACCATGTCTGAAAGCGCCGGCCTCGAAGCGCGCGTGCTGAGCATGGAAAAGAGCGCCTGGCAGGTCAAGCCTTTTCCGACCTCGCAAGTTCGGCTGAGAAAGGGTCTATTCCAGGACGGCATGGAAGCCAATCGTCGCTATCTGATGTCACTGCCCCAGGACAGGCTGTTGCACACCTTTCGACTGAATGCCGGGTTGCCCTCTTCAGCCACGCCTTTAGGCGGATGGGAAAAGCCCGATTGCGAACTGCGAGGGCACTTCGCGGGCGGCCATTATCTTTCAGCCTGCGCGCTGATGTATGCCAGCGCCGGCGACGATGAATTAAAGGCTCGGGGCATCGGCATGGTGGAGCAACTGGCGCGCTGCCAGCAGGCGCTTGGAGACGGTTACCTGAGCGCGTTTCCGAGGGAGTTTTTCGATCGCCTGCGAAATGGCAAACCTGTGTGGGCTCCCTTTTACACCCTGCACAAAATACTGGCAGGCCTTCTCGATATGTACGTTCACTGTGGAAACCAACAGGCCCTGGAAGTTGCCGAAGGCCTGGCCGGCTGGATCGGGCGCTGGGTCGAACCGCTCAGCGACGAGCAGATGCAGCAAGTGATGAAAACGGAGTTCGGCGGCACCATGGAATCGCTCTACAACCTCTACGCCTTGACGGGTAACTCCCGCTACCTCGAGGTGGGTGACCGCTTTTATCACAAGAAAGTATTCGATCCCCTGGCGGCGCACCGGGATGAATTGAAAGGCCTGCACGCCAATACGAACATCCCGAAGATGATTGCCGCCGCGCGGCGTTATGAACTCTCCGGCGATCCTCGCTTCCACGAAATCGCTTCCTTCTTCTGGCAGGAAATCACCGGCGCGCGCGCCTATTGCACGGGTGGCACGAGCAACGAGGAACATTGGCGTACCGACCCCGGCGAGTTGGCGGGCGAACTCGGCAAGACTACAGAGGAGTGTTGCTGCGGTTATAACATGCTGAAATTGACCCGGCACATCTTTGGCTGGACCGCCGACCCTCGGGCCATGGACTACTATGAACGCACCCTCCTTAACAGCCGCCTCGGAACGCAGGACGCCAACGGGCTGAAGAGTTACTACCTGCCCCTGGGTGGCAGCGGGTACTGGAAATCGTTCCACTCGCCCTTAGATTCTTTCTGGTGCTGCACGGGCACGGGCGTGGAGGAGTACGCCAAACTTGGCGACACGATTTACTTTCACGACGAGCATGGGTTGTTTGTCAACTTGTTCATCGCTTCCGAGTTGAGCTGGCCTGAAAAAGGCGTCCGCTGGGTACAGGAGACCAATTTTCCAGAGGACGGAAAGACACGCCTGGTGGTTCACACGGCGAAGCCGGTGGACATGGACTTAAACGTCCGTATCCCTTACTGGGTACCACGCGGCGGAAAGATCAGTTTGAACGGCGAAGCTCTGCCGGAGTTTGCGGGCCCGAG
Source organism: uncultured Acidobacteriota bacterium (assembly GCA_963842495.1). Classification (GTDB taxonomy): domain Bacteria; phylum Acidobacteriota; class Terriglobia; order UBA7540; family UBA7540; genus CAVROP01. The sequence goes on from CAWJHY010000020.1 coordinate 50,888, forward strand.
CTGCTATCTGACCTTGGCCCGAACCTGGAAGGATGGCGACCTTGTGGAAGTCAGCCTGCCCATGGGGCTGCACGTCGAAGCGCTGGCCGGCGATCCGACGCTGCAAGCCGTGATGTATGGACCGCTAGTGCTGGCGGGCCGTCTGGGAAGCGAGAACCTGACTCAGTCCGAGATCTACTTGGGCTACGACCAAACCCCCTCCGGCGATCCGGCGCCCGTCCCCAACATCAACTCCAACTCGAAGGACCCGCTGGTTTGGGTGGAGCCGTCCCCTGGCCGGCCCGCCAGTTTTCGCGTTTCAGCCGGGAGCCGGCAGATCAGTCTGGTCCCATTCTATAAGTTGCTCGGTGAAAAGTACGTCGTCTATTGGAAAGTGTAGGAACAAGATGGACTTTCCGTTGCGTTACTGCTCGGGTGGCTGGGAGCGGCTCGAACGGCTGCGCGGACTTTACGAAGAGCGGTTGCAGGACCGTGTTTTGGCCTGCATGGAAATTCCCACCCAGGCGCTGCGCCGGTTTGCAGAGCGTAATCCCGAGGGGCCCACTCAATGTCCCGACCTGGAAGAGCGCGCCGCTTTTTGGGATAGCCTCTTGGCCGAACGCGCCACCCTCCTCGACGACTCAGTTGCGGCAGCCTACTTGAGCGAATTCGATCAAGGCCTCTACGGCGGAATTGTGGGCGGGGAAGTGCGCTTCATGGCTCATCCCGAAAACGGCTGGATCTCTTCCATGGTCCCGCCGATCTTCAAGGATTGGTCCCAGCTCGAGAAACTCTCTGTTGACCACAACAGCGATGTCTATCAATTCTATCTCCGCGAACTGCGCTGCTTTCGTCGCGCCGCTGAGTGCAAGTTCGGCATCAGCCATTTCATCCTCATCAACAGCCTTAATTCCGTCTTCGAACTCTTCGGAGGCACGCGAACCTATCTTGAGCTGCTCGATCATCCGGATTATGTTCGGCAGGCGGTGCATTTCGCGTATCAGCTTAATTTGGATGTTCAGCAGACTTTCTTTAATGAAATCCCCCTGCTCGAGGGCGGCACGTGCAGCAATATGGTCCAATGGATACCGGGGCGAATTATTTCCGAAAGCGTCGATCCCTTCCATATGACGACCGTCGACTATTTCGAGCGCTGGGGGAGAGAGCCGGTGGAGCGGATCTTCGCCGCATTTGGTGGCGGCGTGTTACACATTCACGGCAACGGCCGGCATCTGCTCAAGGCTGTGTCATCCCTGCGCGGCCTTAAAGCCGTTTTCCTGGGCGACGACAAGGACATCCCCACGTCCTTCTCGGTGCTCGCTGAACTCAAGCGCCGGACGGGGGACTTGCCTCTGGTTGTACAGGCTCATTTCCCTGATTTCGTAGCCGCTCTTGATGGTCACCGCTTGCCCGGCGGCGTCCTCTACAAAGTTGTCGATGTCCCTGACCGCGACACGGCGAATCGCCTGATGGATCGCGTGCGTGCCTATCGCGTTTGAGCGCCTGACCGGGGCGACGTCTGTCCGAAGTCCGTCAGGATTTGAACCTTTCCAGTCCTGGGCCTTTCTGGCAGAATAGAATATCGGGTTCAGGGTAAAGCTCCATGCCGAAGCACTCTTAACTGGAGGGCAAGATGAACGGTGCGAGACGGGATCCGCGCGCGGGTAAACCCGCTGAGCCTTCGGATCTGGTCAACCTACCGCGATTGATCACCGCGTATTATACGGGGCGACCCGATCCGGCCCTGCCGGGGCAGGCCGTGGCATTTGGAACCTCTGGGCATCGAGGCAGCGCTTTCACAGACTCCTTCAACGAGAGCCATATCCTGGCGATTACGCAGGCCATTTGCGGTTATCGCCGGCAGCAAGCTATCGACGGGCCGCTCTTTCTGGCCAAGGATACACACGCCCTTTCGGAGCCCGCTTTTGCTTCCGCGATGGAGGTGCTGGCGGCGAACGGCGTCGAGGTCATGATCGATCAAGACCGCGGCTTCACGCCCACGCCGGTCCTTTCCCACGCCATCCTGGGCTACAACCGTGGGCGAAAGACAGGGCTCGCGGATGGAATCGTCATTACCCCCTCGCACAATCCTCCGGAGGACGGTGGATTCAAGTACAACCCTCCCCACGCCGGCCCCGCGGATACGTCCACGACCGGCTGGATCGAAGATCGCGCCAACGCATTAATGGCGGACGGACTGCGGGAAGTCTCCCGAATCCCTTACGGGACGGCACTGAAGGCGCCCACTACCCACCCCCACGATTACCTTGCCGAATATGTCGAGGATCTTGAGAATGTCGTCGACATGGAGGCGATTCGGGCCGCCCATTTGGCGATCGGCGCGGACCCCCTGGGCGGCGCCGGCGTAGACTACTGGCCGCGCATCGCCGAGCGTTACGGCCTGGGGCTCTCGGTTGTCAACACCTCCGTCGATCCTACCTTTCGCTTCATGACCCTCGACTGGGACGGCAAGATCCGCATGGACTGCTCTTCCCCGTACGCCATGGCGGGCCTGATTGCGCTCAAGGATCGGTACGACGTGGCTTTCGCCTGCGATACCGACCACGACCGCCACGGGATCGTGACGCGAAGCGCCGGATTGCTGAATCCCAACCACTACCTGGCGGTGGCCATTTCCTACTTGTTTCGTCACCGCGAGGGCTGGAGATCCGACGCCGGCGTCGGGAAGACTCTCGTAAGCAGCAGCATGATTGACCGCGTCACCGCCGGCCTGGGGCGCCGGCTGTTTGAGGTGCCTGTAGGGTTCAAATGGTTCGTGGAAGGATTGCTGGATGGGTCGCTGGGATTCGGTGGCGAAGAGAGCGCCGGTGCATCCTTCCTGCGCCGCCCCGGCACCGTCTGGACCACGGACAAAGACGGTATCATTCTCGCGCTGCTCGCTGCGGAAATGACAGCGCGCGCCAGCCGCGACCCCGGAGAACTCTATCGCGAACTGACCCGCCAGTTTGGGGATCCGCTCTACGAGCGCATCGATGCCCCTGCCAGCGCCGAGCAGAAAGCCGCTCTGGAACGATTGACACCCGGGCAGGTGAATGCCACCGAGTTGGCAGGTGAGAAAATCGAGGCCATGCTCACCGCAGCGCCCGGCAACGGAAAGCCCGTCGGTGGCCTCAAGGTCGCGACTGCGCACGGGTGGTTTGCGGCGCGTCCTTCGGGAACCGAGGACGTCTACAAACTCTATGCCGAGAGTCTTCTCGGCAAGGATCACTTGCGGAGGATTCAGGAGGAGGCGCAAAGCATTATTGCTCGTGCCTTCGCGTCCTCCGCCGGCCTGACCCCGACGAACAAAGATGGTTGACGGGGCCCCAGTTGAGGGAATGTACCGCGCCCACCAGGTCCCTTTGACAGAGACATGCACTAACCCCGAACATTTGAGGATGCTGGAAGAGTGGACGAGCAGCTACAAGCCCGAAGAGCCCTTCGACGAAAGCGGGAAACTGAAAGCGGGGCTGGCGCCCAAAGGCGCTGGGGCGCCCACTTCAAGCAGCTTCTACGCAACAAGCTCATCGAGCACAAACAATACATCGGGCGTTACGGCGACGACATGCCGGAGATCCGCGATTGGAAATGGCCGTATTGAGGTAACGCTTCGGGCCGCCTCGTCCGCCCGAGGGCGCAGCGGTTCTGTAACCCCGGATCCGGCTGACTGGGGGGTGGTTTTCGTGCACAGAATTTCTTGATTTACAGGAAAGAAAAATGAGATAATGAAAGTGGTTAATCCCCTTCGATCAAGTCGAGCAGGGTGGGTAAGACGAACTCCGAAGACGAAGTAGGGTCGGTAGGACAAACTCAAGAGAGGAAACCCTATGCGAACATTGCGTCAAATGCTTACGGTCTTTGTTTTGTCCCTTGCGGTTTTACTGCTGGGAGCCACGCCTCTCCTGGCCAAATGTGCACATCTGAAACTGAAGGTAACCCCTCAGGAAGCGTACGTTTTTGTGGATGGTATTCCGGTTGGGCCGGGAAGCGGGGTCATCTGGGCCGACCCAGGCGAGCATACGCTGGCTGTTTACAACTATGGATACAAGCCCTATAGCGCCAAATTCACGGCAGAGAGCGGGAAAACCACAACCCTGTCGGTGACGCTGGAGCAGATTTCCGGGACAACCCCCGGCCCTTGGGGACGGATCGAGCTGAAGGGCGGAGCAGGCGGCGCCGTGCTCTTGAACGGAACTACGCCGGACTATTTGGTGGGCGACGTGGGCGAGACCAAGGGCGGGAAGCGGCGCCTGCTGGTGCCTCCGGGCGACTATCAACTCACGGTACTGGGCTGCTGCTCGGGGACGCTCTATTCCGGGCCGATCACGGTCGGGGAAGGCCAGGCGACCATTATTCCGCTTGCCAATCCGGGAGGGAAAACCAACGGCGACTTCGCGGCGGGGAAAACGCTGGGCGCTCTGCCCCGCTTCCAGGCGGCGGGTGCGGCCGTGACCATCGCGGTGGCCAAGCCGACGGCGCAGATGTCGGCGGCTTCCTCGACGGTTGACTGCGGGGCCTCGACGCAACTCAATTGGTCCACGACGGACGCTCCCAAGGTCGAAATCAGCGGGATCGGAGCGGTGGCCGCCTCCGGTCAACAATCCGTGCAACCCAACCAGACGACCGACTACAAGCTGACGGCCACCGGGCCGGGCGGCATTGTGAGCAACGACACCACGGTGAACGTGAATGCGAACATTCAGAGTACACTGAGTGTGGAACCGACTCAGGTGCGTTACCACAAAGTCGGAGACAAGGTCGACGAGCAAGGCAGCGCCACGCTCACCTGGAACGCGCCTGCGGCTAGCAGCGCCACGCTGGATCCACTCGGATCCGTCTCGCCCAGTGGCACTCGCACGGTTCAGCTCACACCCACCAAGTCGGACGTGGGGCCCGTTGACGAGACAGTCACCTACACGTTGCACTCTTCAAATGCTTGCGGCGGCTCAGACACCAAGACCGCCAGCGTGCACATTGTGGGGTCGATTGAGTCGGGGCGAGAAGCGCAGGCGGAAGTTCTCGCGGCCAAGCTTCCTGGCAACAGCATCTACTTCGCAACCAACCTCCCCACCAAGAGCCGGCCGGAAGGCGGCTTGGTTTCAAGCCAGGAACAAGTCTTGCAGCAACTTGCGGACATCTTTAAACAATACAATTCGCTTCTCCCCGATGCCCACCTGGTCCTGGAGGGCCGGGCGGATCGGCGCGGATCGGTGAAGTACAACATGGCGCTTTCACAGCGCCGCGCTGACCGCGTCAAGAGCTTCCTGGTATCACAAGGAGTCAGCGGCGGGAACATCGAGACAAAGGCTTTCGGAAAGAGCGAACAGATGGATTCCGCAACTGTGAAGCAGTTACTCGAACAAATTCCCAACCTTACGGATCAAGACCGCAAGAAGGTGCGCCGGCGACTCCCGACGTTTGTGTTGGCGAACAATCGCCGCGTGGACATCGTTCTGGGCACCACGGGGAAGAGGTCGACGCAATACTACCCGTACACTGCGGAAGACTTGAAGCAACTTCTCAAGTAGATTTGGAATGGCAAGTTAGGACCCGAAGAACCTTGAAGGGCGCGCGCATTGGGTGCTTGACGCGCGCGCCCTTCTTTGTCGCGGCTTTTTCGGGCTTAGGTGTTCGGCAAGGCTGTAGAACAGTTTAGGGTGCCCCTGGTTGTTCATCCAAATGAGTAAGTAACCTTCCACCCAGCTCACACCGTTCAATTTCCGGGAGCGTGCTCGCCGGGGCCCGGAAGATGGCCCCGGCGCAGGCACACGGCCTCATTTCTTCGAAGCGGGTTTCGGTTCACCCAGCAACACCTTCAGGTCGTCGGAGTTATAGGGGAAGTAGCGGTGTGACGTTTGGCCTGTGGCAGTCACGCGAACGTCCACGCGGCGATTATTGGCCATGCGGAAAACTGCCAGATTGCGTCGCACACGATTTCGCTCCTCCGGGGTGAGGTTGGGGTTCTGGTTCAGAAGGTCAATGACTTCTTGGTTGGTGAGGTTTTTCTCTTTGCCGATGGCTTGGGTTTCAACGTCCGCGGCTGGGACGCCGTTCTCCACCAGGTAATTCTTGACTCGGTCAGCACGCCGCGCCGCCAACTGCTTGTTGAATTCGGAACTCCCTCGGTGGTCGCAATGCGCCTCCAAAATGAGGTGCGCCTCTGGATGAAACTGCAGATACTGTTTGAAGCTGTTTGCGACATCGAGGACACGCTTCTCCTGGCTTGGAACCAAGCCGCCTTGCGGATCCGCCTTGGTGGGTACGTTGTAGGGGAAGTAGATGCTGTTCAATGTCAGCCTCTCCATCAGAGTGGCTTCGCTCACTTCGGCGCGCGCGGCCTCGATAGAACCCACCAGGCGTACGCTGGCGGTTTTCGTGTCTGATCCCCCGCAGGCATTGGAACTACGCAGCGTATAGGTGATGGTTTCGTCCACCGGACCCGCTTCAGTTTTGGTGGGCGAAGGTTGGATGGTGCGGCTGCCACTCGGTGATATCGACCCAAACGGATCCAGCGAAGTGTTGTGAGACCCAGGCGCGTTCCAGGTGAGCGTGGCGCTGCCTTGCTCGTCGACCTTGTCTCCGACTTTGTGGTAACGCACCTGAGTCGGTTCCACACTCAGTGTACTCTGAATGTTCGCATTCACGTTCACCGTGGTGTCGTTGCTCACAATGCCGCCCGGCCCGGTGGCCGTCAGCTTGTAGTCGGTCGTCTGGTTGGGTTGCACGGATTGTTGACCGGAGGCGGCCACCGCTCCGATCCCGCTGATTTCGACCTTGGGAGCGTCCGTCGTGGACCAATTGAGTTGCGTCGAGGCCCCGCAGTCAACCGTCGAGGAAGCCGCCGACATCTGCGCCGTCGGCTTGGCCACCGCGATGGTCACGGCCGCACCCGCCGCCTGGAAGCGGGGCAGAGCGCCCAGCGTTTTCCCTGCCGCGAAGTCGCCGTTGGTTTTCCCTCCCGGATTGGCAAGCGGAATAATGGTCGCCTGGCCTTCCCCGACCGTGATCGGCCCGGAATAGAGCGTCCCCGAGCAGCAGCCCAGTACCGTGAGTTGATAGTCGCCCGGAGGCACCAGCAGGCGCCGCTTCCCGCCCTTGGTCTCGCCCACGTCGCCCACCAAATAGTCCGGCGTAGTTCCGTTCAAGAGCACGGCGCCGCCTGCTCCGCCCTTCAGCTCGATCCGTCCCCAAGGGCCGGGGGTTGTCCCGGAAATCTGCTCCAGCGTCACCGACAGGGTTGTGGTTTTTCCGCTCTCTGCCGTGAATTTGGCGCTATAGGGCTTGTATCCATAGTTGTAAACAGCCAGCGTATGCTCGCCTGGGTCGGCCCAGATGACCCCGCTTCCCGGCCCAACCGGAATACCATCCACAAAAACGTACGCTTCCTGAGGGGTTACCTTCAGTTTCAGATGTGCACATTTGGCCAGGAGAGGCGTGGCTCCCAGCAGTAAAACCGCAAGGGACAAAACAAAGACCGTAAGCATTTGACGCAATGTTCGCATAGGGTTTCCTCTCTTGAGTTTGTCGTGCTGGCCTCGAGTCTCTCCTCGGGCCCGTTCTGTCAAACCCTGCTCCGATGGTCGAGTTGGTCTTGCGCGCCCTGTTCCACTTACCCGCAGGAAAAACCACGGTTATTATCTCACGCTTCTTGCCCGAAACGAAGAACTTGACGCTCCGGCGCAGATGTGAGGGCGTTTACGGACTGCATAGATGTGGAGTCCAGGCTGCGCACGCTACTTCGTGTGAAGGGGGCTCGCCTGTCATTTCTGCGCCGGTTGCGAAGCCAAACTAAGGGGTAGGTGGGGGAGCGGCGGTGTTCTGATTCGGTGAACCAGAAAAGAAATCCTGGTCGATGTATGCGCCGGATGCTTCCATGAGATGTTGAACGGCTTCGTTAGCTTTCGACTGGCGAAACTGCGATTCCAGGCCGGGCTTGGCTTCCTCGAACGGTATCACGCGCTTTTGCTCAACCTTGATGATCTCAAATCCGGAAGGGGTCGCTATGAGGTCACTCACCTGGCCGGGTGAAAGAGCGTGCGCCGCTTCAATGATAGGGGGAACAATCTTGTTGCGTTCAAGGATACCCAATTCGCCCCCGTCAGCGGCAGTAGCGCTGTCCCCGGAATACTGCTTCGCCATCTGGGCAAAATCAGCGCCAGCCAAAATTTGCTTGCGAATGTCTTCGAGCTTCTGGCGCGCCTCCGCGTCAGGCAAGCCCGGCTGGGACGGGTCACCGGATTTGATCGGCGCATTTCGCGTTCGGATCAGAATGTGGGCAACGCGGTCCTCTTCGAATTGGGCTTTGTTCTTCTCGTAGACGTCGCGCAGTTCTTGATCGCTTACCGGAATGTCTTGGGCGAGGTGTTTTTGCGCGGCGTCGGCCAGGATGCTCTCACGCGCCACCGCAATGGCGCGAGCCACCTCGGGTTGCTGGTCAAGTTTCTCCTTGATCGCCTCTGATGAAAGGAGCTTCATGCGAAGAATATAGACAGCCAGCCGCCGCTTTCCTTGGCCGCTATAAAAAGCGCGATAGTCGGGAGGCAGCGCCTGGATGATCTGCTCAACTTCGCCGGCGGTCATTTTCTGGTCGCCGATCGAGAGCACCACCCGGTCATTGGGTAGGGGTTGAGAGGCCTTGGGGGCGCTGGTTTGGGGGGCGCACACTCCCATTCTCGGCCGGCCACAGAGTGCGGCCTGCAAAGCGAGAAATGATAGCGAGGTTAACAGTATATTCTTCAATACTCCCCCACTCGTAAAAGAGCCCTCATATTCCGGGATCGAATGCGCAGGCCGTTACGGGTGCTGCGGCTGCTCAGAACCGGGAGTGAGGGCGGCAGCTACCGTTAGTTGGGTCAGGGCGTGCTCGGGCTCAGTCTGGACTGAAACCGTCAGCGTCAATGCCAACTTGGTCTTGAAGCCAAAGGTAGAGGGATCGAACGTCAGCTCAATAGCCCCGGCTTCTCCGGGCTTGAACTCTTTCTGCTGGCTCGTCAGCCGCAGGCAGGGGCAACTCGATTGCACATCGGACACCGTTACCGTGCGCTGGCTGACGTTGGTAAATGGAAATCGGGCCACCTTGACCTCGCCCTTATGAACGAAGCCAACGCTGGCATAAGTGGAGTCGAACTTCAAGTCTGAGGAGTTGATGATAAAGTGGGGGCCAGGAGCTTGCTGTTGATCGCCTGGGCCGGGTAATCTCCCGGCAAGATGAGGGTCAGGGAGCTCCATATACCACTTTCCACCAACCAGTTGCCAGCGCGTTGTTTGGGGAAGAAAAATTGGCGGGCCGGCGATCATCGCAGGCGGACCTGGCAGGCGGACCACCACTTGGGCGCTCTGCCCATTTGCCTCGACCTTCACAGAATCGACTTGGTATTCCGTTATAGTCTTCTTGGGCTGGGAGCGGTAAATGCGCCTCGAGTCCTTAGTGAGGCACTTCTCCACTTTCTTCCAATCGCCTTGTCGAAGAGCGCTGTAAAGCTGGTCAACTCGAGCCCGTAGCGCCTGCTCGCTCGTCGAATCAGCCAAGGCTCGTGTATTTGCCGGAAGCAAACTAAGAAGGGCGATTAAGCCGGCTCGGTTGAGGAAGCGACCAACTTTGCGTTTGTTGAGGTGACCCTGGAGCATGTAGACTTAACTTGGCACGAACTTAAGAGCGCAAACAACCTCTTCAGGAAAAGAGGCAGCTCCGGTCAACCCGGAGCCGCCTCTTCGCCTTCTTCTAACTCGTCTGTTGCCCCAACTTACTTCCGGCGAACTTAGCCGAAGGGGAGGGGCATCGAGGCAACTCCGCTTGCGCGGAGTTGCCTCTCTGTGCCGAAACCGACCCTACCTATGTGGTGCACGCAGCTTCGGGATTGACCCGCCGCCTCGGTGTGAGGCTGCTGTGTAGTCGTAGAAGTATATCCACGGCGAAATCGCAAACTCGCCGAAGATGGAGTCGAGCCAACGGGGCTCTTCGAACGGATTCGGAATGACATAGGCCAGATAGTTGCCCATCACTCCCCAGTTCCCGAGGCCATTGGCATTATCCGCAACCAGCGCGTAACCCGTGCCATTCAGGAAGTTGCAGACCGCAATCGCATAACCTCCGCCCAAGCCCTTCGCGGGAGTTTGGCTCAGCATAAAGGACTGGATTCCACCCGTGTACACTGGAGCTGTGTTGAAGGTGGCGACCGGTGCGGCGTCGGCTGACGGTGTCAGTGATCCGCTGGTGGACGCATACACGGAGAAGGCGCAGGTGCCTGCTGTCGGGTAAGCGCCGCCGAAGTCTGGAGTGTACGGATCAGAGCTGGTGTTCGATACCACGATTCCAGTATCCCAGTTGCCCAGCGCGCCACCGCTAGCTCCGGAGTTGTAATTGGTCACGTAGGGGAACAGGAGATTCGTCTGGCAGCCAATGAAATCGACCACGGTAAGTGGGTACAGCGGCTCTTCCAACAGGGGGCCGTTGGGATACGTGAACGCTGGGTAGAGAGGAATGCCCGTGGGAGTCATAGGATCCAGCGTTACACTGGCCGTCATCGGCGGGCTCTGCAATGCGATCGGGCCCGATGTGTAAACTTCGAAGTTGAAATCCGCAGCCTCGAGCTCGGGGCGAAGCGTGGAGGTTAATGGGAAATCGAAAGTAACGCTATCGTTGGCTTTGACGCCAGTGTACGCCAACGGAGCGTAGGTTCCCCAAAGAACTGTGCCCAAAGTCGTGACCGGGCCGCTGAGCGGCGCCACCGTGACCCCTAGCGGAATGCCCGAGAGCGTAATCGAGATATCCGACCCGTTTGTGGCGACACCGCTGAGGGTTGGTGCGTAAGGGGCCAGCGTCAGTTCGTCAGTGAGGGAGGTCCAGGCTCCGGACCACTGCTCAGCGACATTAATTGTGAAGTCGCTTCCAGTCGTCCCGAAGCAGGTCAGGATAGAGGTGGAATAGTACGGAGCACCAATCGTCGCATATACAGTACCGCCGGCAGCAGTGGTTGCGACCTGACCGACGTTAACCGGAGTTTGAGTTTGGGTCACACCGGCCATCCCGAACGAGATGGGGTAATTCTGGTTCAGCACCGCGCCCACCGTGGCAGTAATGAAAGTGCCGGGAGGTACGCCAACCGTGTCGAAACGAAGACCCCAAATCGTAATGTAATTGGGCGCGGCCAACCCTGACAGGGGGGTGGGCCCGTTAGTAAATGTGAACACGTTCCCCGCCGCCGAGTAAGTCATCGAGGTGCAAAAAACGCCGGCCAAGGCGCCGGCGCCAGCGTCACTGCAAAACTCGGCTGCCGCCGTAGGTTCTGGCAAGTGTCCAATACCGGCTGCCCCCACGATCGGCTTGCTGAACGTGACGGTGAACGTTTCCCCACCAGCAATGGTGCCGAGACCGGAAGCCATCGTCATATAGACCTGTCCGCCCGCGTCGCCAATGCTGTTGGGCCGCAACGTGTACAACGAAGGTGTCACGTTGAATACCGTCCCATTGCCTTCTACTTGTGCCAAGGCACACGGCGCCATGATGCCGAACCCAAGCACCAAAAGCAGACTTGCTAACAACAGATTTCTCTTTGTCATCTTATTTCCCTCTCCTTTTTATGAGGCAGACTTGTGTGGTTTCGCCTGTCTCGGTTGCTTAGAACATCCTAATTGAATTCTGGGACCCGAACGACCCTAGCATTCCGCGCACTTCCATCAGACAAGTTCTCTTCGCGACAGCGTTGGTTTGCGTCTACCAGGGAGCACCAATCGCTGTTGAAACCGTCTAGAGGCCTAATTCCGCTTCCGCATCGCTCCAACGCCACTGATTTACTGCGTTTAACTACCGCGTCCAAATCCTTAATAATGACAGTGACTCTAGCATCAAGGGAAGGGAGTGTCAAGATTTTTTTTGGTTATTTTTGGGGACATTTTTGTCATTCGAGTGTGTATCTGAGGCTCTCGACGAGGCTGAGAATTGTCGGACTAGCAGGTCTGGATTCTGCATGATCAAACCGCTCTCAGAGAAGCTGCTGCCCCAAGAGCCCAGCCCCAACGGGCAGCCCGTTCGTTGCTGTTGGCGCGACAAGTCCGCGTCTTCGAACCCTCGACTTTGGAGCGGAGACGCCCCCGCCGCATGTACTGTTGTCCTGGCTCCTCCGCAACTCCTGGATAGGCTCTAATTTTAGTCTACATCATTCCGTTGACCGCCGCTTACTGCTTCAGCAATTCGTCCTTCTTGAATTCACGGCGCAGGTCCCGCAACTTCTCCTCCAATTCCTTCGTCGCCGCGGTGGCGCCGGGAAGAGTGCTGATGATGCGCGCGGTCAGGAGGACAATCAATTCGGTTTCCTGGGTGTCGTAGGAGGTGCTTCCAAAAACCGCGCCAAGCCAGGGTATATCGCCGAGCAGAGGGATGCGATTTATAGTTTTGGTGTAGGAATACGAGATGAGCCCGCCCAAGGCGATGGTCTGGCCGTCCTGGGCCACCGCGTGGGTGGTCACGGACCGCTTGGTGAAGCTGGGAGATTGTATGCCAGAAGTGCCCGAGGCGGGCGGAACTTCGCTGCTGATTTCCTGGTTAATCTGGAGGGAAACAAGACCAGTACTGGTGATACGCGGGGTAACGGTGAGGATGATGCCCGTGTCTACATTGTTGACCGTACTGGTAAACAAACTGTTTCCCGCGACTTGTCCGCCCGGAGTGAGACCTTGGGAAGTGAGCGTGGGCACGGATTCGCCCACCTGGATTCGCGCCTGGGTGCTGTCGGTGGTGAGCAAGGTGGGAGCTGAGAGGGTGCGCACGCGCGTGCGGTTTTCACTGGCAGTCAGAAAAGACATCAGTTCGCGGGTGGCGCCGATCACGCCGCCGGCGGAAAGGTTCAAGGAACCCGCACCCGATGAGCCCCCATTCCCACCGCTGAACTGGAGACCGGTCGGGGTCGTGCTGCTAGCGGCAGCGGTGCCGCGCTTTTCGAGCGCGTACGAGAGACCAAACGATAAATCGCCGGTAATGTTCACTTCGTAGACGCGGGCCTCGATCATCACCTGCCGGGGAACGATGTCGAGCTTGTCGAGGGTCCTGGCGATCTCGGCATACTGTTGCGCGGTACCCTGCACGACAATCGAATTGCTCACCGGGTCGGTTATGATGCGCAACTTTGATTCAGGGCCCGTGGCGGACTCCGGCGTGCCTGCCGAGCCGAAAGCTGCCGTGCTCGCCGCAGTCCCACTCGAACTCTGCTGAAAGTTGCTTTCCTGGAGTGATGCCAGTCCCGTGCCGCCCTGCCCCGCTCCCCTGCCGCGCTCCGACGAGCCGGCCTGAATGCCAGCCGTTGGACTTGTACCCAGGAGAGCGCCCAGCAGTTTCACCAAGCGGTCAGCTTCGGAATATTGAACCCTATAAACGAAGGTCTGAATTCCATCCGCAGGCGTCGGCTTATCGAGCTTCTCGATCCATCGCTCGACCTCCGCGAAGGCGCCAGGGTCAGCGGCGGCGACCAGAATGGCGTTGATGCGGTCGAGGGGCACAAAGCGCAGAGGAGTTTGCTTTTCGGAGAGCGCGTAGGTGGCGAAGATTGCTTCGAGTTCCGGAGCCAAAGCGGACGAGAGGTTGTTGTGGACAGGGATCAGCCGCACTCGCTGCGTGTCGAAGCTGGAGTTGTCAAACTCGTGAAGGACCTCCATCAGCCGCTTTACGTTTAGGCTGTCGTCAACCAGAATCAGGGTGTTGGCGGCGGCGAGCACCGTCACCTGGCCCCCCTCCGACAGGAAAGGGGCGAGCATCTTGGACATGTCGTCTGCAAAGACGAACTTCAGGGGGATGATTTGCATCATCATGCGATCATCGGTGGGCAATCCCTCCCCACTGGTCGAAACCCCCAAGGGATTCTTGGGAGCCGCAACGAGAGGAATAATGCGATAGAGGTTCCCCACTTTGACGGCCGTGGCGCCGTTCATTTTCAGCACGGTTTCAAGGATGGGAAAGAGGTCTGCAGGCTTGAGCTCGCCCGAAGTGGAAATGGTCACCACTCCCTTGACGGTTGGATCCAGGACATAGTTCAACTTCAATTCACCGGCCACAAGATTAATAAACTGCACGAGGTCCGCATTTTCGAGACGGAATCCCACTCCCGGCCCTCCCGTAACGCCTGGGGGGGTGGTAGCTGCAGCCTGGCCGGCCGGCGTGGTCTGGCTGCCTGGCTGGGGTTGCTGTGAGGCCGGAGTGGTGGACTCTGCGGCCGCGGGTTGGGTGCCAGGTGGCGTACCAGGAGTGGTTTGCGACCCGGGCGGCCCACCCGCGGGCGATTGTGGGGCCTGCGGGGTGGAGGGCTTAGGCGGCGGCGCTTGCGGTGCTGCGGATCCTGGCGCCTGCGCGGCTTGCGACGCGGGCGCAGCGGGTTGTTGATTTTCAGATTGTGGCGCACTGAGAGTGAGCGAACTTGCGAGGGCAAGACCCACAACGGCCAGCCGAGGTGACAGCCAGACCGCACTGCGCCACAGGGCCGAAGCCGTCAGACATCCCTTGACGTTGGTCATCCACCTGGTTCGCAAATGGAACTTGAACGAGCGGGAGTGTAAATGCAATCTATTCCTCCTTCTTACCACCACGGGAATCGAAACTCAAAAGTCTGCCTCCTCGCCAAAAGACTTGCGGTCTTTAAGGTTTATTGGGAGCGCCGGGCTGCGGCGGCGTCTGTGAGCCGGCGGCGTTTACGTCTTGCCACTGGACCAGGGGGCCAAAAGGAGAGGACACCACGACCTTTCGCTTGCCTCCCACGACCGTACCCACCGGGACCTCCGGCTGCCCGGTACGGCCAGTCGCGGAGGCTCCAAGTCCGGTTTCGGGGACTACAACAGCCGCCGCACCCGGAGCGCTTGGAGGTGTCGGTCCCGCGCCGGCACGCACGTTGGCGGTTCTTTCGATAACCCCGGGGACGCGAGGGCCCGGCGCAGGCGCGGTGATTTCGAGCGTAGTTCGCTTATCCTGCCACTCGACCACCACATTCGAAGTGCCGATCGAAACCAGCTTGTAACCGCCAATCTCCTCCCCTGGCAGGACGCGCTTCGACAGGGGCGGAGATTGGTCGCCAGGGGACATCAACGCAAACCGGCCGCTTCCAAGGTTCATCGTCCCGAACAAGACCGGCAGTCTCGGAGCCTTAGCCACTTCTTGCGCCTGCGCGGGGACGCTGCCGCGCAAGGGGGTGAAAACATTTCGATCCACAATGTCGACAAAGCTTGACGGCTGCCCTGCCCGATTCGAGCCGGTCGCCGGCGCGGGCGCCCGTTGCGGCGCCACGCCCTGGGAGAGCCGCTGGATGTTGTTGCGATACTCCTTCCAGCGTCCTACCAACAACCAGCCCAGCAGGACGTTAAGGGCGATGAGCCCGCTCACGATGAGGATCAATTCGCGCTTTCTGCCCAGCATACATCCCCCGTTAAGGACCGAGATTCGAAAGTCGAAATCCGAAAACCGAAATTCAAAACAGGAGTCGATTTTCGAATTTCGATTTTCGATCAGTGTGTTGCGGCGCTTCCTTCCTTGGCCGGCGCCGTGGCCCGGGCGGCCGCCCCAATCGTCAGGCGCACGAGTAATCTAGCCTGGGGGTCGCCTTGGGCGGCGACAACCGAGAGACCCGTAACGGACAAAATCTTGGGAAAGCCGGTCAAAGCCACCATAAAGTTGACGAGTTGGTCCAAGCGGCAGCGGAACTGCACTCGCCCGGTCACGAGCGAATAACCCCTGCCAAGCTCCTGAGTGCGAAGCAACTCGCTGCTGCCGAGTTCGATGCCCTTGCTCTCCGCCAACTGCCCCACTAACTGCTGCCACTCAGCACTAGCCAAGGAAGGAGTAGAGCCTTCCAGGAGACCGCCCTCAAGCGACTTCAAGTTTTCCCTAGCGGCTGCGAGGGAAGTGTTCTCGACCCCCTCTTCGGCCAACAGTCGCTTGTCCCTGCGCAACTCGATCTCTTTCTGCTGCGCTGATTCCGTGCCGGCGCCCAGTTGCTCGAAAAGAGGTAAGACGGCGAAATTCAAGAACAGGAACAGAAACACGCCACCCATGCCTATCCCCAGAGCAATTTGATCTCGACGACTGAGCTTTTTGAACATTTCAAACATAGGAGTCCAAGCTGTGATTGACGATTGCCGATGGACGATTGCCGATTGCTTTCCTCATTGAGGAGCGCATCACTCCCGCAAGGGGGAATCCATGACAACGGCGACGGCCCCCTCGGTTCGCAAAGGCGACTTGGCGGTCGGCGAATCGAAAATCGACAATCAGCAATCGTCAATCCTTCCGGGCTTGCTTCAACCTCATGCGAATTCGAAAGATCTCTCTGTTCTGGTTATCCCGAGTGATAGGAGCCGTGAATTCGACCTGGGTGAAGTAAGGCGAATTCTCCAAGGGCGGAACCAAGTCCGCCGCATGATTGGAATAACCGTTAATATCCACCGTGTCTTCACTGACGTTCAATTCCTGGAGCCAAGTGCCGTCCGGCAGCAATTTCGTCAGTTGCTGGAGCATCTGGAGTTTCTGCCAGTTACCGGCTCGGACATTCTCAAGGACCGCCGCGCGTGCCTCGAGGCTGCCGGTCTCCTGGTTCTGGCCCCGAATTTGTTGAGCGTGGACATTGAGGCGATGAATCTCGCGATCCAAGGCGCGGCTGTACAGCGCCCTTTCGATCCAAGAGTGAGATGCCAAGGCGAGAGCCAGAAGCGACGCCGTGGCACTTAGAGCGTAAGTAGGAACACGCGCCGCGGCTTGCGGCTGCCACCGCTCGACCGGAGGGAGCAGATTGATGACCGGCCCGGCCCCGCGGCGCATCTGACCCGCATAGGCTGCGGCCAAGGCGACCCAGTCGAAGCCGCGCCCGAGAGAGCCGTTGCTCAGATTCAACTTTGGTGGCGGTAAGGGTGACGCACCCTCGATTAAGGCGGGAAACGCGGGTGGCATCGGCCCGCAGACGAACCACGGAATGGCGGCAGGATCAGACGAGGGGAGAGCCGCGAGGACGCGATGCCGCTCCCGTTCGAAGCGCTCCGGAAGGCTCGCGCCCGGTTCAAAAGGAATCTCTTGTGTAGCGCAGAGGTTCCCCCCGTGGAAGGATAGCAACTCCACTCCTGTGCCTCGTCCACAGGCGATCAAAGCAGATGGCGGCAACTGGGGCTTCAGCAAGGCGGCCATCGCTGCGGCCCCCAACGTCACCGCGCTCGGCTGCAGGCCCAGCTCTTGAAGCACCCGCTTGAATTCACCCAGGCGTGACTTCTCCAACACTACCACCATTACATTGATCTGCTTCGTCTTCGGATCGCGTTCTAAGACCGCACAGTCCCAATAGACTTGACCGTCCTTGTAGGGGTGAAGTGAACCCAACTGGTAGTCGACGACTTTGGCCAACTGTGGCTCAGTTTCCTGCGGGAGGCTCAGGAATCGAACCAGGACTGCTTCGCGCGGCAAACAAGCAATCACGCGGGCATCGCGGAGGTGATGGCGGTCAAGAAAAGCAGCCACCTTTGCAGGCGCGTCCTCGGCCAGCGGCTCCGGAAGTTGCAATTCGCCAACCAGGAGGTAGCGGTGTAATCGCCGTCCGAGAGCAGTTAGGTGATACCCCCCGCCGCTCCAGTCAATACCCACAACGAGTTTGGTGAACATAGGAAGTATTCCTGCGGACTGACTCCTGACTCCTGTCTCCTGACCTCTCCGCTCATTCCGACACGTCGTCGTACCACGCAATGATGCGGTGCAAGGCCAAGCCCTGCGGCTGAACGCTGACAACGGCCTTTACGGCCCGTCGCAACGGTGAGCCATTGACCATCCCCACCGAGAGGACGGTGTAAGTCCTGCCGTCGTCCGTCACGCCCAAGAACGACTGTGACTCGTCCGGGACAGAAGTCCCCAGACGTTTCGTTAAGTCGTCTAATGACTCGAAGGGGTCCTTGCTTCGCTCCTGAATAATGCTCTCGGCCAATTCCTCTGTCATACCCGGCACGCTGAACAGTGCCGCTCGGGAGGCGTAATTCACGTTTACCTGGCTGGATTGCGAATATACGGTCAAGTCCTGGCCAACCCCGTAAAGGGTCTGGATTCCGTCGCGGCCGAACTCAGCCGTGCCGTAAAAGATGTCCCGGTTCATGCCGTGAACAAGCAGCATTTCCTCCACGGAAGCGAAGCGATTATGAGCGGGCTGATATCCGGCCTCACGATAATAGTCGTCTAAGGCTTTGAAACCTTCTTCCTCGGTGCCCGGCGGCTTCCGCCAATGATCGATGGCTAAAGCCAGTTGGGCCGCCTGCTCCTTTCCCACCCCGCGCGCTTCAAACAAACGCGCCAGTTGTTCTCGCCCCGCAACGTTCAGGTCGACTTTGCCCGTCTCGTTCACGATTTCCACCAGCGCCACTCCCTGCGCGTAAGGCACCCGCACCGTGCGTTGCCCTTTCCTCCAAAGGCGCGGCTTGTCACTCTGATCCTGGGCGGGCGGATAGGCGATCTCCAGAATGGCGGCCTGTACTCCCCCCACCGCCATGGCGTAGGCCTGCGTGGCCTGCTTGCGATAAATGGTCGATCGAGTCTCGATCTGAACGGAACCTGAGAACGCTAATGCCACCAAGAGCATCACGCTGACCGCCGACATCACCGCCAGCAAGGCTATGCCCGAGGCAGGATTCAGGATTCGGGATTCAGGATTCAAGGAAACATACTCCCGTGCGCTGTGCCCCTCTTGCGTGCTGATTCTCGACTCCCTCATTCGCGACTCCAGATTTCTCTCTCGTGGGTGTGCGGTTCTTACTCCTGACTCCTGACTCCTGACTCCTGACTCCTGACTCCTGACTCCTGCTTTACTGCCCCAGCGGCATGAACTTCGCACGCACTGGCATGACCTCTTCTCCCGACTCACGTCCACGCTCCCACAGGAGCCGAATCGCGTCCGGATAAGGCGCTTCCACACTGCTCCGCCAATCCTCCCGCCAAAGGGGTACGGGACTTTTCTGGGGGTGTAAATCCAAGTACGAGAACGCCGCTTCGCTCAGACCCGTCATCAACCGCAGGTCGCTCACCCGGGCCGTAAACGGCTGATAATTGATCACGGCCCGCCCCGTATCAGGGTCGTGGGTGACGCTTAGGATGAGTTTGTGATCCAGGCTCTCGTTGTCCGCCACAGGAGTTTCGCGCAGCACTACTTCGACTTCTCCGCGCGACGGCTCGACAATCCCGTATTCGACCAGCACTAATCCCGTGCGGCTGCGATAAACGCTGCTGTATGAGCTGATGAAGCGCAGGCAGTTGGCGGTAGCCTCGAGGACCGTTAGCGCTCCAGGCAGGCTCGGGTCGTTCGACGTGATCCGATAGGGTACCAGCGACGAGACTTGCGTCACGACAAAATCACTCTGCTCCGCCGCGGCGTGCACCTGGCGCAATCGCGCCTCTCCAGTTCGCCAAGCCCGGTTTGCTACCCTCATCCCGATAAGCAAAGCCAACATTAAGAATCCGATCAGCGTTAGGCTGAGCAGCACTTCGAACAAGGTGAACCCCGCACGATCGGGTGATCGGGTGATTGGGTGATCGGGTGATCGGGAAAACAATTCTTGTCGTTCACACGCCACCCAGCGTAAGCGACCACAGGCCGGATTTTGTTCACCCGATCTTCCGATCATCCGCTCTCCCCATATGGCTTTCGTTCACCCGATCTCGCGATTCACGGGCTTGGCGGAGCCGGCGGAATAAACAACTTCAGCGACTCCAGGCTCAAGTTCTGCCGTCCCAAACGCGTGCGCCAGGAAACCTCGAGGTTGATCCGGACCAGTTGCGCCGACTTCTGAGACACGGGCAGCGGCCGCTGGTCAAGCAATTCGGTTCTCGCTTCCCATTCGATACCGGAGGGGGAAGTTCCGGTGCGCATTTGGTCTGCCCCGAAGGTGGGGTCCAAGAAGAGTTCGTTGAGTTTCTGAGTGGCGAACTCATTGCCTCGATCAAAGGCGTCCAGGCGGCCCGTGGCGCGCAGCGCCGCAGAAAGACCGGAGAAAATGGTCACGAAGCTCACCCCTAGGAGCGAAATGGCCATCAGTACTTCGAGAAGGCTCATGCCCGCGGCGCGCCGGCTTGGGATGGTCCTTTGCATTTATCTTGACCCCTGCTTGACAGCCTCGACAACCGGATTGCCGATCAAGAAACTCACATGAACCTTGTAGGTGCTTCTGCGGCGGTCATGCAACCACAGGTTCCTCTCCTCGACGACACCCGAGGGTGGGAACAAGATTCGTACAACTGAAGGCAGTGGGTTTTCGCCGTCATCAATCGTCACTCCACGAGGAAGCACGTAAGCCCGCGAAAAGCCGCTGGCGGGATTGAAAATCCGCACCCAATGCGTTGACGGTTCGATTTCCACCACGTAATAGCTCTGCTCGAAAAGTGCCCGCGTCCGGGCGTAGCGGACGGTCTGCGCAACTCGCTCGGCCGCCCCCCTCAGCGTCCATTCCTCGCTCCAGTTGCCGAAACGCGGAGCCACGATCGACACTGTCAGGGCGAGAATCGCCAGCACGATCACCAGTTCCAGCAGCGTCACGCCGGCTTCCTGCGAACGCGGGTGGCGCGCTTCATTTCCAGCTAAGGATGTCCGCATTCTCTCCGTCACCGCCCGGCAGCCCGTCGGCCCCATAACTGATGATGTCCGGTTCATCACCGTGCTCTCCAGGGAATTTGTAAATGTACGGACGGTTCCAGGGATCCAAGGGAATGTCCTTAGGCAAGTAGGGGCCATTCCAGTTCATGACCCCGGCGGGGAGTGTCCGCAGCGCTTGCAAACCCTGGTCCGTAGTGGGGAAATTCCCGGTATCCAGTTTGTAGGCCCCCAGCGCGGTTTGGAAGGCGGCAATCTGTGCCTTGCACACAGTGATCTTGGCCTGTGTGGCATGCTTGAACAGGCGAGGCGCCACCAGGCCCGCAAGCAGCCCGAGAATGAGAATCACCACGATCAATTCAATCAAGGTGAAGCCTTGCGTGGAATCCGGTCCTGAAGAATGGGTTCTCCCTATACTTGGTCGGCTCATCAGAAGGGCACCTCATTAATGCTGACTATTGCCAGCAGAGTAGAAATCACAATCGTTCCGACAACCAGGCCCATGGCCAGAATCACAGCCGGCTCGACCAGCGCCACCAAACGCTTGGTGGCCACCCGGACCTCCCGGTCGTAAATTGCGGCCAACTCGAGCAGCATGGAGTCTAACTTCCCCGTTTGCTCTCCCAAAGTCATTAATTGCACGGCGAGCGCCGGAAACATCCGGGTTTCGGCGAGCGGGCCGGCCACACCCTGGCCTCGCTTGACACCTTGGATGAGCGGCTCAACCGCAGCGGCCACGCGGCGATTGCTCAACACCTCTCGCGTCAATCGCAGTGCGGAAATAATGGGAACCGCCTGATTCAACAACGTGCCCATGGTCTTCGCAAAACGCGCGATTTCGAGCTTCAAGCTGACGTCACCTAACAGCGGCGCCTTCAGACGCCACTGGTCCCAGCGCAACCGGCCGGATTCGGTCCGCACCCAACGCGTAAACAACAAGACAGTTATGATAATAACCACCGCCGCGATCCACCCGTAGTTGCGGAGAGCTTGGGAAACATCCATCAAGATTTGCGTCGGCAGGGGCAGTTCTTTCCCCGCCTCTTCAAAAATCTGCGCAAAACGGGGCACTACGAAGCCGAGCAGGAAAGCGATCGCCACGCTCCCCACCACCATCAGAACCATGGGGTAGATGAGCGCTGAAATCAGATAGCCACGCAGTTCCGCGCTAAACTCCTCAAACTCCACCAGGCGATCCAGGACCGCAGGCAGCGTGCCACTCGCTTCGCCGGCCCGCATCATGGCGACATAAAGGGGCGGGAAAAACCGTGGGTTGGCAGCCAGGCTGTTAGCCAACGACTGGCCGCTGCGCAATTCCTTGAGCGTGGCGGCGATCACGGCTTGCAGGGCGGGCTTTTCCGCCAAGTCCCGGCAGAGCGAGAGGCTGCGGTCAAGCGGCACACCGGCCCGCACCAGCGTGGCAAGCTGCCGGGCGAAAACCAGGCGGTCGGAAGAAGACGTGCCCCGGCGTTTGAGCAACGCCCAAGACGCGCCCGTGGAGCCGTCTTTGGCGCTCACGTGGATGGGCATACATCCCATGCGGCGAAGCTGTGCCAGAAGGGCCGGTTCAGTTTCCGCTACCAGCGTCCCTTGCACCAGCTCGCCCGTGCCCTTGATCGCTTTGTACGAAAACTCTGGCATTCCGCGCACCCATCAAGAAGCGAAATTCGAAAATCGAAATTCGGAAAACCCCTGTGTCATCCTCATCAAGGGCAGCCGCAAGGCTGTCAATGCTCAGGATGACAACGAAAACCGTGACGACGGACAACTGAATACTGACGACTGACTACTGACGACTACCTAGACTTCCTGCGTCACGCGCAGCACTTCTTCCACCGTTGTCTGGCCCGAGGCAATCTTCAGCCATCCGTCTTCGCGCAAACTCCGCATGCCCCGTTCACGCGCCGCCACACGTAAAGTGCTGGCGTCGGCCCGGGCCACAATCGCCCGCCGGATTCCTTCCTCCAACTCCATGAATTCAAAGATTCCCACCCGTCCGAGGAAACCGGTATTCCCGCAATGCGCGCATTCGCCCGCTTTGTAAAGCGTCAAGCGCTCCGTCGCTTGCCAGCCTTGTTTCCGCAACTCGTCGATTTCCGCCGCGTAAGGCCGCTTGCATTCGTCGCACAACACGCGCACCAGTCGTTGCGCGAGCACGGCAACCAACGAGGACGAAACCAGGTAGTGCTCGACGCCCATGTCCGTAAGGCGAGTGATCGCACTGGGGGCGTCATTGGTGTGCAAGGTGCTGAAAACCAGGTGGCCGGTGAGCGCCGCGCGCATAGCGATCTCCGCGGTCTCGAGATCTCGGATTTCCCCGATCATGATGATGTCCGGGTCCTGGCGAACGATGTGGCGCAGCCCCGCCGCAAACGTCAGCCCGATCTGGGGATTCACATGAATCTGGTTAACACCCGGCAACTGGTACTCGACCGGATCCTCCACCGAAATGATCTTCACGTCGATTGTATTCAGCCGGCGCAAGGAACCATAAAGCGTCGTCGACTTGCCGCTCCCCGTGGGACCCGTCACCAGGAAAAGACCGTGAGGAAGATCGAGGTAGTATTCCATCTTGCGCAGCAGGGTATCGGGAAATCCCAGGGTCGCCAAGGAGTAGCGATCGCTGGCGCTGCGGTCCAGAAGGCGCATCACCACACTCTCTCCGTAAAGGGTCGGGAGCGTTGAAACTCGCAGGTCGATTTCCCGGCCCAAAACGCGCAGGGGTATCCTTCCGTCCTGGGGCAGGCGCTGCTCCGCGATGTTGAGCTTTGCCATCAGCTTGATCCGAGACGTAACCGCCGCTTGCATCTCACGCGGAGGAGCTGGCACTTCGTACAGCACCCCATCAATTCTGTACCGGACCCGGAACTGCTTCTCGAAGGGCTCGAAGTGAATGTCGCTGGAACGACGTTCCAGGGCGCGGGCCACCAACTGGTTCACCCAGCGAATCACCGGCGCTTCCGAAGCCAAGTCGCGCAGTTGCTCGATGTCGGCCGCTTCGGCGTCCGCGACGCCGCCCACGCCGTCGGCGTCCGCCGCCACCACCCCTTCTTCCGCCGGTCCCATGTCGAGCCAGACGTCCAGAGCCTTAGTGATGGCGGCTTCACTGGCCAGCCGTACTTCCACGCTTCGCCCCAGCAACCGTTCGATGACTCTAATGTTGTCGCTGTCCAGCGGGTCGGCCATGGCGACGAAAACCGCATCGCCTTCCACCCGGTACGGATAGACCAGGTACTGGCTCAAGAAGCCGGAAGGCAATACGGACGCCTCCATCGGCACATCTTTCAGTTCGGCCGCGTCGACCGTTGGAATGCCGAGTTGTTCGGACAAAACCGTTTGCAGGTCCTGCGGCGAGATGTAGCCTAAATCAAGAAGGATCCTGCCCAGCCGGCCCTTCCGTTCCCGCTGCAACTGCAGGGCCTTTTGAAGGTCGTCTTCCGGCAACAGGCCGCGCTCTACCAGCAACTGGCCCAGCAACTTGTGGCTGACCGTAGCAGAGGTCATAGCAAAGCTCTCAAAGGTCCAGCACTTTCATCTTGCCCAGCAACTCTCGGTATGAGATTTTCTTGTCCCAAAACTCGTCCAAGTCCGACTTCCGGGTTTCGATTATGATCTGTTCCGGAAACTCCCTTTCCCCGGTGTTTACTTCGAAAAGGTGCACAACCACCGCAATTGAATCGTTGGGGCTGAGGTCGCGCAAGCTCATCGCATGGTCCGCCAACAGCCGCGGAACCGACTCCTTGACCATGATGATTCGGTCGTGTTTTACCTTTTGGGCTTTCTCGATTTCCGCCTTGCTCAAAGGCGTCATATTGAAAGGATTAGGAGCGCGCGTGGGATAGAGGTTGACTTCCAAGCTGAAGGCCAAACCGAAGCCGGGGAGATAAGTGCCCTGAGTCTTCTCGAGCAGCCCGAAGGGAGGGGCGAACGTCTGGGACATAGTTCCATCAATAACTGCTTCGAACACTTTCATCTCGGCTTTCAGCGCGCCGAAATTGGCGGGAGGCCATTCCGCTGGGACGCGCTGGGCCGCAAAAGGCAAGCAGGCTAGGCAAATCAGGACTGCCCTGCCCTGCCTTTTCAGTTTGAGAGGCATGTGAGTTACCTCCTCGAGAGCTCCGCAGGTTAGTGGGTGGGCAACTGTTGCTCGTGGGCAACTAGGCTGATGACTGCGCTTTGCTGTTGCGTTTCCTTGTACTCAGTATTCAGGGATAGCTCAAAAGACTGCAACTGTTGCGCGAAGCGCTCCAGGTTCTCGGTCTGTTCCTGCCGCAGGCTCGCCACTTCGTCCCGGGTGGCAGCCTGCATTTCTTTGCTCTGCAAAGAAACTTGTTCCGCGACTGCCCTCGCCACGAACTCCTTCAGCTCGGCTTGGGTTAACGCCGGCCGGGCCCACGCGGCAACGGGAAGCAGCCGTGGCCCCCCGAAACGGAGACCGACCGATACGATCGCCAGGAAAATCACCGCCCCAGCCGCCGAGAGGGCCGCCGTGCGGAGTAGGGCCGTCCAGAAACCTGCGAACCGGCTCTGAGCTTTATCTCCGAAAACCACCACGTGGGCGGGCATGTCGCGATCAATCAAACTGCTTTTCAATGCCTGCCGCACGCCGAGGAGCCGCTGGGCAGCCTGTGCGCACTCCTGGCAATGCTCGAGATGCTGTTCGAGTTCCAGCGCCCGCGCTGGGGAAAGCTCATCCAGCGCCCAATCGGTCAACTCGTTCCCCCATTCACGACACCGCATGGCGTTCACCTCTTCTTCGCAGGAAAAACAGGATTCAGAGCCTAGGATTCAGATTTCAGGGTTCAGGGAAGACAAGACTGGACGCGTGAAGCCGCGCGCCTCAAGAACCAGCCCCCAGCCGCATGATCCCCAGATTTCGGCCTTCTGAGTCCCAAATCTCGCAATTTGTTAGTTGTTGCGTTTGCTCTATTCCGGATTGCTGATTTTCAACTCTTGACTACAGGCTTCTTCCGAAACAATTCCCGGGGCCGCACGTAACCCTCTCCGCGCGGGAGAGGGCAAGGAGAGGAAAGAGCGTCACTCAGGTGACGTATGGCCCCCTCCCGCCTGGACAGGATAACGCCCGCCCCAAGTCTACCGTTCGATCAACTTCCTCAGCCGCTCAAAACCCGAGTACACGCGGGTCTTGGCCGTGCTCACCGGACAACCTTGAATCTCCGCAATCTCCTCCAGCTTGAAACCCTGGTAGAACTTCAGAACAATCGCTTCGCGTTGCTCGAGTGTCAATTCCGCAAGCGCTTTCTCCACCAGGATTTTCATTTCGCCTTGTTCCCAACGGCCTGCCTCACCTACCCTCACCGGCGAAGAACCCTCCGCCGGCTCGAGATCGTTCAGGCTGGTTTCCGCTTCCTGCACGTGGCGCGCGTGCGAGTGAGCGGTGTTGCGTGCAATGCGAAATAACCACTGAGGGAACTTGTCGGGATCCTTCAATTGCCCCAAATGGCGATAACCCGAGAGAAAAACCTCCTGGCACATGTCAAAGGCATCTTCCGGCCGTCCGGTCAGATACACCAGGAAGCTATAAACCTTACGCTCCCAGCGCCTTACGAGCGCGTTGAAAGCCTCCGGCGATCCGCCCTTGGCGTCCCTGACCAGCACTGCGTCCGGACGATCAGAGATCTCTATGCCCAATTCCACTCCAGATGACGCACAAAACGGCAAAAAAGTTTGCGGCGCCCCTCAATTTTGTTTCCGCTGCTGCTTTATCCTGCCCGGCATCCCCGGCCGAACACGCTCCGGAGGCCCGCTTCAAACTTGATAACAACGTAGGATACAAGATCGTTCAATTGTGAAACAATACGCTTTCCCGGGAGGAATAGCCATGCGAAAACCAAGAAGCGCATTCGAGTGGGTCAACCGCTTGGTAACGTCGCTGTCTACTCGGAGGTGTTCATGAGCAGCAGTCCCGCAAAATGTGAAGCGTCCGCAAGGATGGGTCCCACGCGCCGGGATATCCTGCAGGCACTGAGCGTCTCGTGCGCATTGGCACTCACCGGAATAACACCGGCAGCCGCGCCCCCACCCCAGGCTGAAGCCAGTGCACCGACTGCAAATCTCCAAGCGGATCCCTCCAAAAAGTGGAAGGGGTCGGGCCTCGGCAGCATCTATCCGATGATTAAGCAGGTGCAGGAAGAGGCTCCATCGAGTCTTTCCTACCTCAAAGTTCGCCCAAAGAACCTCGAAGCCTGGAAGGCCGAAGCGCGGGCCAGAGTTTTCGATCTGTTCCTGTACCGTCCCGCGGAGTTCGACCCCATGCCCAAACTCATCGAGCGAGTGGACAAGGGCGATTACGTTCGGGAATACCTGCGGTTTCACACCACGCCGGATATCGAGGTGCCCGCGTATTTTCTAATCCCCAAGCGCGCGAAGTTTCCCGTGCCTGCCGTTGTAGCGCTGCATTGCCACGGCGGATTCTATTACTGGGGAAAGGGAAAGATTGTCGAGACCGAGAACGAGCATCCCGCGTTGGTGGAGTATCGGCGCAACGCCTACGATGGGCTCAGTTATCCGGTCACCTGGCGCGCCATGGTTATGCGGTTATCGTGATCGACATGTTCTATTTCGGTGAAAGGCGCCTGATCCTGGATTCGGACCTCGAGCAGGGCATCAACGACCGCAGCAAACAGGAGCCGGCCGAAACCATCGCCAAACTCAATGCCCGAAATGGTGGGGCCGAAGGGTATTTTCTGCGCAACATGCTCATGTCGGGCTTCACTTGGGCAGGCGTTCTGGCTTGGGATGATATCCGCACGATCGACTATCTCCAGACGCGGCCCGAGGTGAATCCCAACCGCATTGCCTGCGTGGGGCTGTCGGTGGGAGGCTACCGGACGAATTTCCTGGCCGGGTTGGATCCCCGTATCAAAGCGGCATGTGTGGCGGGGTGGATGACCTCGTGGCGGGATCTGGTTCCCGGATTCGAGCCCAACACCATCATCTCCGGAGTCACACCCGGCTTGCTCAAGTACCTGGATTATCCTGACGTGGGATCACTCACCATGCCGAACCCGCTGATGGTGGTGCACGGCTGGCGCGACGGCCTGTTCTCGACCCAGGGCGTGCTCTCCGCTTTCAGCACTCTGCGCCAGTGCTATGAAGCTATCGGCAAACCGGAACGCTTCACCACATACACCTACGACGGTCCGCACAAGTTCCCGGCCCGCGCCCAGCAACTCATGCTGGAGTGGTTTAACCGGTGGGTGTAACTAGCCTCGCTTGCTCTGCCCGATGAGGAACGCTGCAAAGATGAGCACGGCGCTCCCGGCGATCATGCGGAGGAACGCCGCCCGGGTGGCTTGTTTCCACTCTGCCAGCAAAACTCCCCAGGCATTGGACGTGAGAATAATCAACGCGACGAAAACCGGCCACCCAAAACTGTTCCCCAGCGGGCCCAGGCCAAAGGCGCTGCGCCCGTAGACGAACACGCTGGCAATCCACAGCAAACTCATGGCGGGCACCTGGAGAGCGTCACGCGTGCGCATCCCCGCAGCGAAGATTGCTGTCGAATGCTCACGGACGACACGCCCGAAACAGTATCCGGCCTGCACCACGGAAGCCGACGAGAGGAATACTGCCCAGGCAAGATAGATTTCGACCGGGAACCCCGGTTTCGTACCCGTCCCCACGCCTTTACTGAGAAGGGCAGTTCCGTACTGAATTCCGAAATTGAGCGTCGGCGCCAGAACGCCCCCGACAATTGCAATTAGCAGTCCCAGGCGGAACCGCCTGGCACTGGAACTGCCGGCCTCGCCTTTGCTCCCGCCGGCCTGAGCGCACAAGATGACTCCCGCCACCATCAGGGCGAGCCCCAGAACGAAAAACCAATCTCCTTGCGATCTCAATTCGAATGCCCCTGCCCAGAACAGAGGCAGCAACGCCCCGAGCACGATCGAGAGCCCCAATTGGATAGCGAATCCGAGCGCGATTCCGAGCAGGTCCACGGCGATGCCGTACAGCAACGAGGCGATGCCAAACAGCACTCCCCACCCGATTAAGATCATCCAGCCCCGCGCCGGGACACGGCTCAGAATCGCGCGCCAGCCCGGGACGGCCGCCATCACAACGATCCATGGCATCGCGCCCATCGCCAGCAGCGAATGCAGAGTCCAGATGTGGTTGAACTTCCAGACGCGCGTCGTCTTCAAGGGGACCGCGAAACTGCCGTTCAATAACCCCGCCAGAACGATCCCAGCCCAACTCAACATGAATCAGCCCTCTGTGTGGCGCAGGCGTCTCCTGGGCGTCGCGTTCGCCCGCTGTGGGGGGGCATCTGCCCGCAGAGATTTGGGTGGGCGGGACGCCCCCGCGCCACCGTTTACCGCATCCGCGGCGCGACCCTGGCGATGTAATCGTCAAACACCTGACGATTGTTCTCCGGATCGACCGTCGTTACATTGGGAGAAACGAAGGCTCGGAATTTCACGCCGCGTTTCGCAAGCTCGGCCGCGATCTCTGCCGTCAGAGCCATGGAAATGGCAATCACCGCCAGGGTGGAACTGGCGCCCACCGGAATGCCGGCCACGTCAACGAGAGAATCCCGCGGCGGGCAGCAGTTGTCGATCACCACGTCGCCCAAATCAGCGAGTTTCTTGCCGCTGGAATGCGTGGTCTTGGCAATTCGCGCGTTGTCGAGCGAGGTGACGGCGACCACCTTCAACCCCAGCGCTTTGGCGTGCAGGGCCACATCGATTCCTGCGGCGTTCAGTCCACCGTGCGAGTAAACCACCATGGTGTCCATCGCCTCAAACTTGAAGTTGCTGAGAAACGTGGCGACGTATCCTTCCGTCCGTTCCAGCTTCAATAATTCGCGGACGCCGCCCGAGCCAAGCACTTGCGTCCACATCAGCCGGGCGTCCATCAAAGGATGAAAACCGGCAAAGCTGCCGTAGCGGGGGAAGACATCCATGACTGGAATCACCGAATGCCCGCTGCCAAACAGATGAACCAATCCCCCTTGCGAAATCGAGTCCGCGCAAAACTCTGCGGCCTTCCGGATGTTTCCGGCTTGCGTGGAACGAATCCGGTCGTAAATCTTCTGTGCTTCTGCGAAATACGTTTCTGCTGACATTATCCGGTTTCCTCCATTTTTAGTAAGGCATATCGAGCCGCGCCTAGAATCCCGGCCTGCTCTCCCAGGCGCGATATCACAATGCGAACTTGCTTTCGGGCCAGCGGCTGGCCCCATTGGCGCAAAGCCTTGCGGAGCGGCGCGAGGAGCGGGGTTCCGATACCAGCCAACCCGCCGCCCAAAACCACCACCTCGGGGTTCAGCAGGCACACGATATTGGCCACTCCCAAACCCAGATTCGTGCCCACCTCTTCCAGCACTCGTCGAGCCGCCATGTCGCCGCGGCGCGCCGCGGCGGCCACGACTTCGGCAGTGATTTCGTTCTGGAAGACAGGATCTGAGATGTCTTGAATCTGAGATTTGGAATCTGGAATTTGGAATCTGAAATCGTGCCTTGGCATTTCGCCGCTGCCGCCTTTTGCCCAAGCCGACTTACCTAGCCTGGCCACCGCCGGACCGGCGCCCAAAGCCTCAAAGCATCCCACCCGGCCGTATTCCCGCTTCCACTGGCGGTCAATCACCATCCAACCCGCCGCTCCGGCGACGCCATGGGCCCCGGGAATCAACCGCCCCTCGGAGATCAGCCCGGCGCCTATCCCCGTTCCCACCGTCAAGAAAACCAGATTCCGTACCCGCCGCTTTGCCCCTAAACCGAGCCAGGCTTCAGCCAACGCCTGCACGTTGCGGTCGCTTTCGACAAAGATAGGACGTTGCAGGGCATTTTCCAGGAGCTGCCTCAAGCGGACCTTTGACCAGCCGGGCAAGTTCGGCGCCCACACGGTTTCGGCTCGCGGATCAAATGCCCCGGGCACTCCCACCCCGACCGCCCTTATCCTTTTCCAAGGAATCTTCGCCGCGCTCACCGCGGCATGCGCCGCGTCGAACAGCGCAGCCAGATCGGTCTTCACGCCTTGGGCGGGCGTCACCACCCGCACGCTCGAAAAGAGTTTCCCCCGCGAATTGACCACGCCGGCGGCGATTTTCGTTCCGCCAAGGTCCAGACCGAGAGCGAATTGGATTTTCACTATTGGTCGAACCCCCTCGCCCCCCAACCCCTCTCCCCCAAGGGGGCGAGGGGAGAAACTGAAATTTGGATCCCTCTCCCCCTCGGGGGAGAGGGTGGACCGCGACTGCGCCTTCATCAGCCGACGCGGGACGGGTGAGGGGGTACGGGGCAAACGAGGCACCGCCACTCATTTCCGCCCTAACCGAACCACCCAAATCCCACCCGCCGGCAGCCGTGCGTCGAGCGCCAACTCTCCCTCAGACTGACTGAACGTCACCTTTTCGTGACCGTTCAAGCTGCGAGCCTCGCGCACTGTCCACGGGACACGGACCGAAATCTTCGCCGCGGCGGCATGCTCAGAGTGATTAAAGGCAAAGAGGAATTGTACATCCTTTCCCTCCAGCCGCCGCACTTCCACTTGGCTACTGTTCTCACCCGAGACGATCACTTCCGGCGCCACGCCCGCGGCTCGAGCAAAGCCCAAAAGCATTTGTTTCGTCGCCTCGTCGTGCTGCCGCTGGAAGGCCACGGCCAGGAACGATCCCACCAGAATCGCCTTTCCCTTGCCATAGCTGTTCGCGACGATGGCGGGCGCGCCGTCCGCGAAGCGGGCCAGCACGCGCGCCCCGGGCAAGGGTTCCAATTCCTCCTCGAACGCCGTCGCAGCAGCGCGCGTGCCGGGCGCGCAACCGGGCAGCCCGGCGTCAGGTTCCAGGATAACTTCCGGCTTCTCGACCGGGCGGATCACTTTCTCGCGCGCGCCGAATACCTCTGCCAGGCCCATGCCCGGCACCTCATCGCTGGAAAAGCCGCGCTCGTCGTTCCAAGCCAGGCGGGCTTCTGCCACGACGGTACCGCCGTCGCGGACGTAGCGCTGTACTCCCTCGGCGACATTTCTTGAAAGCATCACCGGAAAAGGCAGAAACAAAATCTTGTACTGGCCCAGCTTATCGCCCACCACGTCCATGGGATGCACGAAGTCTACGGGGATCTGCTCCTCGAAGAACGCCCGGTGCACGCCCTCGAGCGAATCGCGCATGGCGTTGCCCAGCTTCGAGAGCGAAGGCTCCGAGCCGCCCACCATGTAAGAGAGCCGATTGAACAGGACCGCTACCTGCGCGCGGGCTGGCTCGCTGGCCAGCAGATCGCCGCCGTTCTGCGCGATCTCCTGTGCCACCTTGCCGGCGGCGCGCGCCCGCGGCGTCAGCGTGCTGTCCAGGTTAATCAGGCCGTAACCGTTCGACTCATAGCCCGAGCTCATCGGGTACCAAGCGTACACGGCAATCTCCCGCGCCCCGTGCGAAAGCACTTTCCACATCCAGAACTCTTCATCGTGCGAGTCCACAGGCTCTGCGATGCGCATCCCCGTCACGCCCTGGCCGGCCTGGAGTTCGCCAATCCAGAAGCCCTTGCCGGAGCTGTGCCCGGCGGAGCGCGTAAAGTCCAGCCCCGCGGCGAGCATCTGGTAGGACCAGGGGTGCGTGGACTCGGCGTGCTTGGGATAGAGCGAGGTTCCGAAAAAGTCGGCGCTTGCCGACATCTTGAAATCGTCGGGTTCGCCGAAGCCGTCCGTGGGCGAAGTGAAGAGCGCCGGCCCCGCCGCGTGGCTGGTGATGGCGTGCGCGTGGTCCTGGCTGCGGATGGCCTCGACGCGCGTGCGCAGGTCGCCCGCCAGCTTGTCGTCGATATAGGCTCGCCAGTCAAGATAATCCGTGTAAGAAAGAATCGTCGAGGCGCGCGGCGGCTCCACCTGCTCCCAGCGCTCGAAGCCGCGGTACCAGGCGGCATTCAGCTCCTCCAGCGTGCCGTATTTCTTCTTCAACCATTCCCGGAAGCGCGCCTCGCTCGACGGGCAGAAGCAGAATTCGGGATTGCTGAGATAAGGGAATTCAGCCCAGTTGATCACGTGCGGCTCGCTCCAAACGTCCCAGCCGTAAAGCGCCGAAAACTTGTTGGCCTCGCCGGAGAGCGCTTCCAGAAACTTCACGATCGCGCTCCGCACGCCCGCATGATCGATGCAAAACCCCGGGGCGGCCTGCGAAATAATCACCGCGCCGCTGCGGTCCACGAACTTGCCGTCGGGATACTTCTCGCCCACCCAGTCGGGAGCGGAATCGAGATAAATCTGCACCACCACGCGCAGTCCGCGCTCCTGGGCAAGCCGCATCAAAAGATCTAGATTCTGGAATTCGAACTCGCCCGGCTTCGGCTCCGCCGTCGCCCAGTCCACCCAGCACTTCACGGTGTTGAAGCCCACCGCTTTGATTTGATCCAGATCTTTTCCCCACCGCTCAGCGCTCGAGGCGTCCACACGCTCCAGCATCGGGGCGCGAGCTTTTCCGCCGCCGTACCACACCGCCACAGGATAGAAAGTATCGCCGCTCGAGGGCGAAGCGACTCCCGGCCCTCGAGCCGAGACAAATTGGGCGAGCAGGAGAACCCCGACCGCAGTTATAGAAGCGGGTAGCGCGGACCTCCGCTTATGAGGTCCGCGGCTCTTCCTGGCTTGAAGACATAAACATTTCATGGCACACACCCCAAAATTCAAACCGTCAGTATATCCAGATCGTCAGCCGCGTCCAACCGGTTCCGCTTGCAGGCGCCCGCAAGAGAGCGGAAATTCCCTCTCTATCCCGCACGCACTTATTGCCGGGCCAAGATTATAGTTGACGTGGATGCTCGCTATGAGCGAGCATAGGTTATGGCGCTGCTCATCCCGCCGGCGGTGTTCAAGCAGCTTGCCGCGATGCCCAAAGCGGACGCGCGAAGATTGCTGGCTCGACTTGAGAAGATCGCCGAGGCGCCGCACGCGCCCCATCCTAACGTGGTTCAGCTTGTGGGCGAGCCGGGTGTGTTTCGGGTGCGTCAAGGCGACTGGAGGGCTGTTTTCTCGGTTGAGGAAGGTGATGTAATTGTTGACAGGGTGGCGCATCGACGCGAGGTGTATCGATGAACGGCGTTAAGATTCTGAGCGAAACCCCCGAAACGGTGACCGTCAGTCGCGGCGATTGGACGCAACTCCTGAGCAAACTCGAAGACGCGCTCGACCGCGCGGCAGTGGTCGAACGTCGTAGGCATGAAGAGCGGAAGGGTAAGCTGGCCGCTCGCCGCGATTACCTTACTGCTGGTGAAGCGCGACGGCTGCTGGATGGAGAGAGCCCGGTCAAGGTTTGGCGCGAAAAGCGGGGACGCTCACAGAGGGAGCTTGCGGCAGCAGCACGGGTGGCCGCCGGGTACCTTGCCGATATCGAGACGCGCCGCAAGCCCGGCAGTGTGCTTGCCATGGCGAGGCTGGCAAAGGTGCTCCAAGTCAGTATTGAGGATCTTCTCACAAGCGGTTAGCCCAACTCGAACCCGTTAGAGCGGGATTAGGAACTGAAGGTGCGCAGTTATGAGGGGTATCCAGTTCGTCACTGACGACAAGGGCCGCAAGGTGGCTGTTCAGATTGACCTGAAGAAATATGGCGCATTGTTGGAGGATTTTTGGGACGGGTTGATTTCACAATCGCGCCGCCATGAAAAGGGGATACCGCTCGAAAAGATCAAAGCGGACCTTATCCGAAGTGGGCGACTGCGAGAATAGCTATTCCGTTGGAGTCAAGTGTAGTCCGTTCCCTGCTGTCGCTCGGCGAGTGTTGACGCGTGGCAGAACTTGACCATAGAATCCCCGCCATGAAAACGCTCCTTCGGACGACGGTACTTGCCTTACTCGTTGGAATCCCTGGGTTGTCGGCAGCAGGCCCGCCTACCGCCCAACAAGTGCTCGACAGCGCCAAAGCGCAAGCCGCCGCGCAGCACCGAAAAGTCTTTCTGATTTTCAGCGCCTCCTGGTGAGGGTGGTGCAAGCGCCTCGATAGGTTTATCGAGGCTCCCACCATCCAGCCCATCTTCGCCCGGCATTTCGTGATCGCTCGCATCGACGTGCAGGAGCACGGCGACAAGGCCGTCCTCAACACGCCTGGCGGCGAGGCGCTCGAGGCCCAATTCGGCTCCAAAGGCACCGGACTGCCCTTCTTCGCCTTCCTCGACGAACACGGCGAACTGGTTGCGAACTCTAATCGGCCCGTTCCCGGCAAACCCGATGGCGAGAACATCGGCCACCCCATGGCGCCCGAAGAAGTCGACCACTTCATGAACATGCTCAAGAAGGTTTCGCCCCCGCTCTCTCCCGCAGACGCGCAAGTGATCGAAACCTATTTGCGCAACCAAAAGAAATAGCGGCGGCATCACGCGGGCGAGGGGAATGAGTGATATCCACCCATGCGGGGCCAGCGCTGCCACCTGGGACCTCTAGGACGCGCGACTCGTCGTTCATGCCCACACCTCAGCCATTTGCAATGCCTGCTGAGATACTGAAGTGCTATACTCCCCCTCTGCCTGCGCTCCGGCGCGGGAACTGGGGAAACTCGGAGGGCGGTGTGGCGTTGGTGCTCGACAGCTTGCTAAAGGCAGTTTCCGCCTTGGCCGCCGTCCTGGCCAAGAGCGACGATGTCGAGTTCATGAACAACCTCGATGACGTGGCTCGCAACGCCATCAAGGCCGGTGTAGTCCAGCACTTTGAATTCACTTACGAACTTTGCTGGAAATTCATCAAGCGCTGGTTGGAAACAAACATCAGCGCCGGAGTCGCCGATGGCGTGACGCGGCGCGAACTTTTCCGCCTCGCGGCGGAGAATCGCCTGCTGGACGACGTCGATCAATGGATGCGCTATCACGAAGCGCGGAATCTGACCTCCCACATCTACCAGCCCGAGATCGCCGAGAGGGTCTACAACACCGCCCATGAGTTTGCCCGTGATGCCACACACCTGCTGGCGGCCTTGGAAGCGCGCAATGATTGATCTTTCCCCTCAGCATCTCCAGACTGTCCGAGCCATCCTGGATCGGCATGTCCCCAACTGCGAAGTCCGCGCCTTCGGCTCCCGTGTCAGCGGGCCTGCGAAGAATTACTCCGACCTTGATCTGGCCGTTGTCGCACCCACCAAACTAAACCCCGAGACCCTCCGTCACCTCAAAGAAGCTTTCGAGGAATCCGATCTCCCTTTTCGCGTCGACGTGCTCGACTGGCATGAAATCTCTCCTGAGTTCCAAAAAGTGATTGGGAAGGCCTATGAAGTCATCCAGGCGGGTAACTAGGACACTTCGCCCTCCCGACAGCGACTATTTGTCTGGACTTTTATTTGCTTGACAAAAACCTCAAGCCGTGCTAGCCTATGCTCGTGGGGATGGGAACGGCTGGAAGTTGGGCCGGGAAGGGTTTCTTGATCGCTTGGGGGGAACGGAAGAAGGACAAATGGCGGGAACGAACTCCGCCCCCTGTCGCGAAGGAGAGCGTCCACAAGGGGCGCCCCAGCGAGGCAGGCCGGTTCAGCGATAAATTGTCGCCGATGCCCGAACGAAGCGAACGTGAATGATCGAGAACTGGGCGAACAAAGCGAGAATGTCTATGAAAACAAAGGAACGGCTCCGAAATCAACCACCCCTGGCCCCTCCTTATCCAAGGAAGGGAATTCTCGGGCTCCCCTCCTCGGATGAGGAGGGGTTGGGGGTGGTGCGACTTTGCGACCTTGGCGTGAAACCGGGTTTGTTACCTTGAAGAACCGGGGAACAAAGCGAGAATGTCTATGAAAACAAAGGATCGGTCTGAAAAACTTACGGACGGGGACGCCGGCGGAGGC
Source organism: uncultured Acidobacteriota bacterium (assembly GCA_963842495.1). GTDB lineage: Bacteria > Acidobacteriota > Terriglobia > UBA7540 > UBA7540 > CAVROP01. The sequence continues at coordinate 87,218 of CAWJHY010000020.1, forward strand.
TGCCGACAAGGCGCTTTGTTCCCGGAGATTCAATTAGGTCTGCCGAATCGCGATTCGACGGCGGCAGCTTCGCTGCCGCACTCCAAAACTCGGGGAACAAAGCGAGAATGTCTATGAAAACAAAAGGGTGGCCCGCCGATATCACGCCACGATGCTTCTATGTCTATGAAAACACTGCGCTTATTATCATATTGCCTGTATAGTATTGAAAATAAAAGACTTATATATCAATCCTCTGGCTCCTGCGGCGGCATCTTGAACGCCGTAGGTTGGGCGTAGTCGCGCAACGCCACCGTGGTAGGCGCGGCCAAGACAATAAGGCGATCGACATCGAAGTCCTTGAAAAGGTCCAGGCAGAAGAGCTCCGGCGCGGCCCGGAAGATCACGGGCGTATCCAACAGGAAGCCGAGGCTCGGCATCGCCTGGCGGCTCACCTGCTCGGAGAAGAGCGCGGGTTCGAGCGCCGCGGCGACAAGGCCCACGACCTCGCTTCGAATCCCGCTGGTCTCGAGGCGCACGGATTGCTGCCCCGACATCTGCCGAAGCCATTTCGCAGCGGCGATCACCTGGCCCGCCTCGATGCCCAGCGGCCGGTCGCCGGTTGTCGCGACGAGCAACTCCCAATCCGTCGGGTCGGGTTTCTGCGGAATCGTCTCTCCCATGAAGAGCGGGTCCAGCGCCAGCGCCTGTTCCCCGCGATTGACGCGGTCGGAGACCACCGCGCCGGATTCCCTTCTCCCCTTGTCGTTCAGCACCAGGCTAGCGGGAGCGTCGGCCGGCACAGCCAGGGCCTTCAGCCAAACGCCTGCGGCGGTAAGCCGGTTGTCGAAGTTAAAGCGATAGGAGATGGTCTCCAGCCCTTTGTTCTTGGTGTTCCACATCCTCCAGACGCTGGCGATCTTGACCGGTTTATACCGCAGGTCCGACTCGAGTCTGGTACGCTCCTTGGTCGCCCAGGCCGCTTTGGCCGATGAATCCGTAGGGACAGGATCTCGCGCGATTCCCGCCGCCATTTTCCGCGCCAAGCCGAGGATGGTCAGGTTGTCTTTGGCCAAACCCACCCGCACTTCCTCGCGACTCTTGATCTCCGCATCGCTGGGAATCTCCGCTGTAGCCACCGGCAGATTGAAGTGAGTGGTGAAGAACTTATAGGCGGCCTCGCGGTTATCGATCTGGTAGTTGTGGGTTCCCGGGTCGCGGTTCTCGTGCCAGGCGAAGGCCGCCTCAGCTCCGTACAGTTTGAAGAAGGGTTGGATATTCGTGTAGATGTAGGGCTTGACCAGGTCAGCGCGGAAACAGCAGGTGTCCTCCGCATTGTGGATGAGGAGAGTGGGGCGCGGAGCGCGCAGGGCGGTGAGGATGGTGTAATCGAAACCCGCGTCAAAATCGGTGGGATCTTCCTCGATCTCATCCGTGTCCACAGGATGGGTGAGGTTCGATTCGAGAGAACCGAAACCAGCCACCTCGACCGCGGCCTTGATCCTTTCGTCGAGCGCGCTGAGAACAATGGTTTGCCAGCCGCCTCCGGAAAGGCCCGTGACGCCCAGCCGCGCGGGGTCCACTTGGGGAAGCGTGGCAAGGTAATCCACGCCCCGACGCATGGCCAGGAAGAACAAGCCCAATTCATTTGCGCCCACCAGGTCCAGGTGGGCGCCGAAATCGTGCGCATTCTCCGGTTGGTGGAGTTCGCCGCAACCCATCCATTCCAGGTTGAGGACCACGATGCCGCGCTTGGCGAAATTGATGGCGCGCTTCTGCTTGTACTCGGCGGCATTCCCCAGCGGGTCGTGCCCGTTGACGTTGAGGATCGCCGGCGCTCGTCCCGCCAGGTGTTCGGGCTCGTAGAGGATCGCGGTCGAATTGAACCCCGGTACGATTTCAAACCGCAGCTTGTGCCAACGATAACCATGCCCGGTTTCGAACACCCCCAGGTCCTCAAACTTCGGCGCCGCATCCACCCACGCGCGCGGCCAACCATGAAAGGCGATATCCTTGAGGATATGCTCACGCCAGCGTTTTTGCTCTGAGGTCCACTGCTCAGCCGACGAAGGAGACGGCAGCTTGGGAATCCGCGCCGTAAGGTATTGACTCAACTGGTAAGCCACGACCGAGACAGGCTGGATCTCCGGTTCCAGAATAGGCTTCAGATCGTTGGGCCTGGTTTGAGCCTTCAGGACCAACGAGCCCGCCAAAACGGCGGCCACCGCCAAGGGTTTCGAGCGCATGTTTCCTCCCACTCCGCGGAATGTGGTTGGGGCAAGCGGGCAAGCATCAAGGACGCGTCCGCCGTTGTCAAGTGCATTTTTCGTGGGAGTGACAGTTCAGGAGCTAACGATGAGGCGGCAGGAGGAGACGGGAATTCGGGAAGGGCCGTCAAACGGTGTGAATGCGGCGTGGGACCTCGAACGGCGGGCGCCAGGGTGCGACTTGCGGGATGCGTATGGATTGGCGCTTTCTGGAGTTTTGAAAGACGCGCAATTGGACGTGGGCGATGAGCGGCGCCATAGCCATCCAGCCCACCGAGTAAAAGCTGCAGGTTATTTCTGTGATGGAGTAGACGGTGAAGAATGTCATGACGGCAAGGAGTTCGCCCGGCAGAGAACTGGCTTCTCCGGCCGGCTTGGTGGAGTAAAATCGCAGGACGCCGACCCACACCCAGACAAGGGCAATTACGAACGGAACGATCCCCAGGAAACCCGCCTGGACCAAGGCGTCGAAAAACGTGCTCTGCATGTTGGAGCCATGAACGAACAGGCGGTCTCCCCAAAATCCAAGTCCGGCCCAAGGGGATTGTTGTAGTACGTGCCAGCCCTCCAACCAAATCACTGTACGGCCTGTGAGCGTCGGATCAAATCCCCGCTCGCGGGTCAGGTAAAGTGCAAAGGCGTTACCCAAGCCGGTCAGGAACACCAGCGGGAGCGCCAGCAACCCGATCATGATCATCGGTACTCTCCAGCGTGTGGGCGCTCGGGCCACCAGCACCGCGGCAGCGATGACGACCGACACCCACGACGTCCGGGCCTGGGACAACAGCAACGCCAGTCCCGCGGCCACCGTCAGCGGCATCCAGAGGAACAGCGTTTTCTTGTCCTTCCGGTCGTGCAGGAGTTTCGCGAGCCCCACCAGAATAACGATTCCGGCAAACCTTCCGAATCCCGTGTTCCTCGTTCCTGCCATGCCCATCACTTCCCCCGGCAGCCTGCCATAGGCTATCACACCCAGCGGGCTGCCGGGAGTCTGGCTGACCGCCCCGCCGCCCAGGAACGGGATCCCGGCAAGCAAGCCCAGGCAGATGACGGCGCAGCAGCCCCAGTTAACGGAAATATAACGCTCCAAGTGCGCCTCCGGCTCAGGGCCGGACGCAATGGCCATCACGACGATGATCACAGACATGTATTGGAGCGCCCAATAAGCGCCGCCGATGGGCTCCGGCGAGACAAAAAGGGAAGAGGACAGGCCGATTCCCGCATAGAGTAACAGGAGACCCAGCGGGCCGAATGCCTGCCACTTGGGGATGGACCGGCGCTGCGCCAGTTGGGCTGCAGCGATCAAACCGGCGAGGATAGGAAAGAAAGCACGCACGCCATGCAGGAGGTTGATGAAGTTCTTGGGAAAGAAGGGGTCCATGCAGAAATAGATCGTGGAATTGTAGCCCGACCAGACCAGGAGACACAGTGCCGAGGTCAGCATCAAGCCCCGAACCTCACGCCGGGGTCGGGGAGGCTTGACCCTTCGGAGTCGCAGGGTCGGCGGAACGTGAGGGTTTGGCGCCGAACAGTTTCGAGGCCCGGCGTGGCGGATACAGGGTGAATCGCCCATGTCTATTTTCGCACCGTCGCGAGGGCAGGACTTGGCCGGCGGGCGCCGCGGGGTTCTTCGGCCGGCCACCTGGCGTGGCAGGCTAAGTGCGTCGTAGCCTCACTCAGGCAAGCGAGCAATGCGAACGGCAAATCTCAAGGGGTTCGTCGATTGGCGATTTGCCATTGGGTCTTTGAGACTTGGCTTTCTTTCAGGCCCTGCCGCGCGCACATTATGGTCTCTTGATATGCCTCGGTAAGACGCTCAGCGACGCGGTCCCAGTCGTAAACCCGGCGGGCGCGTTCAAAGGCCGCCCGCCCCATTCGGGCGCACAACTCGCGCTCGCTTGCAAGCTTGTCGAGCGCCGCCGCCATGTCACGGACGGCTTGCTCCGGATTGCCCGCGGGAACCTTGAATCCGCATTCCGCGTCGATATGCAGTCCGGGGCCGCCCAGATCAAAGCACACTACAGGCTTGCCGGCGGCCATGGCCTCGACTACCACCAGGCCGCCGCCGTCGCGCAGGCTGGCAAAAAGGAAAACATCGCAGAAGCGCATATTGGCCAGCAGGCGCTCGCGCGGCATCCAGCCTTCTATGTGCGCTTGCCTCTCGATGCCCAAATCATACGCGAGCCTTTTGAGCCGGTCCAGTTCTGGTCCCTCCCCGACGATCACGAATCGCGCCTCCGGGTGCTTCGGGGCAAAAACTGCGAAAGCTCGCAAGGCCAGATCGAATCCCTTGAGTGGAATCAAGCGGCCTGCCGACAGTATGGCGAACCGGGCAATCCGCGGTTGGCGCTCCGGGGGAGTAAGTTCGCTGCTCGCAATGCCGTTGACGGAGAGCAGTTGCGCCTTCTTCCGCCAGCGAGCCGGCAAGGCCTCCAGCGCTTCCCAGTTGGCCATCAGTAGAACTTTCGCTCGCTCCTGGCTGATCAGGAAGAACGGGTCGTGGCGAAAGACCCACTGCAATCCCATGCGAACATATTCCCAGGCGCGCGACCTCGCGGGGAATTGCCGGCGGAAGTTCTTCGGCACCCGGTGGGCTCCGCCCGCGGGGCCCCGCAAGTAAGGAACGGGCAGCAGCGCCCCAAGGATGCTGGCCATCCAGTCGTTCTCGTAGGTGAGGTGATGAAAGACTTCGAACCTAATCCGGCGGTGGAGTTTTCTGCCAACTGAATAGGCGAGCCACTGCCACAAATAGGCGTAAAACTGGAGTCCGCCTTGATGCCGCAGCAGAGGATTGAGCCAACCCGGCAAACGGATATAGACGAAATGGGCGCGGGAGAGCGGATCTCGCTCGAGTGCAACCCTGACGGCTTCCTCGTTCTGAGCGGCGGTGAGGACCCATAAACGGTGAGTTTGGCTGAGCCGCTGGATAAGATTCCACGCCATCAAGTCCCCGCCCCCAAAGAATGCGGCGGCGGGGTCTGCCGCGCACGCGTAAGCGCAAACCAGAATCCGAGGCTTCATTGCGCTGCGGAACTCAACTCTATTCTCCCCGCAATCGACCGGCCTAGTCGGATCAACGGATTCTCAACCAGGTAGTAAGTCAACACAGACGCGACCCCGGTGAGAACTAGGAAGACCCCGATCTTCAACGGCAGCCAAAGGGCCGGAAGGTGGAAGAACACCAGGGCCAGGCACGGGACATGAAGGAGATAAATGCCGTAAGAGTATTTGGCAATCCGGTGGGCGAGGCTGCCCAGCCACCCGGAGCGCACCTCTTCGAAGAAAGGAATTGCCAAGCCCAAAATCAGGCAGGTGATCGCGTTGACCGTCGCACTGCGCGGGGTATCGATCAAGACACCATGCAAAAGCGAGCAACGCGCCACCATGAGCGCCGGGATGGCGAACGGCCACAGAAACGAGGGTAACTTTACAGGCGCGCTGGGAAGCAGCCGGTATGCGACCATTCCTCCTATGAACAGGGGCGGAAAGATGGAGGCGTGAAAGGCGCGAGGGATGCTAAGGCTCGTGCAAGCTATCACCAGCGACGTGGCGCAAGCCCACATCGCTAAGGGCGCCGATTTGCGGCGATACCTTATAAGAATCAAGTAGCAGGCGGGCAGAAACAGGTACATCTGTACCTCCCAGGGAAGGCTCCAGAGAGGCATCTCGATGTTTGGGTAGCGGAAAACATTCTGCAGCAACAACGCGCCGGCCACCGCGCCACGCCAGCCCATTTGCAGAATCTTCTGGTGGTCAACGTCCGTCAATCCCGTGGCCAGCACCAGCCCAATCGCCACCCAGCAGAGGGGGTAGATGCGGAAAGCTCTTCGGACGTAGAAGCTGAGCGCCAGGCGGTTCGGCTTCATGCGCTGCATTGACATCAGAAGCACCAGGGCGGTGTGGACGAAAAATACCAGGACTCCGCCCACGCCGAGATTGTCAACGAATACGGCATAACGCGGCGCGAAGCCGCAGAAGCGGTACAAGTGCGAGCCTGCCACAACCAAAACGGCGTAAGCTCGCAGCACGTCCAGGTTCCGCAGGTTATCGACCGCTGCCGGTGCCGTTCGTTGCGCCGCGCTCTTCCCATGCCCTGGCAGCTTCCCACTTTCCTTTAAGGGCCAGAAGGGCGCCGGCGAGGTTGCCGGCGGCGCGTTTGAAATAGTCGGATTCGAAACGGGTGAGGCCAAGGAAAACACTCATCAAAGTTCTGATCGATAGAGCCAAGCCGCAGAGGGTCTGGGAAAGTTCCGCGTACTTGGAGACAAAGTACAAGCGGTTGAGCACTTCCTTCTTCCCGAACAGGTAGGGGCCCGGCCGGCCGGTCTCGGACGGGTAATGGAAGAAGCGGGCGCCGGCCACTACGGCAAGTCTGCGTTGCTTTCCAATCCGGTAACTGAAGTCCAGGTCTTCCAAGTAGCTGTAACTCTCAAACCATTCGTCGAAACGAAACTGATCGAGGACCTTCCGGGGGTAAAACGTGGCGCCTGAGGGCAACCAGCGGACGTGAGCCGTTTCGCGGAGGGGCTCCATTCGCGTCTGAAATCCCGACCGCGCCACGCCGCCCGGAGTGCGGTCATACAGGCCGAGAGCCTTCCAGATGGCAAGTCGTTTCAGCTCCTGACCGAAGCCCCGCGGAGCGTTGACGTAGTTGCAGCATGCTCCGCCCAGGCCGGGCGCCGCATGCTCCCAAAATGCCGCCATCGCCTCGATGGCCTCAGGCTCCAACACGATGTCATCGTCCATGAAGCCGACCAGCGTCACCTCGCGGCCCACTGCCCTGATTCCAGCATTTCTCTTTGCCGATGCCGAGCCCGGCAGGACCACGATTCGTATGCCCAAGGCGGCAACTTCCTCGGCGAGGGCGCGGGTCGATCCGTCCTCGTCCACGATGACCACTTCCTCAGGCAAGCGCGTTTGGCCGGCCAGGCTCGCTAGCATGCGCCGCAGTTCGGCAGGCCGTCCGACGGTGGGTACGACCACTGCGATTTGGTGGGAATTCTGATTCAAAGAGAAGTAGTCTCAGGACCTTGTGGTTCCGGACTCAGGGCGAAATTCCTCGCTGCGCGCGGAATGACACAGGACGCTTGGGAGAGATTCACGGCGATCGCCAAAGTTTGTCATTCCGAGCGGTCATGGACCTGGGCCCTCCCATTCAGATTAAAGTCAACCTCTCGTCACCCCCGGTCCATTGTCGGTACATACGCCAATGGATTCCCGCCTTCGAGGGAGTGAGGTGACTTTCGAAAGAGTGTCGCGAGCAATCCGGCCGGCTCCTTGCTTCGCGTTTAAGAACTCAGCCACGAGCTGGCGGACGGTGCTCGTGAACTTCCCGCAGGATAGCTCCTGGGCCTGTGCGGCCAAGTGGAGGCGCAAGTCTTCTTGCAGGGCGGGGCTCGAGAGAACGGTTTGGATTCTCCTGACTGCGTCGTCCTGATCCGTGAAGGTGAGCATAGGGTGGTTGACGATTTCCGTCTGTCCGCCGCCGTTCGGAACGAAAGTAATGCAGCCCGCCTTTACCTGCTCGGCCACCGCAATTCCAAAAGCCTCCCTGCGGCAGCCATTAATGCCGAACTTGTGACGCGCCATCAATTCGCGCTTCGCTTGCCCGGTTACAAGGCCCTCCGCATGCACCCAGTCCGAGTGGCGCAAAGCGAGTTGCCGGATTTGCTTCGCATAGGGTGATCCGTCAAGACGCCCCAGGATATGGAGGTGAATGTTGCAGGCGCGCTGGCGCACCTGGCACAAAATGCGGATGACTTCGTCCAGGCGTTTCTCCGGCACCACCCGCCCGACGCACACGAACCCGTCTTCTTTGTCGTTCCAGGGAATCGCCGGAAAGCTGCCCGGCACGGGAGGGAATTGCACCCGGTTCGCCATGATCCCGAAGTTCTTTTCCAGAAGGTTGGCTGTCCACCAGTTCGCCACGGTGATATTCTGTTTCCACTCGTCCGGATCCTGAGGCGCCAGGAAGTCGCAGAGATTGAGGTACGCTCTCCGCAAAATGCTGTCTCCGTACCACCACCCCATATGGCCGGCTGTGTGGGGATCGAGTGTCTGTTGAAAGCGGGGAGCAAAACTGAAGTCGGCCACAAACTGGATCCAGGCGCCGCCCAAGATCGATGGGATTGTAGTGCGACGTGATAACATCAAAGCTCGCCGCCAGCCGCCGACATTCGCGCGTGAACAATGCGCCCCGCAACCCTGCAAACTTCGCCGTGCGGTCGAGCCTCAGCGGCATCCGCATTTCATGGATTTCGAACTCGCCCCGCCGATGGTCAGTGCCGTAATAGTTGTTGAGCCGCGGGAGGTCTATCCGTCCTCCGCTGATGAGGGTGACCTGCGTACGTCGTGTTTCAACGCCTGAAGGGTCCACATTGCCCCGGTCTCTGAGCCGCCATATGCAAGCCGGGGATGAACGACCGCTGCGCGAGGCTTCACTGCGAGGCCTGCCGGGTCTTTTCTGCTATCAGGTGGATTACATCGCGGCGAGGCCTGCCCTACGGCACGGTTGAACCCGAAGGACCGGACGAGCGAGAGCACCATCTCGGTGGTTACTGCCGGTGGAGCGAGATGTGGGTAGAATTCAAGACAGAGAAGTTCGCAAATTGGGCTGGACAAAGTGCCCTTGAGCCCGTTCAGCACAGTGAACTCGGCGCCTTCGACATCGATCTTTACGGCCTTGGGCAGCGGGAGACCCTCAGCCGCGCGGAGATCGTCGCCGCGGGCCACTCTCACCGCCTCGCCGTGAGACCTTCCCTCCCTGTTTCCCGCCGGGAGGAACGATAGTGGCGCCGGAGTCCGACCCGAAAATCTGGGCCTCCCCCTCATGGTCGCCCAGAGCCAGCCGAAAGACCCTCGTGTTGGCTAGCCCATAGGCCGCAACTGCTTTGAGGAGTTGCGCGTAGTTTGTGCGGTTTGGTTCGAAGCCGATGACCAATCCCCGTTCACCGACCAGCTTGGCGACAGGTATCAGGAATTGGCCGATGCTGCTGCCGGCGTCATAGCAGATGCCGCCGTACCGAAGCCTTTGCTCAACCGCCTTCAGGAATCGCAACTCCCCCCATTCTTCCCTATAGAAGCCCTGCAGCGAGCGAAACTGCCTCGCATCAGGTACGGGGATCACAATATCACCCTCATGCATCGGAAGGCAAACCTTCCGCCCTCGGAGGCGGTATTCGCACCATCTGAGGATGCCTGCGACGTGGAGGCGCCTCGCCGAATTTACTAGCGTTGGGTTGTAGGTCAGAAGTTGCAAGGAGTTCGCGGCTCTTTCACCTGTACCGGTTTACCGTGAGGAGGACGGCAGCGGCGACTCATGACGCCTTCATCGCCCGCTGCAATCAGACAAGGGAAGGCGTCTGAACGTGCGCACCAGAGTCTGTCTCTCCTCCTGGCGCAAACCGTGCCGCCAGATGGTCAAGCTAAGCGGTATCATTAGGGCAATGACGATGGCCGCGCGAGCCACCAACGACAACCCCAGGGCAGAAGTGCCGGCCAGCAACGCCGCAAACCCGCCCATCACACTCAGGGTTCTTGCCAGTCGGCCGGCAAGCCAGGAACGCAAGGGCACCAGACCGAGCCGCGCGCACATCCACACCGAGAGCGCATCGTGCGCCGACACCCGGATCATCCAGGCCAGAGCCGCACCGGCAATGCCCAACCTGGAGATGACGAGCCAAGCCAGTCCGGCGTAGAAGGGAAGTTCCAACAGAATGAGGTTTGTGGGGATGTCCGGACGCCCAGCGGCCGGAAGAGCACGTGGGGAACCCAGAAAACCGACGAGAGGAGGACGGCCAGCGAGATGATTTGAAATGCCAAGGCGCTGTGGCGGGCGAAGTCGTCTCCCAGCCATATCCTTAGGATGTCGCGGGGGGAGAAAACAGCAACAATCGTTGGCACGCCCATTAACAACGTCACATAGCGCACGGCTCGGAGAAAGAGGTCTTTCACGTCCGGGTGCGGTTGGCTGGCCCTGAGTGTGGAAAAGGCGGGGAGAAGCACTCCCACAAGGGCACCAGGAAACACGGCAGCGCGGGAAAGGGCCTCGTACGGTGCGGCATAATATCCGACCGCGGCGACCGAGACGAGAGCGCCGATGAGGAAACGGTCGAGGTAGATGATTAAGGGCGCGACCAGGTTGCCGATACTGACCCACCCTCCGAAGTTGAGCAGGTCCCGAAAGATCCGGTGGTCGAAGACGACGGGACGGCGTAGGGCTGGGAAAAGCAGCAATCCAAGCACGAGGTACGCCAAAACGGCCATTACTTTAGACAATAGAATAAGTCCGACGATAGCCGGAAGGCCAAAACCTAAGGAGACAGCCACAGCGGGGAGGAGGTAATTCGCCGAGTTCAGGGGCAGGGCTATGGCATTCGTGAGGTCGAAACGCTGTCGCCTCCAAGACTCCGCGCAACGGGCCCATTGCAAATACTGCCGGGAAGGACATCGCGATGAGCAAGAATACCTTGTGCGCCTCGCCTCTCAAGCCGGGTGAAACGTTGAAAACGTGCTTGACTAGTAGGGGGGTAGCGGAGCCCAGCGCAGCCGCGCCCAGCACACCGAGTATTGTGCTTAACAGCACGGACGTCCAGACCACGAGCGGCATCCGATGAGACTCACCATTGCCGAGGACTTCGGCAACGAATTTGGTTGTGGCAGGCCCCAAGCCCAGGTTCAAGAAATTGAAATACCCTGCCATGATCCAGCATAAAGAGAGAATGCCGAAGCGGTCCACACCTAGTTGGTGAATAACGTACGGAATGCTCGCAATGCCTATGGCGAGCGGCACAGTCGAGCAGACGAGATTGAGCAGGGTGTTGCGGGCGATGGTTCTGCCGCCCACGCGGAAGGCTGGCTGGGCGACTGGCAGGGCCGGAATCTCGACGGCGGTCATTATTGCGTACTCACTTCAACGGGGCTCTTGCGAGGGAAGGGTCAGGACAATCGTCCATGCGACTCGACGTTCAGCCGGAAGGGGAGGGACGCGCAGCCGGGGCACGTCCCGCGGTGTTCTCGCTGTGATCGCCAGGTCATCGAGCCTCGCGGAGGCGCATAGCCTCTGCGCCTAAAGGCGAAGACTCATCGCGCTTTCGGCGGGCTTGCCATTTCCGCGTTGAGCGTCGCCGGCGGCTCGTAGCGCAGGAGAACAAAGGTCCCCTCTTTGCCGACAAGCTTCCAGCCGTACTTTTCAGGGCGCTCGCCCAAATAAGCGCGAATGTACTCGGGCCAGTCGCAGAGCCACCGGGCGTGAACTTCCGGCAAGTACTCCCACATTCGGGTTTGGAATTCGAGAGCGCGCGGATTTACCTTGCCGTCCAGGTTGACCACCCCGCTGCGGAAGTACCCGAGAGTGCCTGACTGCCCGGCAGCGACCGTCTCCCGTGGTGAGGCATATCGTTCGACGAGCTTTACCTGCTCTCGAAGAAAGCCGTTGGGTACGGGGCGGCCATGCCACAACAAGACCGTCAAGACGAGAACCGGGGCCATCGTTAAGACCGCGGAAGCGGCCGCGATCCTCGGCAGCTTGAGGCAAGTCGAGGCGGCCGCCGACGCCAGCACAAAAATCGCTACGAGAATCAATGGCGCCATGTACCGGGTGTAGAAGTGGACCGCCCATGACGACAACGCATACCACGCCGCCAAAGCGGCGACTGAGGCGGCGAGCCAGCGAAGAAACTCGAGCGTGCGCCCCGCCACGTCGCTCTTCGAGTTGCTGCCGCAAACGAACTGATAGACTGCCGCACGGTATTTGACGCCGGCCCCAACCACGCAAAGCAAGAAAACGGCGCGAATCACTGTGCCGGCGCTGCGGTCCAGATGAACCTCGGTGTACACCCACGGAACAAGATTACGCAGCAAGGCTGCGGCGACGCGCTCCCACCTGTAGGCGGAAACCTCCCAGGCCTGCTCCGCTTTACCGCTGCTGGGCAGGATCGAATGGAATCTCACAAGGTTATTGAGCCACCAGCCGGAGGACACGACAAAAGAAATACCGGCAAGCTTGAAGAATCGGCGCGCCCATGGCCGCCAGTTTGTTTGCCTGGGCGGAAGCCACCTGCCGATGCAGGCAGCCACCACAAAGAAGGCGGCATCGATTCGCGCCAGTACGATCAGGCCGAGCAGCATGGCAAACAGAACGGACTTTCCGGGCGATTCCTCCCAGTTGAGTTGATGACACCGCCAGGCCGCAGCGTACAGGAAAAGCAAACTGCCCGTCTCCAGGCCGTTGAAGCTGTGAAGGAGAATTAGGGGAGCTGAAAGGTACAGGGATGCCGCCAGCCACGGGGTCAGGCGCGCCTGGAGTTCGTCGCTCGAACCAAGGAAGTCGCGCACAATCTGCCCCAGAAGAACCGCAGTTCCTGCATACAACACCCACGAGAGTCCCAGGACCAACCGTATGGGCAGAATTCTGTTGTGCCCTGCAAGCGCAAACAGCGGAACACAGGCAAAGACAAACAGGGGCTGAAACCCGTTCGTCGGCGTCGAGCCGTCGATGGTCACCCCTTTACCTTCAGCGATATTCCGGGAAACGGTGAGGGCGTAATAGGCGTCTTCGGTGACCGGGCGGTCCACGACCCATCGGCCAGGACGAAAGGCAAAGGAGAGCGGCAAGATCGCAAGTAATCCCACCGCCAATTTGAGCGTCCGTCCAAACCTGTGTTCCGGACCGGCGTCCGGAGTGGTTGATCTGCTGGTGCTCATGATTCAAGCTTCATGACGCCGCTTAGTTCGAGGGCTGCAAAAAGAGCAAACTGGGGGCTGTAGAGCATGGAGCGGCGCCAGCAGCGGCGTGGCTCACGGAGGAGCCGCCAAAGCCACTCAAATCCGCGCTCCCTGATCCATCTCGGCGCCGGCGATGCAGGATCAGTGCTTTAAGCTGAAGGCGAGGACCTCGCAGCCTGGGGCTTCGACTTCCACCTCCCACTCGCCCACCCACTCGTGCCACTCGGCGGTCACGGGGAGGACCCCCACCGCTTCACCCTGCTTTGGGATGAGCGGAACCGCACCTTCAGCAAAGACGCCGCCGCCCTTGTCAGGCGGATTGCGCAAGCGGACTTTGACGTTCTGCGCGTCTTTGTCGCCAAGGTTGATCAGGTAGGCCCGCATCGTCTTGGGCACCACCAGTCGCCCCGTGCCATTCTCGTCGTAGTTGGGCTGCACCAGGTCGGAGGAGACGGCCAATGTCGGCTTCTCATGCCGGCTGGAGAAAGTCTTGGCCACCGCCAGGACGTTTGCGGGCAACCCCGCGCCGTCAGTCGGAAGGTCGGCGAACCGGGCGCACAAGGCATCCGCGCGGGCCAGCAGTTCGGTAGTGCCGCCGTAGAATCCCACGCCGGGCGACTCCGGGGCGATCAGACGCACAAAGCGGATTTGCTGTTCGAGCTCCTCTTTGGTTTGCGCCCAGTTCTCGCCAGGATTGCCGCCTTTCCCGACGCCGAGAACCACGATAGTCTTCGACAGGATGCCGTACCGGCGCGCTGACCAGACCTGGCTGGCAATAAGCCAGTACTGCCTCTTGTTGCCGACGTAGCTCTCCATCATGACCAAATCAGCCACGTCGCGGTAGGCCTCCGCTAGAACCTGGGGAATGGGCCCGCGCATATCCCAAACAGCGAGGGCGAGCTCCGGCCTCCTGCGCTTTGTCTGGCGGAGAACCTGGGCAGACTTCTCATCCATGCCCCCGCCAAAGTCGAAGCCGAACTCGTCGATCATGACCACGGGCCTGGGATTTCCGCCGTAGTTCTGACCCACCAGATTGTCCACCGCCTTGTCGAGTGGCGACCGCAACAGGTCGAACCAGGTGTGGCCGACACCCGTCACCACACCTCGCGCCTGCCAATACTGCCAGTCCTCCGGCTTGCTTGGCCCGAAGAACGTCACCGAGCGCAGTTGCTTGGGATCAAAGTCTTTCGCGGGGCTGTAAGTGAAGGCGATTACTTTGTCCAGCCCCAGGACCCTTTTCTCGGGGCCTTTTCCTGCAAGAAGGCAGGCAGTTACGACGCCCCCCAGCAAAATGGCCAGCCTAACCCCCATACTTACCCGAAACATCCTCGAGTCCCTCATCTCACTTGTACCTGCGAACTCCGCTCAATTCGAGGATCGTAAAGAGGGCAAATTGGGGCCCGTAAAACATGGAGCGGCGCCAGCAGCGCCGTGGTTCACGGATCAGTCTCCAGAGCCATTCAAATCCATTCTCCCTAATCCAGGCAGGCGCCGGGGCGACGCTCCCGCTCAGGAATTTGGCCGCCGCTCCCACGGCGACCACGATGGGCACGCGAAGCTTCTGCCGGTTGGCGAAGATCCAGCACTCCTGTTTCGGAAGCCCCAGACAAACCCAAAGCACGTGGGGCTTGGCGTCGTTGATCCGCTGGATTATTTCGTCGTTCTCTGCTTCGCTCAGCGGCCGGAAAGGGGGTGAATACGCGCCCGCAATGGGCAGGTTGGGAAACTGCCCGCGGAGTCTGGCAGTAAGCCGGTTCAGCACCTCAGGCGTATCACCAAAGAAGTAGCTGCTATAGCCGCGTTGGTTGGCCAGCGCGCAAAACTCCCACATCAAGTCGGCTCCGCGCACCTGCTGCGGCTCGAGCGAGAGCCGGGCGGCAGCGGCGCGCGCCGTCCACTTGCCGTCCGGAACCGAAAGAGCCGCCGACTCGAGGATCTGTCTGAACTCTTGATGCTTGAATCCCTCCATGATGCCGTGCGAGCTGGTCACAGCAATCCATCGCTGGGCTGCCCCATTTTGAAGCCAGCCCTGCATCACCCGGACTACATCGTGCAGGCCAAGCACATGGACCGGAACTCCCAGCACGCGCGCGCACGGAATGTCGCGTTGAGGCATGATGATTTGAGGCGCTAACCTTCAGGTCAGCACAGGAAAGACACCGGCCTGAAGGCCGGCGCTACGATTCGCTTACTGGGAGGGGCGGGACTGCGTAAAACCTTTCGACAACAATCCTTCAGCGGGCCAAGCGGCTTTCGCCAGCGCCACCTTAGCGTATCGCCGCTGTCGGGGACGCCAGACCTTGGCCTCCCGGAGTTCCCACCGCCCCGTGAAAGTCACGGCGAACGATAACAGGACCAGCCGCATGTCGAGCCAGAAGTTCTGACGCCGCGCGTAGAGCAAGTCGTAGCGGAGCTTATTGCGGCGCGACATCTCGCTATGCCCGTAGACTTGGGCCAGTCCAGTGAGTCCCGGCCGGACCCGATGACGCAGATCGAAGCGCGGAATTTCGGCGCGGAACTTCTTCACCAGTTCCACCCATTCCGGCCGCGGGCCGACGAAGCTCATATCGCCCCGCAAGATATTCCAAAGTTGCGGAAGCTCATCCATCGCCGTCGCTCGTAATACTTTTCCAACCTTGGTAATTCTGGGATCGTTGGCCACGGCGGGCGCCGCTCCCCACTTCCGGTCCGAGTCAGGCACCATCGAGCGGAACTTCAGCCCCATGAACACTCGCCCGTCTTTCCCTACCCGCGGTTGCCGATAAAACACCGGCCCTCCGTCGTGGAGCTTTACGGCCAGCGCGATAATTCCCCACAACGGCAACGATACGGCGAGCCCGAAAGCTGAAAGCAGTATGTCAAAACCTCGTTTGATCATGATGTTCTCAAGAGCCTGCAGCGGGACCAAACAGACCATGGAGGGAGGCCACGATGGCTCTGCCATGCCAATCAAAGCTCAATTCGTCTTTCAGCCGGCCCACCAGTGCACTCCCCTTGGCCCGTTCGAAGGCCTTTTCGATAAGGCTATCGGAGAGTCGCCCGGCGAGTTTCCGGGCGAGATACCCCATCCACAACTCCGTGCCGAAAGCCGTCTTCCAGTAGCGTTCGAATTGGCCCAAGGTCTGAACACTGAAGTCGCCCCTCTGAAAAGCGCGCAGGACGACCTCGGCAGCCATTTCGGCCGAGAGCAAGCCAAAGTAGATTCCCCCTCCGGTCGAGGTCTTCACGTGCACGGCGGCTTCTCCGATGGCGACGACGCGTTCCCCAACGCAGTTTCCCACCGGCATCTGCCCGATGGCCTTCTGCTGGAATCTGGCCTCGCCCCTCTTTAATCCGGGCGCCACCCTTTGCAGAAGCGCGCTGAAATACGGGCGGGGCTCCTCCCAGCTCATTAACCCCACGCGCACGCGCCCGTGCCCTAAAGGGATCTTCCAGCCGAAAGCTCCCGGCGCCACGGACCTCCCCACATATATTTCTGTGGGGTTCATAGCGCCGTCCTTACCCAGTGGGATGTCGGCTTGCACGGCCCGTAAAAACTCGCGAGGCTTCACAAGTTCCAGTGCTCCGTTCAGCGCCCCGCCCACTCCGGAGGCAATCACCGCGACTCGCACTCCGATTTTTTCCCTCGCGCCCAGCCGGGAACGGAACCGCAAGATCGTCCCATGATTTTCGGGCGCCACCGCTTCGACCAAACGGCCGGAATGCAATTCCGCGCCTGCGGCACGTGCCAGACTCGCCAAGTCACGGTTGAATTCTGCTTTATCAACCACACGGGCCAGCGGAGTCGGCGAGCGGTACTCCAGGCTTCTGCCCGCCGGCGAGACCGCGCGCAGACAGTAAATGCTGTTCAGCACCGGCCGGGACGGCAATCCAAAACGCCCAAAGGCTTCTTCCCCGATCACGCCGGAACAGACCGCGTTATCCCCTACCCTCTCCTGGGCATCGAGTACCGCGACATCCAAACCGGCCGAAGCCAGTCGATAAGCCGCGTACAACCCCGCCGGCCCCGCTCCGATCACTGCAACATCGCGCACTAGCATCGGGTTACCTCGCGCCCAGCCCGCTTTCTCAGCTCTTTCGCAAGCTACGATCTAATCGCTGGACGGACCCACCGGTGGCGCGCCCAAGGACGCACAAGTCGGGCTGGAGCAGCAATGAGAGAACTCCCCCATGGCGTTCTGTTTCGCCCTTGTCCCGCCTGGCTGGATGAGCTGCTCTGAACTGTTAGTCATTCACCGCTAGCTGGCCGAATTCACGTCAGAATTTTTTGGCGCGGAGGCCTCGCGGGAATAGTAATAGCCGTAATACCGATAGCGAGAAGTATAGTAGCCGTCAACCCGGTCATCCAGCTTATTGAGGACCGCACCCAGGGTCTTGGCGCCGGCCCGATCCAGGATTTGACGAACTCGATGCAATGCACCTCGCGACGTCGAGCCGCTTTCCACAACCAGCACCACTCCATCCGCCAGAGTGGAAAGAAGGATTCCGTCCGTCACCAGCAACAACGGTGGCGAGTCGAGCACGATGTGTTCGAAGCGCTGGCGTAGCTCACCCACCAGCCTCCCCATGGCCGGGGAGGAAACCAGCTCGGCAGGGTTGGCGGGAATCGGCCCGGAAGGCAGCACGGACAGATTGGGAAGCGCCGTGAACGACATCAGTGCCGAATCGATCCCCTGTCCGCCCGTGAGGTAGCTGCTCAATCCGCTTCCCTCCCCGTCGCCATTTCCCAGCCCGAGGGCTTTCAGCACGGTTGGCTTCCGCAGATCCCCGTCAATCAGCAGCACGCGGCCGCCGCGCTGGGCCAACGCCAACGCCAGGTTGACTGACGCGAAGGTCTTCCCTTCACTGGGTTGCGCACTCGTAACCAGCAACACCTGCGGCGGCTGTGGGGAACCGGAAAGCAGAATCGAAGTACGCAAGACCCGGAAAGATTCCGCCATTTCCGACCCGGGCGCGTTCATAACGGCCAATCCCAGGTTTCCGTTGGCCGGCACTTTGGGAGCCTCGCGAGCGAAATACTGGCCATACCGCCCGCGGGACTTCGTTCCCAGCGGAATTACGGCTAAGGTGGGAATCGCAATCTGATTTTCTATGTCTTCCGCCGTCTTGACCGTGCGATCCAGTCCCTCCTGGATAAAGGCCAGGGTCACTCCCAGAATCAAACCCACCAGAAGCCCGACGGCGATGTCCACTCGCTTGTCGGGGCGGATGGGCGTGGTCGGCACCAGCGCCGCATCGGCCAGGCGAACGCTGGTGGCGCGCAAGCTCACGGAGACGGTGGCGTCTTTAAGTCGCTTCAGAAGCTCATCGTAAAGCTGCTGATTGGTTTCGAAGTCTCCCTTCAGGATGGTGTACTTGATGAGCAGTTGGTTCAGTTTTTGCACCTCGGCTCTTTGCTCAGCGACATCCTGGGAGAGGAGCTGCTCGCGCCGCAGGGCGGTGTGATAATCGCTCTCAATCCGCTGCATGATCCGCTTCCGCTCCCGGTCAATCAGTGTTTCGACTTCGCTGATCTGATTGCCGAGTTGCTTGACCTTGTAGAAGTTCGGACCATATTGAGAAGTGGCCGCGGCATACTCTGTGTGGAGTTCGGCGTTTTTCGACTCCAATTGCCCCAGCAGCGCGTCCTCCGCAACGGCGGCCGACTCAGCGCTGTTGCTGCGCGCCGAATCGTAAACCGATTGCTTGTTGGCGCGGTCAACCTGGGCTGCGGTCAGATCGCTGCTCAACTGCGCCAGCCGTTGTTGCACCACGTTCTCTTTGTCACCCAAGTTGGCAATCGAGTATTCCCGCTCGTAGTCCACCAGCGCCTGCTGGGCTTTCTCCACTTTCGCCTTGAGTTCGTCAAGTTGTTGCTCCATCCACGCCGAGGCTTGCCGCGTGGTTTCGTATTTGGAGCGAAAGTTGGATTCCACGTAATTCTTGACCAGCGTGTTGGCCACACGCGCTGCCAGGTTCGAATCCGCGCTCTCGAAGCTGACTTCCACCAGGCGGCTCTCGTTAAGCAGTTCGACGTGAAGGTGCTTTTTGAAATTCCGGATCAGGTTGGCGGGCGCGGACACCGTCGAGAGGCTGGTGCTCCCAGGCCAGAGATCTCCTCCCGCCCCGAGTTCCACGCTCCCATTCCCCAGCCCCAGCTCCTGCATGGTTTGCCAAGCCAGGTTGTTGTTCTGCAAAAGATCGACCTGCGTTTGGAGAAACGCCGCGTCCGCCGCCGCGCTGGGATTCAGCTCGTTGAGCGTTTGCAAGGCGGGCGTCTCCGCCTGCACCTCCATGCGCGCGGTGGCACGGTAAACCGGCTCCATTCGGTAGACAACCACCGTCACGAGTAGGGTGGCGACGAAGGCGACGGTGAAAACTGTACTACGGCGCTTTCTCAGGATCTCCCAGTAGCTCTGGAATGAGTACGCCTCCGGGCCCGATGGCTCAAGGTCCGTAACCGGGTAACCGGAATAGCCCAGGCGATCAGGAGAGACCCCTCTCACCGGAACGAGTTTGTCATTTTCCGCCATTGTTCCCTATTCCCTAAAACGGCATCCGCCAAATCGACGCGCCCACCGCAGTGTTTACGACCGTATCGAGCGTCCTCCTGGCCCCACTCTCAGGCACATAAAGGATGTCGCTGGCTAACAAGGGTTGATCCGGAGCGTGGTTCGACAAAACCTTCTTGAGATCCACCCGGACTTCCGTCTTTTCGCCCGGAGCGCCCGATGCCTTGCGGATAATGACAGCATGGGTAGGGTGATCATCCCATCCCCGTCCACCCGATATTCGCGCGACAGCTCTTGCACACCCACCACATCGATATCCAG
Source organism: uncultured Acidobacteriota bacterium (assembly GCA_963842495.1). GTDB lineage: Bacteria > Acidobacteriota > Terriglobia > UBA7540 > UBA7540 > CAVROP01. The sequence continues at coordinate 107,001 of CAWJHY010000020.1, forward strand.
AAGATCGTCCCTCGCAACGACGTATCGTTGCCTTGTGGCCGAGTTGAGGGTCGAAGCGCTTGAGGCCAGCGCGCCCGCGCTGGCCACCGGCGCTACGGCCTGGGGCGATATCGGATCCTGCGCCCATGCGGTACCCGCAAGGCAAACCAAGACGAGTTGAGTAAGCAGCGCCTGCAATTCATCCCTCCTCCGGTTTGAGAGAATCAAGCGGTCGTTCTCTTTCCAGCTTCTGCAATGCGGAATTACGCCTGGGGCTCGAATGAAGCAGAGCAAGGAGTGCTTTGCGACGGCCTCCGCGGCACGCATTTGGTGTTGCAGCAGACATAACCCGGTGCGCAACACTGGCCTAGGCAGCAGGCCCGGCCCGGCGCGCAGCACTGAGCGCCGCAGCAGGTCTCCGTCTTCGGGCAGCAGTGGTCCTTGCAACACTGTTGGGAAGCCTTGCTGCAAAGCGCACCGCCGCAGCAGACCGTGCGTTCGGGGGCCCAGGGCGGGTAGCAAGTTCCGCCGCAGCACATCTCAAACCGGTCGCAGCAAACCTTGCCGCACTGGACTTGCTCGGCGCCGCACGAGTGTAACAACTGCGCCAAACCACGAGAAGCCCTGCCTATACCCAGGCATGCTAAGATCCCCCCACCCATTAAGCTCCCGGCCAACCGCAACGCTCGGCGGCGCGGGATAGGGCTGGCGATAATTCGCGATAAGTCGTCAATTAGCAGACTCATTCCCTTGCTCCTTTTGAGACCGGATACGTGACACCTGTTCTTCCAGGCACAACTCCGCCCTGTGACTTTCGGGAGCGTGCCCCCGAAGCCGCTTTGCCCTTTCACCCTATCTTCGCCAGGAGGCGGCAGCGGGATGAATACGAATTGTGGCTGCCTGCCGGCGAGTGGGATGGTTCTCCCGAAGTGCGGGAGTCCCCCTGAGCGGCGCCGGCCTGGTTGCGATGACAGGCTGGTTTGTGTTCTGATGGTGCGCTACAACGGAAAGGAACAAAGGGGGGTTCATGCGAATCAAGGGGCTTGGGCGTGCGGCGGGCAGGCTGGTGCTGATGATGGGCGTGCTATGGCTAGTGGCGCCGTCACTTCTCGACTTTCGACATACTTCTTCGGAACTTTGGGCGCAGCAGAGCGCGGCGGCACTGAGGGTGGACTCGTGCACTGTGGATGCCGACGGGACGGCACACGTAACGCGGTTGATTCCTGTGCCTAGGACGATCAGCCCCGAGGCGCAGAAGTTCATCTCGCGGCCCGGCCCTTCGGGCCCGGAGCCGACGCTGGCCGAGCGGCGAACGCAAACCGAGGCGTTTCGGAAGGCCAGGTCAGAAGAAGCTCGCAAGCTTTACCCGGTGGATATCCGAGAAGAGACTGTGGGTGGGGTGCGCTGTGACGTGATCACTCCGGCGGAGCTGCCAGCCTCGAACGCGGGGGACCGCGTCCTGATCAATGTTCACGGTGGGGGGTTCAACTCAGACTCAGGGTCGCTCGTCGAGGGCATTCCGATTGCCTACCTCACTAAGATTCCCGTGGTTTCGGTCTACTACCGGCTTGCTCCGGAGCACCCATTTCCCGCCGCGGTTGACGACACGGAAGCAGTCTACAAAGAGCTGTTGAAGACCCACAAGCCCAGCCACATGGGGTTGTTTGGGACTTCTGCAGGAGCTATTCTGACCGCCGAAGTTGCCTCCCGCTTGCAGCGAGATGGCCTGCCCCTCCCCGCGGCGCTGGGGGTTTTTTCGGGGACAGGCGATTTGAGCCAGCCGGCGGACTCGGACGCTCTCTTTACCATTTGGGGATGGTCCGGGCACCTCGATCCACCCTCGGGGCATCCTCACGCCTCGGCGTACGTGGGAGACACCGATCCCAAAGATCCGGTGCTCTCGCCTCTCTATGCCGATTTGCACGGATTCCCGCCCATACTCTTCGTGACCAGTACGCGCGATCTGCTGCTGAGCGGCACGACCATCCTGCATAGGGCGTTCCTTCGGGCCGGGGTGGAGGCACAACTCGTGGTCTTCGAAGCGCTGCCGCATGCCTTCTGGTATGACTACCACTTACCGGAGACAAAGGAAGCTCTGGACCTCATGGCGAAGTTTTTCAGCGAGAAGGTGGGCAAATAGGCAGGTGGGCAGGTGGAAAGTAGGCTTGCGTCTCTCGACTTGAAAGGGGGTGTGGCGGAGTCCCAATTCCAAATTCCAGATTTCAGATTTGAGATTCAAGATTTCAGAATCCAGGCTCTTATACCTCTCGATTGTCTAGTCCTGGCCACCCCGACCGGTAGGCTCTTTGGCCTCCGTCGCCTCGTCTCTGCGCCTTTCCGAATCCTTGGCTCATCGACTTGTAGACCCCTCGACTTCTGAACTTTCGACTGTTGACTCAAAAGTCGCACAACGATTCGACGTAAGTGGCGGAGCCGTCGCGCAGCCAGCCGTCGAGCTGCGCCGGTTCTTTAAGTTGCTGCCCGCGTGTCCGCGGCACGGCTACAAACCGGCATTTCAATTCCGGCAAGGCCGTCATATCTCCCCAGAGCTTCTCAAACTGGGCCACTGGAAACACGTCTTCCTGGCCTTTTCCCCAGCGCTTCTTCACGTCTTTAAGGGTGATGTAAGTGGGCATGCGGGCGGCCAAGTTGCGGATTGAGGTGTTGAGTAGTTCCGGGTTTGTCAAGTCGCTGCGGGTAAGTCCGAATACGGCGAGGAGTTGGTCAATGTCGATCCAGTAGCTAGCGCTGTTGTACCACGACAGGCGCGATTCAACTTCTTCACTGGGGAGGGCAAGACCCTCGATCAAACGCAGCCGGCCGTCGACATGGGCCAAGCCGCCGCCACGGTCCTCGATGTGGCGGGAGATCACTTCGGTGGTAAGAGCCGCCCCCTGCTCGATGTGGTAGCCGAGCAACCCGGCGTCGGCATTGGCTCCCGTGGTATCGATATTGTGAACCAGCAGGTATTTCAGCCGCGGCCTTTCTTCGAGCAGTCGTACCAGAGTGCCATTGCGGATAAGGTTCGGCACCTCATACCAATGGCCGACGGGATGCAAGCACTGGAGGGGCACGTTGTCGGTGTAGCTCGAGCCCTCGCCCATTTGTCGCGCCCAAGCGATCAGCGAAGCGTGCAGACTTTCTCGAACTTTCTGCGCCTGCTCGTCGAGCAACTGTTGCGGCATTTCCTCCCAGGCAAATCGCAGGTCACGCTCCATGGGCACCAGTCGCAGGCCGATGGCTCGGCCAGGCGAAAGGACTAGCGGACCGGTGTAGCCGTAGTTCGCTTCGGCGCGCAGATGAGACTCAATGGCATCGTGCGTCAGGTAGCTTGTGGTGATGATGTGGGGCAGCAAGGTGCCGTAAAGACGATTCGTCTGACGGCTCTTGGCAAGGTGCGCCTCAACGAAGGTGCGGCGGCGGAGACCCAACTTGCAGAAGGGATTGAGAGCCTTGACAACTCCCGCGCCCTTCGTCCAGCGGCTCCCCACACCTCCCGCAAACGAGACCACAGCCACCATTCCGGCCGCCAGCGCGTCTCCGCCGATATCACCGTAGCGCGCCGCCAGCTCGCGCCTGGCGTCAAAAAGGTCATCCGGGCTGAGATCGGTAATCCGGCTGCTCGCAGGCAGGCGGTTTTGCGCCAAGCCGACCCTGCCGCTGCGCAGGTCCGCCTGGATCTGCTCGTGTTCCATCCGGTCGAAGGCGTGCGCTTCCAGGAGGGCTTCAAGGCTTTGCGCACGCTCCGACTCCTGCGCGCTGTGCGGGATCAGGTGCTCGAAGACGTGCTGTACCATGCCCTGGAACTCCGGGAGTTCGCGGCAGGCGGCCGTAAACCGCTCCAGTTCGGCGCGGCGTGCGGGTGAAAGCAGGCGGGACTCGATACGCAGAAGCGGCGGAACGATAAGTTGGTAATAGGCCGCCGGCATCAGTGCGGAGTTTCCGCGCAACAGCGCCGCCTCAGTGCCACGTTCGTTAATCGCAAAATCGTAGACGACGGGCTCCATGGCAAAAGGAACGGAGGACTCCATGCGGCGCCGGGTTTCGCTCATGATGGCTTGCAGGCGCTCCTGCGCCAATCCCTTCCGGTCTGGATTAAAAAGAAATCCCATGCCGCCCCCCGACATTCCGCCGAGCATCCAAAAACCCCAGAAGTCATCCCCCATTTCCGTGCGCACGCGGCGAATCAGGGTGTCCGTGTAGAGATTTCCGGCCCAGGGAATAACGGTCTGTATGGGGCCCTGGAAGTTGTGTTCGGTTGAGGCGCCAATCGCCTTGATGTTGCCGTCCTTCAAGTGGCCAATGAGGTCGTCCATGATGTGAATGGCATCGCCCCGCGCGCGCCATTCGCTCTCCGAACGAAGCAGGTACTTCTCCGTCACCATTTCCAGAATCGGACCTACGTCCTGCGCCATCCCACCATGCACAAGTACGAGACTGCGTTGCAGCTTATCGCGTGTTTCCTGCGGGACTTCTTCAGGGCGAAAGATGAGATGGTCCGGAAGCAGGCAGCCGCGACTAATGCCGAACTCCGGATCGCCTTCCCGTGCCAGGACACCGTAAATGAGTTTGATTCCGGGCCATACGCCGCCGGAATCCTGCCAGCCACCGCCCGAGCCGCCCAGCCATTCGCCCAGGATAGCGCGTGCTGCCACGAGGCGGCGGTCCTGCTCTTCCAGGCCCCCGGTGAGGGCGTGAATCTGGTTGGTGGCACGCATGCACACGGAAATGAGCGAGGCGAGAAGACTGGTGGAGACGGCGAGGCGCGATCCTCGCGGGATGTCATTCACTTTGCTTACGATCTCGATGCCGCACCCCGCTCGGCCGGTGAGACGGACCAAAACATCGGCCAGCGGCTGAGTGGCGCCCTCCATACCCGGCGGAACAATGCCGGAGGCAATCACCGCCGCCTTGAGCAGGCCGAGATAGTCGCGGGCGAAATCGAAAACTTCAGCGATGGTGCTGATTTCAGCGCTGCTCTTGAGGTCCGCACTGACTAGACGCAGCACCGGTTGATCGATGACCCGAAACCATGCTTCCACGGGCGGCTTCGGGGCGCCGGAGCCGCGCACGCTGAGGTCAATCGAAATGTTGAGCACCCGGGCGCCTTCCGGAAAATCCATGCCCAGGAAGAAGATATCGCTCCAACCACTATGGCTTAGGTCCATGCGGACGGGCGTGGTCTCACGCAGAATAGGAAAGAGTTGACTCGAGGCGTCGCGGGTCAAGATCTCGGGACGAATGCGCAATGGCGCGTCGTCGGGGTGAGCGGCTCGGAACATCCACTGATTACCGCGCACCGAGCGGACACTTCGGCGCACCTGATCGGCAAGGGTTTGAAAACCCAGGGCGCGATAGCCCGCGGCCAGCGCGCTGGAAATGGGGGCGCTCGGACCCTCCGCCGCCTGCTCCGCCAAGAATATATCAAGTGCCTCATCGAATCGCCGCTTGAGAAGATTGACGTAGCCCCCGAAAGGAATTCGGGACCGAGGTCCGGTCCCTCCCCTCACGAGAATGTGAAAGCGGTGTATCGCGTACAAGAAGAAGAGTGCACGCACCCGCTCGTACAGATTGTCGCTGGTGCGGCGGAACCGGTCGAGCGCCGCGCATTCGGCTAGCAATTCTTCGAGCGGCGAGGCGAGGCAAAGACTTTCCAGAGAGCAATTGCGGGTTTCCGGATCGCGGGAGGTAATGACGCGAATCAATCGGCTCATAGGGCGGCTCAGGACAGCCTTCACGAAGTAGGAGAATGTGAGTAAGGCAAGAGCGTCTCCCGAGGCTGGCGCAGAGCGAAGCTCTGCGCTTTGGCAACGTCCCAATCAATAAAAGCCACAGAGCTTCGCTCTGATGCGCCAGCCGATTTCCTTAAGTAAAGCCATCTGTGACGTCGACACGCTGGACGAGGTAGGGAATCGCATAAAACCAAGAATGCCATGCTGAGCGAAGCGACGGGTCACTGTAGCCATCGTTGTTTAGCCGAATTACGATCAACCGCAGAGACCCTCGGCCGCCTCAGAATCGTGGGGTCGTCGGTTCTTTCACGGTTTCTGCCAGGGTACCGCCGACTCCCAATTCTACGGCACCCGGTGCGCAGCCATTTCGCGCTCTACAAGCAGTTCCAACAGGTGCGACAGCACCTCGTCGCGCTCCCGCCCGTTCAGCGCCAGCGCCAGTTGCGCAATGAGCAAGCCGTAACGGGCACCGAGATCATACCGCCTGCCGGTGTCTTCAAGCGCCAGATACTGCTCCTGACGGGCGAGCTCGGCGAGGGCAGCCGAGAGGGTGACGGGGCCGGCATCCCGTTTGGCCAACAGACGCCCCAGCAGGTCCAATA
>CAWJHY010000021.1:0-66371 GCA_963842495.1 uncultured Acidobacteriota bacterium
CAATATCAGTATTTGATCAAGGACCTGTTCGAAGACATTACGCTGTTTTCCAATCGCACGCTCGAGGCCACGGCGCGGCGGCGAGGGGATGGGAAATACAACGTCACCCTCGACATCGAATGCCATAAGTTCAAGGCTGATGCCAAAGGCAACGAAACCGAGGTGCCCGTGGAGGATTGGATCGACATCGGCGCATTCGCCAAACCCGAGAATGGCCGCAAGTACGGCCGCACGCTTTACCGTGACCGGGTCCACGTCAGTCAAGCCCGCTCGCGCTACGAATTCACCACCGCAGAATTGCCGGAGCAGGCCGGCGTCGATCCCTTCCTGCTTCTGGTGGATCGCATCCCGGAGGACAACACGAAGAAAGTCACGGTCGCGGGCCCGGCAGCGCGGTAGTGCCGCGGAGTCGCACGGAGGTGGAGGTCACGTCCGCTGTGGAGTGGGCGTCTCGCCCGCTGTGGCGCGGGCATCTTGCCCGCGAATTCCTGCGGGGGTGGCCCCCGCGACAGCGGGCGGGACGCCCGCACCACTTCTCATGCAGCGACCCCCTCTGCGGCCGGTCCTTTGTTTTCTAAGACATTCTCGCTTTCTTCTGGCGATTTTGAGGTTTCGCGGGCGTTCTCCTCTGCCGGACTTTCTGTCGCACCGTCCAGCCCCACCACCTTACTCAGTTCCTCGGCCGCACGGTCGTCCGGCTCAGGCGTAGGGGCGGTTCGCGAACCGCCCCTACACAGGCGTGTGTGTTCTTGGCGCATGGTCAGGATAATCCTCACCTTGGGGTCGATCGAGCGGTCCAGGGCAGCCATTACGGCGACAAGCCTGAAACGACCAGGGAGGAAATCGTTAAGAAGACCTTGAGAGAAATGAGCTTGTATTTTTCCTGGGAAGAGGACAGACAATCCAGCCACAAAGTTGGTCGCCTCTCGGCCATCATCACCGAGGTTATGAATCGCGATGACAACCCCATACGAAACCCTCCTCTTTAATCTTATCGCCCGACTGCATGGGCGAGGTTAGCCGCGGGGACCTCGAAATGATCCTTCTCCTGCCATGCGGGAGTGGCAGCGTCAGGGTCAGCGACCCGAACCATTGTCCCGGTTAAGTTCTCTCCGTCTTGCACGAACCTCACGTATTGGTAGTTCGGGAATGCCAAGTCCTGATAAAGGTCCCCAGGGCCGCGCACGACAGGACGGGGATCGGCGCCTCCGCCGCCCGACACCAAATAAACAATGCCATCCTGCAAGAAGCGTTCGTAGTTGTGGATGTGCCCGGCGGCCACGATGAAACGCGCGCCTGACTTCTCCCGCGCCTTGGCCAGGAATTCGGCCAGCGCGTGCTCGTTCGGGCGGCCGTTGTGGCTGGCGTCGCCATTCGCCTGCACGTCAACAACCGGCGGATGATGGAGGTTGAAAAAGACAAAGCGCACCGTGGCAGGAAGACCAGCGAGCTGGGCCTTGACCCAGGCGATTTGCTCGCTGTCGGGCAGCAGGGAAGAATTGCTGTCGAGATTCAGGACATACACAGAACTTCCGAGCTGCACCGAGTACCATCGTCGTCCGCGAAGCTCGGGAAAAGCGTTCCACCAGTTTTCCAGACAGGTCTGCTCGGGGATGCGGCCTGAGAATTCGTGGTTGCCGAGTGCCGGATAGATGTGGAGGTGGGCGTCTCGCCAGATCTGCGTCTCGCGGCGATACACATCGTAATCACCAGCTTGGCCGCCATGCCAGGGCACATCACCGCTCAGCAATACGGCATCCGGCTTCTCGGTAACAATTTGTTCCACCAACCAGCGTCGCACCTTGGGGTTCGTCGCCTTCGTCTCCGCGGGATCGGTAAAGCGCATGTCGCCGTAGACAATAATCCGCAGCGGGTGGGAGAGTTCACTGTCACTTAACCGGAAGTCCGGACCAACGGCAGGCGCCGCCAACACGGAAGGGCGCGGAGTAAAGCCGATGCTCGGCATAAGACTGGCGGTCAAGATGAAAAACAAACCCTGATGACGTCGAAAGAAATGCATAACCATGTCTCCGTTACTTTAAGCGCCGGGCATTATTCTGGAAAGTTGCCGGCGAGTGAGTTTAAGCATGGTGTCGTTCACCCTTTCCTTTGCGCGCCATCCTGATCAGGCCGGCAACCGTCTCATATTGGTCGGTGGAAATGAAATCGGCATGGGCGCGGATCAGCCAAAGCTAATAGTCGGAGGCGCTGGAAGTGGCTCTTGAGATTTCGTGTTAACATCCGGCCCGCCTGCTCGCCTTGCGCGGCGCAGAGCCGCGAACCTAATCCTCGCTCTCGCTCGCGGCTCGGTCATAAGCACGCAACCCCGCCGCTCAGAACTCCAGGCGGAGCATGAACTGAAGGCGCCGCGACGAGCCGATTCCGGTGGCGCCGGTGTTCAGTTGGGTGGTGATGACCCCGAAGCTGGAATCCGAGACATCGGAATCCGGATCGCCGAAGATAGGATGGTTGAGCAGATTAAACGCCTCGGCTCGGAACTCCAATTTCAGTTGTTCGTTAAGGGGAATTTCCTTCTCGAGCGCGGTATCGATTTCATAATACCCGGGTCCACGCCCAATGTTGCGTCCCAGGTTCCCCCACGTATCAACGGCGGGTGTCGCGAAAGCCGCGGGATTGAACCAGTTGTTGATGGTTCGCGGCGCGGAGTAAAGGGACATGCCGGGGAGCAGGTCCGGCCGCTGATCATTGCTGTTGCCGTCGAGCATGTCCGTCGCGCTCCGGTCTATCGTGATGTTAACCGGGCGGCCGCTCATTGCCGACGCGAGCCCACTCAGTTGCCAGCCGCCCAGCACCTTCCCGGCTACGCCTCCCCCGCTTAAGAAATGCTTGCCGCGTCCAAACGGAAGCTCATAGACCGAGTTGACGGAGAGGGATTGGCGAATGTCAATGTCTGTGCTGCTATAGTCGCATCTGAGACACGACATGTTTTCATTGGTGGTAGAGTCGCCTGCTCCGAATCCCTGGTCCGCCAAACCGTGCGACCACATGTACTGCGTCCCCCACGACCATCCGCTGGTGAGATGACGCTGCAAGGATACCTGAAGCGCGTGGAAATTGCTGTTGCCGATGTTATCTTTCTCGCCGTACTGGCCAAATGTGGGTATGGGGCGTGTGCCCGTTAACGGGTTGATGAGATTGGCCTGTAATCTGCCGAACAACCTGTGCCCGTCACTGCCGTCGTAAGCAATCTGGCCTATAAAGTTACCCGGAAGTATCCGCTCGACCGTGAAATCCCAGTTTTCGAAGTATCCGTCCCGGCGGGCCGGATCCCACGCCTTGGGCGAGTATAATGGGGCAGGAAGCAGGGCTGGAAGAACTGGCCACGCGAGGTTTGGCACATCCACTGACGAAACATTGAACCGTTCGTCCGTACTCTCGTGCCCGTCGGTGAAGTCGTCCATCTGGTTCGGCGAAAAGTACATCCCGAAGCCAGTGCGGATGACGGTTTTTCCTGAATTTCCCCCCGGCGCCCATGCCAAGCCCAACCGCGGTGCGAAGTCCTTGTAGTAGGGCGAGTACAGCGGCGTGCCCTTCGGGCAAAAGCCTCCGCACGAAACCTTCACCACGGCCTGGCGGCCAAACGCCTCTTTCAGGACCGTGTAGTGTTCCCATCGCAATCCATAATTGAGGGTGAGGTTGGGGCGTATCTTAAAGGTATCCTGCGCGTAGGGCATGATGTAAGTGCGCCGTTCGCCGCCCAGAGTTAACGGCCCGACGTAAGAATAGTTGTCAACAATGTTGTTCAGGAAATCGTCGGAGCTGTCGTAGGTGAGGTCCCCATTCGCGATACTTTCGTCCGAATTGTTCAGCCGATGACGCTCCACGCCGATCCCCATCTTAATGGTGTGCCGGCCCCTCACGATGGTCAGGTCGTCGTAGCCATCAATCGTGGTGCCGACTTCCGTGTCAAGTTGGCTATCACTAGGACTATCGAAGGGAGGGACACTCGCGCAGGCGGTGCCGGGCAGACCGTTGGCGGCAGCCGAGAGGGGACACGTTCCATTCTGGTAGTGGTGCAAGGCGGAACGGTTGATTCCCCCTCGCAGCTCGTTAATGACGGTGGGCGAGAAAGTGTGCGTCAACTGGACAACATAATTGGAGGGACGGATGAGAGGGTTATCGAGGCCGCCCAGGGTGTCCAACGGATCGGTGGTGTTGGCGTCGTCGATGTCCAGCCGCGCGAAGATGGAGGTTCGATCGGTGAAGATGTGATCCAAACGGAACATCCCGCCATCTTCGCGATCGTTGTTACTCTGCGGTGAAATCCATTCGTTGGTCAGGGAATCGACGGGGACCGTCCCAACCGGCCACTGGACGAGGAAGGGTTGGAGAGCGGGATTGGTCACGCTGGCCCGAAACGCAGCGTTGGGCACAAACCCGATCACGGTTGTATCCAGGCGCTGCCGGATCCCTTCGTAATCGGCGAAAAAGAAAGTTCGGTCCTTCTGGATGGGCCCGCCTATGCTGCCGCCGAACTGGTTCATGCGGAATGGCGGGATACTCGGAAAATCGAACGGCGAGCGGGAGTCGAGGACGTTATTGCGCAGGAATTCAAACACCCCGCCGTGAAACGAGTTCGTCCCCGTCTTCGATACGATGCTGACGATGGCCCCGGCCGACCCGCCCTGATCCGCGGTATAGACCGAGGAACTCACGCGGAACTCCGCGATCGATTCCAGCGAAATCGCCAGGCGCACGCCCACCTTCTGGCTCTGCTCCTGGACGCCCGTGGCGTCGACTCCATCGTAAGTGTAGTTGCTGTCGTCTATGCCTCGACCCACGAATCGCAGGTCCCTCTGGCCGCCGGCGCCGAGGTTTGACCGCGCCCGGGGCGAGCGTCATCAGGAGGGACCAGTCGCGCCCGTTAAGGGGGATGTTCTCCACTTGTCCGGTTCGAATGACGGTCGAAATCTCGGCGTCGTTCGAATCGAGCGCCGCAACTGTACTCCGCACTTCGACCTTCGTGGTGGGCGCGCCCACCACGAGCTGCACATTGACGGTGCGGGTCTGACCAACGGAAAGCTGGATCCCTGTCGTCGCGGAAGTTTTGAAATCTTTGGCAGAGACCGTAAGATCGTACGTTCCGTTTGGCAGGCTGCCGATGCTGTAAACTCCACTACTCCCGGTAGTCGCCTCCCTTTTGAAACCCGTGTCGGGCGCGACGACCTCGACTTTCGCGTTGGGAATGCTCGCCCCGCTCGGGTCCGTCACGGTTCCGTTAAGGTTGGCCCGGTCGATTTGGCTAAAAGCAACACCAACAAACAAGATGGCGCCCAGTAAAGCGAGAAGAGCAACCCAGTGCCACTTAAATTTCATGGAAAACCCTCCGGTTTCTACGAAATGCTAGAGCGACATAACTTGTCGCCGTGCTCTCTGAGCGCCGTTTGGTGGCGCCCGGAGAGGGCCACTACGATCAAAAACCGCATTCCGTCGAACTTGTGTGCCAGAGATGGTGTGTGAACGGGAGCAGATGGCACGTGAACAAGAAGTCTGTGGCCACCTGATGAACTGAATGTGAAGCCACTGTGAAGATGGTGTGAAACCGGAAGAGGTCCTTTTGTCCCAGGTCAGCAGATGGGACATGCAGCGTCAGATTATGGCGGGGAAGAACCGATATTGCGAATGGGCGTGGAAGGCGTTTGCTGTGATCAAGAAGGAAGAATATCTTTCATTCTTAATCGTAGTGTAATATATTTGTCACATTGCTGTAACGTGGAGCTGAGGCTGTGTGGCGTCCTGGCGCGGCAGCGTTTCTGGTGACCTGGTTGATAGTCGGCGGCCTCCGCGCAAGTGAGGCCGGCTCGACTCCTGCCCCCGATGCACGTGCCGAGCTCGTAAGCCCCTATTTGCAATACGAATTGAGGCTGCGGCCCTTCTATCCGATCCCTAACCGTCCTGCCGGTGTTCTCCTGCATGGACGCATCAATGGCGGGCGGCCACTGCGACTGGTTCTCGACAGCGGCGCTGAGTTCATCGTGATTGGAGCTAAGGCTGCGCGTTCCGCCGGCATTTCCGCCCGATCCGAAATGGAGCTGGTAGGCTTGGGCAGTAGACCCGCAGGGGTGGGGTGGGCCGAGACTGTTGAGATCGGTCCCGTCCGCTTCCGAAACTGCCGCGTCGCCCTGGTGGAAGGCAATGTAATCGAAGGGGCCGACGGAGTGATTCCTTTAAGTCTCTTCTCCGACTTCCTGCTGCGACTCAATCTGCCCGAGAAGACGCTCGGACTGATTCCCTATCCACCCGAGCAAGACCTGGCGAGCCCCTCCAGCCGCGGGGTCACACAACGAGACCTGCTGCTAGTCGCGGCCGTCTTGAACGGAAAGCAAAGCGGGCACGTAGTTTTGGATACCGCCGCCTTTTGCAGTGCCATCTCTCGTGAGGTTGCAGGCTCGCCGCGTGGCCCTCTTGCTCCAGAGATACGGATCGGGGCAGGGACTGGCGCTGCGACAGGACAGCTCGTGTCATCCGCCGTGCATTTCCAAATTGCAGGGCAGGAACTCGTTCCGAATGAGGTTGTGGCGTTAGATCTTTCGAACCTGAGCCGCCACTATGGTATGGACGTAGTTGGTGTCCTTGGGTTCCCGGCCTTGAGGCCCTACGTTCTCACCATTAGCTATCGCAACGCGTCGCTCAAGATCGAATCACCGCAGCGTCTCTCCATGCGTGAGGAGGATGGCAGCCACAGCGCCAAATCTCCTGCGCCGCTCGCACTCCGTTAGGTGCTCCTCAAAACGAATTCGGGGTTGGCGCAGGGCGAAGCCCAGCGTTGCGTGGAGCCGCAATGAACAGAGAGCGCGGAGCTGCGCCAGCCCCGTACATTGGTTTCTATGAATGCGCCACGGCTGACCCAGGGAAGCAAAAGGGTGCATTCATGAAGTGCAATGTATGCGCATCCGCGCAGCCTCGACAGAACTTGGTGATGGGATTGGCGAAGGCCGGTAGTGCCCTAATTTGGGGGTACCGCCGCCATCTTGGCGGCTCCAGTGCCGGCTGGAAGCCGGCGTTACGGCCCAAATTAGGGGACAGCACCTGGCAAATTCTGAGCTTGCTTTCTGTGGGAAGGCGTCCTAGAATGTGTGTGGGTTGTTGGCACGGGTTGAGTCGCGCCCAGTTTTTGGCTCGGCAGGTAGCTCGTAACTGCCGGGAGGGCTGCCCGGTCCGGCAGGTCCACCCAGAGCTCGCGCAAAAGACGTAACTTCCAGGGCAATGCTATAGCAAGGGTTGGTTTCGGCAACAGGAAGGCGAAAGCGTACCGAGTGCTCGCCACATCCATTCGGTTGGCTTGCGGTGGCCGGAAAGGAGCTGCCTCGTGTACAGCTCATTTCTGTTCCCGTCCGGGTGACTTTCCTGGGAGTTCACGGTAGTGTGATTCTGGGTGGTGTACACCCTAGAAAGTAGGCGGAGTACTGAGTCGTTCGGGTCCCAACATTCAACTTGGATTTTCCAACCAATCGAGACAGGCGGGATCACCCAAGTCTGCCTCACAAAAAAAGGAGAGGGGAGTAAGATGACGAAGAGAAATCTGTGGTTAGCAAGTGTGCTTTTGGTGCTTGGGCTCGGCATCATGGCGCCGTCTGCCTTGGCACAAGTAGAAGGCAATGGGACGGTCTTCAACGTGACGCCCTCGTTGTACACGTTGCGGCCCAACAGCATTGGCGACGCGGGCGGACAGGTCTATATGACGATGGCGTCCGGATTTGGCACCATTGCTGGTGGGGAAACGTTTACCATCACGTTCAGCAAGCCGATCGTGGGGGCAGCCGGCATTGGGCTCTTGCCAGAACCTACGGCGGCGGCCGAGTTTTGCAATGACGCTGGCGCGGGCGCCTTGGCCGGCGTTTTTTGCACCTCGATGACTTACTCGGCGGCGGGGAACGTGTTCACATTTACTAACGGCCCGACCCCCCTGGCCGGGTTGGCCGCGACCAATTACATTACGATTTGGGGTCTTCGTTTCGACACGGTTGGCGTACCTCCCGGCACTTTCATTACTGCCACGGTGGGCGCGGTGTTGAACCAGAACTACCCCATCTCGTTCGGGTCGGCCGGTGTGACCCAAACTCAAACTCCGGTTAACATCGGTCAGGTCGCTACCACTGCTGCCGGCGGTACTGTATATGCGACAGTCGGCGCTCCGTACTATGCCACCTCTATCCTGACCTGCTTCGGGACGACTGGAAGCGACTTCTCAATTAATGTCGCCGAGCAGTGGTCCGGCGCCTGGACCTCCCTGACTGACGAGCTGACGCTGGCCCCTTACGCACCAACCCTCAGCGGGCTCGCCACAAACGGGTCGGATATCTCGATTACGTTCTCGGGCATTCCGCTGGGGGTCACGGTGGCGCCGCTTAGCGGCCCGGTCACGACTTTGGGCACAGTGAATTGGGGAACCTACGCTCCGTTGGCGTACACTGGCGTCAAAGCCAACGATAGCGTCACGTTCGATTTCCCGTTAGCTACGACACTTCGCCCTGAGCTCGAGGCCGCGGATTTCAACTTCGAAGTTTACACATCGGGCCCGATCGCATTGCAGAGCCCGCCGATGACGGCCAGTGTAACGCTGGATCCTATGACTCCCACGGGCATTCCTCTCTACCCAGCGTTCACGTATCCCAACGGCCCCCTGTTGGAAGAGCCGCTGTACCCACTTACCGTGGTCGATTTCATTGGCTGCCAGACGAATCTCCTGTTCCCCTACGTGACCAACTTTACCAATCTAACCAGTGGTGGCGCGCTGGGCAACTGGGATACTGGAATCGTGGTTTCGAACACCAGCTCTGATCCGTATACTCCAGACTTCGGTGGCGCTGTCCCGACAGCAGGCACCTGCGCCTTCTCTGTGTATGCGTCCACCAGCGGATCACTGACACCGTCAGCCGACGCCGCACCGGTCGCCACCTTCAATACGGCTCCAGTGTACACGGGTGGAATCCAGTCCTTTATGCTGAGCCAGACTCCCGCGAAGGGCTTGGGCGGAGGTTATGCGATTGCGGTCTGCAACTTCCTGAATGGCACGGGTTACGCGCTGATTGCGGATAATGCCAATGGCGTCGGGAACTGGGGAGTGATGGGCAACTATCTCGCCTATGTCATTCCGAATCCGTTCGAAGAGCCCCGTTGGCTCGACTCCATCTTCGGCGAGTTTGCGATTTCGCCGTGGATATACTTCTACGACTACACAGCAGCCTCACACCGAGGCGGCGGGTCAATCCCGAAGCTGCGTGCACCACATAGGTAGGGTCGGTTTCGGCACAGAGAGGCAACTCCGCGCAAGCGGAGTTGCCTCGATGCCCCTAGCCGTCAGTGGGGAAAGGTCAACGTAGCGATAGGCCGAGTCCCGGTAACCAGGACATCGTGGTCTCAAGCCTTGGAGTCGTTTTACCATCGTACGGCATCAGATGACTGGGACCATCAGTTACAAACGGTTGCTTGTTTCCCTCTACCGGGAGGGCCGGGGTGCTGTCTGATCTATGACCCAGACCCCGGCTCCTTCCTGGTCTTGCCTCCCGAACGGCCAAGCATGGCTGCAAAAGGCACCTCAGGATACGAGTTCCCACCCCCCGAGCAAGGCCAGAGATGATCTGCCCGGGAATTGGCTCCTACGACGGTGACCACGTCCGCGCGGCCCGGCCGTAGATCGCGGTCAATTCGTGCAAGCGTTCTCCAATTTCGGGTGTTAGTTGGTCTGCGGTAAACCGCCAACGCCAATTGCCGCTCGAGGCGCCTGGCAGGTTCATGCGTGCTCGGCCGTCCAAGCCCAGGAGATCCTGGAGAGGAATGATGGCCACATCGGCCACTGAAGCCAGGAGAGTACGGATGAACACCCAGTTCATTTCCCGGCCGTCCGTGCCCAGGTACTTGAGCGCGAACTCTCTTTCTGCCCGGATGTTCTCCGCCGTGCGTGTACTGTCGCCGACGCCGCTCGAGGTCCACCAGCCGATCGTCGTGTCATTATCATGCGTCCCGGTGTAGACCACAAAGTGGCGGCGGAAGTTGTGAGGTCTGAACCCGGGCGCCTGAGGATCCGAGCCGAAAGCGAACTGGAGAATCCCCATGCCCGGAAAACCGAATCGGTCGCGCAAGGCTTCGACTTCAGGTGTGATCACGCCCAGGGTCTCGGCAACGATGGGCAAATCGCCCAGCGTTTTCTTCACGGCCTCCAGCATCTCGCCGCCCGGCGCCTTCACCCAACGGCCGTTGATGGCCGTCTTGGCGTTGCCGGGAACCTCCCAGTAGGCTTCAAATCCTCGGAAGTGGTCGAGCCGCACGATGTTCAACCAACCTCAGAATTGATCGAAAGCGCTCGATCCACCACGCATAGCCCGCCTCGGCTATCGCCTCCCAGCGATAAAGCGGGTTGCCCCACAGTTGTCCGGTGGCGCTGAAGTAGTCGGGCGGAACCCCGGCCTGTACCGTAGGGTTTCCGTCCCCGTCCAGGTGGAACAGTTCCGGGTGGGCCCACACATCCGCACTGTCGTGGGCGACGAAGATCGGGATGTCGCCCATCGTCTGAATTCCTCGCTGGTGACAGTAGGCCTTGAGCTCTGACCACTGCTTGAAGAACTGGTATTGGACATACTTCTGGGTGTCGATCGGTTCCGACAGTCTTGCTTCCCAACGCGCCAGCGCCTCCGGCCGGCGCACCGCGATGTCGCGCGCCCATTGGTTCCACACCGCTTCCCCGCCGTGCGCTTCTTTCAAGGCCATGAAGAGTGTGAAGTTGTCGAGCCACGGGGCGTTTTGCCGGCAGAAATCCTGGAAGTGCTCGCGCCGTGTGGCGGTTGCGAAGGTAAGAAAATTCCTTGCCGCCTTGCGGAGGAGCGGGAGTCTGTGGCGCACCACCCCGCCGAAGTCGACTTGGTGATTCAGGAATGCCGGGAGATCGCCTGCCAGGTCGTGCGGCGAGAGGTCGCCCTCTGCGACCAGTTTCTCAAGGCTTACCAACAGCGGGTTCCCGGCAAAGGCCGAGAAACACTGGTAAGGTGAATCGCCGTAACCTGTGGGCCCCAAAGGGAGCACTTGCCAGATCCGCTGGCCCGCCCCAGCCAGGAAATCCGTGAACCAATAAGCACCCAGGCCGAGGTCACCAATGCCGAATCTGCCCGGCAGCGAGGTTGGATGGAGAAGTATGCCGCTAGAACGGGGAAATTCCATGCCGGGATTCTAACAGAGAATTGGCCGGCAGCGCGCGCAATGCCACGTTGATGATGTCAGGCCGCTGCGCTCTGCCGAAAGCGCTGCGGAGAAATGCCCACCGCGTGGCGAAAAGCGCGGTTGAAGGTCTTGATTGTTCCAAAGCCCGCTGCTGCCGCCACGCGATACGAGGGCAAGTCGGTCTCAAGAAGTAGCCGTTTGGCCCGCTCTAACCGGCACTCGGTGATCTCCGAACTGATCGACCGACCGAGGGCACGAGAGAGCCGCCTCTCGAGCGTTCGCCGGGACACGCCTATCTGGTCGACTACGTCCGGCACGCTGATGGCCTGCCCAGCATGATTCTTGATGAATCGCAGAGCGGTGGCCACGCTCGGATCATCGGGCGCCATGATCTCACTCGACTGCCGGGTCGCCACATAGACCGGCTCGACCTGCACAACATGCTCCCCCGCCCGGTTGCCGGACATCAGGCTGTCGAGCAGTCGGGCGGCTTCGTATCCGGCCTTTTCCACATCCAGTGCCACGCTGGAGAGCGGAGGATTAGACAGCTCGCACATCAGCTCGTCATTGTCCACACCCACCACGGCCACGTCATCGGGTACTCGCAGTCCGGCGCCCCCACAAGCCTGGAGCACGGCGCGCCCGCAAATATCGTTGCAGGCCATCAGGGCCACGGGCTTGGGCAGCGATTTGAGCCAGGCCAGGAGAATCCGTTGCTCATGCTCCCAATCCTCGATCCAATTCGGCAAGTGCATCCAGTTCCCTAACTCCATGCGGTGCATGTGGCACTCGAATCCCTGATCCCCCAAGCATCGGGAGAAAACTTCTTCCCGGCACGAGGACCACGCGCAGCCGTGAAATCCGCAGAACGCAAAATGACGCAGGCTTCGCTCTACCAAGTGGGCCGCCGCCATCTGCGCGATGGCCGCGGAATTCGTCCGGATTTCGCCGAACTTGTCTCCCTGTCTGGGGGCGCGGAACTCGTCCAGTGATGAGGCCACGAAGGGAAGCCCCGTGGCTCGGATTTGCTTCGCCATTTCGAGCGAGCGCATGCGCGCAATAATGCCCGTTCCGCTCCAGGACCTGGCCTTGGGCAAAGCCTGTTCGAGATGCCCGGGCGCAACATACAGCGACCACGGCCCGTGCAAACGAGAGTAACGGACAATGCCGCGAAGAAGTCCTCGCCCATATTCCGTCGAGGTTTCCAGCAGCAGGGCCACCTGGGGCACACCGACGACGGCGCGGGTTCTGGCCATGGCTCCCCTCCCAAGCGTGCTCGGTCGCTCCAAACTGGCGCAATTTGGGGCACGCGGTAGGTTTATAGCTCAATGCCTATTCGTTTTCAAGCTTGAATTCAACAAAATTCGGGCAAATTGGCCCGTGACGCAAAATGTCCAACAGGTTCCGCAAAATGGGGTCTAGACAAGCCGAGCATGCATCACTAGCATGACGCTAGGCGGCGGGCGCAGTTTCGATGGAGCGCAGTGAACTGTGCGACAGCGCACGACCGCCACTGGACGATTCCGTCATTCTTCAGCCGAGTCATCGGTTCGATTCCTCAAGCGTCGGGTCTGCACTGGTCGTTTTCTCGGGCGTCGGGTGATGGAGGGGCGCGGGTGGGTGACGGGGCACTCGGTGCCTGCCTCACCTGTCCTGTATTCCCCACGTTGAAAACCTCAAGGAGGGATTTCACGGGGAAGCCTATCCTTTGCCGTCGGCGGCTCCGCTTTGGCCTGCTCTGCTCTGGGCTGCTGCTCTTGCCGTCGGCGAGCTTGGGCCAGGCGAGGGCGGTGCTCACCCGCGACCTCTCCCTCCAGGCCGCGTACACGTATTCCAAGGCTATCGACCAGATGAACATGAGCGAGAATGGCGGGGATGTTGCTGCCAGCTCAAATCCTTACAGTTGGCGCTACGATCTCGGCTCGTCCGTGTTTGATCGGCGGGACATCTTCGTGGCCAACTTCATCTATCAGATTCCGGTTCTCAGGAACAGTACAAACCGTGCTCTGAGAACGGGGCTGGGCGAATGGGAACTGTCAGGGGATCATCACTGCCGAGACCGGTGCGCCCACAAACATCGTGTCTAGGCGGAACGGCCGGCAGCAATGGCCTCCCGAACTTCGACGGTGGGCCCACGAACCGGCCAGACCTCACGGGGAGCATCTCGTACCCAAAGACCGAGGGCGAATGCTTCAATACGTCGGCCATGTCAGCCCCGGCGCCCGGAGCTTGGGGCAGCCTCGGCTACGACGCGGTCTACGGTCCTGGCCGCGACAATTGGAATCTGTCGCTCTTCAAGAGCTTCACCCTCAGCGAAGCGCGCGGCAGCCGTCTCGAATTCCGCTTCGAGACCTTTAACACCTTCACGTCCGGTACCTTCGGCCAGATCAGTAGCGCCGCCGACCCGCGGACGCTGCAACTCGGTTTGAAGCTCTACTTTTAGCCCATTGTTTTGCACTTGGCCCCGCTCCCGTCCTCCTAGCGAGCGGGGCCTTTTTTTTGGCGTTTCACCGCGCGATTTGACTCGACTTCCAGGGACGGACTGATCGAGTTGCGCGCGCGTGTATAATCTTCACTATGCGGGTACGGAAAGCATTTCGCTTGCTGTTCGCGCTGCTTTTCATCACCGGATCGCGGGCGCAAACCACACCCGCCTCGCGCGCCCTGGCTCTCGAGCAGCAAGGCGAGTGGGCTGAGGCCGCCGAGGCGTGGAGGCAGGTCATCCAACAGGACCCTCGCGATGCAGCCGCTTTCGCAAGCCTGGGCATAGACCTGTCCAAAGAGCAGAAGTTTCCGGAAGCGGCCTCCGCATACAGAAATGCGCTTGCCCTCAATCCAAAACTGCCCGGAATCCAGCTCAATCTGGGCCTCGCAGAGTTCAAGCAAGGGCGCTTTCAAGCCGCCATTGCTCCACTGCGTGCGGCCTTGTCGTCAGACCCCCACAGCGGGCAGGCGCGCACGCTGTTAGGCCTTAGCTACTATGGGTCGGGGCAATTTGCGCGGGCCGCCAAACATCTGGAGATTGCCTCGATCTCCAATCCTTCGAGCCTCGAGTTGCGACAGGTCCTGGCGCAGAGTTGCTTATGGGCGAAGAACTATTCGTGCGCTCTCGAGCAGTTCCACAAGATCCTGGACCAAGACCCTAACTCGGCCGCGGCTCATATTCTGCTAGGAGAGGCGCTTGACGGTTTGGGCAGAACCCCGCAAGCCATCGCCGAGTTCCAGGCTGCAGCGAAAGCCGCTCCGCAAGAACCCAATGTTCACTTCGGTCTGGGGTACTTGTATGGGAAGTCTCACCAATATGATGAGGCCAAACGCGAGTTTGAAACTGAAGCATCTCTCGACCCGACGAATGCGCAGGCCGTGGTCTATCTCGGGGATACGGAACTGAAGCAGAACCACGCCGAGAGCGCCATACCGCTGCTGCAAAAAGCCATCCCGATGAAGTCAAAGCTCAGGGTGTCTTGTCGGAGAGTAGGGCTGTTCCCATGGCAGGGGGACCACCTGCCAGCCAGTAATCGGGTTTGCTTGAGAGGAGGTCATAAAAATGAAAAGCTCAGGATTAATGCACAAGGCTTCATTTCAGCTTTTGATCGCTGTGGTGGCTGGTTGCGCTCTCTTTAGGACTCTCAATGCCCAGGAAGCGGCTGGGCAAGCATCGCCGGCCTATCTTAATCCATCCCTGCAGGCCGAGCAGCGCGCGACCGATCTGGTCCGCCGCATGACGCTTGAAGAGAAGGCCTCGCAATTGGTGAATCAGGCGCGTGCGATTCCGCGGTTGAACGTCCCGGCTTACGACTGGTGGAGCGAGGCCCTGCATGGAGTTGCCGTGGACGGGACCACCGAGTATCCCGAGCCGATAGGCCTGGCCGCTACTTTTGACGTCCCGGGGATCCACGCGATGGCGGTGGCCATCGGTATCGAGGGGCGGATCAAGCACGCCCAGGACGTGCGAGCCGGCCACAGCAACATCTTCGAGGGATTAGACTTCTGGGCGCCCAACATCAACATCTTTCGCGACCCGCGTTGGGGACGCGGGCAGGAGACGTACGGCGAGGACCCGTTCCTGACCGCGCGCCTGGGGGTGGCCTTTGTAACCGGCATGCAGGGCGATGACCCGAAGTACTACCGGGTGATCTCGACGCCCAAGCACTACGCCGTGCACAGCGGCCCGGAGCCGACACGGCACTTTGCCGACGTGGATGTGAGCAAGCACGACATGCTCGACACCTACGAGCCGGCGTTCCGTGCCGCCGTCGTGGAAGGCAAAGCCGGCTCGGTCATGTGCGCCTACAACGCCATCAACGGCCAGCCCGCCTGCGCCAACGAGTACCTGCTCGAGGATCAGCTACGCGCCAAGTGGGGCTTCCAGGGGTATGTAGTCTCGGATTGCGGCGCCGTTCACGATATCTTCGACGGCCACCGCTACCGCCCCTCGCAGCCACAGGCAACGGCGATCTCGCTGGAACGGGGCATGGACAATGAATGCATCGACTTTTTTGCGAAGGTGAAGGACGACCACGATTACAGGCCGTACATCGAAGCTGTGCAGCAGGGCTACCTCAGCGAGAATGCGATCGATACGGCGCTGATTCGCCTGTTCACGGCGCGAATCAGGTTGGGCATGTTTGACCCGCCGGAAACGGTTCCGTATGCGAAGATCGACGAGAAGGAACTCGACAGTCCCGAACACCGCGCGCTGGCCCGCAAGCTCGCCAATGAGTCTATGGTGTTGCTGAAGAACGATGGCACGCTGCCCCTCAAATCAGGAATCACCAAGATCGCCGTGGTCGGCCCGCTCGCCGACCAGACCAGGGTGCTGCTCGGAAACTACACCGGAACGCCGACGCATAGCGTCTCCATGCTGGATGGACTCAAAGCGGAGTTCCCGCAGGCCAAGATCACGTTCGTTCCGGGAACCCAGTTCCTGCGCAACGACGGCGACCCGGTGCCGGACAACCTGCTGACGACCGCCGATGGCAAACCGGGTCTCAACGCGGAGTACAGCAACTGGGAGGGAATACGACCGGGTCCGGGAGCCACGCCGGCACCGCTCATGAGCCGGGTTGAGGCGAACGTCAACCTCAGCGAAAGCAGTCTGCCGGCGGAGGCAGCGGGGAAAAAGTCCATTGGCGCACAGTGGACGGGATTCCTGACGCCGCCGGATTCCGGTGACTACCTCCTCGGCATACGCGCCGATGGTTTTGCCAGGGTGATGGCTGACCGTAAAATGCTCGCGATGGAGTTCAGGACCCGCAGAGTCGAAGCGCGCCTCGGGCGCGTGCATCTGGAGAAGGGGCAGAAAGTGGCGCTCAGCGTCACCTACGGAAACATGGGCGGAGGCCCGCCGCGCGCGCAGTTGATCTGGGCGAAGGTGAGCAATGCCCCTTCGCCCGAAGCCATCACGGCGGCGAAGAATGCCGATGTCGTAATTGCCGTCGTCGGGATCACCAGCCAACTCGAAGGCGAAGAGATGCCGGTGAACGAACCCGGTTTTCTGGGCGGGGATCGCACCAGCATCGATCTGCCCGAGCCGGAAGAAGCTCTCATCGAAGCCGTGGCAGCGACGCGCAAACCCCTGGTGGTGGTGCTGATGAATGGCAGCGCGCTGGCCGTGAACTGGGCTAGTGAACATGCCAATGCGATTCTCGAGGCCTGGTATTCCGGCGAGGAAGGCGGCGCGGCGATCGCCGAAACGCTTGGCGGGAAGAATAATCCTGCGGGCCGTCTGCCGGTCACCTTCTACAAGAACGTGAGCCAACTGCCGAATTTTGAAGACTACTCCATGGCAGGCCGTACCTATCGCTACTTCCAGGGAACGCCGCTCTATGCTTTCGGCTACGGGTTGAGTTACACCACCTTCAGTTATAGCGATCTCACCCTGCCACAGGCAGCGGTGAAGGCGGGCGAGCCGGTGGGTGCTGAGGTGACGGTAAGCAATACAGGGAAGGTGGCGGGGGACGAAGTCGTGGAGCTTTATCTGAAATTCCCGCCCGTGAAAGGGGCGCCGCGACTAGCTCTGCGAGGATTCCAGCGCCTTCACCTCGGTCCAGGCGCAAGTCAAAAGGTGCATTTTGAGCTGAAGGACCGGGATCTGGGCATGGTGACGGACGACGGCCGTCCGATCATCGCCGGCGGTGATTATACGATCAGCCTCGGCGGCGGCCAGCCGGATAGCGGAGCGCCTGGGGTCACCGGACACTTCCGCATTGAAGGCCAGATCGATTTGCCGGAATAGCCGGTAACGGCGCTCCTGCGCCACGACCAGGATTCTCACTTAGTCTCGCAATCTCCAGAAAGGACCTGTCAGCCCGACGTTCGCCAGGAGGGCCTCGGTCTCCTCGAGGGTGTGTCGCCGCCACTCCGGCTTAAGCTTATCCTTGTACCAGCCGTATGCGAGGCGCCAGCATTGTTGTGGAGTCAGCACGGCGCCCCGTGGCAGCTCTCGCGCCGAACACCATCGATCAATGTGCTCTTCGCCCCGGAAGAGAAGCATGGTGCTTCAAGTGAAGGCGATGTTATCCCACCAGTGATGTGCAGGGACGGCAAAGTGGACGATGCCTTCGCTGTGGGCAAGGGCGCCGTCCTGAATGTCGAGGGTCATGAGCTCGCCGCAGTCGCCGCAAGGAGCTTGAATCCGCGCGTCTTTGGCGAGCGCAGCGGAAATGCCCATCGCATCCCAGATGCAGATTCCCCAGTAGGTCTTGCCTCCCGCTTGGACGCGGAAGCCGGAGGGGACTGCGCAAAATGGGTTAGCTGCCCAAATGCTGCCGTCGTTTGGGGCAAGAATCAGGACTTTGCCTGCGGCCAACTGCTTTACGGCTTCCTGGATCTCAGGCAGGGGGCGTTCGAAGGCTTGGGCGATTTGCGGGGGTTGAGGGACGCGGGCTGTCTCGGCAGCCTGGCGGAATACGTAAAGCCGGACTTCGCGAACCAGATCATCAAAGGGCGAAGCTGAAGGCGTCGTCATAGATAATCTCCGAGTCTGGACGGTTTCCAGAAGCCGGCGCAGAGTCCCGCGCCTCATTGGAAGTCGTGGGCACACGCCGCATTTTCTGGTTTAGCCCAGCCTCTGGGAATGGTTGTTGGGGGGCCACTAATCTGCTGACTGCCGCTCAGGAGGAGCCGGCCTCCCCGCCAGGTGAGGCACCAGCATTCCCCGCCTTCGCGGATCCTGGGCCAGCCCTGCGATGAAACGCTCTGCTGTGCGCCAGCGGTCGAACTCCTGGCAGTATTTGGCCAATGCCTTGGCAGCAATCTTATGAGCAAGGAAGTATTCGGGAGATAAATCAGGGTAAGAATTAAGCTCCATATCAACCTCCACGGGGAATAACCATTATACCACTTTGGCCGAGAGTCAAATGCTCCAGCCAGTGGAGGGTATCAGGTTTTAATGACTTCTTGGCACGGAAACGGACATAATGTCAATGTAACTCCGCCCGAAGGACGAAAAGCTACACGGCGGTCCGCATCGAGACCCGGAACCGGCTTAGCGAAGGGCGCCGATTAGATTAGGATCGGTGTTCGCGCTCATTCATGCCGCAGGATAGAGTTGGGATCAACCATGGACGCCCGCCGCGCCGGTATATAGGCGCCCAGCGCCGCGATGGCCAGAAGGCACACGGTAACGGGCACGATGAGAGGGAGGTAAAAGCCGTGGCCGCCGGGCAAGGCCGCGGTCAGCTTACTCGCGGCCAGGCTGAGTAACAGGCCGATCGCGACTCCGCTGGCGGCCAGCACCATGCCCTGCCGGAGCACCATTTTGACCACCGCGGCTGGTTCAGCCCCAATCGCCATACGGATCCCGATCTCGGGATGCCGCAAGCTTACCGAGTAGCTCATCAAGCCGTAAAGGCCGACCAGAGCCAGCACCAACCCGAGAAAACCCAATCCCCCGATGATTTCGCGAATTATATCCATCCGTTGTTTCACGGTCAGGTCGTAGATTTCCTGCATGGAACGTACGGCGAAAATGGGCTGGTTGGCATCCAAGCGCCGGACCAAGTCTCGCAACCGGCCGGCCTCTTCGGCGGGAGGTCCCTCGGTTTCAAGCATCAAGGTCAGGGCAGCGGTAGGGTTCTGGGACAAAGGCAGGTAGAGGTACCCCTGAGGCGCTTCGATTGGGTTAAGGTAAGTGCTCTGCTTCGCAACCCCAACAATCTCGGCGAAGGGACCGTCCGGGCCATTCAGTCTCAGGCGTTTTCCGATGGCGTCTTGGTTCGGGTAGTAGTTGCGGACGAACTGCTCATTGACAATCACCGCGCGCGGGGTATCCGCACGATCGCTGGAGAGGAAATCGCGCCCTTGCACTATGGGCACTCCCATGGTGCGGAAGTAGCCCTCGCTGACGACATTCGAAAGCAAGCTTACCGCCTCTGTCCCGCTGGGCAACTGGACGCCTTCCGGGATAACCCGCGTCGAGCTAAGGCCCGCAAACTGCGCCTGTGCCGCAGTTTGAATCATCGGCACCGCCTCTGAGAGAGCCGCAGACTTCACACCGGCAAGGGTCCGAGCCTGGTCCAGCAACTGCCGGTAGAATTCCTTGGTTTGCTCCATCGAATCGCGGGCCAGGGTGGGGTTAAAGCCCGCGGTGAGAACCTCGTTGGAACGAAAACCCAGCGGGGTGGAGAGAAGGACCGAAGCCCCGCGAAAAATCTGCGTGGCAAAGACCAGCAGCAGGAGGGAACCCGCCACCTGCGCGATCACCAGGGCATTCCTTCCCAGGAATCGACGGTGCTTGCTGGGAGCGGCGCCTCCGGACTTCAAAGCCGTAAGCAGGTCCGGCTTGGTGCTTTCGAGCGCCGGGGCTAGCCCAAACAAGATGGCGCTGGCCAGTGAAACCAAGAACACGAACAGCAGCCCCCGTGCGTCAAGCTTGAAATCGAGCACAAGGGGCATGTCGCTGGGGATGCGGAATCGGGAAAACAGATTCGCGCACCCTTGGGCAATAAGGAGTCCCAGCGCGCCGCCCAGGAGCGCGATCACCAGGCTCTCCGTCAACAGCAGTCGGATCAGCCGGACCCGGCCCGCTCCCACCGCGAGCCGCAGGGCGATCTCGCGCGAACGGGCGGAGGCGCGACTCAGCATCAGGTTCATGATGTTGGCGCAAGCGATGAGCAGCACTACCCCGGCCAGCGCCATCATCAAGAGGAAGGCCAGGGCCGGCACCGAATACTGCTCGATCTGGGTTTGCCAGTATGTCCCAACCTCGAGCGAGCAGGTGCGATTCGTCGCTGGGTAGGCCTGGGCAAGTTGCTGGCCGATAACTCTCGCTTCCGCCGCAGCTTGCCTGACACTTACCCCCGGCTTCAGCCGTCCCTGGATCCTCAATCCTCGCAGCCCGCGCATTTCCAGTTCGTTCGGCTGGGAACTGCCCACCAACGCCGGCTGCATGGCCAGCGGAACGTACAGGTCAGCGCGTATCCAGATCATTGGTCCTCGGAATGGTTCCGGGGCCACGCCCACCACGGTAAAAGGGAGACCGTTGAGGAAGATACTCTTGCCGATAACGTCAGGGCTCGAGGCCAATTCGGTTTCCCAAAAATCATGGCCGAGCACAACCACGGCATCGCGCCCTGGCACTTGGTCCTCATCCGCGCGGAAGCTGCGCCCCAGTGCCGGAGACACGCCCAGGACACTGAAGAAGTTCCCGCTCACCAGCGCGCCGTATTTCATCTTGGGCAGCGTGGTTTTGTCGGGGGCGACCCCGAACGGGAAATATTGCGACGCGGCCAGACCTGCGAAGGATTTGCTCTTCCTTTGCAAGTCAATAAAATCCGGGTAGGACAAGCCGGCTTGCTGGTACATGCCATTGCTTTCTCCGCGCAACTGCGCCAGAACAACAACGACTTCGGAGGCGTGTGGGACAGGCAGGGGCCGCAGGAGCAAGTATTCGGCCATACTGAAAATGGCGGCGTTGGCTCCAATTCCCAAGGCGAGAGACAAAATAGCCACCACGGCGAATCCAGGATTATGTCGCAGAGTGCGCAAAGCGAAGCGTAAGTCGGCGAGCATATTGTGGGCGAGAGCAATTCCTTTGCCACGCGAGGTCATCTGTATCTTGTTGAATAATCTTCCGCCGTGAAACAGGTAATAAACAATGGCTGTCCACATGTGGGACTGAAGGTTCCGAAAATGAGACGGTCATGAAATGAGTTGGGGGAGAGAGCGCAACGACAATTTGTCCCCGCGCGCTTTCCTCCGGCACCCTACTAAGTTGGAACTTCCTAGAAAGCCGAACGTCGGATCGGCCCCCAGAACGTGTTGGGCGTCGCCGGGCCGCACATGCACCTAAGTGGCGACGAGTTCCGCTGCCGGGTGGAAAGCGAGGTATTCTGTGGCCTGATCCCTGCCCATATACCGTGCCAGAATCTTCGGGTCAGTTTGTGCCGCAATTAGCTATTCACAACGGAGGGCCACCGTCGGCTCCACCTGGGTAGCGCGCCGTGCCGGAAGGTAACATGCAGCCAGCGCCACCAGGCAGAGCAGAAGCGTGACGCCCGCGTAAGTGAGAAGGTCCGTAGCAGTGACACCGAAAAGCCAGGTGCGCAGGAAGCGCGTCACCGCCAACGACAGCGCGAGCCCTATACCCAAGCCGATCAGCGTTAACTGGAGACCCTGGCCCAGCACCAAGCGAAAGACATCCGATCGCTCCGCTCCCAGCGCCAAGCGAATGCCAATTTCATGGGAGCGCTGGCGTGTCGAGTAGGCGACCACTCCGTAGATCCCCACCCCCGCCAGCACCAAGGCGAGCAAGCCGAAAACACCCACCAACGTCCCGGCAATCCGTTCGACTGTGCTCGCGAGGTCGATGACCGTCTTGAGGCTCATCACGTTGTAAAGCGGTAGATCGGCGTTGAGGGCATGGACGGTTTTCTCGAGCGCCGAGGCGAAGGCTGCGGGATTGCCCGAAATCCGCGCGTGAATCACCGCGTCGTGATAAAAATCCTGGAGCAGCGGCAAGTAGATTATGGGTTGCGGAGTCTCATTCAAACGCTGGTAATTACTGTTTCGCGCCACGCCGACCACAGTCAACGGGTCGTCTTGTAACCCCACCCGCTTGCCCAGCGCGTCCTCATGCGGCCAGAAACGGTCCACGAAAGCCTGATTGACGATGGCCACCGACTGTGATCCGGCGGTGTCCTGGGGCGTAAAGTCACGCCCGGCGAGAAGGGGAATGCGCAGGGTGCGAAAGTAATTCGGACCAACGTTGGCACGCATGATGTCCATCTGTTCATGGGGCTGGGGCACGTAGCCTTCCGGTTCGACGGTCGCGCTGTGGTGTCCGGTGCCAAGAGGCACCCAATTGGCCATGGTCACCGACTCGACGCCGGGCAAGGCTTCGAGTCTGGCGAGGAGTTGCCGATCGAACTCAATTCCGGCCTCTCTTGAATAGCCGAAAGGGAGAAGGTCGAAGGAAGCCAGCAGGACGTGGTTGGGGTCGAAGCCGATGTCGAAGCGCTGCGCGGCGCGGAAACTGCGAATGAGAAGCCCGGCGCAAATCAAGAGCAACAGGGAGAGGGAGATTTGGGCCACGACCAGACCGCGCGCCAGAAGCGATTTGCGGAGTCCGCCCGTGACGGTACCTGCTTCCTCTTTGAGCACCGTCGCTGGAGCAATTCGGGAGGAGCGCAGCGCCGGCAGAATGCCGAAGATCAGGCTGGTTAGAACCGAGACGACCAGCGTCACCAGGAGCACAGTGCGGTCGGGGCGAATGTCAATTGAGATGGGGATGCTCGTGGGCGGGATGAAGTTCGCGAATGCTCCGGACGTCCAGACAGTGAGCAGCATGGCGAAGAGCCCTCCGCCTAGGGCCAGCAGGAGGCTCTCAACCAGGAACTGGCGAACCAAACGCCCGCGCCCGGCGCCGATTGACAAACGTATGGCAATCTCGCGCCGTCGTCCAACTCCACGCACCAGCAACAGATTGACCACATTGGCGCAGGCCAGCAGCAGCAAGGCGCCCGCCAGCGCCTGCAACATGGGCAGGAGAGTCGAGGCGACCGAGTTCAGCCCGAAAGGAGAACGCCACAGCGGATCCAGCGTGATGTCGTTCGGCCCCTGATGCGACTCGGGATACTCCTTGACGATCTGTTGCATCAGGACGTTCATTTCCTCCTGGGCCTGCCGGCGCGCCACGCCGGGCTCGAGCCTTCCGTACACATTGAGCCAGGAAGTCTCGCGCATATACAGCCGGCGCCAGCCGGCGGAGACCACCGGATCCATTACCAGGGGAATATAGATGTCCGGACTCAACCCGGTCATGCTTCCCTGAAAATCGGCAGGAGTGACCCCAACGATGGTGAAGGGATGCTCGTTGATGTCGATGGTCCGGCCGATGACGGAAGCGTCCTGACCGAAATGGGTCTGCCACAACCCGTAGCTGATGACCACTACCGGAGCGCCTTCGGGCTTCAGTTCTTCCGCAGGCAGGAAACCGCGGCCCAGGATGGGCCGCACGCCGAGCACCTCGAAGTAGTTCGCGGAAACCAGCAAGCCCAGAAGGCGTTGCGGCTTGCCGCTGCCGGTGAGGGCTATGGAATCGCCGATGTGATATCCGAGCAGGCCGGAAAAGCTCCGGTTCCTTTCCCGTAGGTCCTTATAATCGGCGTAGGAGAAGGGCGGATTGGGGTCTAACCGAACTCCGCGCGTCAGCGACACGAGTTCGACGCTGCGCCTGACTCCTGGAAGGGGGTTGAGCAGAGTCGAGTTAATCCAACTGAAAATCGTGCTGTTCGCCCCGATGCCCAGCCCCAGCGTTAACACCGCCAATGCCACAAAACCAGGAGTTTTTGTGAGCACTCGAAGGCCATACTTCAGATCTTGGAGGAATGTCAACATCTAGTCTCCCGAAAGCTGCCCGATCTCAGCCACCAACTGTCAACCTAATACGATCGCAGGGAACGCCACGAAAACTGTGAGCGCGAACCAAGTCGTAGAGCCTTCAGTCCTACCGCTAAGCGGACCGCAACTTCTCGGTCACACCGCTCGCCCAATCATGGATTGCTTTCCAGTCACGAATGTCGCTGACCGGCAATCGTTTGAGGGCAGGCACCAGATTATAGGGGAAGCGGAGCTTCGCAGGATCGAACTTCCCCCCGAAGACTTGTTTAGCGACGGGCGCAAGCCAGGGGAACTTCGCCAGCTCCTTATCCAACTGCGCGCGCACACCCTGCCATTCCTTCTCTTCATTATTAAACGGGCCGAGCGCAAAAATCGCCACGGGCCGCTCAGCGAGCGTCGCGCGGTGCCGCGCCAAGAAGCGGCGCGCGTCCTTGTGGAGGCGGAACATGTAGATTGCCGTGCCCAGCACGACGGCTTGGTAGCGTTCGAGGCTGCGAACCTCAGGCGCAGACTGAAGCTCGACGTCCAGCCCGCGTTCACGCAACGTTGCCGCGACTGCCTCAGCGACTTCCTGCGTCGAGCCATGGCGTGTGGCATATGCGACTAGAACCAAGGATGACAAAGTTCCCCCTTCCTCCAGCCGAGTTGGCAGGAACTGCGAGGTGGGTGAGCATACTCGTTGAATGTTAAAGAAATGTTACAGATCACCTTTTGCATTTACAGCCGGGGCCAAGTCGGCATACTGTTCCTCGCGTATGTCCGACACCATGCGCAGGCTCGGCAGTGGTACGCACCGGCTCCTCCGTCCGCTCTGGGTCGGTATATTACTCGCCATCCTGTGGGGCGTCTACTTCGGCTTTCTGTACCCCTGGTTCATGAACTGGGGTGGAAAATCGACCGAAAGGCAGATGGCTTTGCCCGGCGATCCGCCCACCGGCGGACTCCCCTATGGCTCACACTGGTTCACGAGAGCCATTACTATCCATGTGCCGGCGGCTGCGGTTTGGCAATGGCTGGTCCAGATGGGCCAGGACCGAGCCGGATTCTATAGCAACACGTGGCTCGAAAACCTCACCGGCGCCAATATTCACAACGCGGATGTGATCCATCCGGAATGGCAGAGGATAAGAATCGGGGACCGCGTCCTCCTGGCGCGTCCTGACCTTCTAGGAGGAATCTTTGCCCACATGGCGCAGACTCGCATTGTCGCTCTCGAACCCGAGCGGTTGATCGCGGACATCCCGTGCCGGTTCGTACTCGAGTCCATTGACGAGAAGACCACCCGGCTGTTGCTGCGCGAATCCCTCCCCTCCAATTTGGCCGTGCGCGTATTTAACTCCGTATGGTGGGATCCCATTCACTTTGTGATGGAGCAACGCATGTTGCGTGGAATCAAGGAGCGGGCGGAAGGGGAGCCGCTCGTCCCACCTGCGATCAGGTTGGCAGCACAAGTTGGCTGGGCACTCGCCGGAGTTGGTTTGCTTGTGTTGTTCCTCGCCCGGCGCCGCTCGCGACCGTGGGTAATGCTGCCCTTCGCTCCGGCGCTTCTCGTGGTGCATTCGACCGGCGACTGGAACGCGGCCCTGGCAGCTTTTCTGGCCATTGGCATCACAGCCTTCGGCGCGCTGACGTTCGGTGGTAGCTGGTGGCCATCCTACATGCTGCTGGCCTCGGCGGTTGCTCTTATCCTGCTCCTGGCGCCGGATGCCTACGCAGCGTTTGGAATCACCTTGGGTGTCGTTTGGCTGACCGTGCTAGCCGGCCGCCTGTTTCGCGCCCTACAAAGGAGGCGGACAAGGCAGTCGGTTTACGGACGCTGAGCAATGGAATCAAGTGAGGACCGTAATATGAACTTAAATGTCACATCCCCGCGTTCCAAGCAGGTGGCGGCCTGGATCGTAGTGTGCATCTTCCTGCTGGGATTCTTCTATTCTCCTGTCGGCACGTGGACGGGTCCAATCCTCGGCGCGTGGTTCGTAGGCACGCAGCGCCTTCGCCGCGGATTTCTGTGGATGCTCGGTTTCGCCCTGCTTTTTGCGTCGCCGCACCTGTGGCGTCACCTTCCGCAAACCGGTCCCGGTCCGCTGGCCGTCTATGCGTGCTGGACGCTTCTTGCCCTCGTGCTCAGCGTTCTGCCTTTCACTTTTTATCGCATGACCAGCCCACACCTGCCGGGACTCCTCTCCACCCTTCCACTCCCGCTCTTCGGTGTCGCGTTCATGACTATTGAAAGGGCCTGCCTGCCGACCGGCATCGCCGGATCCCAAAGCCAGAGACTGAACAGTGCACTGCTCCAAGTTGGTGCGGTCTTGGGAGCGAGCGCCCTGGTCTTTCTCGTCAACTGGTTCGGGGCGGTGATGGTCTGGATGTGGAATCATGAGTTTCGCGCCGCCTCTATCCGCACGGGGGCGAGTGTCTTCCTCGCAGCCGTCGCTCTGGCGGCCGGGTTCGGATGGCTTCGTCAGCTCAGGGGCGACGCGCTGCCTCCAGTGCTACCTGTTGGTGCAGCATTTGCCTGGGTCTCGGTTGCCGGAGCAGTGGCGCTGAGCGGTTGGGCGCTTTTCCGGTCCGGGAAGGACCGCGGCTGGAATTGCACGCCTGAGGTTTTGAGCATCCTGCGAAGTCCGGCCACCAGCCAGCCATTGCATCTTGTTCGCCAGGGCGATGGAGAAGTACTGGTCAGTTCCTCAGCCGAGCGGTTTCCGATCCGTGCCGGCATTGCTGATCTGCGCCGTCCCCAAGACCTTACCGGATTGAACCATAAATACAATCACCTCTACGAAACCATTGGTGGCTTTTACGACGACAGCCAGCGGGTCGTATGCGCTTTGACGGGGATTGACAGGGACGCGTATGTGATGAGCTACCTGGGCTTGCTCGAAGTCAAGCCAGGCGATTCGGTGCTGGAGACTTCTGTGGGAACGGGCCTTAACTTCAAATATCTGCCGCCGGGCGTCAGGCTTTGCGGCATTGATCTGGCGCGAGAGATGCTCGTCAACTGCCAGTCCAACCTGCACCGCTGGCATCTCCAAGCCGGCCTTTTTCTGGGCAACGCTGAAAGCCTGCCCTTCGCCGATTCCAGCTTCGATGTGGTCTTTCACGTCGGCGGGATCAACTTTTTCAACGATCGCGCCCAAGCGATTCGCGAGATGATTCGGGTAGCCAGGCCGGGCAGCCGAATCCTCATTGCCGACGAAACCGAAGAGCACGTGAAAGCCTCGTACGAGCGCGCCCCCATTACCGGCGTTTTTTTCAAGAACCGCAAAGAACCGGTGGCCGCCCCCGTTGACCTCGTCCCGCCGGAGATGCTCGAGACACACCTCGAGATTCTGAACGTCGTCGGGAAGAACCGATTCTACGCACTCACATTCCGCAAGCCTGCGACTTACGGTTCCCGTGCCGAGGCCGAGACGCTGAAGGCGGGCTAGACGTCTCTATTTGCTGAACCTGTAGCGTTCAGGTCAAGTTTCTTGTGGGGCGAGTTGCGCTTGGTCGACTCGCCGGTTGATCTCGGCCTCGAGTTGCTGCAGACAGCGTTGCAGGGTTGAATCGAGAGGTGGAGCATTAGGCAGCAGTTGTGAGAGGCCGGGGCGGAGAATGCGGGCATGGACGCGGGTGAAGAAGAGGGAGGCGCGCAGCCCGAACTCCGTCACTTGGTAACGATGCGTTTTGGGAATGCGTTGGATGAAACCGTGCAGGCGCAGCCGCCGCAGATCATAGGTCATCCGGCCGGGGGTAAGAGATTCGGGCACTTGCCCGGTGAGCGCGGCGAGATGCCCGCGCAAGTCGCGATGCGCGAAACCGTACGGCAGGAGACGGAACAAGAGCAAAGCGGTCCAGAGCGCCAGGACGCGGGGATCAGTGAAGCGTAGCGCGGCGGCATGCTGTCCGTTTACTTCGTGGGGCCGATGGAGCTGCTGAAATACCTCTTCTCCCAGTTGGCAATCGTGGCTGAGGCATTGGACTTCGATCAAACGTCGGTTGGCTTGAAAGCCGATCTGCCGCAGGCGCGGCAGGTTAACCAGCCGTTTGCCGCAGAAGAAGTCGCGAGCATTGTTGATGGTGGTTTCGGTACGCAGCGCCCGCCCCTGCTTGTGATACTGCTTGATGCGGCAGGTTTTGTAGTCAACGTGCAGCGAGGGCGTGACGCCATCGGTAATCACGCGGGTGCGAAAGCGACCCGGGGTGGCGCGAGTCACACGCCGTCCGAAGATCAGTTGAACCTGATCAGGGCGGCCCAGATCCAGGTTCTCGCGGATGACCTGCTCGAAGAAGAGGCGACCTTGGGCTGGCCGATCCAGGACTTGGGTGAGCGAGAATTCGGCCTGCTGGATGGAAAGGTGGTAACGGTAACCAGCTTCCTGATCGAGGCTGGTGAACGGAGAGGGCAAGAATCGCAGCCATTTGGCCAGTAGCGCTTCGATCTTCGCCGCCGACAACGCGTCACAAATCTGTTGCAGGCGTGCAGGGTGAGCACAAGAGAGAATGCCGTTGTCCAGGGCTTGATAGGTGATCCCTTCCTTCTCCAGTTGCCGCTTCAGATATTCGTGACCATTGAGGCAGAGCTTGGCGTTATGAGGGAAGTAAGAGCAGAATTTGAGGAAGAAGGGGCCGAAGTCCCGGTCCACGCAGTAGAAGTAGTAGTGATTCACCACCGCGGTGGACTTCACAATCCAAGCATAGCGGCGGCCGGTTTGAGGGTTGCGCCGCTTCTGGGTGCGGAACAGGGTTGTCTTTTCCTGGGCTTTGCCCACGAAGACCACTCCCTCGGCGAATCGAAAATGCTTCAGATGCTCGGCCATGACGTCGTCTTTGCGCTGGCCCTTGCGAAACTCCACCACCGGAAGGGCACGGGCTTTGATAAATCTCTCAATGGCCGCCACGAAGTCACGTGTACGCGGCGCCATCAGCGCGGAAGAAGCCACCGGCTGGCCCAAGTGCCTTTCAAAGAAGGTCACCACGCCTCGCTCCCATTGCAGGCGTGGGACGCAGGCGTTGAGATACATCCGGTCAATGCCCTCGACCTGCAAGGTGACATGCTCTCGAAGCATCTCGGCCACGTTCGGTGCTATGCTCATCTGGGCTCCGTTTGCTGGACCACCGGCCTGAAGGCCAACCACCGCCTCGCGCGGTCCATGAGCGGGGGGACACCCCACCCGTTTTCACGTCCACGAACGGAGCCTTACTTTACACGCTTTGTGGGTCTGAGGCGAAGCCTCGTTAGTACTTGGTTGGTTTTATGAGCGCAATTTCAAGTGGCCCGCGGAAGGGCGGGGCTTTAGCCCCGCCGTCTCAAGGACGTGGGCAGAACGGGCCTTTAGGCCCTGAAACCATGGTTGCTTCAGGGGCTAAAGCCCCTAAACGCTGCCTGGAACGAGCGGCGGGGCTGAAGCCCCGCCCTTCCAACGCTCAGCGTAGAATACGCTTGTTAATGCAACTAAGCACTAGCCTGCGGCCAGGTCTTGCCTTCTTTTGTGAGATCGCGCGCGATGCGCCCCGCGAGCTATTTTGGGCCTCCGAGATGAAGCAGTCTTCGGGAAAAAGGGCGCGCGCCAGGAAAAGTGGTAATAACTTTGGGAGCTGACAATGGCTGACGATATTCCTCCCGATAAAGCATCGACAGCATGGCCCAGCCATCGGCACAACCGGGTGTTTGCTTTACGGCGTACTCCAAGCCTGCTCGCTCAGCAGCGTGCTCTTCGGAAGAGAGTCGCGGGAGGTTCTGGAAGCGCGTGGCGGAGCGCGGCTGTCGGAGGCTATCCACTACGGGAAGACCACGTCGAGGGCGTAGATTTCCTGCGTGCCGGCTTGCCGCGCGATGAGCGGCGCGCCATCGGGGGTCACCCCGCGCCAAGGGTAGCCGGTAACGCCTTCTGCCAGGTGAGCGTTTCCCAATCTCGCGACCTCCTCCTTCCTGCGCGTGGCAACGTCGACCCGAAAGAAACCCCGAAAGAAACCCCGCGCCCCCACATTCATTTCAGCGAAGAAGAGGTACTTGCCGTCTTTCGACCAGTTCGGGAAGCCGGCTCCTGGGCCGCTCAGCTTCTCCCACTTTTGGGTTTTGAAGTCGAAAAGCATCAGCTTGTAGTCTCCGGAGGTTAGCGCGGCCACGTAGCGGCCGTCGGGCGACCAGCGAGCAGAAAAAATCCCTTTTGAGCCGGGCAGCTCCGTGATCGCGTGCGTCTGTAAATTCAGGACTCGGATGCCGCTATCCGGGACGTTGGCGTTATGGTCGAACATCACCGCATTCCCGTCGGGAGACCACGTAGGATCGTGCGCGTGGTACTCTCCCGAAGTCAGCGCCTCGAGAGCGCTGCCATCAGCCGGGACGGTGTAGACTTTCGAATGGCCATCTGGAGGCTCATCAGAGAACGCGAGGCGCTTGCCATCCGGCGACCAGCGCGGCAAGAAGACCTTCATGGGAGGGAAGGTAAGCTGAAGCTGGTCGGTTCCGTCCATCCTCATTCGCCACAGCGTGCCTTCCGGCAGCCGGACGTAAGCCACCCACTGCCCGTCTTTCGAAAAGCTCACGCTCTCGGCTGGGATTCCGCCGAGAAAAGGCACGAACTCGTGGAGCCTGGAATCATAAACCGAAAGCTCAGCACTGCTCTGGGTGCCCACGAAGAAGATCTTCTTGCCGTCCTTGCTGACGACGGGGAGGGCGTACTGCATCGGCCCGGTGGTCAACTGCACGGGCTCGCGGGCCCTCTTGCGGAAGAGGCCGCCTTCCCGAAGCGCCCAGAGGTTGGTGCTTCCTGCCACCGTCGCCTGAAACACATAGTATTTCCCGTCCGATGTCCAGGTTCCGCAGCACTCCGTCCCGCCGGGGTTCCAATCCGGCAGGAAGCGGTGCAAGTTCGAGCCGCCAGGCGAAGCCTCCCAAATCGAAGGCCCGTTCCGCTTGAGGTCCCAAACCGTGAAGCGCAGGCGGCTCCCGTCCGGAGAGTAGCGGAAGAAGTAAGGGTCGCCGGGCGCGCTCAAGAGCTTGCGAGACCCGGCGCCATCAGCATTGGCGAAATAGACATCCCAACCTTTCGCATAGATCAGGCCGCGGCCATCGGGGGTATCGGCCGCGTTGTCCACCACCAAATCACCCACGCGGCGAGCCGACCCGCCCAGAACCGGGAGGCGCCAAATCATATTGTGCCCCCCCTCCGGAGCGGGGCTTCCAACCGTAAGTTCGCTGTTGTCCGCCGAAATGCCCGTGAGGAAGGCATCCTTGAGCGGCATGGGGATCGGGACCGCATCGCCCCCCGCCGCAGGGACAGCCATGGGAGTACCGTGGCCAGCAAGCACTTCAATGAAGTAAATCCTCACTCCATCCGTCACCAGCCAGCCCTTTTCGCGGCCCGTGTGGGTGATTTGGTGAATTCCCAATACCCTTGGCGGAGGCGGAGTGCGGAGCAACAGCGCAACCACCATGCCTGCGGCCACGAGCGCGGCGACGCCAACAACGGCAGTTGTCCACCGTCTCCGTACCTGCGCTGGCCCCATCCCAGCCCGGCGGTCAGAGACCGCCGCTACAGCCCGGTCGGAGTCCATATCGCGCTTCAAGCGCTCAAGGTCGGCTTTCAGGTCTGCCGCAGTCTGGTAACGCAGCTTACGCTCTTTCTGCAAGCTCTTGTCGATGATCTTTTCCAGTTCCGGTGGCAACTCGGGGTTGAGGCGCAGCGCGGGGATAGGCGCGCGATTGAGGATGGCGTCGAAGATGGCTCCGGGCGACTCGCCAGTAAATGCCCGCCGCCCTGTGGCCATCTCGTAAAGCACCAAGCCAAAGCTGAACAGGTCGGTGCGCTGGTCCACGGCTTCAGCGCGCACCTGCTCCGGCGACATGTATTCGACCGTCCCCACCGCAATGCCCGAGCTGGTCAGCGACTCCTCTGCCAGCGAGGCCCCTATGGTTTCCCCCAGCCCCATCTCCCCAGCCTTAGGCACCAACCTTTGCCGCGCCGGCTTCGCCAAGCCGAAGTCGAGAACCTTCGCTTGGCCGCGATGCGTCACGAAAATGTTCGCGGGCTTGATATCCCGATGCACGATGCGCTTGGTGTGCGCAGCGTCCAGTGCATCGGCAATTTGGATCCCCAGCCCCAGCACCTCCTCGACTCTTAGAGGCTTGCCTCGCATGCGATGCTTGAGCGTCTGGCCCTCCAGGCACTCCATCGCGATGAACGGCTGGCCTGCGTGTTGGTCAACGTCGTAAATGGTGCAAATGTTTGGGTGGTTGAGCGCGGAAGCAGCCTGGGCCTCGAGTTGGAACCGTTCCAGGGCTTGGCGGTCCGTGGAGAGCGCTTCCGGCAGGAATTTCAAGGCGACGGTGCGCTTGAGCTTGGTGTCGGTGGCCTTATAGACCACACCCATGCCGCCCCCGCCGATCTTGTCCAGTATGCGGTAGTGGGAAACCACTTGGCCCAGCATGGCGTCCGGGCTCGCCGTTCCAGCCGCCCGCGGCTGATCCCGCGCCAGGGCTTGCGCTGCCACCTTGAGGGCCGGCGCTTCCAGGAAATGATCGCCTCCGTCCTCTTGAGCGAGCAACGATTCCACTTCCCGGTGGAGTTCCTCATCCCCCGCGCAAACCTCCTTCAGGAAGGCAGCCCTCTGCCCCGCTTCACGCTCCAGCACAGCGTGATACAAGCGCTCGATTTGCTGTAAACGCTCAGGCCCCATCTGCCTTCTCCTTGCTCAGTTCGCGCCGCAGCCAGCCCTTGGCGAACTTCCAGTCCCGCATCACCGTCTCCGGCGAAACCTTCAGCACCTCCGCTGTTTCCTCCACGCTCAAGCCCCCAAAAAAGCGTAGCTCCACTACCTCCTTTTTCCGCGGGTCTAATGCCGCCAGAGCTTTCAGGGCATCATCCAGGGCCACAAAATCCGCGGCTCGCGCGTCCCCCACCACCAGCGCTTCCTCTAACTCGAGCGGCCGCGCTTCGCCGCCCCGCTTCAAGGCCTGACGAGAACGGGCCCAATCCACCAAAATGCGCCGCATCGCTTGCGCGCTGACCGCAAAGAAGTGGGCCCGGTTTTGCCAGCTCGGTTGCGCGGAATCGATCAGACGAAGGTAGGCTTCGTTCAGCAGGGCGCCGGTCTGAAGTGTGTGGCCGGGCCGCTCACGCGCCATGAAGTGGTGCGCCAGCCGGTGCAACTCCTCGTAAACGAGAGGAACGAGCCGCTCGAGCGCGCTCTTGTCTCCTTCACTCCAGGCCTGCAACAGTCGCGTGATTTCGTGGGCTGAGGACTCCATCGCCCAACCCTCTGCCAGAGAGTTCGACTCGCCACAAGTTATCACACCTGTGCGCTGTTTTCCACGCCTATCCTTCGTGCTTCCACTGGCGCAATGAAAATCTTTCGCCGTCATGACAGTTTCCGCCCTCGGTTTCCGCTCTAGAGGGTGAGGGCAACAAGAATTTGCCCCAAGAATGCAAACCGAAAAAAGGAGGCACACAATGAACGGGATTCGGATTTCCTCGCTGATCAAATTCTCAGGGCTGGCGCTGTTGGCAGCCTGCTTCGCGGCGGGACACGCAAATGCGCAGGTGTTCCAAGGCAAATTCACCCTGCCGTTCCAGGCTCGGTGGGGCCAAGCGACTCTGCCGGCCGGGGACTACTCTCTAACGCTGGACAGTGTGGACATGAAATCCACGCTGCGCGTTTCTCACGGGCGGAATATCGTGGGCATGATTGTGGCCCAATCCTTTGACAAGACCGACTCCGGGCGCCCGGAGTTGACCGTGGAGCAGGGCACGGTGCGCAGCTTGCGGCTCCCCGAGCTGGGGATAATCCTTCAGTACGCGCCGCAGGGCCCCAAGCACCTCACGGCGCCTGAGGAGCGGCAATTGGCCCAGCTCGTGCCAGTTACGGCAGCGAGCAAGTGAATACGCCAGACCTTGCCGGGAAAAATCAAGGGCCAGGGCGTACCCCGCTCTGGCCCTTTCCGTTTGTCGCTTGGCTCACCTGGGCGGCAACCGGCCTCCGTGGCCGCTACGCTGAGCGAGGATCATCAGCCCTCGCGGCAGGCAGGACCTTCCGCGCCACCTGGCGATTCAGCTTCGTAACCAGCGCGCGGAATTGCACATCAAAATGAGCACGAGAGGAGAAACGGTCAGGAACTTTTCTTGCATTTTCCCCTTGACAAGCCGACGGATGTATGATAGCCTATTATGGTGGTCTTTTTTGTGGACACATTGTCGCGGGCGGGCGCCTGGGCGCGCCGAGGCGCAAGGGAAAGCGGAAGGGTCCCGGCTATGGGGGAATGTAGGGAACTACAAAAAATGAAAAATAGTGGGAACGAAGCTAAGAACTACCTGAAAACAAAGGACATCACTTTTTTGAATGCTGCAAATTATGCGCGTTTTGCGTGCAATTTAGCACGAATTAGAGCCTGAAATGAGCAAAAACCGCACGTTTCGCGCAAACGAAGTCAAGGCTTCCGAGGCGCAAGGCGAGGCCGGACAAGTGACAAGATGTCGGCTACAAATGACCGTTATCAAAAACGTGTATACGAGCCCGACGTAACTCTTCTGCTCAAGTCCCAAAAGGCGATCCGGATATGAACGCCACGAATCTCCAACTCCGCAGCCGCGACTGGTTCGGAAAGGACGGGGTCATCAGATGAAGGTGACGAGCGGGAAGTGGGCGCGGAGGCATTGCTCTAAGCTGCATAGGGCTGGTCGAGCAGCCTCTCTCTGCTGACACCGTTTTTGGCGGCTTCCTTCTCAAATCCTTTCCCCCCAAACCGAGTATAAATCCAGCGATAGAGAGCGAAAGGCATCCAGGCGAAGGGCTTCTTCGTCATCAAGTTTACTGCTTGGGCCGGCACTGGCCGCCCCTCGGCGAGCGCCTCGGCAGTCAAATCCAGGGCCTCAATCACGTGCTTCACAGGCAGCCCCGAGCGCTTCGCCGCATTCAGAGGCTGTTCACCGACGATCCCTCCTCCACCTAAGGCCAGACCGCCACTCCATCGCATACCGCTCTGGGATGCGAACTCCTGGCAGATCGCCAGCGCCGCCGCGTTCTGGAGAGTCTCTGGAAAGCCGCTGTTTACGATGGCCACCAGGCGCTGCGGCGTCGGGCGAGCGGACCGTCGTCGATGGGCTGAAATGCTGGCAAGGGCTCTTGTTACCAAGTAAGGCAAGGCATCGGCATAGAGTGGAAAGACCAAGAGGATCAGTCCGGCTCGATCGACTGAGGCCAGCAGCGCGGCCTCCCCCTCTTCACGGTTCAGGTTGGCACGGAGTGTCAGTGATGCGGTTTCCCATCCGCGCTCGCCGAGCCGCCCCAGAAGGTAGCTTCCCAGGAGGCTCGAGGTGCTGGGCGAGCTGGTCTTGGGGCTTCCCACAATTAGAAGAGCCTGCCTCGGGCCCTCCTCTCCAGTCGCTACGCCGGGTGCCACGGGCGGTGGCATCAACGACGCGGCGGCCTCGCCGAAAGGCAGGGAGTCGGATCGGGCGAGCAATGCTTCGAAGCGCCGGCGGAGGGCCTCGGCAGGCTCCGTCGCAGCCACAACCTCCGCGGCGTAAGAGGTAGGATGGAAATTGATGGCA
The DNA here is from genome assembly GCA_963842495.1 of uncultured Acidobacteriota bacterium. Lineage (GTDB taxonomy): Bacteria > Acidobacteriota > Terriglobia > UBA7540 > UBA7540 > CAVROP01. The sequence goes on from CAWJHY010000021.1 coordinate 35,553, forward strand.
TTGCGCCCGGCGAGAGTCTTGAAAATGTGAGCCTCATGAGCGTTGGGATGCCGCTGAGTACCCACCATCACAAGCCGCGGGCGGCGCGCATAGCGCGGCGGGTGGTGCACTTCGCCGTGTTCTACCTGGAAATAGGGAGAGATGAGCTGAATGAAGCGGTCCATCATCTTCTTCAGATCCGAGGAGTATCCCCCAAATGTCACGGGCGTGAAGAACACCGTCGTGTCGCTCTGGATGACCGCTTTGGCCACTCGTCGGCCGTCGTCATCCTCGACACACATCCCTGGGGTTTTCAACCAGCAACCAAAACAACCGAGGCAGTGGGCCAGTTTCATTTCGTGCAAACGGAATGTCTCGATTAGAGCGCCGTCGCTTCCGAGCACCTCCGATAGCGCGCCGAGAACTGGGCTGAGATCTCCGTCAGCAAGCCCGCGGCCGTCGAGAATTACGACTTTTTGGCATGACATGCGTGTTTCTCCGGGCCCACATCTTACCACACGGAAGTTCTCTTGTCCGGGCGTGCACCCGCGGAATTAACTGTCTGCGCCCGCCCCCGCCCGCTGTCATTCTGAGCGTCCGCTGTCATTCTGAGCGAAGCGAAGAATCCCGCCCTGCCCCGCTGGAATCCTGCGCCTGAAACCTGTTCTTTGCTGCCCGCCCCCGCCCACTGTCATTCTGAGCGTCCGCTGTCATTCTGAGCGCAGCGAAGAATCTCGCTCTGCACCGCTGGAACCCTGCGCCTGAAACCTGTTCTTTGCTGCCCGCCCCCGCCCGCTGTCATTCTGAGCACAGCGAAGAATCTCGCTCTGCCCCGCTGGCTCACCGCTACCCCCTGTTTTCCGTGGTGCGATAAACGAAGACGATGTTGCCGGGTCCGCAGGGCAAGCCGCGGGCGGGGTGCAGGCCGAAGGCGCTGACCAGGTAATCGACCGCCTCGGCGGCGGCGTAGGTGGTGAAAGCCTCGCGACAAGCCAAGCCTGGCAGGTTCGTTTCCCTTGAATTCTGAATCGGCAATTTGGCATTGGAGGCTGCCGCGCCCACCTGCCATTCGCCCGGCTCTCCCCCCAATTTCCGCATGTGTGCCGTGAGTTCCTCAACGATCTCGTTCCGCCCTATTCGCATGCTGCCTCCTCCCGCAGAATCGGCGGTCAAGGCTACCTGAATCCCGAATCCTGACTCCTGACTCCTGCCCGTCACCAACTCTTGTACGGGGTGCCTTCCAGGGAAGTCTCCTCCGAGCCGCTGTGTACGTCTACAATTCCCAGCGTCTTTTGGCTTACCGAAAGCGGCGCGTCTTCCTTGGTCTCCTGCCAGGTCTCGTTCGAGCCGGTAAAGGGGTCGGTGGGCAGCCGCTTCAGATAGCCTTTCTCGACGATCTCGTCCAGGCTCAAGGGGGCACGGCCATTATCGAGCGTGAAGCGGTCAATCAGGTAGCGGAGTGTGTAGAGGTCATCGCGCAGCACGGCCTCCCGCGCCCGTATCACTGCGGTTCTGTAGTACGGCGTAGAGATGGACGCCAAGATCAAAATCACCGTCACCACCATCATCATCTCGAGAAGCGAGAAACCCTCGGGGCGGTGTCCGACCTGGGCGTCCCACCGGGAGGTCACATGATCGATTGAAGGGCTATCCATAACGAGTCACCACCAGCGGGACGGAGAGGTAGTGCAGAGTCCCTGGGGTTGGGACGCTGCGGCTTTTCCTTGGATGTCATATACGAACGGGAACGTTAACAACAATCAAATTATTTAACATCAAAAGCCGTAGAGTTTGAAGGCGCAAACTCTGCGCTGCTTCTTTCCTGAAAAGGGTACCTGACACCCTTTCCCAAAAGTCCAAGCGGAATTCCCCTCCTCTTACCCCAGCGTGTCGGCGTTCCGGCCCCTTCGCTCCACGGTCATTACCCGCTTCCCCGCTACTATGAGCCGGTCCGACTCCCGACCGGGGCCGACCTTGCGGTTATTTATTCCCCCAAGGTGTTGGTCCCGCCGAGCGAGACCACCCCGTCGGGCCTCCCAGGTTCCTCGGCCGATCTTTCTCCGCGCGCCATCCCCTACCACCCCGAGAAGTCCCGCCGCTGCTTGCGCCCCTTGCTTCACGGCGAGTTTCAGGTTTCATCCACATCCGAAGACTGACCACTTCCCCTTTGCGCTAACGAGACCGAAACGGGTTCACTTGCGTTATGGCTCACGGATTCGCCGCTCGAGGCTTCGCCGGCGGGATTACTCCCACCCACGCTCGATTGGCTACCTGTCGAATGGGCAATTACAGGACAAGCTCCTTTCAGCTTGCAAGATCAGCCAGGCTTTCCCTGGCACACGGACGTATGCGCCACCCGCGGTTCCTATGTGCCAAACTTACGGATCTCGCGGCAGGTGTCTACGTCCCAAAGATGCACACTGTTGTCGTCCTTGTCCCCAGCAGCGAACGACCTCGCGTCGGGGGAAAACGTACCGAACGGGAGCGGGTGCGCAGCGATGGTGCACCGGCGCAGCTCCCGGCCGCTTCCAACGCTCCGTACACGCAGCGTGTTTGCTGGTCCTTCAGACGCGAGCGTCTTCCCGTCGGGTGAGAATGCGACCGCCGGGATGTCCCCTCGCTCATCCTGCCTGAGTACTGTAGGTCGCCCGCCCTTCTCTGCGTCATACACGCAAATCCTGCCACGTGTGCCCCCGGCGGCCAACAACTCGCCATCGGGCGAGAAGGCGAGGCCGTTCTTGAGTGTCGCTCCGCACCCCTCGAAGTGCCTGAGTTCGCGACCGGTACCCAGGTCCCAAACCGTGATCGTCGGTCTACCCGGCACAATCCCGAAAATTCGGGCCCATTGCGCCGCCATTTTTCCGTCAGACGAAAATGCGATGGGGAACACCATGCCGGGCCCCGCCAAAAAACCGTAAACACCCGTTCCTGACGTTGCATCCCGTACGATGAGCTTGTGACGCACCCCGAGCCCCCCGAGGCAGATACCTAAGTATTTCCCGTCGGGCGAGTAGGCGAGGTTCTGCACTAGAGTGGTACCTGTGGCGGGGAGATCGATGTTGTAGCTACGGCCGAGGTCCGCCAGGCGCTCCCCCGTCCTGGTGTCCCAGACGAGCAAGATTCCTCCTCTAAGTGTAAAGTTAGCGGGGGCAGCAAAACCGGCCGCGATCTTCGAGCCGTCCGGAGAAAACGCCAACGGCTCGAGCGGGCTTGAGGCGCCCGCGTCGATCTCAAGCCGCAGAGCGCCAGTTCCCGCCTCCCAGATGAGGATTCTGCTCCCCAGCGCTCCGGCCACTAGCTTACCGTCCGCCGAGAACGCAACGCCAACGGCGTGCTGGTGCGGGAGTATTGGCCCTGCCCCTATCGAAGCGGGGGCACACAACAGCATGCTTGCTAGAAACAATAACCGCAGGTGTTGAGTAGACATGTCTGGTAGCCAAAGGTACAATAGTAGGCCAGCCCATAAAAGTTCGTGATACAGCCGGCCATGCATGGCCACCACAGCCAGTCTTGGCCCGTCACATAGACCAGCCATTCGCAACCTCGGACGCAGTAGCCATACAATTTATAATCCGCGGTTAAGCAATTGAAGTACGCTGCCGTGCAGCCGGCTATGCAGAAGAAGCAGGGGGGGCGGTGAATGATCCTGTCTGGACTTGGAATTGAGCTGTAGGAGCAGAGCGCAGAGCTGGCCGAGCCGCAAGCCCCACCCAGCAGGAACGGATTGAACCCTTGATCGCCGTTCGGATCAACCCTGTTCGTGGGGTTGTCACGGACATAACCATACAGGTTCTGTCCCTGGGGGAAATTCACGCAACCGCTCTTGGGGTCTGGGGTTTCCCAGCGGCCTTCGGCGGGGGTGTATTGACGATAGAGCGTGTGGTTCAGCGCGTCTTCCGAATCCCACTCCATTCCCGCAAAACGGAAGTTGTCCGTCACCGTGCCTGAGATAACGCGCTCGCCCCCGAACGCATAGTAGTCCGACTCACCCTGGACATGGCCCGTCGAGTCCGTCACCGTCCGATAAGAACCGAGGCGGTCGCGGAAAAGATAGTAGACATTCCCCGAGGAAACGTCCCGGCGCGCGATGCGCTGCTTGTTGAAGAAGGCGTACTCACTGGTGAGGTTCCCGCTCGAGTCGCTCTCCGCCAGGACTTGGCCGCACACCGCGCAATACCAATAAAGCGTGCCGCTCGACTTCTCGACGCGCCTCAGATCGCCGTCGTAAGTGTAAGTCACGTTTGCCGCCGATTTCAGGTGCTGCTCGCCGTTCCAAGTGTAGGTGTACGAGCCGTCGCCCGTCAGGTCGCCGGCCGCGTCGTAGTTGAAGCCGCTGTTGGTGATCTGGTTGTTCGCGTTGACGCTCAAGCTCAGCATGGGCGCGGTGCACTGCGTTACGTTAGCCGTCGTCAGGTTCGCGTATCTATCGTAGCCGAAGCTCTGGCCCCAACAGTCACTGCCGCTGGTGGCTTGGCTCGTGGCCGTGCTCACCCGGTTCAGCGCATCGTAGGCGTAGGTCACGCTGCGGCCATTATCGCGGCCGTTCGTCTCCACGTTCACGTTGCCGTTGGCGAAGTACGTATACGAGAGGCTGAGCGCGGTGCCATTGCTCGACGAGGCGCTGAGCGCTGTCGGCAGCAGCCGGTTGCTGTAACTGTTGCTGGTGGTGATTCCGGCGAATCCGCCCGAAACCTGCCCATTCACCAGGCTCGCGAGGCCGCCCGGCGGCGCGTAGGTGGCGCTCGTCGCGTAGTTGATACTGTCGGCTGAGTCTACGGCGGAGATCGGCCTCGAGTCGCCGCCGTAGGTGTAGCTCACCACGCGCCCGCTGGGATAAGTGATTGAGGCGAGGGAACCATCAAGTTCATAGCCATAGGACATGGTCTTAGTGACCGTGCCGATGGTCCGCTCCTCGGCGGTAGTTCGACCCATCTTGTCGTAGCTCCAAGCGGTTTTGCCCGAGCCGTCGCTCATGCCCGTTCGCTGGCCCTTCCCGTTCGTTATTGTAAGCCCATTGTAACTGTTTTGGTCGTAATAATAGGTCACCGACGCGTCCCCGTTCGAGTAGCTCTTGCCCGTGAGCCGATCAGCACCGTCATAGGTGTAAGTTGTGGTGATGCCGCGCCCGTCGGTCTTGCGGCACGCAAGCTTCTGGTTGTTCGCGCAGAGTGCCCCGCCGGAAGTTGTGTAGTAGTAATTCGTCGTGCCGCCTTCGGGGGTAGTCGATTGGGGAAAAAGGGTGTCAGGTACCCTTTCCGACTTCTCTTGAGCCCTGTAGGGGCGAAATAGGAATTGCGCCTTCAGTCCCACACGTACCGCTCATCAAATTCAATCCCGTGGCTTTTCAATAACCGCCGGTACTCCTCCTGAAAGCTCATGGCCCGGTGGTGCGTTTCCTGCTGCGCGATATACTCCGCCACCTTCTCCACATCCGCAGGGCTCACTAAGAAACCTCCGTAACCATTCTGCCGATGAAAATTCACCAGGGCTTTTCCCTTCACCCACTTCGAGGAACTGGTCTTGATCTCCTCCACGATTTCCGCCAGCGACCGGTCCTTTGAAAGACGAAAGAGGGCATGAACGTGATCGCTCGTACCACCGACCTCCACGGCGGGCGAGTCATGATTCTTGAGGACTGTAGCCAAATAAGCGTGGACCTGCGCTCGTAGTGGGGCCAGAAGCAAGGGTTCGCGATGCTTGGTGCTGAAGGCGAGATGAACGTACAGCTTGGAGAGCGATTGCGGCATGCCGATTCACCTATCTCGCCCCTTCAGGGCTTGCGGGGACGGGTTTGGCCTCCTCACCCAGGGCGTTGCCCTGGGCTGGGCTAGGTCGCCCCTTTGGGGCTCCAAAGTCGAGACTACGGCCACCCGCGACTCGTGTTGCGCTTCCGCCGCTAGAGGGCGGGCAAGGATTTTACGAGTTTCACGGTTTCCAGGCTCACGCGAATGACTTGACCCACGAGGCGCACGATGTATACGGGGTCGTCGGGGCGGTTGGGGTCGGAGCGGATGCCACTGTGCTTGTCCTCCGTCACCTGGCATTGGTCAATCACCCATTCGAGCGCGCTGCGATTGCCCAGGCGGTATTCGAACGCTTCGGGCGGTATGCCGCCCAGGGTTAGGGAGTCGTTCACCTCGAGCGAGCGGTGGTCTTTTGCGGGGCGGAATTCACTTACTACAAGACCGGTTCAGCGGCTTGGAGCGGCAGTTCCATCGCCGGCCGAAGCGCCGAAAGATTCGGACCCTCGCCCCGCCTAATTTGCTCCAGTGCAGTCTCTCGTCGCACATCTTCCCAATCTTCCATGAACCGCACCGCCGAAGCTGTGGCGTACTCCCGATTTATTTCAATCCCCATCCATCTTCGCCCAAGTCGCTCGGCGACGAAACCAGTGGTGTTCGACCCGGAGAAAATGTCGAGCACCATGTCGTCCGGGTCAGTCAAAAATTCGATAAAGAACTGCGGAAGTGCGTCGGGGAATCTTGCCGGGTGGCTTTCAAACCCGTGGGTTTTGCAGAGTCTCAGATAGTGAGAGTTGCTGTCGGTGTTGGCAATTTGCAGCAAGTTGCTCGGAATCGCTCCACCGTTATCTTTGTCGAACCGACTGCTAATATCGTGACCTGAGGGCCTCGACTTCGGCCTATAGAATTTCTCGGCATCCTTCAGAAGCGCATTCATGCGAGGTGAGTACGGGGCGAGCACCTTGCGTACATCCGCCTTCGGAAGGTCGGACCTCGAAAACCACCAAACCGTATTGACGGAATCTTTGACCCTGATCTTCCGTTTATTCACCCATTCGATTGGCGAAGGCAATTTTGCAGGATTGTACCAGAAGAACTCTTCCGCCAGACGATACCCCAACTGATCGCAGAAGGCCGTCAATACTCGGTAGTTATAAAGTGAGCGGACAGGTCTTCCCCGCTCATACGCCCCGCCCAAATCAAGCACAAGGCTACCTGTAGTTTTCAGAACCCGAAACGCAGCACTTCCGAAACCAAGTAACCAGTGGACGTAGTCAGCCTGGGATTCGTTCCCATACGTTTTCTCGCGGAGCAGGGCAAAAGGAGGACTCGTAACAATAAGGTCAACCGAATCGACCGGAAGCTGGGAAAGGACTTCGCGGCTATCTCCACACACTTGTACACCGCGACCGGTGGAGTACGTCATCTCACAATTTCCGAGTTTCAACATTTCTCAGTGGTCCTCGGGGAATTCGGCTCGCGGTCGGAGTTCCCACTTGCGGCCAATCCAACTCTCAACAAATGACCATAAAACGGTAATTGCGTAGTGTAGTTGTGGGTGGGTGTCTTGAAGTGGTGCAACAGCGCGCGCGATTCTATCGCGGGGCACCATGCCAGCCCAGCCACGCCGCCCAGGGCGAGCCACCATCATTGAGAATCTCGACCAGTTCACCAACGGGAAAGGTTGCATTATCGCTGTATTGCCGGAGCGCTTCGGCGGACCCAGCCCTTACAGCATCATCCTCCGCTTCTCTTAGACTCGCAATAAGAAAAGGTGCAGCGCCGGCGCTCAGTGTCACGAGGCTATCAAGGGCCTCTTGGCGGATGTCGAAATCGACATCCGCGAAAGCTCGAATCAGTCGTCTGATGGGTTGTTCACCGCCGATGTGGGCTAAGCTCCACGCGGCGGCGCTACGCAAGAAATAAGGGACTCGCTGATCGTCCAGAATCGAAGAGAGCAGCTCTCCGGCTTCCTGTGTCGCTGTTTCACCTAATGTGATGACCGACTCTAGCCGGATTTGAGGATCAGGGCTCGTCAGATACTGGCCAATGTTTTGGGCTAGCGACTGCCCGCAGAGTGCTGACAAATAGGACGCGGATTCTAACTTGACGTAGATGTCCTCTTCGGGATCTCGGAGCAGTGCGGCGACCCCCTCACCATAGCCTGCATCACCCCTGAGACGAGCCAGCTTAACCCCCGTGAACCTTTGGGTGCGTTCGCGGGACGCTAAGAGTCGAGCGATGTGATCTTGAGCAAGACTGCCGGGACAACGCAGAATGTTAGCTTTAATAGGAAGCACAGTTGACGCGAGGACCTCGTGAAGTGACACTGGCTGCCCGATTTGCACGGCAGGCTGCTGCCCGGTCTTTATCGCCCTCGTGAAAGTGCGCCCGTCTATGGCGCGCTGGACCGAAATTCGCCCTTCTCCTATTGCAGTCACAACGCCACCGTAAGTCGCAAAAGTCGCTGGCCAGCCGATTGTAAGCTCAGATCCCTCGGTAACTCCCTTACGAGCAACATTCAGAAATGGGGTGGCTCGGAACGCGGCAACGCTAAAATAGTTGACATGCTCTCCGGCATGCCATTTGACCCAATTTCTCTCATGCCAGTAGGAAGCACTTCCGTTCAGCTTGCCGCGACTCCAATAGTGCTCACCAACCGCACCACAAACGGGAAAGGCAACAACGTCATTATCCACCATCCCGAAATCCCACGAGCGCTCAGTTTCAGTGGGGCTATGCGACATTGTCAGTCCCGGTTGGCTTTTGGCTCGACTCTCAATTCGCAAGCCACAAGACGTGCATACGAGATCGGGGATGCGGACACGCTTGCGTTTAACGTCTTTCCATAACTTTGTATCTGTTGAACCCCGCTCAAGTTCGGCCATTGTGTGATCATATTGGTTCAGATGCTCACAAACAGCTCTTGTGCCTACAGCACCTATAGCAATTTTTCGGAAAAAACTCGAATCCGGCTTAAACGTTGGCATGATCCACTCAGGTTTTATATTGTATCAGGCAGCGCAGGACAAACGCGCGCGCCGCCGACTTTCCCGAAAGCTCGGCGATCAAGGTCCAGTTCTTCAGCCGGGCCGTCTCCTGGAGCAGGGACTCGAAAGGCGAACGCACGCTCATCTCGTTGAGCACGCCCTGGTCCCGCAGGGCTGCCGCGTTCTCGTAATACTTGCGAATGGAGCGATGCCCGGGAGTTAGGAGGTTGTAACCGGCCATAGCAATGGGCGCAATACTAGCACCTTAGCCGGGGGCGGGCCAAGCACCAAGGGGGAACCTGTTTCAGCGCCGTCCCTCAGAATGACATGCCCAGCGGCTGCCCGGCGCTGGCTGCCCTCCGCCGACTACCACTTGACCGCATAATCATGGTTCTGACCATTTTCCGCTTGACAAGTTCACGGACCTGTGATAGCCTATCATGGTGGTCTTTTTGTGGACACATTGTCGCAGGCGGGCGCCAAGGACCGCCGAGGCGCAAGGGAAAGCGGAAGGGTCCCGGCCATGAAGGAACGTAGGGAACTACAAAAAATGAAAAATAGTGGGAACGAAGCTAAGAACTACCTGAAAACAAAGGACATCACTTTTTTGAATGCTGCAAATTATGCGAGTTTTGCACGCAAATTGGCACAATTTAGGCGCTAAAAGGAGCAGAAACAGCACAATTTGCGCAAACGAAGTCAAGGCTTCCGAGGCGCAAGGCGAGGCCGGGCAAGTGACAAGAAGTCGGCTACAAAGGACCGTCGTCAGAAACGCGTATACGAGCCCGATGTGACTTTTTTGATCGAGACGCAAGAGGGGATACGGTTATGAACGCCACGAATCTCAAACTCCGCAGCCGCAACTGGTTTGGAAAAGACGATCGCCGGCGAGCCTGAGCGAAAGGGCGGATTCGATCATGAAAAAGCACTGCAGTGGCCGGAGCATACTTGTGGCGGCGTGCGCGATCTGTGGCCTGCTGATGACGACGAATGGCAACGCGCAGTCGGCCGGTGGCGCGACTCCGCTTTCCCTGAGTGCCAGCGGCCGGTACTTGGTTCAACGCGAACCGCGTCCCCTACCTGTTGCAGGGTGATGCGGAGTGGTCTTTGATCGTTGCAGGGGACGACCAAGAGGTGGAGCAGTATCTCAAGAACCGCCGGGACAAAGGATTCAACGCGTTGCTGGTGAATCTGATCGAGCACCTCTACTCGAAAAAGCCGCCGCTCGACGCTGCGGGCGACCCGCCATTCACCACGCCGGGAGATTTCACAACTCCCAGCGAGAAATATTTTGCCCACGCCGACAAGGTGATCCGTGAGGCCGGCGAAAATGGCATGCAGGTGCTTCTAGCGCCCATCTACCTGGGCTACGTCGGCACGCAGGAGGGATGGATCGAAGAGCTCATGAAGCTCAAGCCTGAGAAGTGCCTCAAGTACGGCCGGTATTTAGGAAAACGATATAAGGATTTTAATAATATCATTTGGGTGATGGGCGGCGACCGCGACCCTAAGGCGGCACTGGAGAGAGTTGACTTGATCGCTCTGGGCATCAAGGAATTCGACAAGCGCCATCTGTTTACCGCTCACGCCAATTCGGAGCCCTCCACGCCCGAGCAGTTCGGGAGCGGGGGGTGGCTCGACATCAACTCCTCCTATTCCTGTGAGAGGGTTCACGAGAGGCTTGCATCGGACTACAACCACCAGCCCATCCTACCGACCTTCCTGATCGAATCGTGTTATGAAGGCGAGCACAACTCCTCCCAAGTGCAGATCCGCAGGCAGGCGTACTGGTCGGTCCTGTGCGGTGGTTTCGGCCACGTTTTCGGCAACAACCCCATCTGGCATTACGATGCGCCGGGTCTCTATCCTATAAGCGGAACCTGGCAGCAGGCGATGGATCTTCCCGGCTCGGTCAACATGATGTATTGGGGAAGACTCTTTCGCTCGCGTCCCTGGTTCGACCTGGCGCCCGATCAAAAGCACGAGGTAATTACCGGCGGCCTTGGCGAGTTCCTCGGCAACGACTATCTTGCAGCGGGCCGCACCCCCGAAGGCAGCACAGTCATTGCGTACATGCCCACAAGAAGAACCATCACCGTGGAGATGAGCAAGATATCCGGCGCTCGAGCTCTGGCTTGGTGGTACGATCCCCGCACGGGTAAAGCGATTTCAGCCGGCACATTTCCGACCAGCGGGATGCGGGAATTTACCCCGCCCACAGAGGGCGATTGGGTGGTGGTGCTTGATGACGCCTCCCGAAAACTGCCTCCGCCCGGGCGGCGCTGAGGACACACCCCGCGCCGTGGAGTCTCTGTCGGCATAGACAGCTCAGGGAAGTGGCTATAAGGACATCCGGAAAGAAGCAGCCAGACTGCCTTAGCTCGGAAGAGGTGCTTTCAGATTCGACTTATTGAGGGCGCGCACGAGTTGGCCTTCCACGGTCTCCTTCGAGGTCCTGCGCACCACCGCAATCTCATCCACGAGAAGTTGCCAGGCGCGATCCATCATCTTCTTCTCGCGAAAAGACAGAGGCTTGGCCTGGTTCAGAATGATGAGAGTTTTCAAGACTTCGGCCACTTGCTGGAGCGAGCCATTTCGCATCTTCTCGGAATTCTCCTTGAAGCGGCCCTTCCAGTCTTGAGTTGCCTTACTCTGTCCCTTCTGCAAGAAATCAACGATGCTGCTGATTTCACTGGTCCTGGTCACCCTGCGCAGGCCCACGTTGACCACGCTGCTGATAGGAACAATCACCCGCATACTGCCCGACGCTAGCCGAAGAAGATAAAACATTTCGGGCTGCCCCGTCAGGTTGCGGGTGGAGATTTGCTCGACAATACCCACACCTTGGTTCGGATAGACAACCTTATCGCCTATCTGAAAAGACATAATTTTCCTCAATTGTAATTCGAAAGAATACAAGAGCCAACTCTATAGACTAGCTCTCTCGTACTAGAAAGTCAATGGCCATTCCCTTCAAGGCTGCAATATGTCACGTGGTGGTGCCGACCCCACGCCGGACTCGGCAAGCGCCAGCCTAACCAGGGTGCGGAAAAACGCCCGCAAGCTAACACTCTGAGCAAAACAGGGACCGATTTCGGGTCCGATTGAGATCGGACCTTCGGGCTCCGGAAATCGGGTAGTCTTGGCAGTTGTGATTTCAATGATCTGCAGCGATCCCTCCTCCCCTGCGCACCCCGGACCACAGCCTTAGTCGGTCATTCCGCAGGATTTAAAGGCCAGCGCGACGAGTCTAATCAGGTGGGCATCGGCCACCCCTTCAAACTCCACAATTCCAGGGGGGAACCAATGTATACTAAAGGGGGAGGGACGTGAGTCCGAATTCATATGTGGCAGGGTTTTCTGATCGGCAGCGCTGGATTCTTAATTCTTGTTGCCAGCCAGATGTTTTGGGTCAAGCAGCTTCGAAGTTGGGCGACTTCTTTAATTCCCAGCTCCGTTTGGCGCCGCCGCGTCGTCGTGGCAGCTTTAGTGGCTTATGTCCTGTTGTTATCCTATAACCTCCTGCCATCCTGGATCATATTCATTCTCAACAGAATTTCGATGATCGGCGGGGGGGGCCGAGGCACCGTGGCCACGGGTCCCACGGTGGGCGGAGCTCTGCACCAGGCGCATTTTTGGGGTTGGATCCGTGGTGCGGCGCGAAGCGCCGAACCCACGCATCTTACCTTGCGCGCCGCCCTGCTCCAGGCGCCCTTCCAATGGTGGATTTTTTGCTCCTTACTGGGGTTTTTAATCGCCGTCCTTTTGGGGTTGGGGGACCGATTCGCCTTGGGCGCGCGCTGGCTGTACCGGAGGGTCGCGAGGGCGGGACGTGCCATGCCGCTCCCCAGTCCTGTATCGCTGGCGCGGCGCCGCTTCCTCGAGAGAACGGCCGTGGCGATGAGTACGGCCCCCTTTGTGGCGGGCGCTTATGGAATGTTCTACGAACGCCTGAACCTCGAAATCTCTCATCGGCGAATCAAAATTCCGCGATTACCGCGAGCCTTCGAGGGTTTCCGGATCGTCCAACTCTCAGATATTCACATCGGCGCGTTCATGCCCGCTGATGAGATTCGACGCTACGTGGGGATCGCCAACGGCCTCAAACCGGACTTGGCTGCACTCACCGGCGACTTTGTCACTTGGGACCCGTCCACTCAATCCGCGGTTGTGGATGTGCTGGCGGGGATCAAGGCTCCCTTCGGCGCGTATGGCTGCCTCGGCAATCATGAGATGTGGGCGAAAGTGGAGGATTCCATCACGCACCTTTTCGCCCTGCGGGGAATTCGTATCCTGCGGCGCGAGCGGGCTTTAATCACCTCCGGGAGTGAATTCATCAACCTGCTGGGAGTGGATTACGAGTCGAACGCTCGGATGGGGCCAAGCAACCAGCGCCTGGTGCGCGAATACCTTCTGGGCGTGGACCGTTTGATGGCTCCCGGCACGGCCAACATTCTGCTCAGCCACAACCCCAACACCTTCGACCGCGCGGCCCAGTATGGAATCGACCTCAGCCTGGCCGGGCACACCCACGGAGGCCAAGTCACGCTCGAGTTTATCAGCCCCGAGCTTTCGCCCAGCCGCCTCATCACACCCTACATTCGGGGATGGTTTGAGAAACCCGGGGGCCAACTCTATGTTAATCGAGGCATCGGAACCATCGGCGTGCCTATTCGGTTCGATGCTCCTCCTGAAATAACCGTGTTCGAATTATCCCGCTCCTAAGAACCTGCAGGAGGAAACTAAGATGGAAAAACCCGCAACGAGGCTAGCCTTTTTTCTGGTCCTTCTTTCGCTCCTTGTGGTAACCGCATGCAATACCGGGGATTGGGATGCCGGCCCGCCTCAGACGGAATCCCGCACCGTTAAGCTGGGCGAAGCGAAGTCGGCGCGAGTGGAAATCGAGATGCCCGCCGGCGAGCTGAGCGTTGGCCCCGGCGCTCAGGAACTGCTCGAGGCCGACTTCACCTACAACAGCCGGTACGCAAAACCTTCGGTGGAATACAACGTAAGCGAGGGCCAGGGCCGGCTGTCGATCCGGCAGTCGGAATCATCCCACGGCCGCGGAGGCGGCCACGACAGGTGGGATCTGCACCTCAATAATAAGGTGCCCATGCAACTCGAAGTGAACCAAGGCGCAGGGCGGGCCAATCTCACTCTGGGAGGCCTTGCACTCAGCAGACTGGACCTCCACATCGGAGCGGGCGAGACCACGGTGGACTTGACGGGTGACTGGAAGAATGACCTTACCGCCAACATTCAGGGCGGAGTGGGCAAGGCAACCATCCGGCTCCCCAGTGATGTTGGCGTGCGGGCCAGCGCGCGCGGAGGTATCGGAGCCGTTCACGTTCACGGCCTGAGGAAAGAGGGCGACTCCTACGTCAACGAGGCCTATGGCAAATCGCCGGTCACCGTCAATGTGAGGGTTGAGGGCGGGGTTGGCGAAATCGACCTGGAACTTGGCGAGGCCCCGCCCTCCGTCTGAAAACTCCCGATCTCGAGGTGGAGTCATGAAGGTTGTTGACCCGGTCTGCAAGATGACCATCGATTCCGAAAAGGCGGCGGCCACCAGCGAATACAACGGGCAAACGATATACTTCTGCGCCAAGGGTTGCAAAGCGAAATTCGATCAGGACCCGGAGAAATACGTTGGAAAGTAGGCGTTTCAGCCCGACCATCTGCCTGTTGATAGTCCTGAGCGGTGGAGTCGCCGCGGGGCAGAATTCGCGTGACGACTGGAAGCCTGGAAGTACGTGTCATGTCAACGCGAATCTTGTCTATTCTCTTGCAAACGCCCCCCTCACAACCGAGGAGCGCCAGCAGATCTACCGGCTGCTCGACAACGAGACTGTCCACGACTCCTTCACGGATGCGCAGCGTGACGAAGAACGTGAAACCGTGATGGACGCCCGTATCGGATTCATTGAGCTCGCTGAGGGTGGTGGTCAGCAGGTCTTGGTGCAGGGGCCGAGGCTGTTCTGCGGCGCCAGCGGGAACTGCCGGCATTTGGTTTTCACCCGCCAACGCGAACGGTTGCGACTGGTGCTGGATGCCGGAGGTGACTTCGTGTTACGAAAGACATCGAGCCACGGTTTCCATGACGTGGTAACGTCCTGGCATATGAGCGCGTACGAACAATTGATTAACGTGTACCGTTGGGATGGCACAGAATACAAACAAGCAGATTGCTACAGCGTAAACCGCGATCGGGACAACCTTGATAAACCGCCGATGATTGCGGGATGCCACAAGGGACCTTGAAATTACCCCGGCGCCACGCCAGGACGCGATTTCCATATACAATTTGATTCTGCTAAAGTGGGCGCGTGCGACCTCGCTTTCAAACCCTTATCGGCTGGAGTGTCTAAACATGAACCGCAGAAGCTTCCTCGGGGCAGGCACGGCACTATCCATGGGCGCGCTGACCACCTCCGCGTCGCCCGAAAACAGCGGTTCGGCGCCCTTCCCTTCTCCTCCGCCGCTTCCCTTTCAAGAGGAGAAGAGCAAGCTGAAAATCATCGGCATCAGGATGGTCCGTCCCAAGCCGAAGAAGCCGTCGCCCAGCTACGAACCGGCGCCGGGTTCGTGGTCAACGGGCGGGTCCGAAGTGGCAAACCCCATGTCGATCTACCCCAAATACAAGCCGCGCCGGGAATTGTTCATGGCGAACGACCTGGGGCCGGACGCAGTGGAGATCTCGACCGATAAAGGCGTTACTGGCATCGGCTTCGGCGGACCGGGGTGTAGTTTTGTGATCGAGAAGCACCTTACCAAATTGCTCCTGGGCGAGGACCCCTTCGATGTCGAAAAACTCTGGGACATCATGTGGCGATCCACTTTGTACTACGGCCGCAAGGGGCTTGTCGTGTACGCTATAAGTGCGGTCGATATAGCCCTTTGGGACATTATCGGCAATGCCTTGGGCTTGCCGGTTTACAAGTTGTTGGGCGGGGAAACCAAATCAAAAATCCCCGCCTACTGCACTGGAAATGATGTCGAGCAGCACCTCGACTTTGGCTACAAAAGGCTGAAGCTGGCACTTCCCTACGGTCCGGCGGATGGGCGCGAAGGCATGAAGAAGAACCTCGCGCTCGTCAAGCGCACTCGCGAACTGCTGGGGCCGGAGGGCGACCTCATGCTGGATTGCTGGATGGCGCTTACGGAACACTACACCATCGAACTGGCTGAAATGCTGGAATCCTACCGTGTTTATTGGATGGAAGAGTGTCTTCCGCCCGACGACTACGAGGGATTCGGAAGACTGAGCGCTGCGATCAAGTCCACCCAGATGGCCACTGGCGAACACGAGTACACGCGCTATGGCTTCAGGTTGTTGCTGGAATATAAAGGAGCTGCCATCTGGCAACCGGACCTCACTTGGTGCGGCGGTCTGAGTGAAATGCGCCACATCGGCGCGCTGGCCGCCGCTTACAATATCCCCGTCATCCCGCACGCCGGATGGAGTCACGGTTGTGCCCACTATATTCTCGCCACCACCAATAGCCCATGGTGTGAAATGTTCATGCCGCCGCCGGGTGGGCCGCCGGAAGTCTACCGGCAGTTCGAGGAGGTGCATAACATTACGCGCGGGCCCGAGGGCATCTACATGCGGCCCCCGGATCGAGCGGGGTTTGGATGGGAGTTGATTGTAGATTAGTCCTGACGAACTCATCCCTCCGGCCGGTGGCGGCGGGGACGCTGGTTGGCCGGCAGGATTTTCTTGCGAATGCGGATTGACTGCGGCGTCACTTCCACCCACTCATCGTCGGCGATAAACTCCATGGCGAGTTCGAGGTTGAGCGGCGTGGGCGGGACAAGCCGGATCGCCTCATCGGCGACGGAAGCGCGCATATTGGTTTGTTTCTTCTCCTTCACTGCATTCACATCCATATCATCCCAGCGCGCGTTTTCGCCTATGACCATACCTTCATAGACCTCGACTCCCGGCTCGACGAAGAGCTCGCCGCGCTCCTGCAAGTTGTAGAGCGCGTATCCGGTGGTGCGGCCCAGCCGGTCGGCCACCAGCGAGCCGGTGAGCCGGCGGGCGATCTCGCCCTGCCAGTCGGCGTAACCGTCAAACAGTGTGTTCATCACAGCCGTGCCGCGCGTGTCCTTCAGGATTTCGCCGCGCATCCCGATCAGCCCGCGTGAGGGAATCAGGAATTCCAGGCGCACGCGCCCGCCCGGCCTTCCGTGCCCGGCCATCTTGGTGTTAATCCCTTTGCGGGCGCCCAACTTCTGCATCAGAACGCCCACGAACTCTGCCGGGCAATCGACCACGAGCTGCTCCATGGGCTCTTGCACTTTTTCGCCAAGCTGATGCGTAATGATTTCGGGCTTGCCCACGGCCAACTCGTACCCCTCGCGGCGCATGGTTTCGATGAGGATGGCAAGTTGGAGCTCGCCCCTGCCCATCACCTTGAACGAGTCGGGGCTCTCAGTTTCCTCGACCTTTAACGCGACGTTGGTGAGCAGCTCTTTTTCCAACCGCTCTCGCAGGTTGCGCGACGTGACGTAGGAACCCTCGCGCCCGGAAAAGGGCGAGGTATTCACGGTGAAGATCATCGAGATGGTCGGCTCATCCACCGGCACGTGCAGGAGGGCGCGCGGCGACTCGATGCTGGTCACCGTCTCGCCGATGGTGATGCCCTCGACGCCGGCGATGGCCACGATCTCACCGGCCACAGCGCGTTCAATGTCCGTGCGCTCCAGGCCTTCGAATCCATACAGCTTCGTAATACGCGTCTCCTGAACAGCGCCGTCGAGCTTGACGATGGCTACGTCGTCGCCTCGATTGAGCGTGCCCGAGAAAATGCGCGCGATGGCAATGCGTCCGTGATAGTCACTGTAGTCCAGATTTGCCACCAGCAACTGCAACACGTCTGCGGGATCGCCCGCCGGAGGAGGGATGTGCTCGAGAATTGCCTCGAACAGCGGCGCCAAGCTTTCGGATGGCTGATCGAGCGAGCGAGTCGCGATACCTCGCCGGGCGTTGGCATAGAGGATGGGAAAATCGAGCTGCTCTTCCGTGGCGTCGAGCTCGATAAACAGATCGTAAATCTCGTTCAGCACTTCCTGCGGTCGCGCATCGCTGCGGTCGATTTTGTTGATCACCACGATGGGCGGCAGCTTGGCCTCGAGCGCCTTGCGCAACACGTAACGAGTTTGAGGCAGCGGCCCTTCGCTTGCATCCACCAGCAGCAGGACGCCGTCCACCATCTTCAGCGCGCGCTCCACCTCGCCACCGAAATCGCTGTGGCCTGGAGTGTCCACGATGTTGATCTTGACTCCGCGGTAGAAAATGGCGGTGTTCTTGGCTAGGATGGTGATGCCGCGCTCGCGCTCGAGCTCGTTGGAGTCCAGAACGCGCTCCACGACCTCCTGATTGGCTTTGAAGATTCCGCTCTGCCAGAGCATCCCGTCGACCAACGTGGTCTTGCCGTGGTCAACGTGGGCAATGATGGCGACGTTGCGGATTTGCGATTTTAGATTTTGGATTGTGGATTCGTGATTCAGAAATATTTCCGTTTCTGCGGCGCTGCGTCCTGGCGGTCGGCGAGGAAGTCGCGCGAAACATCGGTCGTCTTCATCAACTCGGAAAAAGCCTGCCAGGACTTTGGCCTGCCTGCGAAGCCGACCTTGCCGCTGGCAGGGTCACCCCCACGGTGAGCGCTCGTTCGCGGGAAGCGGCTCAAAGAATTCCGGACCGACATAGAGTTTGCCGCGTAAGGCGCCTGGCTGACGTTGCCTACAAATCGTTCCCACCGGGACGAGACGAAGCATCGTAGTGGCGCCGCGGGAAATGAAGATCTCTTCACCAAGGCAGGCTTGCTCTACTAATTTCGCCAGGTCGCTCTTGGCTTTGTGCACCGTCACAACACGCATCTGCGTACCTCTTCCTCGCCTAATGTTACCAACTTCGATCAATCATCGCAAAGTGGGTGTGCATTATGCGTAAGGGCCCCAAGTTCCGCATTTTCAAATCGAGCTGCTAACTGTATACTGCCGGCTCGATGCAAAGTCGTCTAGAAGTTGCGGTTGCCCCAGGGCGGCCACAAGGGCCGCCCCTACCGAGAGTGGCGTAACGCTCAGTTTCTGATTGCTGGGGAGCCGGGAGAAATGGAATGTCTAAATGGGGTTTTGGGTTGAGCTTATTGATAGTCGGATTTCTCTGTCCGTCTGTCCAGGCGGCGGAGGGGCTTCTGCCTCCAACCGATTTGCGGTGCGAGTACCGCAAGAATCCGCTTGGGATCGATGCGTTGAAGCCGCGCTTGAGTTGGAGACTGGAGATCACCTGCTGCGCCTGATGGCGCGCTTCGCGACGCTGCTCGACAAGCCGAATGACGCGAAAGGCTTCAACGAACTCGCCGACAGGCTGGTCGTGCCTTTTAACAAGACTTACTTTCACGAGACGACTGGCCGATACAGCAACGGCTCACAAACCTCCAGCGTTCTTCCTTTGGCCTTTGGGTTGGTCGCGGAAGAAGACCGGCAGAGAGTCTCCGAAGCACTGGTGCGGAAGATCCAGGACCAGAGCCAAGGGCACACCGGAACGGGTCTGATCGGTGGCCAGTGACTCATGCAAGTGCTCTCGGCCGACAGGCACCCGGAGGTCGCTTATGAAATCGCCTCTCAGAAATCGTTTCCAAGCTGGGGGTACATGGCCGGCCAGGGAGCCACCACAATCTGGGAACTTTGGAACGGTGATACGGCCATGAACTCGGGCAACCACTTGATGTTGGTCGGGGACCTCATCACCTGGTTCTATGAAAACCTGGCCGGCATCCGGCCCGATCCGGCGCAGCCCGGTTTCAAGCACATCATCATGCACCCCACACCAGTGGGTGACCTCACTTATGTAAAGGCTTCGCACAAGTCTCCCTATGGGGAAATCGCGAGGGACTGGAGGCGTGACGCGGACCGCTTTACCTGGAACGTTACCATTCCCGTTAACACCACGGCCACGCTGTACGTTCCGGCGGGCGATGCGGCATCCGTAAAAGAAAGTGACCGGCTGGCGGCCCAAATGCCAGGCATCAAGTATGTGCGCATGGAAGCCGGCGCGGCGGTTTACGAAATCGGGTCAGGGACATATCACTTCGTCTCAACCCTGGGTCGTTGAGGCAGGTTGTTCGCTGGAGTTCGTAGGGGCGGTTCGCGAGCCGCCTCTGGCCTTGGCCTTCCGGATGAGGTTTCGTTGCGCGATAGCTCAGGGGACGGCAAGCCGTCCCCCTACAGGTTGTCGAGGTATCGCCCACCCTACCCTGGAAGGAGTTCCCCCATGACCGATGCAAATCCTGCAAGGGCGGAGACCGGGACGACTGTATTCCACTTCTGGGTGATCGCGGTCGTAGCCACAGTCACCTCTCTCGTTTGCCCGTTGGCAGCCTCCGAAATTCCTCCTGATAACCCCGAAAGCACTGTGTCTGTCGCAAACCTCGAAACCTTCGGGACCGCCGGCAAGGAAGGGACGCTCTACCCCGACCATGAGACCGTCCTCCTCCAGCACGAGGGCGCCGGATGCCTGACGCAGATGTGGTTCGGGGGCGACTGGCCGGGATACGACCGGACGCGAATTCGCTTCTACATCGACGGCGAGGCCAAAGCCTCGATTGACATGGAGCTTTTTCTTGGCCACGGGATCGGTTGGGGAGATGCCTCGGCTCCCTGGGGTTCGGCGCGCCTGGGGAAGACCGGCCATCCCAGCGGCCTTTATAACACTTACCGGATTCCTTTCGGGAAGAGTATCCGGGTTACCGGGCAACTCGGCGCTGGCGTCGAAAAACCCCAAGTGTTCTGGTGGATAATACGAGGAGTCGAGAACCTTCCGGTGTTCCTCGGGAATCTTCGCCTGCCGGCGAACGCGCGACTACGCCTCCAAGTGCGAGAGAATGTGGGACTCGAGCCCCTTCAGACGCTCGAAATCTGCCAAGCCTCGGGCGCAGGGGCGCTTTACCAGGTCACCTTATCCGTAGCCAGCAAGAACTTCAATTTCCTTGAGGCCGTCTTGAGGGCCTATATGGACGGCGCGAAAGAACCGCTCCTGCTCTCCTCGGGGACGGAGGACTACTTCCTGGGAACCTATTACTTCAACCGCGGAATGTACCATCTTCCTCTCGCCGGACTGACTCACAAGGAGCAGGATACTGATGGGACCTGCCGTTTTTCAGCTTACCGTTTTCATGAGGACGATCCCATTATCTTCCAAAAGGGGTTTCGCCTGGCCTGGCGAAACGGTGAAGAAAAGGATGGCAAACCCTACGGTTCGCCGCAGCACAGCCGAGCCACGAGCTATGTCTGGCTCTACGAGTGGTGAGCGCAGGGCATAAGGAACGCGGAATAACTAACCGCCGAAGGGGCTTTCCTACAGGCCGCCCTTGGGCGACCATAAGGATTGCCCCTACGTGTCTTAGGCCGCGCTTGGTTAGAAGTTGAACCTGACTTGCAGATCGAGGTGCCGGTAGCCCATCCAACCGTTCACGGTGTTGGACTGGCCGAAGAGAGGCGATCCGATATTGCCTACCGGTGGGCCAAGGTTGATAATGTTAAACACGTTGCGCACGTTGACGCTGAATTCGAGCGAGTATCTCGAGTTCTCCGCTCCGCCGCCGAACAGGTTTGGACCGCCTCCTCCGCTGAGGCCACGCCCTCCAAGGCCGCCTCCCCTACCGCCATGCCATCCGCCTCCCCCAGTGCTCGATGAGCCCTTCTTCTCGCCCCACCCGAATGTCTTCGCTAATCTCATGTTGAGTGAAAAGAGGTTGGGCCCGACGAATTCATAGGGCGGGATGACCGGGGCGCCTGCCACGGGGTAGGTATAGAACGATCCGTATTTTGTGTCCACCGACCCGGGCGCGCCCACCGGCGCCAGCGAAGGCCGGGCGCTGAAAACGCCGGTGCCATAAACGTCCTGCCCGAGGGTGATGTTGAAGGGCCTGCCGGTGCTCGCCATCATAAAGGGGCTGAGGCGGAAGCCCTTCGGCATCTGGATCGACCCCCCAACGAACGCCTGGTGGCGGGAGATGAATGACGCCGGCCCATAGTCTTCAGCGATATCGTAGGGGTTCATCGGCTGATAAGTGGGGCCGCTCGTATCGCTGTTGGCATAACTGAGAGTGTAAAAACCGAATGCCGTTGCACGCTTGCCGCGCAGGCTGAAATTCGTTACCAACTGGTTCTCGTTGAAGAGCCCGACGGATTCGAACCGGTCCAGGTATCCGGCGGCCTGGCCGTACGGAAATACGCCGGAGAGGGGGCCGCAGGTTGTTGTATCGGCGGGAGCCGAGGATGGGCAGAAACTGAAATCTCGTGGTGCATTGATGTTGTTTGCGAGAAGCTGATGCACTCCGTGCGAATTGATGTACGTAACGGACGTGGTGAGCGCCTTCGTAAATTGGTGCTCGAGCCCGATCGCGGATTGCAGGGTGTACGGCGCGTGCAGATTGGGGTCGATCAGGTCTCGAGTGGGAAGCGAGCTGGACAAGCTTGCGAGGGTGCTCAGGGGAGGAATATTCGGGTAAAAACTTGGCGAGTTCACGAGGTACTGCTGCTGATTGATGCCGTTCAAATGTTCGGCAGAGAGGATCTGCTGTTCTTGAAAGCGGTCGTAGAAAATGCCGAAGCCTGCGCGCAGGACGGCCTTCGGAGCTTTCTTACCTTGCCCGCCGATGCCCCAAGCGAAGCCCAAGCGCGGAGCGAAGTCAGCGTGGTCGTTGATATAGTTCTGAGATTCGAATCGCAGGCCCAGGCTGAGCGAAATGTTTTGCCGGGGCCGCCACGAGTCTTCGCCATAAAGCCCGGCGTCGAAATAGTTGATGCTTGCTTCGGGATTGCCGGCCGTCAAGCTGAACTGGGTCGCTCCCGGCACTCCGGCCGGGCACTGGGCGGGACAAGCCGCAAACGCCTTTTCGGCCGCGATGTATTCATTGATGGTGCCAAATGTGAACGCGCCGTTGTAACCCTGGGTTGTGGAGTTCACGAGGACGTCATAGTCACGCAGCCTGCCTCCGAAAACCAACTGGTGCTTGCCAAAGGTCATGGTGGTGAGGTTCTGCAATTCGTAGTGGTTCTCGGTGCCGAGAGACGTCTGCGTGATATTCCCGCCGTCGGTGAAGGCGCCCAGGACGTTCACGGCAGGCTTCATGCTTGCGGGTGTCTGGGTCGTATCGTCGCGCAGGAACTGGAAGCGAGTCTGGTTCACCGTCCTCGAGCTGATCACTTGTGTGTCACTCACCTGCAACGTGTGCTCGACTTCCCGTTCGTCGTAGGCTTGGCTCGGAAGCGAAAACGACATGATTCCATCGTTATCTTCGATGTCTTCCCACCACTGGTAGCGCATGGTCAAGACGTTGTTCGAGCTGAGCTGAAGGTCTACGCGCGGGCTGATCGTGGTGCGCGTATGAGGATTGATCACCGCCTGGTTGTAGGGCTGCAGGGCGAAATTGGGGGCGGGGCTGACCGTGTAGGCGCTGATCACCTCGCTGTTTTGAATGTCACGGCGAAAGGCGTCGAGAAAAAAAGACGCTTTCTTGGTGATGGGGCCGCCGATCGTGCCATTGATAAACTCCGTGTGATAGGGAGGCTCAACCACTGCGAATGGGCTTCGAGCATTGAAGGCGTTGTCATTCCCGTCCGCGAAAAAGTTGCCATGGAACTGGCTGAAGCCGGGCTTGGTGGTGATTTCGATTCGCCCATAGCCGAGCTTGTCATACTCCGCCGAAAACGGGTTTTGGTTCACGCGGATTTCCAGGATTGCATCCTTGGGTGGAAGCTGCCCGCCTGTGAAGCCGTCGATGTAAATCTGGCCGCCGCTCGGTCCTGCGGCTGGCCCGGCCAGAGCCTCGAGTTCGGTCTGCAGTTCGTCCGGGTCGTCCGAAAGAGCCTCGAGGTCCTTGCCGCTTATGATCGTCGCGCTGGCGTTGTTCTCGGGCGCCACGCTAAGCGTCTGTGCCTGCCCCGTGACGTTGATTTCTTCCTTTTCCTGCTCAATCTCGAGCTTGATGTCCAGTTGTTGAGCCTGGCCGGCCTTCACCTGGACGCTGGTTTGCTCGAAGGGTGTGAAGCCCTGCGCAACCGCACTCACCGAATAGGTCCCGGGCATGAGACCGTCGATCTGGTATGTGCCGTCTTTGCCCACCGTAGCGGCCTTGGCTTGGCCCGCTTGGCCTGGGGCCGGAGTCGCCATCACGGAGACGTTCGGGACGACAGCCCCCGAGGGATCTGTCACCTGCCCGCGAATCGTGCCGGTGGCAGTTTGAGCCTGCGCGCGTACAGTCAGCATTGGTAACAGCATCGCGCAGGCGAGTATGAGCGAACGAACTGCCAGAGATCTCATCCATGCTCCTTGTCTTACAGCACCTTAGGGGCGGTTTTACGCCGCCTTGCCTTTTTGAATTCTTGGGGATATGGCGGGGTAAACCCGCCGACAGGCCGATTCGAACCGCTTCTCATCATCTTGGCTAAAGCGGGCATTACGGTCAGCCCTTTGAAGAAAGGTCGCAACCCCAGCACACCAAGCCCGGAGAAAGATGCTCATTTAACCTTGCTGAACTCGCACGTATCGCCCTGTTTCGTACCCTACACTAATATAGACGGATCAATTGCCCGGTTGGTTTCTTCAGTTTATTTCGATGCGGCGGGACGGACTGAAGGGGCGGCCCAGAGGGCCGCCCCTACGACGCAGTCCTTTAATACATTCTATTCCGTGCTACCAATTGCCACTCTCTTTCACTGTTCCCTCTTTCACGTCCGCATCGACCAGATAGTGCGAGCGGACATCGTGCAATTCGTTGTCGATGAGGTAGACGCGGCGACTCTGCGGGCCTTTCACTTTGAGAAAAACCTGAGTTCCGGGTCGCGCCCTCGAGTTGCGGATCGTCGCATCCTCAACCCGGTCAAACACCACGGCCGGAATATCCGTCTGCGACTTCGCCGGTCCTCCCACAAAGCCATCCAGGTTCAGCCCCTGCACATCCTGGAAGGAAAGCGCGCTCTGCCACTGGTTCAACTCGGGCTTCTCCCAGATCACCTGAAGGTCCCTCACTTTGAGGTCCCGGGCGAATCGGAATTGCATGGCGTTCACTGTTCGGTCATAGGCGGCCTCTGGATCGGTGGAGAGAAATAGCTTGATGTTTTCCAGGCTGATGTTCTCGAGCCAGCTCTGGGGATGGCCGAGGATCAGGCAGGAGCCTTTGCCGTGCGCGATGACGTTGCGGACGATGACGTTCCGAATCGACCCCGCGGGTGGCTCATCGGGCTTCGGGGGCAGACCCTGGCTCTCGCTGCGGCGCTGGATGGTGAAGTAGAGGGGATCTCCATTGCCCCACCAGAACCAGTCGAAACGCTGCGTGTTGACAATCAGGTTCGACAGCACCACGTTGTCCACATAACCTCCGTCGTACACCATGAAGGCAATGCCGCGATTCGAGCCTGTAATCACGCAATTGTCCACGGTCACATTGCGCACGCTGTTCATGTTGCCGTCGCAGAATTTCAGGGCGCTGGAGGCCGAGGAGAGGCGGCAATTGGTGATGGTGATGTTTTCGCAGGGCAGCGGTGGTCCCCACTCGCTCGAGGAGTAGAAAACAATGGCGTCGTCGCCGGTCTCGATGGTGCTATTGGCGATGCGCACGTCCTTGCAGCCGTCCGGGTCGATGCCGTCAGCCCACACGCCATACTTCAGGCTGGTATGGATGTACACCCCGTCGATGGTCAGACGTTCGCAGGCGTAAGGATTGATGGTCCAACTCGGCGAATGGAGAAACGACAGCCCGGCAATTCTCACGTCTTTGCAGCGCAGGAGCAGAACCATGTGCGGGTACACCTTGCGCGTGTGAAGGTCCTTCGGAAAAGAGCGCATCAGGGGCTTGCCCAGCTTTTCCGCCAGGAGTTGGTTGTCGCGGATGTAAGCGTCATTGAAATCGTTCACCCGCCACTCGTACTCCGCCTGGCCGTCAATGGTTCCCCGGCCCTCGATGGAAATGTTCTCCAGGTCCTCGCCGTAAAGCAGCGTGCTCTTATCAAAGGCGGCGTCGTATTGGGCTGCAAACAGCGTAGCACCGCTTTCGACATAGAATCTGACATGGCTGCGCAGGTGAATGGTTCCGGACGTGTACTCGCCGGGCGGCAGATAAACCGTGCCTCCCCCGGCTTTGGCGCAAGCATCCACAGCCTTTTGGATGGCCGGTTGGGCGTTCTCGGCTTTGTTGCCTGTGGCGCCGTAGTCCTTCACGTTGAGTATTGCGACATTCCCTTCCGCTCCCAAGAGTGGCGCGGCAAGCGCCACTAGAATTACAGCGAACAACCAACGCGTTCTTGCGACAAGCGGGTGTGACATCTTTCCTCCCTGTCGGGGCAAACGTTGTGGTTGCCCCGGGACGGCTACAAGGGCCGCCCCTACGTCTATACAACGCAATCGAAGCGTGTTTATAATGCGCAGTGGCTTGCAAGTCAATGAGTTCCTATGCCTATGAACCGAAGACCCTTTCTTCCATATCTTGTGACGCCGGCGGTTGCCGCGTCTTTGCAGCGGGCAGCCGCCCTTTCGGGCCCCGCCCCGGCCATGAAGATCACGGGCATCGACTCCACCTATTGGCGCTCCGGAAGTGACCTGCCCTGGAAACCGAACTGGGTTTGGGTGCGTGTCCAAACCGATTCGGGGTTGATCGGTCAGGGTGAAACCTGCCCGCGGAACGAAGCAGAGGCAAGCGGCCGCCCTTTCGAGCCCCGCTCCGGCCATGAAGATCACGCGCATCGACTCCACCTATTGGCGCTCCGGAAGTGATCTGCCCTGGAAACCGAACTGGGTTTGGGTGCGTGTCCACACCGATTCGGGGTTGGTCGGTCTGGGTGAAACCTACCCGCGGAACGAAGTAGAGGCAAGCGTGGTGCATTCCACTATCGCGGGTCTTTTGTTGGGGCGCGACCCGCGCGACATCGAGCGCATCTGGGCTGACTTGTACCGCACCTTCGACTTTCAGGTCACGGGCGGCGCCGAGATGCGGGCCCTGAGCGCCATCGATCTGGCTCTGTGGGACCTGCTGGGAAAGGCCCTCGGCCAGCCTGTTTATCGCCTCCTGGGCGGCAAGTCAAATCCCGAGGTGCGCCTCTACAACACCTGCTTCCCGCACAAGTACGATTTCACCAAAGAGCCGGACAAAATCATGCGCGAGCTGATCGACCGTTACGGCATCAAGGCGATCAAGATCTGGCCCTTCGACCGGGCCGCAGCCCGCAATCAGCATGAGTATGTCACCGGCGCCGACCTCGAAGAAGGCCTCTACCCGGTCCGCCTGCTGCGCGACAAATTCGCGAACGAGATTGAAATCCTCATGGAGTTCCACTCCGGCTGGGACCTGACTTCGGCGATCCGCATCGCCAAGGCGCTCGAACCCTACCGGCCGATGTGGCTCGAGGACATGCTGCTGCCAGGCAATTTCGAGCAGTACCGGCAATTGGCCGAGGCCACGTCGATTCCACTGACCCTCAGCGAACGCCTGGCGGGCCGCATGCAATTCCTGCGACTGCTCGAATCGCGCGCGGCCAGATACGTGATGTTCGATGTGACCTGGTGCGGCGGGCTAAGCGAGGCGAGGAAGATTGCCAACATGGCCGAAGCCTTCGAGTTACCGGTGGCCCCGCACACCGCCGGCGGGCCGCTCCTCTTTTACGCCTCCACGCACCTTTCCACCGCGCTCACCAATCTCGCCATCCAGGAAAGTTGCCAGGTGTTTTACGAATCCACCTGGCCCACCATGCTCAGTAATCCGCTGGTCCCCAAGGATGGCACTGTGCGCGTCCCCGAGTTGCCGGGCTTCGGAATGGAGATCAAGCCGGAAGTGTGGACTCACCCTGCCGCCGTCACACGGGCGACAACCCTGTAGGGGGACGGCTTGCCCTCCCCTCACCGGCCGTCGCGGGCGTAGGGCTTGCCTCAATACTGTTCACTTAACTAAATCTGTGGTATCCTTCTCTCATTGACCTTGAGAGGAGGACCACAATGGCCCGTACTAGAGCTGAACTTCCAAAAGGTACCCGAATTACGGATTACATTAGTCTCGGCGTGCTGGCCACGACGTTTCCTTTGGCGCAGGTGAAGGCGGTGCTGGCCGCGCAGCAGAAGAGCAGCCGGCGGCAACGCGAACTGCCCGCGCACGTGGTCGTTTACTATGTCATTGCTTTGGCGTTGTTCATGCAAGTGTCTTATCGCGAGGTGTTGCGCTGTCTGCTGGAGGGCTGGGGGTGGTTGTTGGGGCCGCACCAGCGGGTGAAGATCACCGGCAAATCGGGGATTTCGCAAGCCCGCACCCGGCCGGGCTGTGCGGTCCTGCAGCAGTTGCATGACGAGGTGGTGAAGCCCGTGGCCGTGCCCCAGACCCCCGGGGCTTGGTATCGGCGCTGGCGTCTGGTGAGTCTGGACGGCAGCACTTTGGACGTGGCCGACGAACCCGCCAACGTGCAAGCCTTCGGTCGCCCGGCGGCCAGTCGGGGTGCCAGCGCCTACCCGCAAATTCGCTTTGTGGCGCTGGTGGAGAACGGCACGCACGTGTTGTTTGGCAGCCGCCTGGGGGGCTGCGCGACGGGCGAGATCAGCCTCGCGCAAGAGGTGATCGGGACTCTGCAGAAGGGAATGCTGTGCTTGGCGGATCGCTACTTCCTGGGTTTTCGCTTGTGGAATCAAGCCCGTGCGGCCGGAGCGGACCTGCTGTGGCGGGTGCCCAAGAAACGGCGTTTGCCGGTGGAGAGTCGCCTGCCGGACGGTTCCTATCTGAGCCGTATTTATCCCTCCGAGCAGGATCGACGCCATCACACCCAGGGTGTGGTGGTGCGGGTGATCCAATACCGGCTGGAAGGGGTGCCCGGCGCCGAACCCCTCTATCGCTTGGTGACCACGATCCTCGACCCGAGCGAAGCGCCCGCCGAGGAATTGGCGGCGCTCTATCACGAGCGCTGGGAAATCGAGACCGCCCTGGACGAGCTGAAGACCCACTTGCGGGGAGCGAAAATCGTTTTGCGGAGCAAGACACCGGACTTGGTCCGACAAGAATTTTACGGGCTGCTGCTGGCGCATTTTGCCCTGCGCGGCTTGATGCACGAGGCGGCCTTGAAAGGGGGAGAAGATCCCGACCGGCTTTCCTTCCTGCACGCCGTGCGGGTGGTCCGCCGTAAGCTGCCCCTCTACGCTGCTACCCCCCCCTCGGGAGAGGAAGGCGTTCCATGAGGCGATGTTGGATGAAATCCTGCAAGAGCGAGTCGTCTCCAGTCGTGGCCAGCAACACCCGCGTGGGGTGAAACGCAAGCTGAGCAAATTCCCGCTGCGTCGTCGCGGGACTTGCTCCACTGCGCGAATTGAATTCTCGGAATGCTTCAGAATCATTAAGTGAACAGTATTGGGGCAAGCCCTACCCTTACAATTGCCACCCGTTCCGATATTCCGGCTGAATGAGTTTGTCAGCCGAAGGAAGGTTCGAAGCCCGCAGCCCCGCAGCGTCCCATACCAGTTTTCTGCCGACGCGTTGTGCTACGTTGCCGAGCAGGATGGTTTCCGTCACTTTGGCCTCGAATTCAAAATTCGCGCCCGGAACGGTTTTGCCGCCTTTACAGGCGTCCAGCCACTCTCGATTGTGGCCCGACGAGCGAGGCAGCGTTTTCGGTGGCGGCGTAAAGGCACTCATCTTGGACGCCGGAATGAGCCGGGGACGCTCGCCCATGAATCCGCACAAGATGGTTCCCCTCTCGCCGACAAACATCAGGCCTTCTCTCTCGAGTTGCCGTTCCTCGTCGAGTTCCGGCGGCCGCTCCGGCTTCAACGCGCCGTCGTACCAGGTAAGGTGAACGGGGGGCATGGCGCCGCGCGTGGGGAAGTTCCAGTGGAGAATCGAGGCCTGGGGGTAGGTTTCTTCGTACATCTCCGTGGATGTGGCCTCGACGGTCTCCGGGGACTCCAGTTTCAACACGCGGAAGATCGTGTCAAAGCTGTAGCAGCCCATATCGCCGACGGCGCCGGTGCCGAAGTCGTGCCATCCGCGCCAAATGACAGGGCAGTATGCAGGATGATACGGACGCGCGGGCGAGGGGCCGACCCAGAGATCCCAATCGAAACCCTTGGGCACAGGGACTTCTCCCGGCGGCCGGTCGAGCGCTTGCGGCCACACCGGACGATTGGACCAGTTGATCACCTCCCGCACGTCTCCGATGGCGCCGCCCCAAACCCACTCGCACAGGACGCGTGTGTCTTCCGTAGCCTGGTTAACCACGGCCACCTGCGTGGCGACGCCTGTTTCTCGCGCCACGTCGGCCATGCGTCGCGCTTCGTAGACGGCGTGAGTCATGGGCTTCTGACAGAATACGTGTTTGTGCTTCTTCATCGCGGCCACGGAGATGTGGGCGTGCCAGTGGTCAGGCGTACATACCACAACACCGTCGACGCCAGTTTCCTTGTCGAGCAGCTCTCGGAAATCGTTGTAGGCCGCGCAACCACGATACGCTCCGGACTTCTGCCGGGTGGCGTAGTAGGCCTCGACCACCCTTTGCGCGGGCTCGCGCCCGCAAACGCCTCCCCAAGTGAGGGTCGTGCGGGTAAGACGAATCTCCCGGTCGGTGCTCAGCCATGTGGCCCAATCTGCATAGCGGGGACCGAGTAACTTTCCGACGGAATTGCGGAATTCGTGGTGGCTCCATTCGGGGTAGTCAGCGCTGCGCAGGTTCGGGTCGCAGACCGCAGTGACGTGCACGTCCTGCTCCGCCAGGAATTCCAGCATCACGCGCATCCCCTGCGATCCGGTTCCAATACAGGCGATGTTCACCTTGTCGCTGGCCGCGACCCGCCCGGTTCCTCCCAAAACGTGTCGCGGGACAATCGTAAATGCCGACGCTGCCAGCCCGGTCAGAACGCTGCGGCGGGTTATCGGGACTGAGCTGAGTTTGGCCGCGTTGGCATGATCATGTGAGTCCATTGATCATTGCTCCTTTCGCTGGATGAGTTCAGTTTCGGCGCGTGATTATACACCTAACTCCAGATACAATACTCAAACCTGCCGGTGCGGGTCGGCTGGAGACGTGGGGGCAGGGCGGCGGTGAAGGAGCGATGCACATGGAACCATCGGGCAAGG
>CAWJHY010000022.1:0-76665 GCA_963842495.1 uncultured Acidobacteriota bacterium
CGCCGCCGACTTCTTCACGAACGCGACCCCGGGGAATCACACGCCACGTTCCACCGTGAATCATTTCGGGGGACAAGCTTCGGGGGCCCATCCGTCAGGATAAGTTGTTCTTCTTCACTGATTTCGAATGGGTGCGGATCGCGCTTCCCATCGTCACACCGGTCACCGTCCCGACCCCCTCCTTCGAGAGCTACGTTCTCCAGCAACTTCCTTTAGGAGGCACGGACGTAGTGACTGGCGCCACTTACCCTGCCGCGCCGCAGATGGTGCCGTTCTACAGGAAAATGTTCTCGCTTTACGGAAACACCGGCGGCACGCCACTTGCGGTCCTTGGCTGCCCGTTCAATGCGGACGGTAACCAGGCGGCGGGCAGCCCACCCAATGGAAGCGGCTGCGCCAACCGGCAGAGTGTTTCGCATTCGAGTGATGATCGCGAGCAGGTCCAAACAGTTCGGGTCGATTACAACATCAACACGGCAAACACCGCCTGGTTCCGCTTTCAGGCCGACAACGGCCTGCAAGCGGCCTACACCGATCCGATCAATCCCTTGTTCAATTCGTTCTCTCCGCAACCGCTGTACTCGTTCATGACCGGGTATTCGCACGTTTTTTTCCAGAACCTCGTCAACTACTTCAATCCTGGTTTCTCGTGGTATTCGAGCATCTTCGCCCCCACTGATTTCCAGAAAACGCTCGCAGCATTTCCCATCGTCCTCCAGGGGAGTGGCGCGAACGCACCTTTCACCACCATCGGCGGGCTCGACAACACCTGGATGCAGGGACGGCGAGCTTCGCGTTTCTTCCTCAATGACAACCTTGCCTGGAGCCGCGGCGCTCACGAATTCCGCTTCGGAATCAACACCCGTATCTTTCGCTTGAACGACCTCGATTTTGGCCAAGGTACGGTCCCGACCGTCAGCCATACGACTTTGCCACAGTTTATCTATGGGGTCGCCTCGACCGCGACGGAGACTTTTCCACTTACCGCAAACGAACCGTTCAATTTCCTCAATCTGGACCTCTACGCGCAGGACACTTGGAAGCTGACGCGAAACCTCACTTGGACCATCGGGGTGCGCGACACTCTTAATTCCAATCCCTTGAGCCCGCATCGTGGATTTGCGCGGCTCCCCGGCTCGTTCGATGCGATCTCCCATGGCATCAATCAACCGCTAAATAGCGCGATTCAAACCGGTCTCAGGAACGTCTTTGCCTCCACACCGCTCGCGATCTTGCAGCCAAGAACCGCGCTCGCCTGGCAGTTTTCATCAAATTCCGTGCTGCGGACGGGCTTCGGACTCTTCAGCGATCTCTTGCCGGGTGACGTAGTTGACCTCGTGGCCGTAAATCCGCCCTACGTTCGGACCTTCCAGGGCGGGCTGCTCGGCACTGCCGGTGGAACGGCCCTCGCGCCCGGCGTGCCAGGTAGTGCGGTGGATGCGACAGTGGCCGCGAACCAGGCGTTTAACCTGGGCTATGCCCAAGGATGGCTTTCCTGCGCGTCTCCACAAGCCAACCCCGCCGCATGTCTGCCGCCCGTGGCGATCACGGCGGTACCGGACGGCGAACTCCGCGCCCCGTATTTCATGCAATGGAGTTTCGGGCTCGAACATCAGTTCGGGAGCACCGCCAGCGTGCAGGCGCAATACGTGGGCACGCGAGCCTTGAACCAGTCGTACCTGACACAAGTAAACGGTTATCAATCCGTGTGTCAGGGATGCTTTTCTCCCTTTCCGTATCTCCAGCCTCGAGATCCGAGATTCGGGGCCGTCACGCAACTCTCTACCGGTGCGAATAGCCACTACCACGGGCTTCAAGTCACCGCCATGAAACGCACCAGCCACGGCCTCGAGGGCCAAATCAATTACACCTTGAGCCGATGTATGGACGAGGTCTCGAATGGCGGATTCCTGCAGTATTCCTCAGGCGGGATACTCTCCCCCTTACCGGGAGAACTGGCACGCAATTATGGTCCCTGCGATTATGACATCCGGAACAATCTGACTGCGGAGTATGTTTATCAGTTGCCCCTCAAAGTCCAGAATCAGCGGCTCGGCTACGCACTCAACGGTTGGCAGATCTCCGGCACGGTCTTCAGGCACAGCGGGGTTCCGTTCTCGGTGCTCAGCACGCCCTACGCCGCCGATGGCAACGGCATCGTGCAGGGCGCCGGCCCTCAATTTGCGAGCCTCGTACCGGGTGTCCCTGTTTATGAGCGCAAGCCCATCCCGGGCGTCACTCAACCCGGCACCCTTCAGTGGCTTAACCCCGATGCCTTCGCTTCCACAGTGGATCCGAGTACAGGCGCCTGCGCCGGGGGAGACGGCCCGCAAAGCTGCCAGTTCGGTGACCTCGGCCGTAACGCCTCGCGCGGTCCAGACTTCACCTGGAGCGATTTTTACCTTACGAAGTGGTTTCAGGTGAAGGAACATATAAAGCTGCGCCTGGAAGCTCAGTTTTTCAATGTTTTCAATCATCCGAATTTCGCACTCCCCAGCATGGTACTCGCCGGCGTACCAGGGAAGGCTTCCACTCAAACAGGGTTCGGGGCGCTCACTTATACCACCTCTCCGCCCACCGGGCTGCTGGGCGTGGGTTTAGGCGGCGACAACTCGCCACGCATGGTCGCTTTCCAGGTTAGGCTCGAATTCTAATCGAACTGTGAGAAAGCCTCGTCCAGCAAGGCAGCCTCGCCGGGAGACAATGATGCCGCAACGATTGATGGACTACGCTGCAGTTATTCTGATCGCACTTCCTTTGGCGGTTTTCGGGGGCGCCATCCCGGGTCAACAAGAGCCACGTTCAGAGGCACCCGAAGGACGAATTAACAAAAGACCTGCGCAGTACACGCCACCATCCTCTGGTAAAGCTATGTACCTCGCCTACTGTGCCTCCTGTCATGGCAAGGTTGGCAAGGGAGACGGACCGGCGGCGTCCGCCCTGAAGATCGCACCTACAGATTTGACCGTACTCGCGGCGAAGCACGCAGGCATCTTCCCTGAGAACCATGTAGCCCAGACCATAAGGGGGGACTCGAACACTCCCAGTCACGGCTCGAAGGACATGCCGGTCTGGGGCCCGATCTTCGGTGCAATCGGAACAAAGAGTGACGGAGTGCTGCAACTGCGTGTTCGGAATCTGACAAAGTACATCGAGTCACTGCAGCAGAAGTGAAGCCGAGACCCACTCGTCACCAGGGAGAGGTGTTCTCAAATCGGCATGGAGTTTCGCCTGGCCATAATCTGCCATATCCCCTTTTGTTAGGGTCGCGAGGCTTAGCCGATCGCGGTCCGTGTCGTTTACGAATGCAACCCCATTCTGAACTGGACGGCAAGCTGACTGCTAACTTGTTGTTGGGCCCGGGCTTGCTCGACCCTCGGAGGTTGCAACCGTTTGGTTACGATGAATCATCTAAAGGCAGATGCGGGGAGCAAGTCCAAAAAGTCAAGCAAGTGTGGGCAAGCGAGTGTATCATCGTTGTATCCAGCGGTGGAGGGCACTCATGAAATTCCGATTTCCGGGCCGGATTCTCCTGGTGTGTATCGCCAGCCTGTTTTTCCTGCCGATGACCTTAGCCGCCCAACAAGCCGTCTCGCACGTGCGGGTGGTGAGGTTGAGCTACGTCAGCGGCACGGTAGGCGTGAGGCGGGCAGGCGCGACCGCATGGACTAAAGCGCTTGTGAATACTCCCGTTCAAGAGGGCTTCGAGGTATCGACCTCGGCGGACAGTTTTGCCGAGGTGGAATTCGAAAACGGTTCCACGGCCCGCTTGGGTGAGCTCTCCCACCTGACTTTCGACCAACTGGCTCTGGACGCCGAGGGCGACAAGCTGAATCGCATGACATTCGAGCAGGGCTACGCTACCTTTCATTTCCTCCCTGAAAAACATGACACCTACAGCGTCAAAGTCGCCGACGCGACGCTGACTCCCAGCGGCAGGAGCATCTTTCGGACGGATTTTGACAAAGGCCACGTTCGCGTGGAGGTATTCAACGGCTCGGTCGAGGTCGTGGCCCGCTCCGGGTCCGAGAAACTCGGCAAGGATAAAACACTGGAATACGATACCAATATGACTGAGGTGGCGTTCAACTCGCGCCGCGGGACGGTCAAAGACGACTGGGATAAGTGGACCGAGGCGCGAGATTCGCAGGCGACGCTGGCGTTGAGCGATCAGGCGGTGGCTGCCCGCGGACCGGTCTATGGGTGGAGCGACCTTGATGCTTATGGCGAATGGGCGATGATACCCGGCTTCGGCTATGGCTGGTCGCCTTTTGCGTCCATGGGCTGGGCACCGTACACCATGGGGATGTGGAATTGGTACCCGGGATTGGGTTATACCTGGATCGGCGGCGAACCCTGGGGTTGGCTGCCCTACCACTACGGAATGTGGAACTATTCCGCTGAATTCGGCTATTTTTGGATGCCGGGTGACTTTGGCTTCTGGTCACCAGCCTTGGTTTCCTGGTATACGGGACCTGGATGGGTCGGCTGGTCGCCCTTGGGTTTGAATCCCCGGGCAGGACTGTTGAGGCCAGTGACGACCGTTTCCGGTTCGGCATTTCAAGCCGGCCAACTCGTTACTCCGGAGACCGTGAGCCACGCGGAGTTTAAAGACGGGACCTTGACAGAGCGCCCGCCTCTTCAGCCAGGCGCCGGCGCCGCATTGAGCGGAATTCCCCTGTCAGGCGGGTTCGCGACACTCACCGGCGCGCATCCTTCGGGCGCGCACACTCCGGCGCCTTCTTCAATTCTGATGGGAGTGGCAGGCGGCAAGGAGAGCGCGTTGTTGCGCGGCCGCCCCTTGCGCGAACCGTTGCGTTACCGCTTGGGCACGACGTTGGGGGGCCGGTATACCGTGGGGGGAACCGTGGGTGAGTTCCAGGGCGACGCTTTCCAAAGATCGGGCAGCAGGGAGATGCTGAGTGAAATGCCTGGCTCGGCGACCTCCCGCGGAACTGGGCTGAGCATCCTGCCTCACGGCTATGCGGCGCAATCTGCGGGCCGTGAGGGCGGCGAGATGGCACCAGTTGGCAACGGTGCCGGGATTCCAAGCGCCGCCTCGCCCGCTCTGAACGCCACGACCAGCAGTGCGCACAGCGCCAGTTCGGGCTCGAGCACAGGGGGGCATCATTAGGATCGGGAGATCGGGTGAACGAGATCCTCGATGCAACTTGAGGTCACGCGGTCTTCGTTTCATCGGCAACGCGCAACCACCCCCAGCCCTCCCTTACCAAGGAGGGGAACCATTTTCATGCCAAGTGGTGAGCCGAAGGATCATGGCATCTTCGCTTGGAATGACAGCCTTCGCAGTATTGCTTGCGAAAACCCTCACAAATACTTCAACAACTCATCCAGAGTTTTCTGCACGCCCTCATAAGGGCCGCCGGGGCCTTCATATTCAATCGAATAGACGCCGGTGAAGGCGGCCTTTTTGGAAATTTCGATGCATTTCGGGAAGTCGAATTTGGTCTCGTTCCCGGCGGCGTCAAACTCCAATCCTTTAGCGTGGCAGACCACGTGCGCGTAAGGGAAGAGAAGCGGCAGGCCTTTCTCGCGCGTAGCCTCATCCGGAAAGTTGCCGAAATCGGGGAGCGCCCCGACCACGTCCGGGCCCGCCTGCTCAAAGAACTTCACCAACTCCTCGGGATGTTCCGAGCCCACACCGCCGTGGTTCTCGATGATCACGTGCACGCCCTTAGGTCTGCCATAGGTGGCCAAGCGCTTATACGACTCGAGGGTCGGCGAAAGGTCCGCCGAATTGAACTTGCCGGGATCGCACCGGACGGACTTTGAGCCGATTGTCTGCGCCACATCGATCCAGATTCTTGATGCGTTCACCGCCGCATCCCGTACCGACTGGTCCGGGTCCGAGAGCCCCCCGCCCGTCCATAGCTCATCAATGTCCACCGGCATGTTCACGACGCGTGAGTGCGCCCGCACCAGGCGGCCCTTGACTTCCTGAAGGTAGGTTTTTTCCGTGGAAGCGAAGTGGGGAGCGCAAAACTCGAGATTATGAACCTGGTACCGGTCGGCAATCATCTCCGGGAAATCGAGCAAGGCGAGCATATTCCCGGGGAGGGTGAACTCTTTCTCCCGGGTGGACTGAAAATAGTTATGAAGACTCCAGGTGGAAATGGAAATGCGGCTCCGTTTGTCATATCTGTTAACGCCGGCAGGGCGGTGTTTCGTTTGGCCCAAGAGTTCTCCGCCGAACGCGAAGACCCCGGTCGCAACAGCAAGCCGATTGAAAAAATCCCGACGAATCATTGCCTCCTCCTTTCGGCCCATCGCCAGGGCGACGCCGAGACGGAGATGCTAACACTGTTTCTCCGCGCCCGGGTAGACTATTCGAGCCGCTCTCCCAGACTGAGTTGTTGTGGGTGAAAAGCTGACGGGCACTAAGGAAAGACAAACTCCGGTCGCGCTCCCGAGAAGAGAGTCGGGGAAAGCCGAATTGAAGGCGGACTTTCCCTTCGCACCAATGACCGCATGGGGTTATTCTCAGGTGAGTGCAGCTCGGCGACCTGCGCGCGTTCATCGCTCCTCACCAGCCTAGCGGAGCCGGCAGAGCGACAGGGTTGAGGTTCCAGCAGGCCGGACGGCGAAACCGAGAGAAAGGAGCATAATGACATACTGTCGCATCTTCTGCTATCCCCATTATTTTCTAATTAATGCCTAAATATCGCATTGACATTCTCCTCTGAGTTCCGTATATTTTGTCGGATTTAAACAGTGTTGCCGACCGAAGGATAGGGGCGGCCGGTAACACGTCTTGCTCACGCCTCTTCGTCCCTCGAGCCGGCGCCAGTCGCGGGTAGATGACTTCGAACTCGCAGAGGGATTGGCGTTAATACTACGGGTGTGCTCTCCACTGGAGAATGGCTGCGATGGGACTCGTCTCTACTCAACTCTTCCAAAGCTCAATGTACCCGTACTCAGCATTTCTTCTTCTCGCGCTCATTTTGCTTCTGATCTACTTTCGAAATCAACGCATCGAGCGCGCGAACAAGAATGCTGAATTGCACTGGTTTTCCGGACTGCATCTTTTTAGCAAGTCCCTTGCTGAAAGTCCGGGACCGCAACAGATGGCCGACTTGACCGGCCAAAGAATCCACGACATTTTTGGTAGCGGGGGCTGCTACATTGTAGTGCAGACCAGCGGCTCAGAAGCAACCAGCCACGTCTCCACGCAAGGACTCAGCGCGGAATCGGTCGAGCTGTTATCGGGCGATCCCCTGCGCTCTTATCTCATCTCCTGCGGGGCGCGTTGGGGGAACTTGCTGATTTTCCATGACCTCGCTCGTCCCGGCGTGGATTTTGCCTGGCAACGCGACGCGCTGTTCCACGAACTGCGAGCGCTCTGGGTGCGGGAAGGCTTGAGAACTCTGGTGGTGGTGGGATTACAGGTGCGCGAGAGTTCCTATGGCGCGTTGCTGATGGGATGCCGCAAGCCGAAGAGCTTCCGCCCGAACGAGCTCCGCTTGCTGCTGGCGATTGGCAACCAACTCGGCGTGGCCGTGGAGAATTGGTCTTTGCACCGCGCGGCAGAACGGCACAACCAGGAACTGCGGTTACTGCACCGGGTCAGTGAATTGTTGCGCACGAAGTTCGATCTGGAATCACAGGTGGAGATCCTGCGGCAGGAGCTGCAAGGCGTGCTCGGCACAACGAACTTTTCGCTGGCATTACAGGACTTGCCGGAAGGAACGCCGAAGACGATCGTCGCTTTTCAACCGCCGGATGCCGAGATTCTCTCGGGAGCATCCGAACCGGATGGGCTGGCGGAGTTCGTCTGTCAGGGCCGCCGCCCGCTGCTCTTGACCCAGGACCTTCTTGCCAAGGCGCGCCGCCTGGGCATTCAATCCGTGGATGGACG
Organism: uncultured Acidobacteriota bacterium; assembly: GCA_963842495.1. GTDB lineage: Bacteria > Acidobacteriota > Terriglobia > UBA7540 > UBA7540 > CAVROP01. The sequence continues at coordinate 7,877 of CAWJHY010000022.1, forward strand.
GCTGCGCACTTGGTGCGGAGTCCCCCTTCATTTCTCCGACGGTGCCCTGGGTGTGCTGGCGGTCGCAGACTTCGAGCGCGAGAACGCCATCAACCAGGAACAGTTTGAGCTGATGCAGGTGCTCGCGGACGAGGCCACCGGCGCGCTCGAAAGCGCCCGGCTTTTCCAGAAGGTGCAGCGACGCGCCAGCCATCTGGCTCTTCTGAATGAACTGACCCGGAAAGCAGCCTCGGACCTCAATCCGAAGGAACTTCTTTCCAACATTTGCCGGGAAATCCGCAGCGCTTTTGATCGCGACTTTGCGCGAATTGAAGTCGCCGACACTCAGAAAAGGGAACTGGTTGTGGAAGCTGAGGCGGGATACGGCGGGGAACTGCTGGGCCACCGGATCCAATTCGGCGAAGGGCTGTCGGGTGCAGCCGCCATCGGCAGTGAGCCGATCCTGGCAAATTCCGTCCTGCGTGATCTTCGGTACGTGGCGCTGCGTCCGGGGGTGCGATCGGCCTTGAGCCTTCCCTTGCGGTATCGGGACGATCTGCTGGGCGTCTTGAGTCTCGAGAGCTTGCGCGAACACAGTTTTTCCCAGCAGGACGTGCTGACATTACAGTCGCTGGCGAACCAGCTCGCCATTAATCTCCACAACGCGCGCGCCTACCAGCTTGCGCTGGACCAGGCCATCACCGATGGCCTGACAGGTCTCAAGACTCACCGCTTCTTCCGAGAGGCGCTGGACGGGGAATGGCGCCGGTCAGTCCGAAGTGGCCGGCCGTTTTCCGTCATCATGATGGACCTGGACGGCTTTAAGCAGGTGAATGACAGCGGAGGGCACTTGGAGGGCGACCGAGTGCTGGCGGCGGTGGCCGCTCTACTCGATTCCCGATCGAGGCAATCCAATGTGGTGGCAAGGTACGGCGGTGATGAGTTCGCCATCTTGATGCCCGAGACGACGACGGAACAGGCTGAAATCCTTGCTGAGCGGCTCCGTTCCGCCCTGCAAGCGGACCACTTCCTGCACACTCACCGCGTGACGGCAAGCATCGGGGTTGCGTCCTTTCCGAACCACGGTCCAACTCCTGAGGACATTCTGAGTGTTGCGGACTCCGGAATGTACCTGGCCAAACACTGTGAAGGAAACTGCGTGCGGGTGGCGTCTTTGAGAATTGCAGCAGGGAATGCGGAACGTGAACAGGAATTATTGGACGCGTGTCTGGGAGTGACGGTGAAACGGATGTTCTCCACCGGGAACGAGGTTATCAACAACCATTACCTGCACAGGTTCGAGCAGATGAAGCCGCTCTGGGATACGATTACAGCTCTCGCATTTGCGGTCGAGGCTAAAGACCCTTACACTAAACACCATTCTGCCGAGGTATCTGCCTGGGCAGCCAAGATCGCCGTCCAAGTGGGATTGTCTCGAGCGGAAGTCGAAGACATTAAACTGGCGGGGATCGTCCACGATATCGGCAAAATCCATGTTCCGGAAGATGTCCTCTCCAAGCCCTCGTTCCTGAGTCCAGATGAGTTCGACCTGGTGAAAAGCCATGCGGCATGGGGCGCGAAGATTCTGGAACCGTTGAAAGAGAGTGGCATTGAGCGCATCGTGCGCTACCACCACGAGGCCCTCGACGGGAATGGTTATCCCGATGGCTTGAAGGGAGACCAGATTCCTATTGGCGCCCGCATCATCACCGTAGCCGACGCTTTCCAGGCCATGATTCGGAGCCGCCGATATCGGAAGGCGCGCAGCCTGGAAGAGGCCGTGGCTGAATTGCGCCGCTGCCGAGGCACGCAGTTCGATCCTATGGCCGTGGATGCGTTGATTCAGTTGATCGAGTCCGATGGGGGGCTGCCGATACCTGAACCCATGGAAAGTGAGCCCACCTTCAAGTAGCGCGCGCCTCGCCTCTCCAATTCAAATGGGATACGAGTTATCGCCTGGAAGTCGTGCCGGCAAGAGTCTGGCTCAGTCTCAAGCGGAAGGCGCCGAGCGTATCCTCAATTATTCTTCGCTGCTTCTCCAACAGACTTTCAAGGGCAGGCGTGGAAGGTTCTGGGGATGGTTGGGCAGGCCGGGAAGGCGCCTGCGTGGACTCTTGGGGGACCGCCGGCTTTGCCTGACCGCTCTCTGCCGATAGAGCCTCGGCATGATCCAGGAAATTCTGGAGCATGCTTTTAAAGGCTTCAGCCTCGCTACGCTGCCGCTTCTGGGCAGCCGCACTCACGTCATCAAGTCGCTTCTCAAAAGCCTCCAGAAGCCGGCGCGAATGCGCTTCCAGTTCTGTCCTGGTCTGCTGCTCCCACTCTTTCACCACAAAAACGGCCATCTCAACGCTCTTGGACAGCCGCTCGGGGAGTTCTTGGAGGGCCTGGTCGGCGCCGTTTCTCACCTCCGCCGCCACCCGTGCTGCAGCCTCCCCGGCAGACGACTCAATTCTGGCGCGCAGGGATTCCAGCAGCCCCTCGAAGGTGGCTTGGATTCCGCTCTCCATCTCTCTCGTCTGCCGCTCCTGCGTCTCCCGCAACGAGGCGCGCAGTTGCTCCCGATAGGATGCCGACTTCTCCGCCGCTTCGCCCTCTAGCAAACCCACGGTCGATTCGCGCAGCACTGCCAACTGCTTTTCGGTTTCCTCCACGCAGCGGTCTTCAGTGGTCTGGATCTTTACGTGTAAGGACTCAAGCAGGCCTTGCAAGCTGGCTTGAATTTCCGTCCCCATTTCCCTTGTCTGCTGCGCATGCATCTCCGCGAGCGCCGACCGCAGTTGCTCCTGGTAGGATGCGGACTTCTCCGTGGCTTCACTCTCCAGCGCGGCCAAGGCCGATTCCTGTACCACGCCCAACTGCTTCTCGGTCTCCTCCACACACTGTCTTTGGACCTCTTGAATCTTCCCGCGCAGCGCATCGAGCAGGCCTTCCAAACTGGCCTGAATGGCCGTCTCCATCTCCTTCGTCTGCTGCGCTTGCATCTCGACGAGCGCCGCCCGCAGTTGCTCCTGGTAGGACGCTGACTTCTCCGTGGCTTCACTGTCCAGCACGGTCAAGGCCGATTTCCGCACCCCACTTAACTGCTTCTGCGCCTCCTCTACAGACTGCTCTTGCGTCTCGTGGATCTTGGCGTGAACAGTTTCCAGCAGGCCTTCCAAACTGGCCTGAATGGCCGTCTCCATCTCCTTCGTCTGCTGCGCCTGCATCTCGACGAGCGCCGCCCGTAGTTGCTCCTGGTAGGACGCTGACTTCTCCGTGGCTTCACTGTCCAGCGCAGCCAAGGCCGATTCCCGCACCGCACTTAACTGCTTCTGCGCCTCCTCTACAGACTGCTCTTGTGTCTCGTGAATCTTGGCGTGAAGAGTTTCCAGCAGGCCTTCCAAACTGGCCTGAATGGCCGTCTCCATCTCCTTCGTCTGCTGCGCCTGCATCTCGACGAGCGCCGCCCGCAGTTGCTCCTGGTAGGACGCCGACTTCTCCGTGGCTTCGCTCTCCAGCGCGGTCAAGGCCGATTTCCGCACCCCACTTAACTGCTTCTGCGTCTCCTCTACAGACTGCTCTTGTGTCTCGTGAATCTTGGCGCGCAGAGTTTCCAGCAGGCCTTCCAGGCTGGCCTGGACGCCCGTCTCCATCTCCTTCGTCTGCTGCGCTTGCATCTCGACGAGCGCCGCCCGTAGTTGCTCCTGGTAGGACGCCGACTTCTCCGTGGCTTCGCTCTCCAGCGCGGTCAAGGCCGATTTCCGCACCCCACTTAACTGCTTCTGCGTCTCCTCTACAGACTGCTCTTGTGTCTCGTGAATCTTGGCGCGCAGAGTTTCCAGCAGGCCTTCCAGGCTGGCCTGGACGCCCGTCTCCATCTCCTTCGTCTGCTGCGCTTGCATCTCGACGAGCGCCGCCCGTAGTTGCTCCTGGTAGGACGCGGACTTCTCCGTGGCTTCACTCTCCAGCACGGCCAAGGCCGATTCCCGCACCGCACCTAACTGCTTCTGCGTCTCCCCAACAGACTGCTCTTGTGTCTCGTGGATCTTGGCGCGCAGAGTTTCCAGCAGGCTTTCCAAACTGGCCTGAATGGCCGTCTCCATCTCCTTCGTCTGCTGCGCTTGCATCTCGACGAGCGCCGCCCGCAGTTGCTCCCGGTAGGACGCCGACTTCTCCGTGGCTTCACTGTCCAGCACGGCCAATACCGATTCCCGCACCGCACTTAACTGCTTCTGCGTCTCCTCTACAGACTGCTCTTGTGTCTCGTGAATCTTGGCGTGCAGAGTCTCCAGCAGGCCTTCCAAACTGGCCTGAATGGCCGTCTCCATCTCCTTCGTCTGCTGCGCCTGCATCTCGACGAGCGCCGCCCGTAGTTGCTCCCGGTAGGACGCCGACTTTTCCGTGGCTTCGCTCTCCAGCACGGTCAATACCGATTCCCGCACCGCACTTAACTGCTTCTGCGCCTCCTCTACTGACTGCTCTTGTGTCTCGTGAATCTTGGCGTGCAGAGTCTCCAGCAGGCCTTCCAGGCTGGCCTGGACGCCCGTCTCCATCTCCTTCGTCTGTTGCGCTTGCGTCTCCGCGAGCGCCGCCCGCAGTTGCTCCCGGTAGGACGCGGACTTCACCGCCGCTTCACTCTCCAGTGCGGTCAATACCGAATCGCGCGCCGCGCCTAACTGCTTCTGGGTCTCCTCCACGCACTGTTCGCGAGCCGAACGGAGCCCCTCTTTCAGCAGTTCGAGAGCTTCTTCGGCTTGTTTGTTGAAGTCTCTGACCACCACTTCCAGCGCCGATTCAACACTGCCTTCAAGCTTTTCCGAAATCTCCTCGCTGGCCTTCGCCGAAGACTCGCGGGCCGCAGATTCCAATTCGGATCGTAACTGGCCTGCAAACGCCTCCGCCTCGGCGTGAAACTTCTCGAGCTGCGATGCTGATTCGCTGGCCAGGCGCGGCAGACTCTCCTCGGCCTTCTTCAAACTGAGCTCCAGGTTCTGGCGGGCCCCCTGCAATCGTGCGGCGGCCTCGTCGCCGGCTCGATTCAGTAAGTCCACGGCAGAGTCCACGCAGACGGAAATTGCCTTGACGGCGGTGCCGGATTCTTCCTTGCAAATCTTCCTGGCCTCAGTTCCCGCGTTCAGAGTGTCCGCCTGAATTTCCTGCCGCAGTGCTTCGAGGCTTTGCTGGAGCGATTCCTCGCTGCTCCTGCGGGCGCCCTCAATTTGCGACTTGACTTCCTCGGAGGCTTGGGTGGCACGGGACAGGAAGCTCTCCACTTCCCCGCGCGCAGCTTGCATGCGGTTCAAAAGGGCGTTCAATTCCTCCTTGAGCAACTGCGCCTCATCGATGGTCTTTTGCAGGGATTCGAATGCCGCCAGGCCCGCGTTTTGAGCCGGTACGGAAGGCGCTTGGGCAGGCATGGACTCCTGCCGGGGCGCTGCCGGCTGGGCCGGAGGAGCCGCGGTCTCTCCGGCTAAACGAGTTAAGGCGTGCACTGCCATGTTGAATTGGCTCAGGCCCCCGGTTTGTTCTCCTGCTTCCACCGGCAATCCTCCTGGCGCAAGGTGCGTCGTCTCCATCTTAAGGTCGTCCTCGGGAGGCGCAGCGGTCGTCGCCGGAGGGCCAGTCTCGGCAGGTGGGCTCGCGCCTTTCCGCCCATCCAGGACGCTCTGCCGTTCCTTGGCCCAATCCTCAGGGGGAAGTCTGACTCCCCAGACATTCTGCGCTTCCAGGAGTTCGACACAAACTTCGAAGGGGTCTTCTGCAAAACGCTTCTCACAGATTCTGTTGACCCGGCCTCGGGCGGACCGTCCGAGCAGTGGATTCTCGATCAAGACCTGATCGTCAACCGCCAAGCGGTGGAACGTGGCGATTCTGCCGCCATGCTTGTTAACACTGATGGTCCAGGTGTTCTCTTTGAAGGACTGCCCCGCCGCGTCGGTGCCGTGCACGGTTATGGGAACGATGATCGAAAGGCGGGCGCTCCGACGGCCCACCACACCGGGAATCTCGGGTTCATCAGGAGTCGGCAGCATAATAAGGTGAGAGAATCTTAGAGGATTGAGGAGGGCAAGTCAACAGAGGAGCCATGGTACGGAGGTACCGTCGCGTACAGTACCTCGCATTGACTCATAATACATTACTCGATGCGGTACTTGTATCGACGTATACGGATTCCCGCGCCCCCCCCGCCTCCTCGAAAACGCTCCCCCTACCTCACGCAAAGCGGCCCGGCCGATACGGCGCCAGGGGGAAAGAAGCGGCGCGGCCGAGAACCAGCTCGGAGATTTGTTGAGCGGTGATGGGGGCCAGGAGAATGCCATGGCGAAAGTGGCCAGTAGCAAGTATGAGATTATCCAGTTTACTATAACCTAAAATGGGCAGATGATCCGAAGTATCAGGGCGCAGTCCTGCCCAGGAGCGAAGGAAGGCACACTCCTTCAGGAAAGGCGCGAACTTCATCACTCCATTGAGAATGGATTGCAGTCCTTCGGCGGTCACGCGTTTTTCGAACCCGGCGTACTCGGCTGTCGTGCCGACGACGACCCGGCGGGCAGAGCGGGGCACAAGGTAATGGGTTCCGGCGCGGACCACGTGGGGAATTTCACGAGGCGATTCGAACTCCATCATTTGGCCTCGACAAGGCTGCATGGCGAGCTGCAGCCCCGCCTGCGCGGCGAGTCCTCCCGACCAGCAACCCGCCGCCAGCACGAACGAGCCTGCCGAATGCAGCGCGGGCGCGCCGTCATGAGGGCCGGTCCGGGTGTGAACGGCTTCCACGCGGTCGTCGCGGACGACCCAGTCCTCCACCGCGCAGCGAGATTGAAATTTCACCCCCAGGCGGTGAGCGGCTTCGATCACGGCCCGCGTCAATTTCTCGTTATCCACCCAATGGTCCTCAGAAGCGCCGAGGGCGAGGCGGATCTTCTTCGAAAGCCCGGGCATTTTGCGTTCGAGGCTGGCCACCGTGAGCCTTTCCAGCGGCAGCCCGGCCCGGGATTGGTTCCAGAAGAGTTTCTCGAGGTTTGCGACTTGCTTTTCGTCTGTCGCAATCAGCAGGCTCCCGTCGCGACGAAACCCGACGTCCTGCCCACTCAAATCTTCAATTTCCGCGACGAAATCAGGAAACAGAGCGTGACTGGCTGCGCACAAGGCGAAGAACGCATCCGGCACTGCGGTTTCACCCTGCGGACCGATCATTCCCGCCGCCGCACTGCTGGCCTCGGCCCCGGGCTCGCCACGATCGAAAACAGATACTCGCAGCTTGGCCTGGGCCAAGCGCAGCGCAATGGATGAACCGATGAGGCCGCCTCCAATAACGATCACGTCAGGGTTGTTCGCTATGGTGGATGTGGACGTCATGTAATTATTGTATCACTAGTGTTGCCGGGGCGGCTTCGCGTTGTAGCAGCGTCCGCTGCGGCGGCCCGAGGAGAACCATGCGGGCTGCCCTTACAGGAGGCCCGGAAGTTATGTCATAATCAAAGCTCCGTCCCACGCGGCCGGCGCTCAGTGCCGTCCGAGGAGCCAACCCTTGATCTGCCCGATCTGCAATAAACGCAAGGCAAAGAGGTTCTGCCCCGCCCGAGGAGACAGCATCTGCGCGGTTTGTTGTGGAACCGAACGCGAAGTATCCATCGACTGTCCCTCGGACTGTCCACACCTGGTGGCCAGCCGCAGGTATGATGCAGAGCGGCGCCAAATCGATTGGAGCAACATCCCGTTTTCCGATGTCGAAATCTCGCAAGGGTTCGCCGAGGCCCACACGCCGCTGATGATCGCGCTGCTTTCTTGCATTGGGCGATATAGCCGCGAACACCGCCAGGTGGTGGACACGGATGTGGTGGCGTCGCTGAAGGCGCTGGCCGAATCCTACCGAACGCTTTCGAGCGGCCTCTATTATGAGAAACCTCCTGACTATCTTTACCAGCGAGAGCTCTACCAGGAACTGAAAGCCGCACTGGAAGAATTCCAGCAGGTCGAAACTCAAAGGCAGGGCCTGATCAGCACGCGGAACAGCGACATCCGGGATGCATTAATCTACCTTACCCAGTTGGGCTCCATCCGCTCCAATGGCCGGCCCAAGGGCCGAGCCTTCCTGGACCTGATCCGGGAGGTCGCTCCCGAAGAATCCGCCAAACCCGACTCGAAAATCGTACTTCTCGGCTAGATAACAGGCGGTCCTTTGTTTTCATAGATATTCTCGCTTTGTTCTCCGATTTTTCAAGGCAACCAACCCGGTTTCACGCCAAGGCACAAAGAACGTCAGGACTGCAAAATCCCGCCACCCCCCCCTCCTCATCCGAGGAGGGGAGTCTGCAGTTCCCCTCCTTGGATAAGGAGTGGCCAGGGGTGGTTGATTTCAACACCGTCCCTTTGTTTTCATAGACATTCTCGCTTTGTTCTGTCAAATTCAAGTCGAGAAGGCGAGAGTCGAGGGTTGAGGAGTGACAAACCGTCACCATCCGACCCGACCTCTTGAATTGCCGCCAGAACTTCTCAACTCCTCGACTCCTTAACTCCTCGACTGTTTGTTTTCATAGACATTCTCGCTTTGTTCTGCCGAATTCAAGTCGAGAAGTCGAGAGTCGAGGGTTGAGGAGTGACAAACCGTCACCATCCGACCAGACCTCTTGAATTGCCGCCAGAACTTCTCACCTCCTCGACTCCTTAACTCCTCGACTGTTTGTTTTCATAGACATTCTCGCTTTGTTCTGTCGAATTCAAGTCGAGAAGTCGAGAGTCGAGGGTTGAGGAGTGACAAACCGTCACCATCCGACCAGACCTCTTGAATTGCCGCCAGAACTTCTCACCTCCTCGACTCCTTAACTCCTCGACTGTTTGTTTTCATAGACATTCTCGCTTTGTTCTGTCGAATTCAAGTCGAGAAGTCGAGTGTGGGCGGTTGAGGAGTGACAAACCGTCACCCCTGCACCTCGGCGCTCGACCTCTCACCTGAATAGGCTATCACGGCATCGGAGGATTGTCAAGAGAAATCTTCCCGAAGTGGACTTATTGACCTAGCCCATTGGACGCGCAGCCGGAGGCGCCGCGCCTGCCCCCGATCCGTCAAAGCACCCGGAATCGGATAGTGTCCGGGATTTTCTCGAGGGCGCGGATCAAGCCATCGTCCCACTCGTGATTGATATCCAGGATGGCGTAGCCGACTGCCCCTTTGGTCTGGTAGACCTGCCGCTCGACGTTGATCCCCCGGTCCGCAAACACCCGGTTGATGGCCAGCAGCATTCCGGGAATGTTCCTGTGGATATGCGCCAGCCGGTGAGTCTGCGGCGTGCTCTCGAGCTGGCAGTTTGGCAAATTCACGCTGAGCTTGGAACTGCCGCTCTGCAAGTATCGGTGGACCTGCGCCGAAACGAATTGTCCGATGCTTTGCTGAGCTTCCTCGGTGCTTCCGCCCACGTGCGGCGTCAGAATTACGTTGGGCAGGTTTTGGAGCGAATCGGAAAACAGCTCGCCGCTGGCCGGTTCCTCGGGAAAGACATCGACGGCCGCCCCGCTCAGCTTGCCGCTCCTCAGATTCTCCGCCAGCGCTTCGTGATTCACCACAAAGCCGCGGCTCAGGTTCAGGAAGAACGCGCCCTTTTTCATGATGCGGAATTCCTCTTCACCGAAGAGATTCCTGTTTTGCGGCTTGCCGTCAACGTGGAGAGAAACCACGTCGGCGGATTGGAGCAGCTCCGAGAAGGTGCAGTTCCTGGCATTCCCGCGCGCCAGGACATCCGCCACATCGCAGAAGATGACTTTCATGCCGGTCGCTTCCGCCAGCTCGGAAAGCTGCGAGCCGATCTTGCCATAGCCTACAATGCCAAGGGTCAGACCGCGAACTTCATGACATCCTTTGGCGCTCTTGTGCCAGACGCCGCGGTGCAGGGCGAGGCTGCTGTGAAAAACCCGCCGCACCAGCATGATGATTTCCCCCAAGGCGAGCTCGGCCACGGAGCGGGTGTTGCTGTGAGGGTCATGGAACACAGCGATGCCTCGAGCCGTGCAACTCGGCAAGTCGATGTGCTCGACGCCGATGCAATACGCGCCCACGACAAGCAATTCAGGAGCAGACTCGAGGACGGCCTTGGTGATTTTTGTCTTGGACCGGACGCCGAGGACGTGGACATCCCGGAGTACCTGAAGGAGTACGCCCTCATTCGGGCTTCCCGGCAACGTCCCGACTTCGTAGCCGGCGCGTGAAAACGTTGCGACCGCATCTTCATGCACGCCCTCGAAGAACAAAGCTTTCATCGCCATCTCGTTCCCTCGCCAATAAAAGTGATGAGTTTATACCATACTTCGGAGAAGTTGCTGAAAGAATAGTACCTTCGAGTCTAGAATAGACAAATCCGTGAAGGCGGCCCTCGCGGCCGCCCTGGAGCAATCACAGGGTTGCTGCTACTGGGGGGGGGTGAAATGCCCAGGCGATTGGAAAACTACGTGGAGGGCGGCTGGCGCGCCTCTCGCGCCACCGAGTCATTGAACGTACTGAACCCGGCGTCGACGCAGGTGTTGGCGGAGGTGCCGCTCTCACCGCCGGAGGAAGTGGACGCGGCGGCGCTGGCAGCGGAGCGGGCATTTCCAGAGTGGCGGCGCAGGCCGGCGGGAGAGCGGACTCAGCCGCTCTTCAAGCTTAAGGTGCTGCTCGAGGAGCACCTGGACGACTTGGCGCGCAGCATCACCGAGGAGTGCGGCAAGACCTACGCTGAAAGCGCCGGCGAACTGCGTCGCGCCATCGAGAATGTGGAGGTCGCTTGCGGAATCCCCAGCCTGATGCAGGGCTCTAATAGCGAAGATATTGCGCCGGGGATGGACGAGCACATGATCCGGCAGCCGTTAGGTGTGGTGGCGGCCGTCACGCCGTTCAATTTTCCCGCCATGATCCCGTTTTGGTTCATGCCCTATGCCCTGGCGACGGGAAACTGCTTCATTCTGAAACCCTCGGAGCGCGTGCCGCTGACTTCCAATAAACTCTTTCACCTGCTCGAGGCCTCCGGTTTGCCACCGGGCGTGGTGCAGTTGGTGAACGGCGGCAAAGAGACGGTCAACTCGCTGCTCGATCATCCGGCCATCCAGGCGATCAGCTTCGTAGGCTCGACTACGACGGCGCGCCACATCTACAGCCGGGCGGCGGCCAAGGGGAAGCGCGCCCAATGCCAAGGCGGGGCCAAGAACCCGGTGGTGGTGATGCCGGATGCCGACCTGGAGATGACCAGCAGGATCCTGGCCGATTCCGCCTTCGGCTGCGCCGGGCAGCGCTGCCTGGCGGCCTCCGTCGCCATCACCGTGGGTGAGGCAAGAAGCGCTTTGACCGAGAAGTTGATGGATGCCGCAAGCAGCCGCAAGGTCGGATACGGCCTGGAGGAAGGCGTGGAGATGGGGCCCGTCATCTCATTTGAAAGCAAAACGCGCATCGAAGCGTTGATCGCCAAAGGCGAGCGCGAAGGAGCGAGCTTGCGCGTGGACGGGCGGGGCAAAAAAGTGAAGGACTACGAGGAGGGATTCTTCGTTTTTCCCACCGTCCTGGACGGGGTTTCCCCGCAAGGTGAAATCGCTCGCACCGAGATCTTCGGCCCCGTCTTGAGCCTCATGCACGCCTCCTCGCTCGACGAGGCGATAGAAATGGTCAATGCACGCAGCTACGGCAACATGGCCTGCGTTTTCACTCGCGATGGCGCCACAGCGCGACGTTTTCGGTACGAAGTCAACGCCGGCAACATCGGCGTCAATATCGGCGTGGCCGCGCCTCTGGCAACCTTCCCCTTCAGCGGTTGGGGCGAGAGTTTCTTCGGCGACCTGCATGCCCAGGCACGGCACGGCGTCGAGTTTTATACACAGACGAAGGTCGTGATCGAGCGTTGGCCGCGGGAATAGAATCGGAAGTTCTAGAAGGACGTGGAAATCACCGCATCGGCTGTCATTCCGAGGGAAGCGAGGAATCTCGCTCTGAGTGCTTGCGCCACGGACCAGAGCGAGATTCCTCGCTTCGCTCGGAATGACCAGGAAACGGGTTTTTCCGGGAAGGTGAACATTGAATAGTGGCTTAACCTACGCTCTGTGCGCCACCCGCCAGATTGCATTATTTGCTGGGCACGCGGGGGAAGGGGCGAGGGACAATCCCGGTTCCTTCTTTCACCGTGATGATCTGGTTGATGGGGACGTTAGTGAGCTTGTCCACGATGCCACTGGGCCAGGTGATTTCCAGGCTCTCGATGCTCTTGCGCTTTCCGAGGCCGAAGTGAATGCGCGGATCTTGGGCGGACATGTAACTCATGCCGCCCTTCCGCTGCTGGTACTCCGTGAATCCTTCTGAGACCAACTTCAGCGCCGCGCCCACGCCGTCGCGGTTCGACTTGGTTCCTACCAACATCACTTCCAGCCAGTTGTTGGCATTGCCGCCGTCGTTGCGCAGCAGTTGAGGGTAATCGCCGCTGACCGAAACGGCGATATCGAGATCGCCGTCGTTATCGAAGTCGGCGACGGCCGAGCCTCGCCCCACGACCGGCTTCATGAAGTCAGGCCCCAGAAGTTCCGAGACCTTCTCAAATTTTCCCTGGCCCACGTTGCGGAACATCAGTTTGGGCTCCGGGAAGGTCTCTTCGCTGTGATAGAGCTTAATATTATCCAGCATAGATCCATTAACTTGAAATATATCCACCCAGCCGTCGTTATCGTAATCGAAGAGCTTGCCGCTGACCCCGCTCAGGAAGATTGCCTTGTTGCCCATCCCGCAACTGTAAGTGGCATCATCGAAGGAATTGTCGTGATTGTTGTGGTAAAGGCGGTTGAGCTCGAAATCCAGGTGGGTGACGTAGATGTCGAACCAGCCATCGCCGTCCACGTCGGCGGCGTCGGTGCCCATTCCCGCCTCGTATTTTCCATCCTCGCTGGCCGCCACGCCGGACATGAAAGACACATCCTCAAAGGTGCCGTCCTTCTTGTTGATGAAGAGCGAATTCGGCCACGTGTCATTGGCAACGAACACGTCCGTCCAGCCGTCGTTGTTGAAATCCGCGAGGACCAGGCCCATGCCTTTTACTTCGGGGATACCCAGGCCGGATTTCTCACTGACATCGGTAAACGTGCCGTCGTGATTATTGTGGTAAAGCTTCAGCCGCAAGCCGCGATAGTTATCCGGATGGCAGTAGGCGCGGTAGCCGGGCCGGTGCTCGCCGCAATACAGGTTGTTCTTGGGCGTCCAGTCGATGTAGTTGCAGATGAGGAGGTCGAGATATCCGTCCTTGTCGTAATCAAACCAGCCGGCGCTGGTGGACCACTGGCCTTCGTCGGCGACGCCGGCCTTGGCGGTCACGTCCGTGAAAGTGCCGTTGCCGTTGTTGCGGTAAAGGATGCCGTGGCCGAAGCCGGTGACATAAAGGTCCGGGTAACCGTCGTTGTCGTAATCGCCCACCGCCACGCCCTGGCCGTAGAGGCCCACGGCGCCCACCCCCGCCTTCTCCGTCACGTCCGTGAAGGTGCCATCGCCGTTGTTATGATAGAGAGCGGAATGCAGCGGGTGAGGAGGCTTGTACCACTCGGTCTCGGCCGTCTGCACCAGGTAAAGATCCATCAACCCATCCTGGTCGTAATCGATCCAGCCCAGGCCGTTGCCCATGGTCTCGAGGTAGTTCTTTTCCGCCGTAAAGGTGTGGTCGTGCTGGAAGGTGATGCCGGCCGACTCGCGGATGTCCGTGAAGCGAACCGGCACAGAGATGGGAGGTGTTGCGGTCGGTTCGCCGCTCAGGTATTGCACCACCAGGAAGCCCGCCGAGAGGAAAAAAACAAGCAAGCCCGCCGGAACAAAACGCCTAGCACGCCTTCGCGAGACCGGTGAAACCCGTGCCATCTGTGATCTGGTCGTCATCAATTTCAACCAATTACTATAACCCGAGGACGCGAAAGGCTCAATCACCGGACGGGCGCGACCGGATTGCATTTTGTACGTAATTCAACTCGACAATATGAAAATAGGCGAGCGTGGTCAAGTCACCATACCTAAAGACCTTCGGGAGAAGTTTAGGTTGAAGCCTGAAACGGAAGTTGAATTCGAAGTCGTCAACAACTCCATTCTGCTACGCAAGAAACCGGGGAGGCTGAACTTGGCCCGGTGGAAGGGCCGATGTGGGAAGAGCTTTAAGGAGTTGGGCTATGCTCGTGTAGACGAATTCATTGAAGATGTGCGGGGACGGCTAAAGGGTAAGGTGTAAAAGGTAAAGTGTAAAGGGCGCTTAACCCTTGGCCCATTGGTCTTTGCGCTTATTTTACCCTTCACCCTTTACCCTTTACCCTTACCGCTCAAGCCCGTTACTTCCCCAGCAGCTCGAAATACTTCCCCACGGCGTCGATTCCGCGATAGAAATTCGGCAGGTGGAACTTCTCGTTGGGAGCGTGCAGGTTGTCGTCCGGCAGACCGAAGCCCATCATCACGCTGGGGATTCTCAGATTCTTCTGGAAGACTCCCACGATGGGAATGGAGCCGCCGGAGCGCATATAGACCGTCTTGTTCTTGAAGACCTGCTCCATAGCTTCGGCCGCAGCGGCAATCCACTTGCTCTCCGTGCTCACCACGGAGGCGGGCGCCGAGCTGATCACTCGCACCGAGGTCTTGATCCCCTTGGGCGTGATCTTTTTCACGAAGGCAGTGTATTGGCGAATGACTTCCTTGGGATTCATTTCTGGAACGAGGCGCATGCTGATCTTTGCCACGCCAACGGCGGGGATCACGGTCTTGGCGCCTTCGCCCGTAAAGCCTCCCCGGAAGCCATGGACCTCGAGCGTCGGTCTGGCCCACGTGCGCTCGAGCACTGAGAAGCCTTTCTCACCGGTCAGGGCGATCGCGCCGACTTCTTTGCGCAGATATGCCTTCTCGTTAAAGGGCAGGCGTTTCCACGCGGCCAACTCCTTCGCGGTGGGTTTCTTCACGCGCTGGTAAAAGCCCGGAATGCGGATCTTCCCGTCCGGCCCCTTGAGCTGGTTGATCATCTCGGCCAGGGCTTGGAAGGGGTTGGGCGCCGCTCCGCCATAGACCCCGGAGTGAAGGTCGTGATCCGCGCCCCGCACTTCCAGTTCGGTGTAGACCAAGCCGCGCAGGCCGGTGGTAATGGTCGGCAGACCGGGCGCGAACATTTCCGTGTCGCAGACCAGCGCGGCATCGGCCTTCAGCCGATCCGGGTGGGCCGCCACGTACTCCTCGATGTGTTCTCCGCCCACTTCCTCTTCGCCTTCGAGGAGGAATTTGATGTTGATGGGAAGCTTGCCTTCGGTCTTCAGAAACCCTTCCACGGCTTTCACCAGGAGATAGGTCTGTCCCTTGTCATCCACGGCGCCGCGGGCATAGATGTTCTCCTTGCGGATTGTGGGTTCGAAGGGCGGCGACACCCATTCCTCGAGCGGATCGGGCGGCTGCACATCGTAGTGCCCGTAAAGCAACAAGGTCGGCTTTCCGGGCGCCTCCAACCACTCCGCGTAAAGGAGCGGATGCTGGCTTTCTTTCCCCGCGATAATCTCGACGTTCTTCATCCCCATTTCGCGAAGTTCATTGGCCAGGAACTCGATGGCGCGCTGCATATCCGGCTTGTGTTCAGGCAAGGTGCTGATGCTGGGAATCCTCAACAGATCCATCAACCCTTGCAGAAATCGGTCATGATTCTCGTGATAATATTCAACTATAGTTGTTGCCACAGTTAATACCCCCGAAGTTGAGATTTTGAAACGCTGGATGAAACAGTCGAGGAGTCGAGAAGTCAAGGAGTCGAAAAGTAGAAGAACTCAAAACCTGAACTCTCGTCTTCCGCCTCTCGACTCTCTTCTCGACTTTCCGACTCTGTAATTTCTCGACTTCTTAACTCCTCGACTTCTCGACTCCTCGACTTATTCCGCGTGCTGCCCATAACGCTTGCGGACCACCACCCCATAATGAATGCCGGAAGCGACGGTGAGGGCCGCGGCGAGGTAGGCTAAAGCTCGCACCATGCCCCCCATAACAAACGGCACGTGGGCCTGGAAACTGACCGCCGCAAAAACGGTCAACACCTGGGCGACCGTGGATGCCTTTCCCAGGGCCGTAGGGTAGAAGGGCCGATAACCGGCCACCAGGCTGATCAGCAGCGCGGTAATGATAATGGCGGCATCGCGGCTGATCACTATGATGGTCAACCACCAGGGAATCGCCTGGCGAAAAGCCAGGGCGAGATAGGCGGTCGTCATCAGGAGTTTGTCCGCGATTGGGTCCAGCGCCACGCCGAGGGGAGTCTCCTGCTTGAGCAGGCGCGCCACAATCCCGTCGGTCATATCCGAGAGCGCAGCCGCAGCTAGCACCACCAAAGCGCCACGGTACCGCTGGTCAACGACCAGGATGGCGAAAAATGGAATAAAGGCCAGACGCAGGATGGTGATCTGGTTGGCCGGCGTCAGTATACGGGAAGTCATGGCTACGAGACAATATTGCGGCGCGGCTTCGCAGATGTCAAATTCACTCTCGCTCGAGTAGTGTCTTGATTTGATCCGTGGCACTGGCCGCTAGGAGGGGGTGGCGCGTCGGCCCGCCACCCCTCATCCCAGCTTACCAGGGAGGGGAACCGGCGGGGAAGGTTACTCGACCCGGATGTTCCCTGAGACGGTGCTCACATCCAGCAGGAACCCGCCGTCGCCGACTTTGCCTTCCAGGTCGTGTTTGCTCAGTGTGCCTTGCACCGTCATCTCTCGTTGAGTATGAACGGTGCCGGAAACCGTGTGGGCCCGGAGCGTGAAGCCTTGCTGGCTGGGCAGGCGCACCGTGACGTTGCCGGAAGCGGTGGAGAGCCGCCAGGATTCCTGCCCTTCACCTTCCACCAGGATGTTTCCGCTGGCGGTCTGGGCGCGCACGTGCCCGTGAACGCCTTCGAGTTGCAGCGTGCCGGAGCCCGTATTCACCTCCACATCACCGGGCGCGGTCTGCCGTAGCGTGACGCTGCCGCTGCCCGTCGAGGCGTGCAGGCCGCCCGCCACGCCAGTGGCCTCGATTTGGCCGCTACCGGTCGAAGCGTGCACTTCCCCTTTCACTCCATCCACCGTGATGTGGCCGGACCCGGTTGAAGCCCTGACCTCGTCTCCTATGTTGGTCAGGCGGAGGTGGCCGGAACCGGAAGACGCTTCCACGGGGCCGCGCAGACCGTTTATACTCTGATCTCCGGAACCGGTGTTGGAGCGCAAGCGGGTCTCAGTGGGCACCACAATCTCGTAACTGATCGAGATGTTGTGCTCCATTTCGTGATTCTCCAGGTGACCGATCTTGATGAGATTGCCGTGCTGCTCAATTGGCGGATTACTTTCCAGGTACCGGATCTTGCTTTCCGCATCCGAGCTATCGAACCAGCCGTTTGAAGACCGGATCGTGCCGGTGATGCGCACGGTGGAGCTGTCACCGGTGCGCACGTCGACGGTTCCAGAGCCCGTCTGGACCTCGAGGTTGACCGGGCCGGAGACCTGCAAATTACGGGCAAAGTGTCCCTCCGCGGCGCGAGCGGCGGCGGGGACGTACAAAGACAAAACAGCGACGACCAGAATACTCATGGGGAGCCAGCGGCTTGACTTCATAAACACATTCTCCTTTTTTGGCACGGGCTTCTTATCGGTTATACGTATCAGGTGCTCGTTTTGTTTAGACGCGCGAAGCCCTGCTCCGTGAGCTTTCGCCCGCGAACCGTGGCGCAAGCGCCGCGCCCGCGCGAAATCCTCCAGCGCATGACGCTACTTGAGCCCGGCGGTGTCACAATGCTAAGCTCCAATCCATGGATGAAGTAGCCGAAAGACAAGCCGAGAGGGCCTCCGCCGTCGAACAGTATCGCGCCTTGCTTGAGATTTCTGAATCTATTGCCACGCACCGCGACCTGCGGGCGCTCTTTCATGCTATTGCTGAACGACTTCATCGGCTGGTTGCCTTCGAGTTTATCGGCCTGACCCTGCCCGACTCGGATCGGAACACGGTGCGGATCCACGTTTTGGAGAGCTCGCTGCCCACGGAGGTGAAGGAAGGTTTCGAATTCCCCATCGAAGAGGCCACGCAGGAGATAGTTTGGAAACAGCAGAAGGCGCTGGTGGTTAGCGACCTGGAATCTGAGAGGCGCTTTCCCCGCAACGTGGAGTTGTTACGCAAGGAAGGCATGAAATCGCTCTGCCTGCTTCCACTCACCACCGCCCAGCGGCGTGTGGGTGCCTTGGCCTTTGGGTCGGTGCAGAAGGGGGCTTACGACGAGGCTGATCTGGAGTTTCTGAGGCAGGTGGCGGCGCAAGTCGCCGTGGCCGTCGATAACGCCTTGAATTTTCAGGATGCTCAGGTTTACCAAGAGCAGCTCTCGCGTGAACGCGACCGTTTGCGGTTGCTCCTGGAAGTCAATAACGCCCTGGTCTCCAACCTCGACCTGCGCGAACTCCTGAAGCAGATCTCGGCTTGCTTGAGTCGAGTGATACGCCACGACTATACCGCTCTGGCTCTTTATGATCCGGCTAGGTCCGAGATGCGCCTGACCGCTTTGGATTTCCCGGAGGGCAAAGGGTTCATCCAGGAAGAAATGGTTGTTTCCTTGGAGGGCTCGGCGGGCGGCGAGGTGCTCTCCACGCGCAAACCGTTGCTTGTCGACGCGTCCAACGTGGAGCGCTTCAAGTCCCCTATTGGCCGCTTGGCCGCTGCCGAAGGCTTGAAATGCACATGCGTGCTCCCGCTTTTCACTTCCACCCGAGACCTTGGAGTTCTGGCCGTGGGCGCGCTCGCCGACGACGCCTTCCAACCGGATGACATTGGTCTCCTGGCGCAGGTGGCTAACCAGATCGCCATTGCGGTGGAAAACGCGCTGGCTTACCGCGAGATCGCGGAGTTGAAGAATAAGTTGGCGGAGGAAAAACTCTATTTGGAGGAAGAGATCCGCACGGATCACAACTTCGAAGAAGTGGTCGGCGAAAGCACGGCGCTCAAGCGGGCGCTAAGCCAGGCGGAGACCGTTGCGCCTACGGATTCGGCGGTGCTGGTTCTTGGGGAAACAGGAACCGGCAAAGAGGTCATCGCTCGCGCCATCCACGACCTGAGCCGGCGGCGGGAAGGCACTTTCGTGAAGATCAATTGCGCGGCCATCCCCACGGGCCTGCTCGAGAGCGAGCTGTTCGGCCACGAGAAGGGCGCCTTCACCGGCGCCATCGCGCAGAAGATCGGCCGCTTTGAGCTGGCGCATCGCGGCTCCCTGTTTCTCGACGAAGTCGGCGATATTCCTCTTGAACTTCAGCCCAAGCTCCTGCGGGTTTTGCAGGAAAAAGAGTTTGAGCGCTTGGGGGGAACCCGCACCATCCGAGTCGACGCTCGAGTGGTGGCTGCGACCAACCGCAATCTTGCTCAGATGGTTGAGGAGGGACTGTTTCGCAGGGACCTTTACTATCGCCTGAATGTTTTCCCTATCCAGATTCCGCCCCTCCGCGAGCGCCGCGAGGATATCCCGCTGCTGGTACGCTACTTCGTGCAGAAATATGCGCGGCAGATGGACCGCCGCATTGAAACCAGTTCGGCTGAGGAAATGGACGCCTTGGCGCGCTACCACTGGCCCGGCAATGTGCGGGAACTCGAAAACCTGATCGAGCGGGCGGTGATTCTTTCACCTGGGCCCGAGTTGCGTGTGCCCGTGGCGGAGCTGAAACAGCCCTCCGAAACTCCTTCCAGTCTCAGTCTGGATTCGGCGGAGCGTGAGCACATCGTTCGAGTGCTGCGGGAGACGAAGGGGGTGGTGGGCGGGCCGCACGGCGCCGCCGCCCGGCTTGGCTTGAAGCGAACCACCCTGCAATCCAAGATGCGGAAGCTGGGGATCGTCTCACGGGACCCGTAGGGGCACGCCATGGCGTGCCCCTACGAATCGAATATGCAGATATTTGCTGCGGTCGACATTGGCTCCAATTCCGTGCGCATCAAGATAGCGCGCGTCTTTCGCCACCGTCTTGAAACCATTCACGAAGACCGCGTGGTGACGCGCCTGGGCGAATCCGCGTTCCGCTTCGGAACCCTTTCACCGGAAGCCATGGAGGACACGGTGAAGGTGCTGCGGCGCTTCTACCGCCAAGTCCAAGACTTCGGTGTCGACCAGGTACGCGTGGTGGCAACCAGCCCCCTCCGGGATGCGCCTAACTCGGCGGCGTTTATTGCCTGGGTACATTCTGCAACCGGTTGGAAAGTGGAAACGATCTCCGGGCTGGAAGAGGGGCGCCTGATTCACCTGGGAGTTCTTGCAAATACCGCGCTGGGCGGCTCCCGCGCTCTGCTCGTCGACCTCGGGGGAGGCAGTTGCGAATTGACGCTCTCGGACCAAGGGCACATTCGTGAGATGGTTAGCCTGCCCCTGGGTGCGGTACGCCTGACCGGCGAATTCCTTCCCCATGATCCTCCCCGCGCGGTGGAAATCCAGAGGCTCCGAAGAAGCATTGGAGAGGAGTTGGAGCGTGTCCACAAGCGGCTTGCACGCGCCAAGCTGAGAAACGTGGTCGCCACTTCAGGGACAGCCGCGGCACTCTCCGATGCGGTCCAGGCGGCCGCGCCCCGAGACTTTAGGGCCAGGGCTGGGCACATCTCGCGCGCTGCCATTCTGAGCCTTGCGCATCGCTTGGCGCGGCTGGATGCGAAGGGCCGCGGTAAAGTGCCGGGAATCGGGCCTCGGCGGGCAGAAATCATTGTGGCGGGCGCCTTCGTCTTTGCCGAGCTTATGGAACGCTGCAATCTGCCCGGCTTCCGTTATTCGCCTTTGGGGCTTCGGGATGGACTGCTGGCTCAAATGCTTGCTGACCACGACCGAGCTACGATTCCGCGCCAGCAAGTCGAGGCAGAACGCCGCGATGCCCTGCTCGCCATGTGCAAGCAGTACGGCGTGGACCTCAAAACCGCGGAGGAAGTCCGCCGTCTGGCAGACCAACTCTTTCACCAACTCCGCCGGGTGCACGCGCTGCCGCCCGACTATGCGGGCTGGCTCTCCGCGGCCGCGATGTTGCACGAAGTGGGCACGTTTATTAACAGGAGCGGACGCCACCGGCACACCTATTACTTGATCGCCAACTCGGAGATCTTCGGCTTCACCCCCCAACAACGGCTGAGCATTGCCGCCATTGCGCGCTATCTCGGGAAGACCTGTCCCACGCCGGCCGACGGCCCGATGAAGGCCCTGGATAAAGCTGACGAGGAACTTGTTCCTCAGGCCGTGGCGCTCTTGCGCCTCGCCAACGCGATGAGCCATGGTAGCCCGGGCAGCATTGTCAATGTGACTGCGGAAGTGTATCGCGAGCGAGTCATGCTTAAACTCACTGCCAGGGACAATGCCGACCTTGAAGTCTGGATGCTGAGCAAGGAAAAGGCCTATTTCCGCCAGGTATTTGGCCGCGAATTGGATGTCGAGGTATTCTAGTTAACAGGCGCCGAAAATAGCCATCTTATAGTTTAACTCGTTGCGCCCGGACCTGTGGGGGCAATTGCCGACCTGGAATTTGGCGCTACTTTCAAACTTGGACACTATCCCGAAAACAAAGGGCTTGCAAGCTTTGCCAATGCCTTGTAGCCTTGCATTCTGGACCTCCGAGGGGCCCTGCCGCCTTGCGAGTGCAAATTCTGGGAGCGAAATATGCCAAAGCCGAAGGGCATTGTGATCAACGGAGTACGATTCCGGCACGGAGAAGTCGATTGGGAAGACGCGCACGGGGCCAGTCGCGACAAATTGCCTGACTTCGATGCCATGCGTCAAGGCGGACAATACATTGGTTCGAAGATTACCTCCACCGGCCTTATTGCCAAAATCGGGAAATACCTCTTAGTGATTACTGAGAAAGATGAAGCCTTGACAGAATTTGATTACACCCTGATTCCCCTGCGCGCCAAAGTCCAGATTCGTTACAACTAAGCCCCGTCGGCAAACCTTTCTAATTTGGTTTGATCTGGTAAGGGCGCTTGCCCATGCGCTCTGCTTTCGATTGACGTAAGTGGGTCTAGCCGCGTCTCATCTGATTGCGGGCGGACAACGGGTCTGAGCCGTGTCTGGGCAGACGGGGGGTTGCAAAAATGGACAATCGTGTTAAGTTATTGCAATGGACGTATACGTCCGGGGCATCCAACCGGATTGCTGCGCGGTGGTTGTTTGCATTGCGAATTAATCATGAGGAGCGGAATTATGTTTCTAAGACGTTTGGTCCTCGCCCTCTGCCTGGCATGCCTGGTATCAGGGTCGGGGCTCGCCGTTGGGCCTACAGGGACGATCGTTGGGACGGTCAGCGATCCCAGCGAAGCGGTAATTCCGAAAGCGCAGGTCACAGTTCGCAACCAAGGGACAAACGCTACCCGCGTAGTGTTGACCAACGATGCCGGAGACTTCAGCGTCCCGCTTTTGCCTCCGGGCGTGTACGAGGTCACAGCGGAAAAGGCCGGTTTCCGGCTGAGCGTCCATAGCGAGATCAACCTGGACGTTGACCAGACGGTGCGCGCTGATTTTGTGCTGCAGATCGGCCAGCCCAGCGAGCAAGTCGTGGTTAGCGAGACGGTACCGCTGGTTCAGACCGACACCTCGACGCTGGGTCAGGTCATCGAGCGCAAACAAGTGAGCGAGTTGCCTCTGAACGAACGGAATTTTCTCACTTTTGCTTTGCTTGTCCCGGGCGGCCAAATGCCCGTGCAAGGCTCGCAGAATTCCACCCAGGGTGGCGCCATCAGCGTCAACGGCGCGCGCGAGCAGTCGAACGATTTCTTGCTCGACGGCGTCGACAACAACGACTTATACATCAATCAATACAGCGTGCTCCCCTCCGTTGATGCTATCCAGGAATTCAAGGTGCAATCCAGTGATTACTCGGCTGAATTCGGGCGCAGCAGCGGAGCCCAAATCAATGTGATACTGAAGAGCGGCACAAATCAGTTCCACGGGAGCGGGTTTGATTTTGTTCGTAACCGCCACCTGGACGCTAAGAATTTCTTCGATCAGCCCGATTGCACACCCGATTCCGTTCAGGGGACCTGCGCGCCCATACCTCGTCTTGATCGCAACCAGTTTGGCGGTACGTTGGGCGGCCCGATCCAAAAGGATAAGACCTTCTTCTTCCTTTCCTACGAAGGGCTGCGACTTCGTCAGGCAACCACGCGGGAAGCGACCGTGCCCTCGCAAGCCGTGGACTTGGCGGAAGCCCAGGCCTTCTTCGGCATAATGGAGAGTGTCGGTTACCAACCGAATCCCGCGGGCATGGCCGCGCTCAACCTCATTCCGCCAGCCAACGTCGCCTTGCCCGACCTGGCCGATTCCAACACCTTCGTTTCCGCGCCGGTGATCCAAAACACCTTCGACCTGGCGACCATCAAATTAGACCGCCAGGCGGGTGCTCACAACACCTTTTCTGCTCACTACTCGCTGTTTAACGAGAACAATTTCAATCCTTTCGATCCCGTCAACGCTTTTACCAACCTGCCTGGATATGGCGTCACCGCCATTAACCGAGGACAGAACGCCGGCTTTACCTGGACCCACGTCTTCAACCCGCATTGGATCAACGAAGCCCGGTTGGGTTTCAATCGCCTGCGTGCGGCCGACTTTCAGCAGGACTCCGGCATCAACGTGAGCCAGCAATTGGGATTTCCGACCACGTCGGCGAATCCAGTGGACTGGGGATACCCCAACATCAACATTTACGGCTACGACGGCATTGGCGAGCCTGTGAACTACCCTCAGGACCGGCACGACAATACCTTCGAATTTGCCGATAATCTCGCTTGGAACACCGGACGCCACCAATTCAAGTTCGGAACGGACATTCGCCGTTTCCAGTTGAATTCCTACCTGGACTTCATCTCCCGCGGGGATTGGTTCTTCGAGGGCCAAACCGCGATGGGCCTAGCGCAAGCCTTGGCGCCCGTTTTGCCGCCCCAAGCAGCGGATATCTGCCCGGGCGGAATCGCCAACTGCCCGCCGCAAGTCGGGGCCCTGGCGCAACTTATGGCGGGAATTCCCGATTACGTCGTGACCGAAACGGGCAATACCAATAATGGATTGCGCACCACCGGCCTCGGCGTCTATGTGCAAGATGATATTCGCGTTCTGCCGCGATTCACCCTGAATGTCGGCCTGAGATGGGAATTCAATAGCCCGCCCGTCGAGATCCACAACCGCTTCAGCGTCCCGGATTTGAATGTCGATCCACAAACCTGCAACGCCCTGGCTCCAGGGTACCCTGACTGTGCCTTCATTCAGGCCGGCACGAACGGGATTCCCCGGGCTACCTATGGGAAGAACCTGCGCGATTTTGCTCCGCGCATTGGATTTGCGTGGCGGCCTTTGAAGACGGAACGCTTCGTTGTCCGCTCCGCCTTTGGCATCTTCTATGATGAGAGTATCCTCAATCTCAACATACTGCCGCGCTTTAACCCTCCGTTTGTGGATATCTCCGCCCTGCTCCAGAACTCGACTGGTAGCTTGGTCATTCAGGATATCTTGAACCAGACCGGATTGTCCGAACCGCAGGCCAATTTTGTTTCCCCAAACTTCCGTGATGCCTCGATGCTCGACTGGAACGCTGACCTTCAGTACGAAGTTCAACCGAACTGGATGATTGACTTGGCTTACGTGGGCACCAAGGGGACGCATCTTCCCGCCACCCGCGATATGAATGAAGAGAACCCTTTCACTCAGGTTACTCCTTACCCGGCGTTTAACTCCATCTTGGTGGTAGAGCCCCGTGCCAACAGCACTTACAATGCCTTGCAGTTTCGGTCCGAGAAGCGCGTCAGGGAGGGTATGGCTTTCCTTGCCGCTTACACCTGGTCGCGATCGATCGACGACGACTCCGCTGTTTTCAGCGGCAGCGTTGGTTCGGGCGTACCGCAGGACTCGTACGACTTTCGTCTTGACCGTGGGCTTTCCGACTTCCAGGTTGAACAGCGTTTCGTTCTCAGTTACCTCTATGACCTGCCGTTTGGGCCGGGGCGAAAGTGGCTGAGCAATCCCGGCTTTCTCAACCATATCTTTGGTTCCTGGCAAACCGCAGGAATTGCCACCATGCAGACCGGCAGTCCTTTTACGGTCAACATGCCGGCCTCACAGGCGGGAACATCGATTACCTCATTCGGAGTTCCCTACCGGCCGGACTTGGTGGGCGACCCCACTAAAGGCGGTTCCGTGGCGGCAAACCCGGGATGCTCAGCCCCAGACCAAGTTCACACGCCGAATAGCTGGTTCAACCCCTGTGCCCTTGCCAGCCCGCTGAACTCCCTTCTGGGGACTGAGGGTAGAAACGTCTTGATGGGGCCGGGACTCAACAACCTCGACTTTTCGATGCTGAAGGAAATCCCGTTCCGGCACGAAGGCCGAAGACTCGAAATCCGCTTCGAGTTCTTTAACCTTTTCAATATTCCGCACTTTGATATTCCTGGCCGAACCTTCGACACATCGGCGCTCGGCGTCGTGCAGTCGGCAAATGAATACGGCAATAAGCCGCCCAGGCAGATTCAGTTGGGGCTGAAGTACATATTCTAGGAAGTTAGCAGTCGACAGTCGACAGTTTACAGTAAATACCTCGGGGTGGCGGGGGCGAGGTTAGCCCCCTACTCGAAATGGGACCTGCCGCATGTCCCACATAGGGCGTACCATTTGCCACCTGCCCGTTGCGGGGGTCACACCTGATGGATCGTTCCGAAGCCTGGAATCTTCTCTGCGAGTACACCAAGAACGAGAACTTACGGAAGCATGCGCTGGCAGTGGAGGCGTGTGTTCGTGCCTATGCTCGGAAGTTCGGCGAGGACGAGGGAAAATGGAGCGTCGTGGGCCTGATCCACGACTTCGACTACGAAGTATACCCGAACGCGCCCGATCACCCGCTGAAGGGGAGCGAGATCCTGAAAGAGAAGGGTGTTTCCGAGGAAATCCGTCGTGCCATCCTCGGACACGCTGATTATACGGGCGTTCCGCGCGATACTCTTCTAGCCAAAGTTCTCTTCGCGTGTGACGAACTGGCTGGATTCATTACAGCGTGCTCCCTGGTGCGGCCCGACAGGATTGCCACCCTCGAGGCCAAATCGGTTCGCAAGCGGATGAAAGACAAAGCCTTCGCCCGCTCCGTAAGCCGTGAGGATATCATCAAGAGCGCTCAGGAACTGGGTGTGCCTCTTGACGACCACATCACCTTCTGCATTGAAGCCATGCGCAGCATCGCGGACCAACTGGGCCTCACACCCATTTAGGGCAGCCGTCTCGCTAGCCGCAACCCAAATGTTCAGCATTGACTGCTGTGCTTCATCATTGCCCACGACGCTCTCGCCACACTTGACAGAGAGTGAAGAATCCCGTACGGTAAGCGCTTACATTAAGCGGTTTTTCCCGCCCAGGCCACTGGGAACGCTGCCGGCCCCTCGTACTGCGCGCGCGCGCCGGCATGGCCCTGGCGGCCCGCTCGATGAGGTTTCAAAGTGAGGATTCTATGTCCAATGAAAAATTCGCGCTGGGAATCGACTACGGAACGGAATCGGGCCGCGTAGTGGTAATCCGGGTCCGCAACGGTGAGGAGATCGCCTCCGCGGTGGTCCCCTACCCTGATGGAGTGATCGACGAGAAGCTGCCGGGGGGCCCGCGCCTGGGGCCCGATTGGGCCTTGCAGAACCCCCGCGATTACCTTTTGGTGATCGAAAAGGGGGTTCCTAAGGCCCTGAAAGCTGCGGGGGTCAAGGGCGAAAACGTGATCGGAATAGGCACGGACTTCACGGCGTTGACGCCACTACCTGTCACAAGCGACGGGACGCCCCTCAGCTTCATTCCGCAATACAGCAAGCGCCCACATGCCTGGGTGAAGTTATGGAAACATCATGCCGCGCAACCGGAGGCGAACCGGATCAACGAAGTGGGGCGGGAACGAAACGAGGACTTCATCCAGATCTACGGCGGGAAGTATTCTTCTGAATGGTTTTTCTCCAAGGTGCTGCAAGTCCTCAATGAGGACGAAGAGATTTACGACGCTGCGGACCGGTTCATCGAGGGCGCCGACTGGATTGTCTGGCAGTTGACGGGAGAAGAGAAAAGGAACACCTGCACGGCCGGTTATAAGGGCATGTGGATCAATGGCAAGGGATTTCCGTCCGACGAGTTTTTCGGCACCCTACACCCGCGACTGGAAAACGTCATCGGGACGAAGGTGGGAACGGACTATTACCCACTCGGCCAGAAGGCTGGCGAGCTTTCCGCCTTCTGGGCACGAAAGACAGGGCTTAGGGAGGGTACTCCTGTCGCGGTAGGTAACGTCGATGCACACGTCGCTGTGCCCGCTTGTACGGTCACCCAACCCGGTTCCCTGGTAATGATCATGGGGACATCCATCTGCCACATGGTGCTGGGCACGGGACGACAGATGGTGGAGGGCATGTGCGGCACGGTAGAGGATGGAATCGTTCCCGGCCTGTGGGGATTCGAGGCAGGGCAGTCGGCTGTGGGCGATATCTTCGCCTGGTTCTTCGAGCGTGGCGTGCCCGATTATATCCACCAGGAAGCACGCGCGCTGAAGATCCCCTTCGCCGCCGTACTCGAGAAGCGTGCCGCCGCCCTAAAGCCGGGCGAGTCGGGACTGCTGGCGCTCGACTGGTGGAACGGCAATCGGTCTGTGCTGGTGGATGTTGACCTGACGGGGCTCCTGGTGGGAATGACGCTAGCGACCAAGGCGGAAGAGATCTATCGTGCCTTGATCGAAGCCACAGCCTTTGGCACACGGACGATCGTCGAGGCTTTTGAATCAAAGGGCGTGGAAGTGAAAAACCTGGTAGCCTGCGGAGGCTTGCCGGAAAAGAACAAACTGCTCATGCAGATCTACGCCGATGTGACCGGACGCGAGATCAAGCTGGCCGAGCAGCTTCAGACTTGCTCGGCCCTGGGCGCCGCCATGCACGGGGCGGTCGCTGCCGGGCGCGCCGGAGGCGGTTACGATACCATCGCTGAAGCCGCAAAACATATGGCGCACGTGCAGAAACTGACGTACCGGCCGAAAGCCCAGAACCACGCCGTGTACAATCGGCTCTTCAAGGAATACCAGACGCTGCACGACTATTTCGGTCGCGGCGGCAACGACGTCATGAAGCGTTTAAAGACGCTGAAGCGAGAAATCGTGGAAGAGCAGTGACGAGCGACAAGTGACGAGCAGGAGCCAGAAGCAAGAAGCAAGAATCCAGAAGCAAATCACAACGGACGACTGACAACGGACAACTGACTGCTGAGAGCTGATAGCTGAGAGCGGATAGCTTCTAATCACCAATGCCCACGGATAAGTATGTCATCGGAATCGATTTTGGCACGGAATCGGGCCGCGTGGTGGTGGTGCGAGTTCGCGACGGCGAGGAGATGGCGGCGGCAGTGGTGCCGTATCCGGATGGCGTGCTCGACGAAACACTGCCGGGCGGCGGGCAACTCGAGCCGGATACCGCGCTGCAAAATCCCCGCGACTACTTTTTGGTGCTCGAGAGGGGTGTCCCCAAGGCGCTCAAACAAGCCGGCGTTATGGCGAATGACGTCATCGCCCTCGGCACGGACTTCACTTCCTGCACCGTCTTCTCAACCACCCAGGACGGAACGCCGCTTTGTCTCCTCCCCAAGTACCGCCGCGAGCCGCTGGCTTGGGCCATCCTCTGGAAACACCACGCTGCACAACCGGAAGCCGATCGCCTCAATGAAATCGGTCGAGAACGAGACGAAGAATTCATTCGGATGTATGGCGGCAAATACTCCTCGGAATGGTTCTTTGCCAAGGTCTTGCAGATACTCAATGACAGCCCGGAGGTTTATGAAGCCGCAAGCAGATTGATTGAGGGTACGGACTGGATCGTTTGGCAACTGACGGGCCAGGAAAAACGCAACAACTCCACGGCAGGCTACAAGGCCATGTGGGTGAAAGGCAAGGGCTTTCCGGAGCGGGATTTTTTCCGGGCCGTTCACCCCCGCCTCGAGAACGTGATTCAGGAAAAGGTGGGGACAGAGTTCTACGCTCTCGGCACGCCCGCCGGCGGACTGGCGGCGCGTTGGGCACGAGCCACGGGGCTTCGCGAGGGGACTCCCGTTGCGATGGGCGTCGCCGACGGGCATGCGTCTATTCCTGCGAGCACTGTGACCAAGCCGGGTTCTCTCTCCATGGTCATGGGCACATCTTTCGTTCAAATGCTGATGGGTCGCGAGCGACGGATCGTGAAGGGGATCTGCGGAGTTGTCGAGGATGGCATTGTGCCGGGATACTGGGGATACGAAGCAGGCCAATACGCGGGCGGGGACATGTTCGCCTGGTTCTTCGACCACGCGGTGCCGTCTTACGCCAAGAGCCAAGCGAAGAAGCTGAAGCTTCCCTTCACCGCATGGCTCGAAAAGCAAGCTGCCGCGCTGCGTCCGGGCGAATCGGGGCTGTTGGCGCTCGATTGGTGGAACGGCAATCGGTGCGTGCTCGTGGATGCCGATTTGAGCGGCTTGTTAATCGGGGCAACACTGAGCACGCCGCCGGAAGCGATTTTCCGCGCTTTGCTGGAAGCTGCGGCCTTCGGCACGCGGCGGATTATCGAAGCCTTCGATGCCGAGGGACTGCACACTCAGGACGCTGTGGCGTGCGGGGGCCTGCCGGCAAAAAATAGACTTCTAATGCAAATCTACGCTGACGTTCTGGGGCGCGAGATCAAGGTGGCAAAACATCCTCAGACCTGCTCCGCGCTGGGCGCGGCCATTCACGCCGCCGCGGCGGCGGGTCGTCAGGCCGGAGGCTACGATTCCATTCCCGAAGCCGCCGCGCATATGGCGCATTTGCAGAGCGAAACATACCGGCCGCGCCCCGAAAGCCAGAAGATCTATAATCGCCTTTTTCAGGAATTTCGGATTCTGCACGATTATTTCGGCCGGGGAGTGAATGACGTGATGAAGCGGCTTAAAGCGCTCCGGCGAGAGATCGTGGCCGCGCCGGGTAGCGAATCAGGAGTACAGCCTCTCCCTGGGGAGAACATCGACCCTCAACCGATAGACTGCTGAAGTTCGGCTGATACCCGATAACTGACGACTGACAACTTTTCTCTATGTCAAGAGATCGAACAATTGCGTGAGGAAGTCTGGAAGGCAAACCTTGGAGTATATCGTGCCGGGCTGGTCACCATGCACAGTGGCAACGCGAGTGGAATTGATCGCGACCGGGGCGTGGTGCTGATCAAGCCCAGCGGCATGGATTACGACCGCATGCGAGCGCAGGACATGGTCCTGACCGACCTCGAGGGCCGCAAGCTCAAGGGCAAGTGGAACCCCTCCGTTGACCTCCCCGACCACCTTTACATCTACAAGCACTGTCCGCAGATTGGCGGAGTCATCCACACGCACTCGAACTATGCCACGAGTTTTGCCTTGCTGGGACGGCCCCTGCCCGTTTATCTGACAGCCATTGCCGATGAGTTCGGCGAAGAGATACCGTGCCTTCCTTACGTTGATAATCGAGCGGATCATATTGGTAAAGCCATCGTCAAATACATGGGTAGGAAGGCCCCCGCCGTGCTCCTGGCGCACCACGGGGTGTTTGCTTTCGGAGCCACGCCGCGCGCGGCGCTAAAAGCCGCTGTGATGGTCGAAGACGTTGCCAAGACGTGTCATCTCGCCTTGCTGCTGGGCAGGCCGAAACCCTTGCCGCCGCGCGAGATCAAGAAGTGGTGGGACCGCTACCACACCACTTACGGCCAGCCCGGGAAAGAGTAGTTGACGTGAATCGCTAGTCGCTAATTCCGGTTATTGCGACGTACCGCAGCTCAAGAGGTAGGTTAATGAACTATCCCTTGCCGTTCTTCTCGCCCGCCCTGCTGGCCGCGGATCCACAAGCCGGCAGTCGTCTGATTTCTCTTCACGCCCCGGACATCACCATCATCGCCATCTATTTCGCCATGGTGCTGGGCATCGGGTTTTATCTGCGGCGATACACGAAGCGCGGTGAGGATTTTTTCCTCGCCGGCCGGGAAATGACCGCCTGGGTGGCGGGACTGAGCTTTGTCTCCGCCAATCTCGGCGCGCTCGAGCTGATGGGGTGGGCCGCAGCCAGCTATCAGTACGGCATCCTGGCGGCGCACTGGTATTGGATCGGCGCAATTCCCGCCATGCTCTTCCTGGGCGTCGTCATGATGCCCTTTTACTACATCTCCAAGACGCACTCCGTCCCAGGCTACTTGCAACTGCGTTACGGCGAATCGGCGCGCGGTCTGGCGGCCTTGATGTTTAGCTTCATGACCATCTTGATGTCCGGCATCAACATGTACGCCATGGCGCTGGTGATGAAAGTGGTGCTAGGTTGGAACATCCACTTCAGCATTTGGGTTTCCTCGCTCACCGTGGCGGTGTACGTGGCCCTGGGGGGGCTGTTCTCCGCCATTTTCAACGAGGTGCTTCAGTTCTTCCTGATCTGGCTGGGTGCGTTGCTGATTCCCATTCTGGGCTTGACTGAGACCGGCGGCTGGTCCGGCTTGGTGGCGCGGATTCACCAGAATATTCCCCAAGGCGATTACACGCACCTCTGGCGCACCATGGGTAGCTTCGCCGACAATCCTATGGGCATCCATTGGACAGGAATCGTCTTCGGCCTCGGCTTCGTCATTTCCTTCGGCTACTGGACTACGGATTTTCTGGTGGTGCAAAGAATCCTGGCGGCCAAGGACATCCGCGCCGCCAAGCTTGCTCCCATCATCGGCTCGTTTTTTAAGATGGCTGTGCCTTTCATCGTAATCCTGCCGGGCTTATTAGGCCTGGCCTTATTGCCTTTCAAGTTGCTGCCTGAGAGTGCCGTGGGCCCCGGTCAGCACAGTTACAACGAGGTTCTCCCCCTCATGCTGGCGCGCTACTGCGGTCCGGGGCTACTAGGCCTGGGAATCACTGCGCTCATCGCCGGTTTTATGTCCGGCATGGCAGGCAACACGAGCGCCTTTGCGACGGTCTGGACCTACGACCTCTATCGGAGTTTCTTCAGAAAGAACGCCTCTGACGATCACTACGTGAAAATGGGCCGGTGGTGCACGATCCTGGGGGTTTTGATCAGCATAGGAACGGCTTACCTGGTGATGAAATTCGGCAGCATCATGGATTATGTGCAGGCGCTTTTCAGTTTCTTCATAGCGCCTTTGTTGGGAACCGTGCTGTTGGGCATGTTGTGGAAGCGCGCCAGCCCGGCCGGGGGTTTTTGGGGACTTCTCTGCGGCACCGTCTCCTCCATCGGCATGTGGGCTCTCGTCAGGGCAAATCCCCACCTGCTCTCTTACATCGCCCTTTCAAGCCACGCTAAGGACATGGCTGAGAACATGTATCGGGCGCTTTGGTCGTGGATTGTGTGTGTGATTGTCACCGTCGTCGTCAGCTTGTTGACCCGGCCCAAGCCCGTTGAGGCATTAACAGGGTTGGTCTATGGTTGCACGGAACTGCCCAGCGAGGGACACCTGCCCCTCTGGAAGCGCCCCATCTTTTGGGCCGGAGTCTCGCTGGCGCTGTTTCTGGTGCTCCAGTGGATCTTCTGGTAATTCTGGATTTTCGACTTTGGATTCGGCCCGTGTGATTGGTTGTCATTCCGAGCGCAGCGAGGAATCGCGCTGTGGTTTGTCCGGACCGGCGCGCGGTGCGAGATTCCTCGCTCCGCTCGGAATGACACTTGCAAAGTGGTTCGCTGAAAGCTGATGGCTGAAAGCTGACAGCTATGTGAGGTTTTCCATGAGCGAAGGTCCCCGCATGATTCCCGTCTGGTTCTTTGTTGGGATAATTCTGCTGATTTACGGCGTGATCGTCCTGGCCACAGGAATCTATGAACTCTCCAACCCTCCCCCGACCGTACTCGCCAACCTGCATCCCGCCCTGTGGTGGGGGGCGTTGCTCACGGTTCTGGGCGGTTTGTACGTTTACGTGTATATGCCGAAGAAATCGTAGCGCCTTCCTCGGGGGAAGCTTCCGGCCGGGCCAGGGGCGCGGAATCTACGGCTGGCTGTGTTGAGCGTCCTGAGCCCCACGCCGGGCGTCTCGACCTCTTTCCAGGGGATCATCCACCCACTCCCGCATCGCTTCAGGTTTGAGCAGCATTTTCATCAAGACCGCATCGCTGGAGTCGATGGAAATAATCAGCATTTCGATTTGCTCCTTCCCCGACTCGCGCGTGTAGATGCAGGTCCATTCCCCGCTGCGAACATTGTGAACGTTCACGAACGGCTGGTAGGACGGTCCCACGAGGCTCGCGAGGGAAGACTCGAGATCCTCACTTGAATGTGTCGGGGAGGCTTCGACGCCGTCGAAGATCGCCATCTGGAAGTGGCTGACGCCGCCGGGCGT
This sequence comes from uncultured Acidobacteriota bacterium, assembly GCA_963842495.1. Lineage (GTDB taxonomy): Bacteria > Acidobacteriota > Terriglobia > UBA7540 > UBA7540 > CAVROP01. Next base: position 41,146 of record CAWJHY010000022.1, read on the forward strand.
GAATCGGTTGGCGAAGAAGTTCAACCATCCCATGAAACGCATCGGTCGCTTCTGGTAATAGTCGGACATCCGCTCCACGAGTGAGTGAAACTCCGAGTCCCCGGCTCGTGCCGCAGCAGGAAGCATCTGGAGCAGCGCCACGCTCAAGATGGCAGGGGCTAGCAACGGCCTACGGTTTCGCACGGTTTCCCCCTGGCTTCTGATGTGACTCGTCGCCTTGCTCTCCAAGGCGAGGAATGCCCATCTTGCCTTCCAGTTGACTCAGTTTGTCAATGTCAACAGGCCCCACAATGTTCACCACGGTGAGTTCGGTGGGCTCGGCACAGATCACGGCCAATCCCAGGACATTTCCCCCGTCCGCCGCCGTCATCAGGTAAATCTCGGCGTTTTCGCCGTCGTGCTTGCTTCGTGCCGACACGATGCGCGACCATGCGGGCGGCCGCAGTTGACTGCGGATCGCATCCACATCGGCAGGGGAGTAGTCGCCGGGCTTGTCGAACGTGAAGCTCTTTACGTAAACTCCCTTGAGGTTCTTAATGATCCCGAGTGCCTCCCGGTCATCCTCGTCGGTCATGAATTTGGAGGCAAGCTTCAGCAGCGGCCCGTCCAGATTGACGTCCACAACTTCGGAGGCTTTCTTCGACAGCGCTTCCAGATTCTTGATATCCAGTCTGGGGTTCTGCCCGAAGGCCGGCAGGCCCGATGCTCCGAGCAGCATCGCCCCGAATAATGCTGCCAAACCGGTGGTGCGGACTTTCTTGTGCCTGGCGTTCATAGGATTAGCTCCCGATTTGCACGTGTACGATTTCTCACAGCCGGTTCTGAGCGGTCCCCTGATTTACCTGCTGGACCATTCTCCGAGCCGCGTTGAGTTTTACGCTGGCGATACGCAACGCTTGCTTCACTTGCATCCTGGCTATTTCGCCTTGCCGGCGCTGGCGCTCCTGCTGCTCCCGATATGCCACCACGCTGCCCGCAATGGCCAGGCACAACACGGCGGCCGCCCAGCGGAGGGCTGGCCTGCCGAGGAAGGCGCGGAACCAGGGTCTCTTCTCGCGCACAGGCAACTCGCGGATCCGAGCCAGCACACGGTCTGCGAAGCCCTCTGGGGCGGCTTTGCGACGCAGCGCCTCGCGGAGGCTTTCTTCCCACGGATTCATCGTGCAACCCCTCCTGACCAGCGGTGTAGTTTCTCTCGCAGGATCCCCAGCGCCCTCTCGAGCCGGCTCTTCACGGTGTTGAGCGGTATATCGAGAATCCGGGCGATCTCGGCGAGTTCAAGTTCTTCCTGGTAGCGGAGAATAACCACGGCGCGCGCGTTCTCCGGAAGCGAGGCTACCATCCGGCGCAACCCCTCAGAGAGCAACGGATCGGCATTGGCTGACTCCGCTGCGGGCTCGTCAATATCCTCAAGGCTGACCGGCGGCGCCTTGGGCAGCCTCCTGGCCATGTCCAAGGCGCGGCGCCAAGCCACCTTGCGCAACCAGAATGTCAGATGCCTGGGCGACACGATGGACGCCAGGTTTTGGTACAGTCGCAGGAAGACGTCCTGCGCCGCTTCATCCGCCAAGCTCCGGTCACGCAGATAGTGATAGGCGATGCTGAACACCATCGATTGATGTTCCTTGACGATCTCTTCAAAGGCAGACATATCTCCCCGGGCCAGGCGGCCCAGTGCCTCTTCGCATCGGTCGAGAGTCGGGGTAGTCACGCTGCCGTTCCGCCTCCGGGTCTTGCCTACTCACCAGATAATTACGCAAATTGGTGATAAAGGTGTGCAAAATCTTTGGGCGTCGTGGTGGGTCGTGAGGGCGGGGAAAGGACTATGCAAGTCGGGCTTCGTAGGGGCAACCCTCGTGGTTGCCCCAGGGCGGCCACAAGGGCCGCCGCTGCAACGCGATTCGTTCACACTTCCGGGATACCCAGATCGTTGCTGCCCAGCGGCGACATCCTGGCCTCGGGTGCGTATTGCTCGATCATGTCCAGGGCAATGCGGGCCCGGTGCACGCGCTCGCGGCCCATTTTCGCAGCCAAGTCTTCGATATGCTTGCCGGAGGGGTAAATGTCCGGTGCGTTGCGGAGACCGAACTTGAAGTAGACGGGCGCGGCGACGCGCAGGATCTGGGGCATTTCGTAATAGCGAATGAAGCCTCCGAAGTTGTCCGGGACTTCGATGTAGAGGTCGATCGGAATATCGACGGCTTGCCGGATGGAGCCCATCTGGGCCGGGGTCAGGTCGGTGGGTATATTCAGCGTGCTGACACCGGCGCCTTCAAACAGCCTTGCGGTGGCCGGATTGGCGGCAGGAAGCGTGACGGAACTCTTGATGATCAAATTCCGGGGCAGGTCGCCGGCTCTCTTCATTTCATTGAGCACCCAGATCAGGCCCAAATCCGCCGGTAATACGCTGCGGATGCCGAGGTCGCATGCTTTGCGAACATCCTCGATAGCATAAACCAATTGGTCCGCGCCGCGATGTTGCAGGCCAATCACCTTCCCTGCAGAGGACACTGCCTGGGCGCCGGTCTCGAACGGCGCGCGCGGGCCGACGAACAAGCAAACCTCGATCCGTTCGGCGGCGCCGATGCGTGCCATCTCGCGCACCTCGTCATTTGTCAGCAGCATGATGCCGCTTCCCTGGCTGACGCGATGCACCGGCACCTTGAGTTCTTTCGCGGCCTCCAACACTTCGCGGAAAACGCGCGGCCCTTCCACGCTGGGAATCTCGAAGCGGTAGTCTCCACCGTCTTTGAACTTCTTCCCACTTGGCGAAAGCGCGTGATTGTCTTCTACAGGCAGATTGAGTTTGGCGAGGTATTGTTGGATATGTTTCACGGTAGGCTCCTTGGTTCGTGGTCGGGTGGCGCCCACGTCCTGACGCATTTGTCAGGATGTATGCGCCACGTGCGGGCTAGGGACAACGGACGTCCCTACTGCGTATACTTCAAATAAACGGTTCTCGTCTCAGTATAGAAATCCAGCGCTGCCGGCCCCTGCTCCCTCATGCCGAAGCTCGATTCCTTGGTGCCGCCGAAGGGAAGCTGGTATTCGACGCCTGCGGTGGGCAGGTTGACTGTTATCAAACCGGCTTCAATGCGATTGATGAATTGGTGAACGCGCGTGAGGTCGCGCGAAACAATGGAAGCCGAGAGGCCGAAGCGAACGCCGTTGGCGAGGCGCATGGCGTCTTCGAAATCGCTCGCGACCATCAGCGCTAGTACCGGGCCAAAGACCTCTTCCCGGGCGATGCGCATGTCCGTAGTGACGCCGGCGAAAATGGTGGGCTCCACGAAGTAACCTAAATCGTATGCTCCACCGGTAAGGCGATTCCCGCCGCAGAGCAACTGCGCCCCTTCTTGCTTGGCGATTCCGATGTACTTCAAGTCCGTCTCGAGCTGGGCCGCGTCCACCGCGGGCCCGATCTCGATGCCGGGCTCGAGGCCGTTTCCCACTTTGAGCTTCGTGGTCCTGGCTACGAGTTTTTCGACCAGAGCCTCAAAAATCGGCTTCTCAATAATGGCGCGGCTGCAAGCGGTGCATTTCTGGCCGGTGGAAAAGAACGCTCCATTAACCAGTACACCTGCGGCATAATCCAAGTCCGCATCCTTGAGCACTAGGGTAGGATTCTTGCCTCCCATTTCGAGCTGAACGCGAATCCTCCGCTTGGTCACCTTCTCGTACAGGGCGTTGCCCACGTCGCAAGATCCGGTGAAGGAGACGGCACGGACGGCAGGGTGTTCAACCAGCGCGTTGCCAACCGAGCCGCCGCTTCCCGTCACATAATTAAGAACCCCGGCGGGAATGCCCGCCTCGTGAAGCGCCTCCACAATGCGATAGGCGCTGAGCGGCGCCAAGGAAGCAGGCTTGATCACCACAGTGTTTCCCGCCACGAGCGCGGGAGCCATCTTCCACGCCGGAATGGCGCTGGGAAAATTCCAGGGAGTGATCAGGGCCACGACACCCAGCGGCTTGCGCAAGGTGTAGCAAAAGACATTTTCGCGTTCCGACGGAATCTGGTAGCTGAACTGGCGCGGTCCCTCGCCTCCGAAGTAGCGCAAAATGTTGATTGCCCGCTTTACTTCACCTTTAGCTTCGGGCAGCGTCTTGCCTTCCTCCCGCGTCATCTCCTCGGATAGTTTCTGGAGGCGGCTTTCCATGATTTCCGCAGCCTTGTAAAGGAATTCACCGCGTAGAGGCGCGGGCATCGCCGCCCAAGCCGATTGCGCTTTTGCGGCGGCCTCACACGCCTCCTGAATGTCCCCCGGACCCGAGGCTTGAAACAGGCCAACCGTCTCACTGGTATTGGCAGGGTTGATATTGGGGAAGGTCCTCTGTGTCTTGCATTCGATCCATTGACCCGCCACGTAGTTGCGATAGATATCCGCCATGAAGAGGCCCCCTTAAGGAGTAAAAGGACTTGAGGAAAGGAAGATTATGGACGAGCCCTGGAATGGCCGTCAAGTTGAAGATAGGCAGGTGGGCAGATAGGCAGGTGGGGACGAGGTAGTGCCGACTTAAGATCGGTCCCGCGCCGGCCGATGAGATGTCTGCAATGCTCCGAGGAATCGCTCGACTTCGGGCCTCCCTATCTGCCGACCTGCCGACCTGCCCATCTGCCTACTGAATTACCGGCAGGACAAGCGCCGAGGGATGCTCCCGGTCGTGGCAAATCGTGTTGGTAGCCTTCGCCCAACGTGTGCCGAGGCCCTGGTCTTCGCCCGTGTTCAGGTTGCGGTCAAAGCGCGGAAAATTGCTGCTGGAGATTTCCAGACGCAGCCTGTGCCCCTTCAGAAAGACATTCGATGTTGCCCAGAGGTCAAGAGTGAGCTTGTAGACCTCACCGGGATTCATGAACTCGACTTTCTCAGGTGAGTTGCGGTAACGGGCGCGCAGAATTCCCTCCGTGAGATTCTGCGCAAAACCATTCGGCCAAACGTCCACTAACTTCCCTGTGAAATCGGTATCCACAGCGGATGAGCCGGCGTAGAGTTCAACGCTGACAGGGCCGGTGACCTCGAAGTCGTTAGCGAACGGCGGCGTAGAATAAACCAGCACGTCACCGCGGGACTCCACCGTACGCTGGTCAAACGCGCCCGGAGCCAAGTGCGCGGCGTCGCAGCAGAGAGGCCCGCCGCGGGTGGGCGCAGGATTCTCAGGATCGTAGACGTACTGATCGGAGTGCTCGCCGGCGGGCGCCGTGGTGCTGAGCGTCCCGTCGCCGCTGAGCGAGTTCGCCTTGCCCTGGGAATGAAGATAAAAGCGCGTATTGCGGGCGCGCTCGAGCGGCCAAGCATCTTCTTCCCGCCAAACGTTCTTTCCCAAAACGAAGAGTTTGACGGGCTTTTCGCTTTCCAGCCCGTTCTTTTCGCCCTTCAATAGATAGTCATACCAACGCAGCGTCGAGTCCTCATCGCTGACCACCGAGTCGCGCCCGAAGTCCACCTCGCCGATACGGGGGCCATCCCCCGCGTGTCCGCCGGTGATCACCATCAAGCGTTGTCCCCGGCGCGCCTCCTCGCTTCCGCTGCGCGCTTTGATTCCGAGGTAATTCCTGAGAGTCCCGCCCAGAAAGATATCGTACCAGGCCCCGATGTGGAAAATGGGGATGGTGATTTTCGAGAAATGGTCCTCGATCGACACCTGTTTCCAGTAATCGTCGAAGCTTGGATGGGTCAGCCAATCAACGAAGTAGGAGGCCAGTTCGTCGGGGGATTTGGTGGACTTGCCGGCCAGGTCCGCGTCAAAGAGCGGATAAGCGGCCAGCGGCAACTTCAAAACGCGGTGCATAGCGTTGGATCGCGCTCGCGCGCGCCGGTTGAGCGTATCTTGAGCCAGGCCGGAAGTCCACGATTCGTTAAACCACTGCTCGAAAGCCCCGCCCTGGTACGTCCAACCTTCATGGTAGTTGGAGGCTGTGACAAAAGGGTGAATCCCCGCCAGGTGGGGCGGGGAAGCCATCGCGGCAAGCATCTGCGTGGCGCCCACGTACGAACCGCCATACATCCCTACCTTGCGGTTCGACCAGGGGAGCGAAGCCGCCCACTCCACGGTATCGTAACCGTCCGCCGACTCGTGCCTGAACGGATCCCATTCGCCGTCCGAACTGTAACGGCCACGCACGTCCTGAATGATCGCGACGTACCCCAAAGAGGCGGCGCGAAGGCCGAAATCCACTTCCTCCCGCTTGTCGTAGGGCGTCCGTTCCAGAATAACCGGAAACTTTCCGTCGGCTTTGGGCCGGTAGATGTCAGCGCGCAGTACCACTCCATCCCGCATCTTGGCCTCGACGCCGCGTTCAAGCAGGACGTCGTAGTGCTCTGCGGCAAGAGTCGCAGTGGAAATCACACCCATTGCGGTAATAACAAACAAGGGAATGCGTTGTCGATTCATAGTCACCTCTTTCAGGGGCAGATGGGCAGATGGGCAAATCGGCAGGTGGGGAGGAGCCAGTGCTGACTAAAGGTGGGTGTCGTACCGGCTGGTTTTTTCTTTGCGCCCCACCTAATAATCGCCCGACACCCGACCTGCCCATCTGCCGACTTGCCCATCTGCCTACCTGCCCATCTGCCTACTGCCTAGCTCGTTGATCGCCTCGAGAGCCCTGTCAACTTCTTCCGACGTGTTGTAGTGCACGAGGCCGATGCGCAACATTCCGCCCGTAGGCTCAACTCCCAACCGCTCGCTCAGGTTAAGCGCGTAGTAGTTGCCGTCCCAGGTGAAAATCCCACGCGCACCGAGGTAGCTTGCCAGTTCGCGCGGAGTGTGGCCCGAGATACGAATCGCTACTGTCGGCACGCGCTCAGCGCCTCGCGCAGCCTCCTTGATCCCGTAGAATGTGAGGCCGGGAATAGCCAGCAGTCCCTTAATAAGCCGTTCCACCAGGCTGCGTTCATAAGGGCGAATCACATCGTACGCAGCCAGCAGCGCGGCTCGGCGCGAACTGGCCGAGGGCGAGGCGCGCCGGCCAAGTTCCGCCAGGTAGTCGACGGCAGCAAGAATGCCAGCTTGTCCTTCGTGGTTCTGCGTGCCGGTTTCCCACCGGAAAGGATTCTCCTCTGTGGCTGGCCGGACTTTATAAGGGCGTAAGCGGGCGAGATGCTCGCGCTTACCGTAAAGCGCGCCGGAATGCGGTCCAAAGAACTTATAGGGCGAGCAGACCAGGAAATCGCACGCCAGGCGGCGGACGTCGATCGGGCCGTGCGGGGCGTAATGGACCGCGTCAACGTAAACCAGCGCGCCGACGGCATGCGCCAGACGGGTGATTTCCTGCACATTGTTGATGGTTCCCACTGCATTGGAAGCGTAGCCCACCGCCACCAGCCGGGTGCGCGGGGTGATCTGCCGTTCGAGGTCGGCCATGTCCAACGTGCAGTCCGAGGGGTTGATATCCACGAAACGCACCCGGCAGCCACGCTCTTCGAGCGCCCACCAGGGCGCTACGTTTCCGTCATGGTCCAGGTGCGTGACCACCAACTCGTCGCCCGGCCCGAATTCTCGTCCCAAGGCACGGCTGAGGCTGAAAGTCAGAGTCGTCATGTTCGGGCCGAAAATCACCTCGTCAGCGTCGCACCCTAGCAAATCAGCCAATGCGGTGTGTGCATCCGCGATAACCTCATCACTCCGGCTGCTGGTCAAAAACGCACCGTGGGTGTTGGCGTTGGAGTTCATCAAGTAATCACGCATCGCATCGATGACGCGTTGTGGAACTTGCGTGCCGCCCGGGCCGTCGAAGTAGACTGCCGGTCTGCCATTCACTTGTACGGCCAGAGCAGGGAACTGGCTCCGGACCCAAGCGATGTCGAGCGTGGCCATGAACGCCTCCTGAGAAACTTGGAATTATGCCACAAAAGCAGGAGTCCGGAGTCAGAACTGCGGTTCCCGGGTTTTTCCATTTGCCTCCTGGGTTTTGTTTATCGCTTTTGTGTGCCGCCAACAGTATCGCGGTGCGACAGGGTTTGTCTCGAGGGGGCTCCTGACTCCTGCATCCTGACTCCTATTCCTGAGTCATTTCTCCGCCTCCCTGCATCCAATTTATTGGGGACAAGGTATTTTCAATTAAACTCAAAAAGGAGCTTCTATGCCGTTCACACTTCCGCCGCTGCCCTATGCTTCTGACGCGCTGGAACCTTCCATCGATAAGATGACCATGGAGATTCACCATGGCAAGCACCATGGAGGTTACGTTACGAACTTGAATAAGGCACTCGAGTCCGCGCCCAGCCTGGCCGCTAAAACCGTTGAGGAACTGCTGGCCAATGGCTGCGCCATCGTTCCGGAGAATATCCGCACGGCCATACGCAACAATGGCGGCGGCCATATTAACCATTCCATGTTCTGGCAGATTATGGCGCCCAAAGCTGGTGGACAACCCGGTGGCCACCTGGCGCAGGCCCTTCAGAACACTTTCGGCGGTTTCGACCAGTTTAAAGAGAAATTCACTGCTGCCGCCCTCGGACGCTTCGGCTCGGGCTGGGCGTGGCTGACCGCGCACGGCGGAAAATTGGATATCTATTCCACCGCTAATCAGGACAGCCCCGTGATGGAAGGCAAGTATCCCGTCTTCGGTCTCGACGTGTGGGAGCACGCCTACTATCTCAAGTACCAGAACCGCCGCGCCGAGTACATCACCGCCTGGTGGAACGTGGTCAATTGGGCTGAAATCGAGAAGCGATTCAACGCCGTGAAATAAGCCGAGTGGAACCGTTGCAGGGGCGGCCCTTGTGGCCGCTCCTGCGCAACAATCCCGGGCTTGCGGATGCCCACGCATCTTGCCAAGGTATGGTCTCTTCACGTATCTTCCTCAATCGAGATGCCCCGGTATACCCTCTTCAACCAAGATTGCCTCGCCTGGATGGATCGCCACGCTGAGCCTGCTTTCCACGCCATCGTGACCGACCCACCTTATGGCCTGAAAGAGTACACGGGGTTCGAGAAAGAAAAGCTGCGAAAAGGTAAGGGCGGGGTCTGGCGAATTCCGCCTTCCTTCGATGGGTGCCAGCGCAGCCCGGTGCCGCGGTTCACGGTTTTGACCGAGCAGGATCGCGACAAGCTGCGCTGTTTCTTCCTGAGTTTTGCCCAGCGGGCCGTTCGGATCCTCGTGCCGGGCGGCCACCTGCTGATTGCCGCCAATCCCCTCCTATCGCACCTTGTCTATCAACCACTCGTAGACGCCGGCTTCGAGAAGCGTGGTGAGATCATCCGCCTGGTGAAAACCCTTCGCGGCGGTGACCGGCCCAAGAACGCTCACCAGGAGTTCGCTGGCGTGACGGTGATGCCGCGATCCTGCTGGGAGCCGTGGGGAGTGTTTCGAAAGCCCTGTGAAGGGCGCGTCCAGGACAACTTACGCAAGTGGAAAACGGGCGGGCTTCGACGGCGATCGCAGGAGCGGCCGTTCGAAGATGTCATCCTCTCCGCGCCAACACGGCCCGAAGAGCGCGCCATGGCGCCGCATCCGTCTCTCAAGCCGCAAGCCTTCATGCGCCAAATTGTTCGCGCCTCGCTTCCGCTCGGGGAAGGAGTGGTGCTTGACCCGTTCATGGGCGGCGGCTCGACGCTCGCGGCCGCGATGGCTGTCGGATACGAAAGCGTGGGGGTTGAAATCGATCCCGTCTTCTTCAAGATGGCGGAGGGAGGCATCCCGCGCCTCAGTCAACTTGAGACGCGGTAGCCGTCACCCTACCGAAAGCGGGGGATGTAGGGCGGTTCGCGAACCGCCCCCACTTTCCAGGGGTGGATTCCCGCTTTCGCGGGCATGACGAGCGCGAGGCGCGTGCTCTCCGCATGCGACGGCGGTGTTACTTTCCCACGCAAAACGTCGAGAAGATGATATCCAGGACGTCGTCCACGTAGGTAGCGCCGGTGATTTGATCGAGGGGGCGAAGCGCTTCGTAAAGGTCGAGCAAAAGCATCTCGTGCGGGATGTGTTGCCCTGTCGCGTGCCGCGCCCTGGCGAGCGCCTGAAGCGAATCCTTGAGAAGTTGCTGATGCCGCAAGTTGGTCAGGAATTCGCCTTCTGTGCCCAGCTCGCGCGAAGGCGCTGCGATCTCCAGGATTTGCGTTCTAAGCTCGGGAATTCCCTCGCCGGTTAAGGCGGAGGTCCAAACGACCGGGGTCATTTCCAGGTCTGCCCCCGTGATTTTTGAGGGAAGATCCGATTTGTTGCAGGCCACGAGCAGGGCCCCCAGCGGTCGCAGCTTGTTCAGCAAATTGGAATCCGCATCGGTCCATCCTTCCGAAGCGTCGACCACCAGAAGCCGCAAGTCGGAATCGGCGATGGCCTGGAGGGACCGTTCCACGCCGAGCTTTTCCACCTCATCCTCCGCGTGGCGGATGCCCGCCGTATCCACGAAGCGCAACGGGATACCCCCAATGCTGGCCGTTTCGGACACCAGATCGCGGGTGGTCCCCGGAGTCGAAGTCACGATGGCCCGTTCTTCATTGAGGAGGCAATTGAAGAGGCTCGACTTGCCGACATTGGGGCGGCCCACGATGGCCAGGCTCACTCCCTCGCGAACGATTCTGCCGTATTCGTAGCCTTCCACCAGTGCCTCGAGATCGCCGCGAAGCCGCTCAAGGCGCGAAAGTATCTCCTGCGATTCCATAACCGCCACATCGTCCTCGGCGAAGTCGATGCCGGCCTCCAGCCTGGCGATGAGTTCGAGCAGAACCTGCTTGTGCGGTTTTAGGTGAGCCGAGACCGCGCCTTCCAGTTGTTGTGCGGCCACGCGGGCCTGATAGAGCGTGCGCGACTCAATTAGATCCCGGACCGCTTCCGCCTGGGTCAAGTCGATGCGCCCGTTTAGAAAGGCTCGCAGTGTGAACTCGCCCGGCTCGGCCACGCGCGCGCCCAGCCGAAGGCAGCACTCCACCAGATACCGGAGGATTATCGGAGCGCCATGGCAGGAAACTTCGACGACGTCTTCCGCGGTGTAGGAATGAGGGCGCCGGAAGTAACTGACCACCACCTGGTCCAGGACTTTGCCACCTTGCGGGTCGCAGAATTCGCCCAGCATGATCCCTCGGATTTCAAGCGGCAGCTTGGGGAAACGGATGAGGCTGGTGGCGATCTCGACCGATTGGCTCCCCGACAAGCGCACCACCCCAAGGCCGCCGCGGCCGGGCGGTGTGGCAACAGCCACGATGGTGTCGTCGTGGGACATGAGATCGGTTGATCGGAAGATCGGCTGAACAATTTGCGATTTGTGATTTGTGATCTGTGATTGGGCTTTTCAACCACCAATCACCATTCGCCAACAGTTCAGCGAACGATTTGCGATCTGTGATTTGTGAGCTGTGGTTGGGCTTTTCAATCACCAATCACCGATCGCCAATCACCAATAGTTCACCCGATCTCCCGATCAACGGATGGGCATAATTACAATATGGCGTTCGGGCCCTACGCCTTCACTGACTGTGCGGATGTTCGGCTGGTCTCTTAGCGCCAGATGAATGATCCGTCTCTCGCGCGGGGACATGGGGCTCAAGGGGAAGGGATCGCCGCTCTCCAGGACCCGCTCGGCGGCAACCTGTGCCGTGAGTTTCAATTCTTCAATGCGCAGCCGTCGCCAGTCTTGGCAGTCGAAGGCGAACTTGCGCAGGGATTCTTCCCGCAAACGCACGGCTTTCAGGACGACGTGCTCCAAGGCCTCGAGAAGGGCCCCGTTCCGTTCTAAGAGAAGGTCGGCATCTGCGCCCTTGAAGTCGATCACATACTCGGGCGAGTCTTCCTCGGCGGTGTCCGGAGGCAGGTGGTGGACGGCAAAGGAAAGCGCAAACCCCCCCTGCTGGAGGATCTTCTTCAGCAGCGCGCTAATCGGCTCGACATAGCTTTCCAGGGAATGAACCGGAGTCTGTTCGCCGTTCTGCGAGTCCATTGAAGACCAGCCTTTCACTTCGAGCGTGCCGCAGGGACCGGAGCTGTCTGAGGCATGGGCATCAATTTGTTGATCAGCAATTGCTGTATAATACCCACAAAATTGGCAGTCAGAAAATACAGATTCAAGCCGGCGGCAAAATTGTAAAACATGATGCCGAAGACGAGCGGCATGAACATCATCATGCGTTGTTGGGAGGGATCAGTGGTGGCCACGGGAGTCATTTTCTGCATAACGAACATGCTGATGACCATCACGGTGGGCAGAATTGGCAGCGGAAAGCCAAAGGGATGGAACTTATCCGGCGCCGCAAGGTCTTTGATCCACCAGATCCAGGGGGCGTGACGCAGTTCGATGGGCAGGTCGAGTACCCGATAAAAGCCGTAAAGAAAGGGAAGTTGGAGCGCCATCGGTAGACACCCGCCCAAGGGGTTGACCCCGTGCTCCTTGTAGAGATTCATCATCTCCTCGTTCATGCGCCCCTTTTTGGGGTCATTGAACTTTACATTCTTGTATTTATCCTGAATGCTCTTAACCAACGGTGCAATGCGCTGCATTTCCTGTGCCGAACGGATGCTCTTCAATTTCAATGGAAACATGGCGAAGTTGATGAGAACGGTCAGAATCACAATCGCCCAGCCGTAATTGTGCACCCAGTGGTCGTAAATGAAGCGCAGCGCAAGGAATAGCGGTTTGGCGACAAAAGCAAACCATCCGAAGTCTACCAAGGAGTCGAGCGGAGGGTTCTGGGCGCGCAGCACGTCGAGGTTCTTTGGCCCTACGAACATCCGAAATGCCAAGGGCTTTTCCCTTTCCTCTCCTAACTGCGCGAACATGGGGCTGGGTTTGTCGGAATCTTTCCCGCTCCAACCCGTAGGAGTCCAGGTCTGCCGACCGAGCTTGAAAGTCTCATCGGGGGAATCGGGCAGGAAGATTCCGGCAAAATAGCGATCCTCGAGGCCCGCGAGCCGAAGCGGCGAGGGTACGGACCGGTCGCCGCTTAATTTCCGCTGTGCCACCGTGGTCAGATCGCCGAGGGAACCGTAAACAGCCATCGAATAGGTATTGATAATCGCGGGCGCCAGGGAGTGATCGCCGAACCCACCCGGCCAAGTCACGTCGACAGGAAGGTAATGGCCTCCTTCAGCGACGCTCACCTCGGCGTGGATGTCATAACCCGTCTCGAAACTGAAGACCTTGCGCGCTTGCACTCTGCCATCGCTGTAGCTGAACTCGAGCTTGACGGGCGGCTTCAGTGCTGTCCCGGCGGGGGTGGCCACATACAGTGCGGAGTTCAACTTATTCGACAGTTCGCCATCGGCGATTTTGAGGCCCATCGGAAAGCCGAGCTTCCCGCACGCCTCGTCGTCGATGAGATCCAAGGGGGCTTCCTTGGCGTCGCGATATCTCTTCAGGATCCAATTCTCCGCCATGGCCCCCCGCGTGGAGAAGGTAACCTTGTAAAAGTCGTTTTCAACGACGATGTCCTCCGCCTTGCTTCCTTCCACAACCGGCAGCGTGGGAGGAACGGCAGGGCCTGGAGCGGCAGTGGTCGCCGAGGGCTTCTCAGGAGTCGGCTGAGTTGCCACGGCAGGATTGGACTTGGCAGATGGCTTGGGCGGCGGTTCTTTGACAAAAAACGCCCGCCAGAGCATGAGCAATAAGAAGGAGAGTGCGAATGCCGCCAGCACCCGCTTTTCTTGGTCCACCTGTGTCCTCTCGACCTAAAGGCGGTTCGCGAACCGCCCCAACTGATCACACGCCGTAGCCTCGCAAAACTCAAGGCACCGGGTCAATGCCGTGTTCACCATACGGCCGGCACCGCAGGAGCCGCCCAAGCGCTAAACGAACTCCGCGCCAGGCTCCCCACTTTTCAACCGCTTCATACGCGTAGGTTGAGCAGGACGGGTAGAAACGGCAAGCCGACGGAAAGGCCGGAGAAAGGCAAGCCTGGTAGAACCTGATCAAAGCTAGCGTAATGAACTTCACTGTGCACGCAACTCCTCGGACATTCCCGGAGGAGGCTGGCTGGGGAAGAGCCGCAATAACTCTCCTTCCAAACTCTGAAACGGAACTGTCGCCACGGGCTCGCGTGGATTAACCAGTATGTCCCAGCCGCCCGGCAGTTGTGCGCGGTGACGGCGGAACACCTCTCGCAAACGGCGCCTTAGCCGATTGCGCAGCACGGCGTTCCCCAGCCGCGCCGGCGTGGTGACCCCCAAGCGAGATTGGGGGAGGCCGTTGGGCCGAACAAAGACCGTGCACAGTGAGGCGCTGCGGCGACGCCCTTCGTCATAGACTCGCCGAAACTCGCCTCGACGCAGCAACCGGGAACTCTTGGGAAAAGTTTGAGACGCCAACCGTGCTTCTTATGGAGTCAGGCTGTGACGACCCTTTAGACGCCGACGCTTCAACACGTTGCGGCCTCCCGGAGTCCTCATGCGCACGCGGAATCCATGTGTCTTGGCTCGACGCCTACGATTAGGTTGAAAGGTCCTTTTCAAACCGCCACGCTCCCTAATAGATTTCTGCCCCTAGGGCCAAACTAGAAACATAACCCGAGCCGTTCCAACAAGTCAAGCGGACCCCTGGATGAAAGTCCATCAGAAGCGCCTGCTGGATAAGGGGAAGATCGAAAGGCTGGTGGGCGCGCTCCGCGCCCTCAAATCCCCTAGCCCCGAAGTGGCGGAGAAGATCCGCACCGAAGCGGGCTATTTCGAGAGGAACGCGGAGCGCATGCGATACCCCAAGTTCCGCCGCCAACACCTCTTCGTGGGCTCTGGTGTCATCGAAGCCGGATGCAAAACCGTGGTTGCTTCCTGTCTCAAACGCTCGGGAATGTTCTGGACCGTCTGGGGAGCCAATGCGATCCTCGCTCTGCGCTGCTGCCATCTCAATGGCCGCTTTGAGGATTACTGGGAGGGCCGCCGCGACGCCATCGCCGCCTAATTCCAACTTCTATGTCGCACACCCCTAGCGATTGAAGCCGTCAATCTGAATGAAGAATGATAAACGCTACATGCCCTCAGAGTCAAATGAGGCCCTTCCTTGGGGGTGCCGTTTTCAGGCAGGATTGGGTCCCATCGAAACGGGTTGCTTTGCCTCCGCGCGTAAATCCAAGGATTTTCTGAAGCTAGGGAGAAAGACACGGATGCGGGGGCTGAATCACGGTTCAGCTTCTTTGTGTTGGTTTCTTAGAGACCGAGAATGTTCGCGAGATCTGGGGAGGCATTGACAAACTGTCCGCCGTTTGGCAGGCTGACATTTCGTCGTCAAAACGAAGCGAGGTTCGGTATGGCCCAAGATTACTCGGCAAGGTTGGACTTGCTCGATTTCCCCCCTGGCAGGCTGATGACGCCTCAGACGGGACCGACGCCCTTGGGGTGGCCTCCGCTAAGGTCTGGCCGCTGGTCCTGAGTGTGGCTCGCAGGCAGTTGGCTGACAAGGGTGCCGTAGAGGAGCGAAAGGCATTGACTCTGGAGGCTTGGGAGGACACGCTTCTATCAGTCGCGGAAACGCTCAAACGTCACCGGGGGAAAGAGACGATCAAGGACCTGGAGGGTTTCCTAATCGGTACCTTTGAACACCGTTTGAGCCGGGCCGTCATAAGAGAGAAAAACCTGGCAGAGACGATTGAGTTTTTGCCTTCGGCAGACGATTTGGCAGAGTTGAAGTATGCCCGAGATGAAGACTGGGCAACGAGTGTCGAAAACCACGTTCTGATTGAAGAGTTGCCCCGCCGCATGGATGAGTGGACGCGCACGGTATGGATGGAACGCCGATACGGCTACTCCTGGAGAAAGATCGCAAAGCATTTGGGAATAAACGAGCACCAGCTTAAAATGCGCTTTCGGTACAACATCGAAAAGCTCCGGCGCCAAATTGACGGTGAAAATGGAGGCGCAACGCCGCCGGATGCGCCGTAGTATATCCGTCTGCCGGGAGCCGACTGGAGTTACTCTCCCTTGATTATTAAATAACTTCTTCCTTATCTGCAGCACGACCCACGCGCCCGAGGGAAAGGAACAACATGGAGACGGGGCATGAAGCTACGATAGGGGAAACGACTGAAGCGATCCGAGCGCGGCTTGTGACCCAGTGGGAAGCGTGGAAGAACCAGGATACGGCATCCAACGATGCGGTCATCGCTGGCGAATTCGATTCTTTCTGCCCCGATGGCAGCCGCCGCGTCGGAAAGCCCACGGTCGAGCAGATGGCCGCAGAGCCCATCGCGGGGTACAAGCTCTCAGAGTTTCGTGCCGTGCCCCTGGGAGCGGAGTCGGCCCTCGTCACCTATTTCGCCCACGTCTCACTCCCCAACGACGACACTGTGTATCCAATGGCCGTGGGGGAGTTCTGGGTGAAGCGCGCCGGCGAATGGTTCATCCGGGCCTTCTCGGGTACACTAATAAAGTAGATTATTCCGTTTCAGTTAAGTTTGTCGTTCGGGGAGGCCGACCGGAATGGCATTGTTCCGTCTGCAGAGCATCGCGATCTTGCTTGGATTGATGGGTGGCGCATGCCTGGCGATGTCCCAAGCGCCGCCGACGGCTCGCCCCACACCGCCTACCCGCGATCCTCACACACCTGGGTACGTCACTGCAACAGAGTTACCTGACGGCAGCAATCCACCGGCGAGCGCGGACGGGAACTTCCTCATCGGCCCCACTCACCAGCCTGCCGCTGAGATGTCCGTTCACGAAGGCGTGCCGCAAGGCGCGGTGTATGAGTTCACCATGAACTCGGCCGACAGCAAAATCTATCCGGGCATCGCCCGGGATGCTCAGACCTTTGGCACCCCTGATCCCAGTGATCCTGCCAAGCTGGTGGTGACCACGAGCCATCCCGCTCCCTACAGCCGCCACGTGGCGGTGTACGTTCCCAAACAATACGTTCCAGGCAGCGCCGCGCCCTTTATTGTCGGCGCGGACGGACCCGACCGCGCACTGTTCATCGCCCTGGATAACCTGATCGCCGAGCGCCGCGTGCCGGTAATGATTGCCATTTCCATCGGCAACGGTGGGGGCGACGCCCAGGGCAGCGAGCGCGGCCTGGAATACGATACGATGTCCGGCCGGTATGCGGAGTTCGTGGAGACTGAAGTTCTGCCTCTCGTCGAGGCAAAGTGCCACGTTAAACTCACCAGAGACCCCGAGGGCCGAGCGACGATGGGCGGCAGTTCCGGCGGCTCCTGCGCCTTGATTATGGCTTGGTATCATACGGAGCTGTACCACCGCGTCCTCACGTATTCGGGCACCTACGTCAATCAACAGTGGCCTTACAATCCCGCGGCCGCCCACGGCGCATGGGAGTTTCATGACCACCTGATCCCGGCAAGTCCTCGCAGGCCGATTCGAATCTGGATGGAAGTGGGAGACAGAGATCTGCTCAATCCGAATGTCATGCGCGACGGTATGCATGATTGGGTCGTGGCCAATGAAAACATGGCCAAAGCACTCGCCGCCAAAGGTTACCATTACCAGTTTGTTTTTGCCCGCAACGCCGGCCACACTGACCGCATTGTGAAACAACAGACCCTACCCGAGGCTCTGCAATATGTTTGGCAGGGCTACCCCATCGACAAAGTGAAGAACTGACTTCAGCGCCGTAACCGTCACCGCATTCCGGATTCGAGCCGACCGGTCGCTGGTGTGGATCACTTCCGAATAGGCGATACCCAAAACCATGGGGCGACACATCCGCGCATAGGCCGTTTTTATGACCATGTGGAATTGTTGGGGTCTGGGGCTGGCTTGACTTTCGCTCTATATTCGCCCACAATCGGACCATGCTGAAGCGTTTGTCGCAGTCGTCCGATTGGGACTTCGGAATCTGTGTTATAACTCTTGGTCGATAGCCATGGCACAACAAGAAAGGTCAGGGAGTGATGGTTTAATAGCTCGGGCAAGCGGGGGATGGGCGAGAGAGAAGCTTTACTACCTTGAGCGTTACCTTGACATTTTCTCTATTGGCATGAAGGCGAAGTGGGCCGGCAGGCTCTACTATCTGGACCTGTTTGCAGGACCGGGAAAATGCCGCATTCGCGACACTGACGAGGAAATTGACGGCTCTCCGCTGATCGCGCTCAGGTTTAATTTTGCCAAATACTTCTTCATTGAGGCTGACGAGGAATGTCACCGCGCGTTGGCGGAAAGGGTGAAGGACCGAGCACCGGAGAAGCCCGTGGAGATCGTTCACGGCGATTGCAATCATGAGATCACAAACCTGAAGCTACCGGCGTCCGGCTTGGGGCTTGCCTTCGTCGACCCCACCGGGGTGTCCGACCTTGCCTTCGAGACGATCCGGAGGCTTGCTGAGGGCCGCAAGATCGACCTGATCATCAATTTCGCCGAGGGCATGGGCATCCGGATGAATCTTCATCAATACACCGACACTGAGAAAAATGCCTTGAATCGTTTCATGGGAAGCGCCCGGTGGCAGCAACGACAACGGCAGGCGCCAACATCGTTCGATGAGATGTGCAAGGGAATAGCTGACGAGTATTTGGAAAACCTGATGAGTCTTGGGTACCTCGCCGTCAACAGCGACTGGATTCCGGTAAAAACGGACCAGAACACGTTACTTTACTACCTATTATTTGCCAGTAAGGACCCGAGAGGCAACGACTTTTGGCGCAAAATTACGAGAATTGATCCCCACGGGCAGCGTCATCTTTTTTGACCATACGGGAACCGCGAGGCTTCGCTGAATCCGGCAGAGTGTATCATGGCTGCGAACTCGGCAATAGAGTGGACGGAGTCCACGTGGAATCCGCTGACGGGCTGCACCAAGATCAGCCCGGGCTGCAAGCATTGCTACGCCGAGCGCATGGCCCAGCGGCTTAAGGCTATGGGCCAGCCGAATTACGCCAACGGCTTCGACTTGACCCTTCACGAAAACGCGCTGGACCTACCGCTGAAGTGGAAGAAACCCCAGATGATTTTCGTGAATTCCATGAGCGACTTGTTCCACAAAGACGTGCCCGTGGATTTCATCCTCAAGACCTTCGACGTTATGCGCAGGGCCGACTGGCATGTCTTCCAGGTTCTCACCAAAAGGTCGGATCGCCTGCTGGACATTTCTCCTGAGCTTTCTTGGAAGCCGCACATCTGGATGGGCGTAAGCGTGGAAACTCTTAAATATGCCCCCCGCATTGATCACCTTCGTCAAACGGGTGCAGTGGTGAAATTCCTGTCGCTCGAACCGCTCTTGGGACCACTGCCGGGTCTGAATCTTGAAGGGATCGATTGGGTCATCGTGGGCGGCGAATCAGGCCCCGCCGCCCGTCCCATGGACCGGTCCTGGGTTCTGGACATCCGCGACCAGTGCCTGAACGCGCGCGTGCCGTTTTTCTTCAAGCAGTGGGGCGGTACAAGAAAGAAAAAAGCCGGAAGAGAACTTGAAGGTCGAACATGGGATGAGTTACCGCTAGTTGCACAGCATTTGGCTTTCTAGCGCACGAGGCGTACATTCGGCTGACTCGACTAGGCTCACATAAATGGTAACTTCCCAGGCGTAAGATGAGCTCCACCAGAACGGAGAGAATTGGACCATGGACATCGACGTCCCCGGCCGAGTAAGAAATACAAAGCTGCCGCACGCGAATGCCTTGGCGCCCTTGTTTGAAGCAGTCGTCAACTCGATTGATTCGCTCGCCGAAACGGCAGTTCGGGGGTCCAGGGAAATCAGGGTTATAGTCGAACGGGACACTACCCAGATGGAGTTATCGTCCACCAGCCCTGGGACCACCCAACCTGTAAGGTCGTTCATTGTCCAAGATAACGGCCAAGGATTCACCGATGTCTGCTACAAGGCTTTCAGGACCGCAGACACGCGGCAGAAGGAAAACCGTGGGGGAAAAGGCGTCGGCCGCTTTCTGTGGTTGAAGGCATTCGATCATGCGGAAATTGATAGCGTATTCGTAGGTCCGGACGGTAAGAAGTACCGCAGGTGTTTTGACTTTCGTCTGACAGAAGAGGGCGTGGAGAAGCATTCGGTAACTGAGGTCCATATTACGCAACGAGTCGCCACCAAGATTCGCCTTCGTGAATACAAGACTGAATATCAGGCGCAGGCACCGCGCAGCATCGAGGCGATCTCGCGGAGGCTACTAGACCACTGTGTTGAGCACTTTGTGCTGGGATCCGCACCCAAGATCGTGGTTCAGGATTCAGAATCCGGGATGGCGGTGGATTTGAACGACGTATTTGCAAGCGAGTTTAACGCGAAGGGCACGGTAGGCAAGTTCACGAGCTTGAATCGCAAATTCGAGGTACACAACTTACGGGTGAGCCCTACCCATCAAAGTGGCCATAAACTTCACTTCTGTGCTGACAACAGGGCAGTCAAAACCGAGAACCTCGCAGGCAAGGTTCCCAATCTGTTGGGAACTCTACATGATTCTGAGGGCAAAGCTTTCAGTTACTCGGGCTTCGTTTCCGGCGAATACTTGAACGAATTCGTTAACAGCGAGCGTACTGATTTTTCGATACCCAAAGAGGATTCCCTCCTGGAGCCGGGGTGGAATACTCTCCTTCAGGAAGCGAGCGAGCAAGCTGCTACCTACCTTGCACCGTTTACCGAGTCGGCAAAGAAGGAAAAGGAGCGGAGGGTCAGCGCTTACGTTCGGGAAAAGGCGCCGCAGTACCGGCCGCTGGTCAAACACAGGCAAGACCTGCTGGACGCTATCCCCGCCGATATCGTTGACGAAAAGCTGGACCTAGAACTTTACAAAGCAAATCAGATTTACGAGGGGGACATTCGGGCTCAAACGTGCGAGATTCTTCGGTCCTTCGAGGTCGGACCGGACAATTGGGAAAAATTTGAGGTTCGGTACCAAAGGTTTTTAGAAGAATGGAACGAATTAGGGGTCGCGAAGTTGGCTCGCCATATTGTTCATCGCAAGGCAACACTCGACTTCTTGAAAGAGAGCCTCCGCGTGACTACATCCGGTAAGTACAAGCTCGAAAACGCCATTCATCAACTCATATTTCCACTTAAGTCCACATCTGATGATGTGGGACCTGACCAGATGAATATGTGGATCTTGGATGAAAAACTGGCCTACCACTATTACCTAGCCTCTGACCTTCCCTTCAATCAGCAGAAGGTGCGAATCGAGAGCACAGAGAGGCCCGACATCATCATATTCAATGGTCCTGTTGCCTTAGTTGACGAGGCGCCGCCATTTTCGGCCATCGTCCTCGTAGAATTCAAGCGGCCCGCTAGGGATGATTACACCGACGACGACAACCCAATAACCCAAATCTACAATTATGTAGAAACAATCAAAGGCGGGAGGGCGCGTGACCACAGTGGAAGGCCGATCTCGATTAAGTCGGATATTCCAATCTATAGTTACATCCTCTGCGATATCACCCCCACTCTCAAAAGACAGGCGTCTCACGCCAGTTTGAAGCCAACACCAGACGGCCTCGGATTCTTCGGATTCAATCCAGAGGTTGGCGTTTGGGTTGAGATCATTTCCTTTGATAAGCTAGTGTTGTGTAACATTTAATTCTTTACAGCGTCGGACCTTCTCAAGAATGATGTCCGCCGTGGCTAACCAGACGAACGGCCTGGGAGTTTGGTTCCAGGCCGCCAAGTACTGGTAGATGGTTGTTTCGAGTTCTTTAACACTGTGGAAACTTCCCCGTCGGATCTGTTGGCGGGTGATTTCGGCAAACCAACGTTCCACCTGATTGAGCCAAGAACTGCTGGTGGGGGTGAAGTGGAAATGAAAGCGCTGCCGCTTCTGGGGCTTCAGCCAGCGCTGAACGGGTGGGCACTTATGAGTGCTGTAGTTATCCAAGATCAGGTGGACTTCCAAATCCGGCGGTACCGCTTGCTCCAGCTGGCGGAGGAAGATCACAAACTCGCGGCCTCGATGCCGGGGCAGGCACTGACCGATGACTTTGCCGGTGAGGATGTTAAAGGCAGCAAACAACGTGGTGGTGCCGTGCCGGATATAGTCGTGCGTCTGGCGCTCGGGCAAGCCGGGCCGCAGGGGCAGGATCGGTGCCGTTCGATCCAGGGCCTGGATCTGGCTCTTTTCATCGACGCAGAGCACCAGGGCGCGATCCGGGGGATTCATATACAGTCCCACCACGTCGCGCACTTTGGTCTCAAACTGGGGGTCGTTGGAGAGTTTGAATTTCTCCACCCGATGGGGTTGCAGATCGTAGCGTTGCCAAGCCCGGTGAACGGACATGTGGGACACTCCCAGTTGCCGGGCCAGGGTGCGGGTGCTCCAGTGGGTGGCGTGGGGCGGCGGGGTGTGCAGCGTCGTCTCGATCAACTGCTTCTCCAGGGCGGGCCTCAGCTTGCGGCGCGAGCGCTGGCGTATGGGGTCCCGTCGAAGGGCTTCCACTCCGCCCTGGGCAAAGGCGCTGCGGACGGACAAGACAGTGGGACGAGAAACACCCACTTGCCGGGCAATCACCCGATTGGGAGTTCCTTGCGCCGCCAGCAGAATCACTCGGCAGCGGCGAGCCACTCGTTGCGTCGTACTTCCGGCCCGCGCCAGGGTTTCCAAAGTAGTCTTAACCTCGCCGTTGATGGTGATAACCGTGCTTGGGCTCAACATCCACCCAGCATACAATATTGACCCTTTGTGGTCAATTATTAAATGTTACGTTACACTAGTAGGCGATGCGGAAAGGCGAAATTCCATGCTGTTTGATAAGCTGAACATTCCGAAATCAAGTTAATGTGAAAAAGTCGTGAACCGCACGCAATACCTGAGCTTTGGCGAAGGAAGCGCGGACCTGTGCCTCGGGGTCCCGGAGTTTTCCGTCCCGTTTGAGGCCGCGGCCGCGGGCGCGTCACGGCGAGATTCGACACACGCCCGCGTAGAGGTGTCAAAGCCTAAAGTTGCGGACGTTGTGAAGCAGATCCGCGCTACGACGCTACCCAAGGGGGGCTTGGCCGAAGAAGCAAGTTCCTTCGGAATCGCAGAATCCAAAAGACCGGCGTTTTCGCGAGCCAGCGGACCGGAAATCAATTGGAAAATTATTTAAGATACCGGTCCGTGTGCCCCGATGGTCGCGGGTCCACCGAAGTGCTTGCTTTTGATATGGGGGGGAAAAGTGACCGAGCAGATTGCGTTCAACCTTGAACAATGGCCTTACGACAGGATAGCTTTGCGCGAGCGCTTGCAAGTACTGCTGCGCTGCGCGGAAGAAGTGGGCAATTATAGTTTGACTCTTGTCGACGGCATCACTGTGGCTGAAGACCTGTCCGCAACACTGCGTTCCTTTGATACTGGCGGACTCGACATCGATGGCGACGCTGTACGTGATAGCGTCGCTGGCAAAATGGTTACAGTGCGCCGAGGAACAGCGATTCGGGGACACATTCTATTTCCGGTTAACGCCGCTCTGCAGATATTTGAGCCGTCCGCTCCACTTCATCACTTATGCAGCTACCTGTTCATGCACGAGTGTGCGCACGTGCACGATCTGGAGGCACGTATAAAGGCGATCACGGCAAGAGCGGCACTAGAACCACGACTAGCCCGGCCATTGTTTCTGTGCATTCAGATTAGCTGGAATGAATATGCGGCCTGCCGCTTGGCCGCCTTCTCATATTCACAACAGATTAGAGAATTCACAGAAGGATTGAGAAAATCAATCGCTGATGCAGGCCCTGCTCGACAGCGGGCAACCGCAGCATTTCAGCCAACCGCGACGGGCAGACAAAATGCTCTAACCATCGCCTTGGACCTCGCACTTCCCGTCCTACAATTTTTCTGTTACATCCTTGGGCATTGCAAGGCTTTGGGACTGCCGATCATCGAGAACTTGCCGGAGAACTTCGAATCATTGGGTTCCGGCTGCCGGAATGCGCTACAGTCAACTGAACAGGAACTCGATAAGCTGTGGAGCCGATACGGCTCATGGCGGAGTTTCGATTGCTTTCTCGCGCTGCTTGGACCCATATGCGAGTTTGTAGCGGCGGCCACGGGAATTGTGATGGCCCCCGAGCGAGCCGGTCAGATGGCAGTTGGACTTCGAAAGGATTGATGTCGAAGGGTTTAACGGGTGTTTGAAAAAGTGCTGGTCCCTCGTTCAGAAAACGATAGGGGCAGAGCCGTCTCCGATCAAGGCGAACGGCGCCCAGTAGACCGGAGAGCTATTCGCCGCCGTTCGGAGGTAATCCAGTTTCGCTTGCCGAAGTGCGGAGGCTTTGTCCTGTCCCTGCGCCAGGTGCGAGTAGAAAGCCTTCATTAATGATTCCGTCGCGGAATCTTCAACATCCCACAGCGCTCCGACCACACTTTTGGCGCCGGCAAGCAAGAAGGCTTCCGCTAATCCATCGATCCCCTCTTCCCCTTCGAGCTTTCCATTCGCCGTATCGCAAGCGGAAAGCGTCACCAAGTCGGCCGATAAGGAAAGCTGAGTGATCTCTTGAAACTCAAGCAGGCCGTCGTCACTGGTATTGGGGTCGCGCCCCAAAACGAGCGCGGCCCGGTCAGGGAACTGCGGATCGGACAGTCCGTGAACCGCAAAGTGGAGGATTCTGAAATCGCCGAGGGGCTGTGCGGCTACTTACGGTTGGCCCCATTCGGGGCCACTCGGTCAAGCCGTATCTTAGCGCTTATGGGGGTCGGGGCCGTGCGGCTCTTTTCCTCGCGTTCGCGCCAGCCCTTCAAACTGTCCGTTGGGGCGCCGAAATACCCCGCTGCGGGGAAATCCCTTGGCAAACTTCACCTAAGCTTATAGGCTAAAATCGGGTGTGCGCCTGCCCGAACGGACTAGGCGGTCAAATTGTGCCGTTCGGCCTGACCTGTCCCTTCGGGACATCGCAGACCGAGAAAGTCGAGAAGTTAAGGAGTCGAGGAGTCGAAGAGTTGAGCGGTAAGAGCCGACACAAAGCCCCAGTCATGGTCGGAGAAACGGCCGATGGCTTCTCGACTCCTCAACTTCTGGACTCCTCGACTGCAGTATCGAGCGAACAAAGCGAGAATGTCTATGAAAACAAAGGATGAGGGCAAGATAGTCGAGAAGTTAAGGAGTCAAGGGGTCGAAGAGTTGAGCGGTAAGAGCCGACACAAAGCCCCAGTCATGGTCGGAGAAACGGCCGTTGGCTTCTCGACTCCTCAACTTCTGGACTCCTCGACTGCAGTATCGAGCGAACAAAGCGAGAATGTCTATGAAAACAAAGGATGAGGGCAAGATAGTCGAGAAGTTAAGGAGTCAAGGGGTCGAAGAGTTGAGCGGTAAGAGCCGACACAAAGCCCCAGTCATGGTCGGAGAAACGGCCGTTGGCTTCTCGACTCCTCAACTTCTGGATTCCTCGACTGCAGTATCGAGCGAACAAAGCGAGAATGTCTATGAAAACAAAGGATGAGGGCAAGATAGTCGAGAAGTTAAGGAGTCAAACAGTCGAACAGTTGAGCGGGAGAGGGCAAGAGACGACACAAAGTCCCAGTCAAAGTCCGAGAAACGCCCGTTGGCTTCTCAACTCCTCAACTTCTCGACTCTTGGACTGCAGTATCGAGCGAACAAAGCGAGAATGTCTATGAAAACAAAGGACAATGACAATTAGTCCGATAGGCGCTGCTCCACTTTGCCACGCTCGACATGCACTGCAAAGACGACAGGTAGCCTTTCTGGAGAATAGGCGGTGCGCCCAGTGTATCGAGGTCGAACTGGACGGTGACGGGCTTGCCACTGGGCGCGGTCACGGGCCTGCCACCGGCAAGCAAGAAGCCTTCCGCCAGTCCATCGATTCCCTCTTCGCCTTCGAGCTTCGCATTCGCTGTGTATCCGGTAAGCGAGGCGCAGCTCTGGTCCCGCAACGGGAAGCTGTCGCGGGCAACAGTGTTCAGGCGGCCCTCATGTCCTCAGTTGGTCCCAGTTTCTCCAGTCTTATTGGGGTAGGTCCCGGGCGGGGACCAACACTCCGATGGACCGGGCCATGCCCGGAGTCCGCTCAATGAGCCTCTTTTTTTCCAGGTTGATTACCATGCGATGGACAGACGGGGGGCTGACGTCAAAATGCCGCTGCATTTCGTGTTCCGCCGGGGGAACGCCAGGCACCTTCGTGTATTGGTGGATAAACGCCAGATACTGGCCCTGCTTCTGGGTGAAATTGGTTTCCTTCTGCCGCCTACCGCCATCTGAGCAGAGGATATCAACCATTTCCCCGCCGTCGAAGACCACGACGTGTTCCGCCGTCGGGTCATCGCAAGTTTCGATCAGCCATTGACGCTTCCTTTGGCTCTTCTGCTTGACCTCGCTGACTGTATTTTCAGAGAAGTCTATCCGGTAGCCGCAGTCGCAGCGGTAGGACGAGAAAAATATCTCCTTCGGCATAGTGAGAGTCTCGCAGAAGACGGCGGTGTTTTCAACGGATGTCCCGGCTACTTGGTGTGCGCTGCCCTGGCATCCTGGTTCTCAACCCGAGGCGGCAGTGGGTGGTTTCCAATGGGCCGGCAGGAGGTCCTGGATGTCGCCGGTCTTTGCGGTGGGCAAGCGCCGGAGCAGGTCGGTCAGGTAATCCTGCGGATTAATGCCGCGCCTTCGACAACTGACCAGGATCGAATAGATGACCGCACTCCGCCAGCCGGCGTGCGGATGCCCGATAAATAACCATCGCCTTTTTCCGACGGCACTCGGTGGGATGGAGTTTTCGACGAGGTTGTTATCGATCTCGTAGCGCCCGTCGCCAAGCTAACCCGTCAAGGCAGCGTACTCGTCAAGGAAGTAGCCGAGGGCGCTGCCGAGGGTATGCGTGGCCAGCCCCAGTCCCAGTCGGCTTTGCGGAATCAAACGCGGAGCAAGAGGAGCGATCTTGACACCCGCCTCTCCGCAGCGGCAGGCATACTTGGGACGAACGGTGCGCCGCCGGATGAGTTGAGCAGGAATCACGTCGATCTCTTCGCTGACCTCTTCTCCGATCCGTTCCAACGGCTTGCCGCAACCCCAGCAGACTTTCGCGTCGGGTTCGATGATGACCGTCTCGGTTTCCAGATGCTCGGGCAAAGGATGGCGTCCTCGGCGAGGTTGCCGGCGTCGACGGGCGGCACGGTCTTCCCCGTCCAGGATCTGATCGCTTAGCGGAGCAGGGCGTTGGGCCTCGTCCTGCAAGTCCTCGTTCAGCGCCTGGAGTTGCTCTTCCTGCTCGGCCGTGAGCTTGTCTGCCTTCGGACCAAACAGCTCGCGCTTCAGCTCTGCAATCGGGGCTTCAGCTTCGGAGAGCTTCAGGTCGTATTCCTGTGTCAGGACCTGCAGTTTTTCCAGCAACTGCCACGCTTCTGAGCTCGCCGCTTCCGACGGCGGCTGGTTCTGAAGTAATGGTACGATCTGCGCCCTCAGCCGCTCGTATTCCGTCCGGAGTTCGTCGTGGCTCATGCCGAGAGTCCCTCGCGGAATCTGCGGACCAGCGGGTAGACATAAACATCTTTGACGGGAACCTGAAGCGTGTGCCGGCGGTCCTGGCGGCTGCGCCCGGCCGTTGATCCGAGCGGGAGCCAGTTTGCCGCTTGGTAGGATGTGCCTGCGAAACGCTCGCGTTCGACGAAGGTTTCGACCAGCAGGATCGGATGGCCATATTTACTCTGCCAGTCTGCTGAAAGGCGGCGCAGCACCCGGCCCAGCATCCAACTGGCCAGGTGGGGCACCTGCACCAACGGCAGGATCAGGAAGCGGGTGTTGTCGGTGAGCAGGTGCAGATTCCGCTGCCTCTGTTCCGGATTCCAGCCGATGAAAGCGTCGCGCGGTTGGCACTTCCAGGCAGCGGAACCCAACAGCAGGCAGGCCAGCAGTCGGCCGGATTCGGTCGTGACCAGGTACTGGAGATTCTCTCCCACCGTGCCGCGATAGCCCCGGTAGTGGAACTCGGCCAGGGCCGCGGCCAACCGGATCCTTGCCGTGGAGTCCGTGCTGACCTCTCGTAGCGTCCAGGGACCGACTTCCTGGAGTGTCCCGGTGACCGGCGTCGAGCCCCAGTTCTGCCCAGACACTTTCCGGCTGGTCATGCGGTTCGAGGGCAGGCGTCGTCGTGCCGGCAACTCGATCAACCCGCGCGCCTCGAGCTTCACCAGCAGCGTGCGCGTCGCCATGTCCTTGAGCCGCCCCTTGCCGTTTCGCCAGTTCCATTCCGCACACAGGACTTCCGAAATCCGCCGTCGGCTCCAGTCCGGATGATCTGAAATCAAACGGCGGATGTTCAGAATCTCTTCTCCTGCCAGCCGGCGTCCTTGCACGAGCATTTCGCTCATGCTGAAGATTGTGACGGAAGTGAGTCATGGAGTTCAGCAAAAAAAGCAAGCAAGGTCATGTCCGGTACCAGGGCCGGCGGGGTGTACCCTCTATTCCGTGCAGGAGCAGTTGCAGTTCCTCGGGGCGCAAGCAGAGGCTGGCACCCTCGCCCGTTGGCCACCCGAAAGTGCCCCTTTCTAAACGTTTCGCACAAAGCCATAGGCCCGAGCCATCCCAGAACAAAAGCCGGATCCTGTTTCGTCGCTTGTTGGTGAAGACGAACAAATGCCCACTGAGGACTTCCTGGTTGAGGACTGTCTGAGTCAGCGCGTACAGACCATTGAAGCCGAGCCTCATATCCACGGGATGGAGTGCTACGAACACACGCGTGGCCGGCGAAATGCTCAGCACCGGGTCCCTCGCAGCAAGCGGGTCAGGAGGTTCGCGGGAAGAGGCTCGCGGCAACGGACTGTCAGACCTGAGGGAGCGACGACTTCCATGGCCCATGGGTTGGAGGGTGTCGTTGGCGGGGGTGCCAGCTTGACCTCCCGGAAAACCACGGGCGCTGGCAGACGCGCAGCATGTTTGGCTTTTGCCAGCCACCAGTTCAAAGTGGCCAAAGGGACTCCGTATTGTTGGGAAAATGCGGCGCGCGTGAGACCGCTCCGCCGGAATTGCTCGACCATCTGCAGCCGTCGAGTCGCAGACACCTGACGCTGTTGCCGGGTTATTCCTTTGATCTTCATGCCCCCAGCGTATCGAGCCGAGGGGGCCTACGGTAGATGTACCCTGCTTACCGCATACATTTGAACGTCAAGAAACACTTGGTAAAGAGCGCTGTGTTTCTTATCGTCCTTCACCAGCCGTTTCAACGACTCGTTATCGGCAATCGGACCGGGGGAGCCGTCAATAGCACGGATTATCTCGCCGAGGAATATGTCTCGGGGCGGTCTCCGCAACAAATACCATCCGTGCGCGCCTCGGAGGCTGTCAACAAAGCGCGCCATCTTCAGATGGAGGAGGATCAACTCCAGGAGTTTCTGCGGGATGTCTTCGGCGGCGGCAATATTGGAGATCTTCGTCGGTTCGGGATAGTTTCGCGCCAGTCTGATCATTGCCTCCAGCGCATAAAGGCCCTTCTTTGAAATTCTCATAAGTCTGTGTATTTACTAAAGTTTTCTCTGGGTCATGTCAAGAGACTCTTTTGCTGATCGGTCCGCGCGTCCCCGCAGGAAGTGCCGCAGTTCGGGGGTTCTTCGAACCCATTCCTCGACAACGGCCCCGCGTTTCGGAGGTCCACAGAAACCTTTAGAAGGTGCGCACTTCCCCGTTCACCGTGCTACACTACTGCACCGAGCAAAGAGCCTTGTCTTCGACTCGGTCTTAATTCTGCATATGATCGAAGAGGAAAGGTGATTCGAGCGGCGGAGCCCAGCAGAACCTCTTGGCAAGTTGCGGAGGTCTGTTGCGCAGGCCGAGATTGCGTATCGCATCGTAGCAATGGGGGCTGCCGTCAGAAAAGGGGGACGTGCCGTGGTCGGTGAGAAGCTGCAGCATCACGAATTGTTTGGGCTGTTAACTCCGAAGGAGGTGGAAAGTCTCAGTAACGTTTCGGGGATCGTGAAACTGGCGAAGGGTGACAGGGTCTACGCCGAGGGGATTCCGGCGAGTCACCTGTTCGTGCTCCTTAAGGGCAGAGTGGAACTGAGGAGACCCGCGAAGGGAGGACTTAGCTTTCTCGTGGACGAGGTTGCGGAGGGCGGCGTCTTCGGTGTTTCCTCCCTCACCGGAGGAGAGCGCTACTTGTTGAACGCCGTGTGCGTGGAGGACTCGGAGGTGCTCAAGGTGGAGAGCCAGGTTCTGCGTCGTATCTTGGATGAGAACCCCGCGATTGGCTACGCTGTCCAGCGCAGGGTCTCGCAGATCTTCTTTAAGCGTTACGTGGATGCCATGGAGAGGCTCCGGTCCATCGTCATGGCCGTCCCGGTGGGACCCACGTAGCGGACGCCGACCCATTGCTCACGCCTATTGCCGCGCAGGCTGCTCCTGAGCGTCCTCCGGAGGACGCATGTGCAGAGAAGAGCGTACCGACTCTGCTAGCTCGTGAGCCCTCCGGGCGTGTTCAACGAGTCCACATTGAGTAAACAGTACTTCAGCTTGCCCAGAGCACATCTCTGCAGCTCGCAAACTCGATAGCGGATTGTGCTCTTCGATCGCCAAACGGAGAAAAGTGCTGCCACGATTAAACTGAGTTGCCGCGAAGTCGCTCAGGGAATTAACGCTTGACCTCAAACAAAGTGCGCGATCATAGTGGCGCAAGGCGCGGCGCAGGTTCTTGCCTATGGTCGCAGAGTCTGCAGATGACAATGAGGCGTAGGCATTGCCCAAGTTGTTGTGCAAGCCAGCATTCTGCACCGGGAACTCCGCCGCAATGTACACCTGGAGGGCCCTGCGATAGCATAGGATGGCCCTTCGAATGTCAGCCGCCTTATCTCCGGATGACAGTTGCCGGTAGGCGGTGCCAAGGTTCTGCATTGTGGCTGCATAGCAAACGGGATCGCTCACTCTCGTCCGTATTTGCAGCGCCCGCTGATAGTGAATTATCGCCTCTTCCCATTTGCCGGGATCGGTATCCTCCGACAGTTCACAGTATGAGTTTCCTAGGTTGAACTCATCACGCGCCCACGCGTTCAAGTCACCCAGACTGCGATAGATTTGCGCGCCCTCTTGGAAGCAGCTTATAGCTGCCTGTAAGCGGACTTGGGTCGGCTCCCGAGACGAAATCAGCCAGGTGTTTCCCATCGTGCTGAGAATTTGGGCTCGCTCTCTTGGCTGATGGGCGGGACTTACAAGCGTGAGCGCCACGCGCAAGTGACCTAACGCAATCTCCGGCGACGTTTGCGAGTGCGAACGACAGCCTCCGCTGCAACAGATTCCCATTTGGAAATGAATCGCATAGTTCATCGGCGCCGCCTGGGACGCCTCGAGCAAGGCCGCAACACACGACTCGCATTCATGCTCCTGGCATAGCCTGTTTGCCTCGAGCGGCCAGGAGCACTGGCCGCCCGGCTTGGGAGGCATTAAGGCCCAGAAGCTATTCTCAGCCGGCATGGATTGTCACCTCATTCCAGCACCTTTCACTCGCCGCCAGACTAGAAATTAACAAACATGTCGGTCTCGGCTCGGTATTGGGTTCCAGCTCCCCGCTGTAAAGGAACGTAAAAATGCCGAGCCGGGTCGTTGGGGCTGATTTCATTCTGTATGTAAAAGAGGTTTTGCCATTGCAGGAAGCTCGCCAGGCCCACGTCCAGACGGATGGAGTGAGTTCGGACGTTTACCCCTACGTTTGTTCCAAGGCGATCATCGGTAAACTGGGAGATCATGGAGTTGGCCTCCTTGACCGCATAAAAGTAAAGGAATCGCACGTCTCCCCTCTTCTTGATTTGGCCGGCATTGAGGGTCGCCATCCAGGCGTTTCGCTGAAAGCTGGTACCCATATTCCGACTGGCGTGGAGATCGAGGAAGACGGGGAATTCTTCTTTGCCTAACATCCAGCCTTCCTTGGTAATGCGGTAGGCCATATGCGCGACCTGGTAATGGTCCGCAGTGTAAATCCCGCCGCCGGGCATGGTGGTGGCGCTGCCAGTACCGGTCAGGGGGCCATTCAGGCTGCTGCCGACGACTGGATTGACTAGTGCGGGCAGGCCCTCGCTGGTGGACATCAGAGCAATCTGGTTGGGATTGCGGAACAAGGCCATATTCGTGTACATGTAGTGGGACCAGCCGGACTTAATCCTGCCCTTGATGAATACGCCTTGGTCGAACATGTCCGCCGCGCGAACGTTCTCGCCGGGCTTGTATCCCGCCTGAAGGTATGCGCAAGCAGCGGGCAGAGCCGCAGGTGTGGTGATGGTTGCCGGCAATGAGGTAATCGTTTGGGTGGGCACAGTACACTGCTGGAGCGAAGGCAGCACTTGGATGTTCGGGTCGGTCAAAATGTATTGTCCTGCCATAACATCAATGCGTGTGATGCCTAGTGGATTATCACCCAGCGACGTGCCCACAGATTCCTGAAACCCGTTGAACCTCACATCCTCATCCCACAAAAAGCGGCTGCCATCCTGAAAAATCTCGAGCATCTTGCCGCCCTGAAAACTCAGGCTAGAGCTTGGGTGGTAATTGGCCCAGGCCTCGGTCAAGAAAATCGGTCCCCTCACAACGCCGCCCGCCATGTCAGTATCATCCGTCAGCGGATTGTCAAACCTGCCGGAGCCGAGTTGAAAATGGACGTTCAATTGCGCATCAATGCCCTTATCCAAATTCAGACGTGCCCGGTACTGGCCTCGGACGTTTTGTTCCGGACCAGCGACCTTGTCCGAGGAACGAAAAACTCCATCACCCCGCAAACGAAGGTCGCCACTGAACCTGAAACCGGCGACCCCTTGGGAGATTCCTTCCACCTGCCGCGAGAGGGCGTCCAGCCTCGTCACGTAAGGTTGAGTGTGATCCAGGGCTGTCCTCTGGGTTACGTTCTGATTCGCCGTGGAGTTGGAAGGAGCGGAGGCCTGGCTGAGGGGGCAGCGGGAGCAAAACTGGCCACCGTGGTCAGCATGGGCGGCTGCGCACTCGTCGAAGCCGTGAGTGGGAAGAGGTCACCGGCCTGGGTCCCTGTGGAGCCAGCACTTGCGAGCGGTTCCTGGCTTTTTAGTGCCGCAGGAGGAATCTCGCGATGTGAAATCGCGGCTTGCTCCTCCAGTTTGGGTGCAGTCCCTGGGTTATAAGAGGCGAGACGCAGGACCGGGTGGCCCTGTCCTCCAACACCGGAAGCATCCGCAACCAACCACGATCGGTTTGGCTGTCCCTTCCATTCATCCACTGTTGCGACTAGTTTTTCGATCTGTTGCTGTTGTGCAGCGAGCAGTTGCTCCTGGCGGTCGAGCCGCGCCTGTAAGGCGGCAATTTCGTTGCGATAGTCGTCGCTTCGGCGGCGGTGCGACGGGTGGACTGCAGCTCGCTGGCCGGGACGATTGACGAGGTGACTTGGTCCGCGGCAATAAGCTGCTTCGGCGCTTTGGCGGGACCCCGTGTGTCCTTGGTTCCGGTCTGAACCTTATCTCGGTCAGTTGCTTCCGGCGGAGCAACTGGCAGCATTGCTTAGAATCGAACTGTTGACAAGAATAAATGCAATCAAAAAACACAGCAAAAATGCGGTTCTTGGGCTAAAACCAACCAGTCTTTTCATAATGGAGGTCTCCTTGCTGCACCTGGGGATTTTCGTCCTTCGAGCGGCGCGGAGCCGCCGTCATGGCAGGCGAACCACTACCGCCGTTTTCGCGCTGCCGCATCATTCCGTAGAAAGGCTGCGAAGCTTTCCGGGCTTGCCATCCGGTGAAGCGCTTGCTGGCGGCGTTTCGGATTCATGGCCTGTGCGAGCAGCTTCTCGCCTTGCCGCGACGAGTTGTTGCACCCATGTCTCGTATTCCGCCCCATACTTCCTTGCGATCTCCTGCTTGAGGCGTTGCGCCAGGGCGGGGCTGGCGCCTGATGTCGAGACGGCGATCTGAAGGGGACTGCGGCGGACCAGGCGCCATAGTAGAAGTCGCAGTAGTCGGGATCATCTACGGTGTTGCACAGGACACCCCGCCGGGCAGCCTCCTGGGATACAAATTCATTTCAACCGCCGCGAGGTCGCCACGACTACCAGAAACATTCCCTCTAAGGTCCGCGGGTTCGAAAGCACGCTTCAGCC
The DNA here is from genome assembly GCA_963842495.1 of uncultured Acidobacteriota bacterium. Classification (GTDB taxonomy): domain Bacteria; phylum Acidobacteriota; class Terriglobia; order UBA7540; family UBA7540; genus CAVROP01. The sequence continues at coordinate 74,973 of CAWJHY010000022.1, forward strand.
AATCAAGCTTTTTCGTACGCGCCCAGCACTGGACTGTTTTCGTTGCTTGCGGACCTATCACTCGGACTTTTGCGCCCCCCTCGAGTAGGCTGCGGATCTTTGCCTGCGCAATGGTGCTCGCCCCGACTACCAAGCAGGGCCGTCCTTTGAGCTTTAAGAAGACAGGGAATAGGGCCACGCGGAATCCCTCAGGTAGCAGAGACGCAGAGTGTTTGCATTATTTAGCCAGGGGAAGGGGCGTTGTTCCGTGTTCGACGGCGTACGTCCGCCCACCCTCTCGAATCGAGAGCGCAATCTGGTAAACACGGTGATCATCAAGGCGCCGAGCGCCCACACCGCCGCACTGATCAACGTCTCGGGCAGGGTGGGAACGTAGCGTGTGATAGCGCCGAGAGGCGAAGGCATGAAGCCACCCACCACCAGGCATACGCCCTTATCGATCCAAAGCGAAACGAAGGTTACTACACAAGCCACGACGAGCATTCGTTCGCTGCTGCGGAATTTGGGAATGAGAAGCAAAAGAAGGGCGACGGCCATTAAGGCTACAGAAATCCTTCCCAAAACGAGCAATAGCAATGAACCTCCCGGCATGCCTGTGTAGAGAATCTGAAAGTGTTCGACGGACGACGGGATCTGGCTGTAAAAGGAGGTAAAAAGCTCCATCAGCAGAAAGAAAACGTTAAGGACCATCGCGTAGGTCACAATCACCGCGAGAGTGCTGATGGCGCTGCTGCCCACGTCATAGCCCGTCAGCCTGCGCAGCAGGATACAGAGCAGAATCAGAAGGGCGGGCCCCGAGGCAAATGCCGAAGCAAGGAAACGAGGCGCCAGGATTGCCGTAAGCGAGGCAACGAGCGCCCGGGCAAACCGGAGTAGAGGAAGGCGGTGACGGTGTGGATGCTGATCGCCCACGGAATGGAAAGTAGAATGACTGGCTTGATCCATCCCGGTGGGGCGACGCCTTTCCGCTCCGCGCTCAGTGTAATTAGCGCGATGACCGCGTTCAGCACCAAGATAGCCGCCCAGCGAAACCATATCCCAAAACATCATGGAATGCGGGATCGGATAGAGCAGAACGTTCAAGACCCGCGCGGGCTGCCCCAAATCCACAAAGATGAAAAGCACGCACATGGTCACGGCGGAAATGGCCAGGAATTCGCCCAGTATCGCCATCCTGGCAAACTCCTTGTGATTGTGGAGGTAATAGGGCAGTACAACCATGACGGCAGAGGCCGCGACACCCACCAGAAAAGTGAACTGGCCGATGTAAAGTCCCCAGGTGACGTTGCGGCTCATACCGGTGATGCCGAGGCCGTAGATGAGTTGTCTGGAGTAACAATACAATCCAGCCGCCACGACCACAAACAAACCCAGCGTCCAGCTCCAGTACCGCCTGCCGCCAACCAACGCTTTTTCAATCATGAACATACGTGAGTCTCACGTCGGTGCACCTATACCGAATAAAACACATTGGGCTTGTTCCCAGCTCAGGCCGGCGCCGGATGGTATACCTGGACTGGAGGAGTTGCCGCAACTCAGATTGGGGGTCCGCCAGGTTGCCGAAAACCAGCGCCTTTTCCGGGCAGGCCGCCACGCAGGCGGGCTGTTGGCCCAGAGCAAGCCGCTCCTCACAAAAATTGCACTTTTCCACCACGCCCTTAGTGCGAGTGGGGAAGTCCGCGCTCAACGCGGG
>CAWJHY010000023.1:0-26470 GCA_963842495.1 uncultured Acidobacteriota bacterium
ACGGAGGACCCGTTCTTTATCGTGCAGAGGTGATCGAGAAGGTGAGCCATCCGTATCTGCATGCGCTCCCGGATTTCTGCAACTCCATGCTGACCCACGATCAGGAGTTCAACAATCGGGCGATGGACGCGATGTTCAAGCATGCTTACAACATCTCGCACATGAAGGATTCCGAAGTCGGCGACAAGGGGAGCTCTACACGGTTGATGTGTCGAAGTGTTCGAGATCGCCGAAGCGAACGGCTATCACGGTTACTTCTCCATGGAATGGGAAGGAAAAGGCGAGCCGATGGCAGGAGTTCAGAAGCTGATCGAGGAGAGCCTCAGCAACCTGGGCGCCTCGTGAGGCTCGAGCTGCCGGCGCAGGGGTTTCCCGACGGCGAGCGCCAGGGTCACTCCTGCGACTGCAACTCATTCGGTATGATTCAACGCGAAGTACCAACTATCAAAGGGGGACTTTTATGTCTGATCAAGGGATTACCCGGCGTGAGTTTATTGGACGCTCCGTGGCCGGCGCCGCGACCGCCGGATTGGCCTTGGGAGCGCCTGCCATCGGGCGAGTCGCATCGCCGAACGAGCGCGTTACCGTAGGCATGGTCGGGGTGGGGATTCGCGGCCTGGAGCAGATGGAGGCCGTGCTCAACGTGAAAGCCGACGTTGCCATCGTCTGCGACCTGTACGATGGCCACCTCCGCCGCGCCAAAGAGATTCAGGCGAACACCGCCACCACGCGCGACTATCGTGAGGTGCTGGACCGCAAAGACATCGATGCCGTCTGCATCGCCACCTCCGACCATTGGCACGCGCCCGTCGCCATCGCGGCCATGCGGGCCGGCAAGGACATTTATATCGAGAAGCCCATGACTCACACCATCCCCCAAGCCCTGGAGATGGTCAGAGTCTCGAAGGAAACTGGCCGCCTGGTCCAGGTCGGCAGCCAGAGCCTGAGTATGGAATCAACCCACAAAGGAAAGGCTTGGGTTGATGCGGGGCAAATTGGAACCGTCTACATGATCCAGTGCGAGATCTACCGGCCCGACCCGGTGGGCGCCTGGAAGTACCCAGTCCCGCCCGATGCCTCGCCCCAGACGATCGACTGGGACCGCTACCTGGGTAACGCGCCCAAGCGTCCGTTCGATGCCGCGCGCTTCTTCCAGTTCCGGAATTGGTGGGACTACGGCACGGGTATTGCCGGTGACGAATACGTCCATTTGCTTTCGCGCGTTCACTATTTGATGAACACTCAGTTTCCATTAAGCGCCGTGGCAAATGGCGGGCTTTACAAATGGACGGGCGACCGGGACGTCCCCGACATCCACAACACCCTGTACGACTACGGCAAATTCCAGGTGGTCGTCATGGCAAACCTGGTGTCGAACTTCGATGGCGGCGAGATCGTGCGCTTCATGGGCGATAAGGGTACCGTCGTGCTCACCGAGGAGTCAGCCAGCCTGCTCCCCTATGACGAAGAGTGGGGTTTCGAATACCCGCTCGAGAGCTGGCCGAAGGACACCAAAGACCCGTTCATGGCCGCGCACAAGAACGACCCGACGGCGGATATCGGCACCTACCGGAGACAGCAGCACCGGAGGCCGCAAAACTTCATGCAAAGGGACGAAGGCACGGAGGACCACTTCCGCAACTTCTTTGCCTGCGTCAAGAGCCGCCAACAGCCCATCGAGAACGTGGACTTCGGCTGTGGGACGGCCGTGGCCTGTCACATGGCGAACCTGTCCTACCTGAAGAAGCAGCGCCTCTTCTGGGATGCCGAGAAGTTGGAACTTAGATCGGAATCCTAGCGGTTTCTTCCCAATGGCCCGGCAGGGCGGCCCCGCGCCGCCCTGCCGGGCCTATCTCTCGTGCCGAACCCGACCCAGGCACTGGCACGTCATTCCCGCGGAAGCGGGAATCCATTTTCGGGCAGAAAAACCCCTGTCATCGTGAGCGCAGCGAAGGTTCACCGCAGTTGATCGTGAGTCTTCAAAATACACTCAGTGCAGGCATCCTTCGCTACGCTCATGAGGACACTTTCCAGTTCTCTCACACCGCCTTGCTTCCCATTACCTCTCCTTGCAAGTGCGCTGGTCGGCGTGGGATAATTGAAAGAGCGAGAAGTGTATGGCAACAAAGAGCACAATCACTTGGGAAGATTTCCTGGCCAGCGGTAGCGAGGAACAAAGATGGGAATGGGTCGACGGTGAGATCACTATGATGAGCCCCGCGAGCTTCAGGCATGAGATGCTCTTGTGGCGCCTAATGGGATATCTCGTTCAATACTGCGCGTCTCACCCCGAGTGGACTTGCGTACCCTCGAACGCCGTATTTACTATGGAATCGGGCAACTGGCGTTTGCCTGATGTGTCGTTATTCAAGAGGGACCGCCTTCCCGACGGCGTGATCCCCGAGACTCGCGCCGAGTTTGCCCCTGACGTTGCATTCGAAATACTCTCCCCCGGCAATTCCCCCAGCTACATCCGGCGAAAGCGCAAGGACTATCGCGAGAGTAAGGTCATCCAAATATGGATTGATCCGGAAAAACGCATTATCGAGCTGATTTATCCCGACCGCGCGCTCGAGTACGTTCAGGAGAGCGAAGTCCTCACGATCACCGGTGTTCCGGAGTTCAGCCTGGCGGTCAAGAACCTCTTCGCCTTCTGACCTTTCCACACATGCGCAAAAGCGATTAACGCGGGAGGGCCTTGACATCGTTTAACAGCTTTGAAAACGCACTTTCGAAAGCACTCTCCCCGTCGTTACGAGGCTTGCCTTCCACTTGATAGAGCGTCTTGCCTGAGGCGCGGTCGGTAACGAGCATCTTGGCTTGCGCGACCGTAATCGACGTCACCGTGGAAATCCCCAGGCCAACCCCGGCCGATGCAGGCGCATGCGCGTCGTCCCAGGATTCTTTATCGCGGTCCCGCATGTCCAATTTCACAATCGCGTCCACGCTGTCGCAAGCATCCTGGAGTTGCCAGTTCAACCTGCTGAGCACTCCTTGGGGTTTTGTAGCGCGGTTGACAACCCTTTTTAATAATCCTAATTCGGGCTTGGTGAGCGCGCTCGTATCGAGGCAAACGGTGTGAACCTTCAGCAGGCTGCCGGCATCAGCCACTTGTCCTTGAATTTCCTTTTTCGGTCCGGTGAACCCAAGGCACGACAACAGGAAAAGAGAAAGAAAGCAAAACCAGAGGGACTCTACTCGGGAGTTCATCGTAACCTCCTAAACCCTTTGATTATTGTCTACACTCCTCAACTGCGTTGTCAACCCTGATGTTGCACAGGCGGTGGACTGATTTGCCTCGTAGCGCTGGCCTTCACAGGCTATGGAAACGCAGTTGCACTCTGTCATTCTGAGCGCAGCGAAGAATCTCGCTCTGCGTCGAGTGGTTCACTGAACAAGGACCAGGGCGAGATTCCTCGCTCCGCTCGGAATGACAGGCAATTTCATATTTGAATATTGGGTTTTCTCACACGGCCGCGCCGCTAAAGCCGGCAAACGGCTGCTACAGGACGCCGTTCAACAAAGCGTAGCACGCGTACCCGAGCCCCGCGCCAAGGAGAGACCCGACCACCACATCGCTGAGGAAGTGTAAACCCAGCACGATTCGGGATACCGCCACGCTGAGGGCGCAGAAAAGGAGGCCATACATCAAGGAGGGCTCAAACAAGCCGATGGAGACTGCAAAAGCGAAGGCGCTGATGGAGTGCCCGGAAGGGAAGGAAAACTGATCGGGCGGCAATAGAGTAGCCCAGCAATGCGAAGCAATTGCGCAAGGCCGCTTCCGTCCGGTCAGCCTTTTAAGAACCAGGAAGAGGGCCGCACCAACTCCGCAGGAAATTCCTGCCGCCGCCACTGCCGCGTAGCGCGAAGGACCGCCGAAAGCCAACACCAGGGCCCCGAGGGCGTACCATAACCAGCCGTCGCCGGCCCGGGTTGCCAGAATCATCCAGAGCCTGATCCAGCGCGGCGGCTTCCAGCGGTTCACGCGCCGCATCAGGCGCTGGTCGCGGCTGGCAACGAAGCCCAACATGGTGCCGGGAAAAGTCACGCTGTCGCCTCCCCGGTCGCGGCTGGGATGTGGCGGACCGACTGGCCGCGATCCAGGCCACGCATGCGAGCCCACGCCTTTCCCCACTTGCGCGCGAACCGCCTCTCCGAAAAATAATTGATTAGGGTAACGGAAGGGACGCCGAGCAAGAGAGGCGCGAGGAGCAGCAGGAAGGGCTTCTCACGAAACATCTCGCGGCTGACCGCCAGGACGTCGCTGGTCAGTTTCCAATAGCTTCCCGACTCCCCCCGCACCCGCGCGCGCCCCTCGCACAACCCCTCGAGAAACTCGGCTTTGGTCCGTGCACCCCGAACCTCTGTCCAGACGCTGCCCGCCGAAGCCAGCGCATGGGCGTCGCTTCCTCCCACCGCAATCCTCCTGTTGTAGGCTGCCAACCGGCCGGCAAGACGGTTGTTGCGCGCCGGCAAGTGTCCGTTCAAGACTTCGACGGCGGGAAAACAGGCTTCAAACCAGTCGAAATCGTCGGCCGCGCGGCGTCCGGTGAGAGCCGAAAAGACGTGGTTCAGGCTGAAGAACAACCGCTGCTCCTCGAGATAGGCCAGCAGCCGGGGAAGATCGTTTCGTCGGCGTTGAACCTCGGTGTGCTGGCACTCGTTGAGGTTGTAGACGCCAACGTGGAATTCGTTGCCGCTCGGCGCCCGGCAGGTGACCTCTTCACTCAGGAAAAAATCCCCATGCCGCCGCAGGCACTCTGCCGCATCAATGGAATCGTGATCGGTAACGGTGACCAGATCCAACCCTTGGCGCTTGAGCTTCTCGTAGAGGGCTTCGGGCGGGTTGTAGCACTCGCGGCAAAAACGGTTCAGGACCGGCACGGTAGCCATGCCGGAGTGGACAGTGTGGACGTGTAGGTCACATCTCACACTCCAGGCTACATTTCCTATGTTACAGATGTGTCGCTTGCAGATGAAGAATTGGTTAAAGGTGCACCATGAGCTACGGCTTGCGAACTGGGCTACTAACGTGCTGGCACCCATGGGCCTTGGGCCGGTCCGAGGTTGTGGCGCGGGCGTCCCGCCCGCGGTCACGCGGGCATTCCTTCGCTGCGCTCAGGACAGGCTCTGCCCGCGCGCGGGAGCGTGACGCTCCCGCGACAGCGGGCGGGACGCCCGCACCACAAGGTTGTCCCGACGCCTCAAGCTGTGCGAGAATGCCTGCCCATGGGCAGAATCGAGTTCGTTTATTTTAACGCCGGGGGCGGGCACCGTGCCGCTGCCACGGCCCTTCGCCTCGTTACCGAACAGCAACTTCGATGCGACGTCCATTTAATGAACCTTCAGGAGTTGCTCGATTCCATCGATCCTGTACTGAGGCTTTCCGGCCTGCGCTTACAGGATCTCTACAACTGGTTATTGAAGATGGGTTGGACATGGGGCGCGGGAGCAGGACTGCGCGTCCTCCAGGCGGTCATAAGGCTCTTCCATCCACACCAGCTACGGCTGCTGGAACAGTATTGGCGCAAAAGCCAGCCCACACTGGTCGTATCGCTCGTTCCGCACTTCAACCGGGCCCTCTTTGAGAGCCTGCGCCGCACCACGCCCGCCACCCCGTTCGTCACGGTGCTTACCGACTTCGCCGATTACCCTCCCCATTTTTGGCTGGAACGCCAGGAGCAGTTTGTGGTTTGCGGGTCCGAGCGCGCCGTGGCACAAGCCCGCTCGACGGGATTTCGCGACCACCAGATCTACGCGACCTCAGGAATGATCCTTCACCCCAAGTTCTATCAGGAGGTTGCCATGGATCGCGCTGCGGAACGCCAACGCCTGGGCCTTGACCCCGAGTTACCCACCGGATTGGTTATGTTCGGCGGGCACGGCTCGAGCGTCATGCTGAAAATTGCCAGGAAACTCGAAGCGGCAAAACAGAGCCTGCAACTGATTCTCATCTGCGGCCATAATGAACGCTTGGCCGCAATGCTACGCGGCCTCCGTGGCAAGGTTCGCAAGTATGTCGAGGGCTTCACCACGGAAGTTCCCTACTACATGCGCCTCGCTGATTTCTTTATCGGCAAGCCCGGCCCCGGCAGCATCAGCGAGGCACTGGCCATGAAACTGCCGGTTATCGTGGAGCGCAATGCCAGAACCCTCCCGCAGGAACGCTACAACGCAGACTGGGTCCTCGAAAAGCAGGTAGGGCTGGTACTGCGCGACTTTGGCCGCATCACGCCCACTGTCGAACAGCTTCTTGATCCCTCCAATTTCGCCCGCTTCCGTAACAACGCTGCTGCCATCGACAATCGAGCGGTTTTCGAGATTCCGGGTATTCTGAACGAGATATTGAAGAAGCCTGCCCAGTGAATTCCGCCTGTGCCCCGTCCGGTTCGTGGGCTGTGCGCTTGCCGGGCTTTGGAGTGCGGCAGCTTGCTGCCGCTTTTCCTCAGGCCAGCTTGCTGGCCGCTTGCTGGCCGGGGTGGGAGACCTTCCCCAAGATGCGCGAGCAAGCTCGCGCCCAGGGAGAGCGGCAGCAAGCTGTCGCACTCCAAAGCGCCTACGGCGCCGGATATTTTCTCTGTTTCACATCCTTCACACTTTTCGCTTCGGACCGGTGCCGGCAGCGGTGTAGCGGTAGACCCTGCCCTAGTCTAGGTGGGGCCAGCGCGAATGCGGGGACGGCAAGCCGTCCCCCTACAGCGGGACGATTATCGACGGATTGAGGGCAGGAGGTCGGTCGAGGTCTCGCTGTCGATCGCGAGTGATCCAAGCTTGAACGGAAGAGAGGACACTCAGATCACATGTACGGTCAGGCGACTATACGCCCGGAACCGTTCCTCCAACCAAAAGACGGTGGTAGTGTTATAATCTGGAACTGCGGCGAATACTGCTAGCCCGTGATCTAACATTGCATGTTGAGGACCTTTGCCAATGGCGAACTGGGAACTCGCTTCGGCAACGCTGTCCGACCAACACGCACCCTGGTGCGCTTGGTGTCTCGACTACATTTCTCAGCCTGCTGATCTGGAGGATCAGCCCGTCCTGAGACAGTTGGAGGATCATCATGTGCTAGCTACAAAGATGGAAATCAAGAAGGTTCTCGGGCTGGAGCCGTGGTTCATCCCCGTCCACAATGCTGCATATGGAAAGTGTCACCGAAAGGGACTGCAAGTATATGCTGACTTCGCAGCGCGCAAGTTACTAGAAGCGGCAGAAATGGTTGGAACTCGATTCGAAGACCAGTGTAAGGGGGCCTTCGATGCCGGCTACCTTGCTAAGCCTCTATCGTTGCGTCGGCTTGCCATGTTTGATGCCATCCGGCGCGGGCAACGTGTCGAAGCTCATCAGCATCTTCTCTTCGCTCTGAACGCAGCAGCAGGCTGCGGTTGGGGAAGACCGTTTGTTAAGGAGATCGAGAACGACCCAGGGCTTCTTGACCTTATTAACAGCCGAGATGTTAAAGTCTACATTGCCTCGGTGCGCGCGAACGGGGGAGAGATTTCTCCAGCCCGGGGCATATACCAAGGAATTGAGGTCCCACGAGTCCATGGGGCAGGAACCACGGAGTACGCCAAGTACGTTCGGATGTTATCTATTGTAAGCCCCGACCTCACCCTTGCCCGAGAATCTCTCTCCATCGCAGCTGACTCCCCGGACCGGGCCTATCATACCCGCACTTCTTTACTCGCGCGAGCGTCGGCGCACGAGCACATGCGGGACTATCCGGCGGCGCGTGAGGATGCTAATGAGATTTGGTCGAGTCTGAAGCAAGAAGACACTTCGTGGTGGCATTACATCGAACAGCAGCTCTTATTTGGGAGGGCCCTGATCCTGAGTGATGGACCGCATCCGACCGCCGAATCCATCAGGGAAGGTTTTCACGCACTGATACGAGCCCAGTATGCATCTGCGTTTTTCGATTTCAGGGGTATCCCGACTGTTGATTTTCGTCTCGGTGGCGAGAAGGATGTCACGTCCCTAACAGCAACAGATGCGATTCACTATTTCGGCCAGCAATTTCAATTAACGAAAGGCCAAATGACGGAGTTGCGGTGCCAGAGCATTCTGGGCACGAGCTACGTGAAGAATTGGAAAGAACGATTACCGGGACAATTTCAGGCGAAAGTCTTGAATACCCTTTGTGCCAACCCTAGACCGTCGATCTTGTAGACACATGATTCATCCTTCGAGAGTGGCTTGTGAGGTGTGCCTCCGAGCCCGTGTGAGAGGCTTATCGGTCGGATCACGCGGAACTCGGAAGTTGGACAGGAGCGTTCAAGTTGCCAGCAAACGGCCTATCTGAGGAAGTGCGCTGCCAACGAGGCCGCGCCGAGACACAAGGACCTTGCCACAGAATTTCCGGGCTGCGAAACTCTGCGTTTGTATCCGTCTTGGCGATGTTAGAAAACAGCCTCCGATGGGTATTGGGGGTTTCGGGGAAGCCGCTACTCGCTCTTGGTTATTCGTTGCGCAGCGCGATGAGCGGATCGATGCGGGTAGCCCGGCGCGCCGGAACATAGATCGCCACCGACGCCACCGACGCCAGGGTGACCATCACCGCGCAGAATGCGATGGGGTCGCTGGCCTTGACACCGAACAAGAGGCTTGAGAGCAGCCGCGTGAGGCCGAACGCCGCCGCCAGCCCCACCGCCAGTCCGATGCCCGCCAGCAACAGACCGCGCCGGAGCACCATCCGAAGAATATTGCTGCCAGTGGCGCCCAGCGCCACGCGAATGCCGATCTCCTGCGTCCTTTGTTCCACCGAATAGGACATTAATCCGTATATTCCGAGAGCCGCCAGCAACAAAGCCGTGCCCGCGAAAATCGTCAGCAGCAGCATATTGAAATTCGTGCGCGCGGTGGATTCGGAGATCACCTGTTCCATCGTGCGGAATCTGGAAACCGGCAATTGATCGGCCACCGCCAGAAACTCGTGCTGAATCGCGCTGGCCAGCGCCGCGGGTTCCATGGACGTGCGCACCACCCAGCTCAGCGGGATCACTTTGTTCGCCAGTTGCGTGAGCCCGTCAGTGATCTGGCTCGCCGGCACATACATGACAGCTTGATCGGAGCCGGTCAACCCGTTTTCGCGCACGTTGCCGACGATGCCGACGATTTCACGCTCGGGCTCCTCGAATTCGGGACCCAGGCCTTTGCCGATCGTCATGCTGTGGCCGATCGGATTTTCCTGTGGCCAGTATTTCTTGGCGAACGCCTGGTTAACGATCACTACGCGCGGGGAGTTTCCCGTGTCGTGCTCGCTGAAGGCGCGTCCCCGCAGGAGCGGAATCCTGAACGCCGCAAAGTAGTGGGCCGATACCGAACGCCATTGCTCGTCGCCGTTATACACATCGCCCTTTGCGGGCGGCTTGCCGGCGATGTTGAAGGGCAGGTCGATGCCCCCCTCGATGGGCAGCATAACGGCGGTCGCGACGGATTGCACTCCAGGCAAGCTCTCCAAGCGCGGCGTCATTTGCCGGATCAGGTTGTCGACCTTGGCGGTAGTGCCGTACCGGCCTCCGGAAAGCGAGGTCTGCAAGGTCAGGACGTTGTGCGGATCATCAGCGCCGCGCCCACCAGCAGGATCACCGCCAGCGCGATCTCGCTCACCACCAGGAAGCCGCGCGCCCGGTTCTGATGGCGGCTCGTTCCCGAGCGGCCGCTGCTGTCTTTGAGCGCGGAATTTACGTCCAGCCGGGATACGTGCACAGCCGGAAAGAGTCCGAACAAGATGCCGGTGGCGAGGGATACGGCCAGCGTGAAGCCCAGCACGCGCCAATCCAGCGCGGATACCGCGGTCGAGGATTGCAGGCTGTCGCTGATATGCGGCAGATTACCCGGGGCGATGGCTATCAGCACTCGCACACCCCAGGCGCCAATCAGAAAGCCAAGAACCCCGCCGGCCAAGGCCAAGACAACGCTCTCGGTCAGGAGTTGCCGGACGATGCGCAGGCGGTTCGCCCCGATGGCCGTGCGGATGGCTATTTCCCTCTGCCGGGTAGTCGCGCGCGCAAGTTGCAGGTTGGCCACATTCGCGCAGGCGATCAGGAGCACGAATCCCACGGCGCCCAGCAGGATCATCAAAGGCAATTTCACGTCGCCTACTTGCGCTTCCTGCAGCGGCGCCACCGCCACGCTCTCGGTTTTGTCCATCCACAGGGGGTTGGCCCGGCGGAACCGCTCGCCGACGACCTTCATCTGGGCCCTCGCGGCTTCGAGAGTAACGCCCGGCTTCAAGCGTCCTGCCACCGCCAGATAGTGGCCCTGATCCGTGCTGTTCGCATCGGCCTGCAAGGGAATGAAGATATCCGCCGGCGGATCGGCCTTGAAAGTGGCCGGTAGGACCCCCACCACGGTGGTGGGCTCGCCGCCGATCTGGATGGGCGTGCCCACCAATCGCGGATCGCCGCCCAGGCGCCCGCTGAAGAGTTGATAACTGATTACCGCGACTTTAGGCCCGTTGGGGATGTCCTCATCGGCGGTGAAGGTCCGGCCGAGCACCGGCGAGACTCCGAAGACCCGGAAGAATTCCGATGAAACATGGATTCCCTTCACCTGCTCGGGGTGGTCGCTGCCACCGATGTTCATTCCCGGGCCGGCGAAGTCGTAAGCGGCCATGGCCTCGAAGACGTCATTCTTCTTCCAAGCATTGAACTTCGGGATGGAAGCCGGGTTGCCAATGCCCTGGAAATCGGGATAACCCCGAACGACAGCCATGATCCGGTCGGCGTCCGGATACGGCAGCGGCTTCAGCAGGACTACGTTGATCACCGAAAAGATGGCGGTGTTGGCGCCAATACCCAGCGCCAGCGCCGCGATGGCGATAGCGGTGAAACCGGGACTCTTGCGCAAGACGCGAAAGGCGTGTCGCAGGTCGGCGAGCAGGTTGTCCATGCCCGTATTACGCGCCAGATCGCCGAATAGTTCCATCATTCTTCCCGGACGATACCGCCATCGCCGCGGATAATGTAAGTCTGATTATAGGCCTGGAGTACGGGGGGAGACAATCCACTTGGCCGGTTAAACGGCCTACACGTGGATGTGGCGCCAAGTGGTTCCGGGCGGCGACTCGGATGTTGGCCAGGACCTTCACGGATTCCACCTGGCCTGTCGGCACCTGTTAATGAACGCACCGGCGGCGATCCAATGGGGCTCTCAAATCCTGGCTTCCCTCAGATTGATGTTCTTGGCCCCCTTCTATCCCGGTGCCGACGCGTTTCGGAATCTTCATCGCGAACCTTCGGCCTCACCCGACATATTGTCCCCTTCAGGTTTTCGCATTTTTCGCTTGACAAACGAAGAGGCTATGATAGCCTACTAGAGTGCTTAGTTTATCAACAATTTGCCCTTGCGGCAACTGGGATGGGCCAGTGGCCGAGGTATGCGCCAAGGCCCCAGTGCAGCCGGAGAACCAGGGAAATACAAAAAATGAAAAATAGTGGGAACGAAGCTAAGAAGTACTTGAAAACAAAGGAAGTCACCTTTTTTAATGCTGCAAAATGCGCGCATTTTGCGTGCATATTCGTGCAAATTCAGCACTGAAAGAAGCAAAAACAGCGCACCTTGCGCAAAACGAAGCGAAACTTCCGGGTCGAGATACGGGGCCGGAAAGTGACAAGAAGTCGGCTACATCAGCTTCCCTTTCACTCAAACAAGGCGGTCAAGCTCTGTGTGTACGGCGCGCGGGCAATCCCTTGTTCGGTAATTATGGCGGTAATGTAGCGGTGGGGCGTTACGTCAAAAGCCGGATGGCGCGCCGGGACCGAGGGAGGTGCGATCTCGATGCCGCCCAGATGGGTGACTTCGCTCGAGGCGCGCTCTTCGATTGGAATCGTCTCTCCGCTGGCCAGGCTGCGGTCAATCGTGGAAAGCGGAGCGGCAACGTAAAAGGGGACGCCGTTCTCATGGGCGAGCACGGCCACGCTGTACGTCCCGATCTTATTCGCCGTGTCACCATTAGCCGCGATGCGGTCCGCGCCCACGATCACGGCCTTAATTTGGCCCTGCTTCATGAAGTGGCCCGCCATGCTATCGGTGATGAGGGTTACGGGAATCCCCTCCTTGGCAAGTTCCCAAGCTGTCAGGCGCGCCCCCTGAAGGAAAGGCCGGGTTTCATCCGCAAACACCTGGATGTTCTTCCCCTGCGATACGGCGGCGCGGATTACGCCCAAAGCCGTGCCGTAACCGCCCGTGGCCAGAGCGCCCGCATTGCAATGGGTAAGGACCGTCCCCGACTCCGGAAGGAGGGCGGCGCCGTGCCGGCCCATCGCCTCGTTGATGGCGATGTCTTCAGCGAGGATACGTTTCGCTTCTTCCTCGAGATTTATTCTGACAGCTTCCAGAGCCTGCGCGTCGGTAGCGTGGCAGGAGAGGGAAGCGTCGAAAGCTCGGCGCATGCGGTCGATTGCCCAAAACAGATTGACGGCGGTGGGGCGGGTGCGGGAAAGCGTTTCTGCGATCCGCTCGAAATCCGCTCGCAAGGCAGGAAGGGTCCGGGCGCCGGAGTTCTTGACCCCCAGCGCCACTCCCATGGCTGCCGCCACGCCAATCGCCGGCGCGCCGCGAATGACCATGCTGCGAATGGCTTCCGCCACTTCCTCGTAGTCGCGGCAGGTGCGATAGACCTCCGCGGCAGGCAGCCGCGTCTGGTCGATCATGCGCACGCCTTCGTCAGTCCACTCGATGGTTTTGAACATCGCTATGCAGTGGGGATCTCCGCTCTCATCAGGCCCTGGTCTGCGACCTTCTCGAGGCGGAAGCCCAGATTCTCGCACATCCGCCGGGTGGCAGAGTTCTCGACCAGGAATTCAGCCCTCAAGTGCTGGATCTTCTCCTGCTTCGCCACCGCCAGCAGACGCCGCACCAACTCCGCACCCAGCCCGCGCCGCTGGAACGCGTCGGCGACCAGGATGGCAAACTGTGCATCCTCGGTGCCGGAGATCTTGGCCATTCTGCCCACCGCCATGATTTCGGGCTGTCCTGAGTAAGGATCTTCGTGCTCGGCCACCAGGGCCATTTCGCGGTCGTAGTCATTAAAGCAGATGCGAATCAGCCGCTCGTGCGCGATGCGGTCGCTGAGCGCAATCAACTGCGTGTAGCGCATCATCACGCTGCGCTCGGAGAGCATGTTGTGGAACTTGACCATGTGCGGCTCGTCTTCCGGACGGATGGGACGAATGTTGACCGTCGCCCCGTCTTTCATGGTGAAGGGTGCGACGTATTGCGTCGGGTAGGGCCGTATGGCGAGCGTGGGGAGTTTGTCTTCTGTCACCTCAGGTCCATGCAGCACGACGCGCGCATCCAACGCCACCAACCGCTCCGCAGAAGCCACCAGAGGATTAATGTCGATCTCCTTAATCCACCGCTGCTCCACCACCAGGTAGCTGAACTGAACCATCAGCTTTTCCAGAGCCTCCAGATCGACCGGCGGGCGTCCGCGCACGCCCTTGAGAGCTTTGTAAACGCGCGTCCCTTCCATCATGCGGCGGGCCAGGGTGGTGTTTAGGGGAGGAAGCGCCAGGGCGCTGTCTTTGAAGACCTCCACCAACTGCCCCCCGGTTCCAAACAGCAGCACCGGGCCAAACTGCGAATCCAGGCTGCTTCCGACGATCAATTCGTAGCCTTCCAGCCGCACCATGGGCTGGACCGCCACGCCCTGGAAGTGGCTTGCACCCACTTTCTCCGCCACCGCAGACTGGATCTTCGTGAAGGCGCTGCCTACAGCTTGAGGGTCATGCAGGTTCAGGAGCACGCCGCCCACGTCGGTCTTATGAGTAATGGTCTCCGAGTGGAGTTTGAGCACCACCGGATATCCGAATTTCTCCGCCAGATCGACGGCCTCCTCGGCCGTGGTGGCCACCTCCGTCGGGACTGTGGGGATTCCGTAAGCGCTCAAGAGCCGCTTGGACTCGACTTCCGTGAGAATCGTCCGCCCAGACTTGCGAACCTCCTCGATGATTTTGGTGGCCGCCGTCGCGCCGGAGGCAGCGCCGTTAACCTCGCCCGGCAGCACGGGGGTCTGGTAAAGACCCTGCAGGTTATAGCTGTACTGCCACATGTACTGGAAGATCTTTGCGGCGGTGTCAGGATAAGGGAAAGTGGGAATGCCGGCGCGATTCAGAATGTCAACCCCCGCTGACACCTCCGCACCGCCCATCCAACTGGCCAAGATGGGCTTGCCTTGCAGCTTGCCATAAGGTTTGAGCTGCTCGGCGGTCCGCGTGGGGTCGGTCATCGACTGCGGAGTGAGAACCGCGAGGAGGCCGTCCGTATTGGGATCTTGCGCGACAAGGTCGACCGCTTTGGCATAACGCTCGGGGGTGGCGTCCCCAAGGATGTCGATGGGATTGTTATGGCTCCACTCTTTGGGGAGAATGCTGTTCAGAGACTCCATGGTCTTCGGATCCAGTTCCGCCAGCTCGCCTCCCACCGCGATCAGCGTATCCGTGGCGAGCACTCCAGGCCCTCCCGCGTTAGTCAGGATGGCCAAGCTTGGGCCCGTGGGGTGAGGCTGCTTGCCCAGCACATCGGCCATGTGGAACAGGTCCCCGATACTCTGCACTCGCAATACGCCCGTGCGTCGGAAAGCTGCATCCAACACTTCATCGCTGCCGGCCAGTGAGCCGGTGTGCGAGGCGGCGGCCTTAGCGGCGGCCGCGCTGCGGCCCGCCTTAATCACAATGATGGGTTTGGCAAGACCTACCTGGCGCGCCGCAGATAGAAACGCGCGCGCGTCGCCGATGCTTTCCATGTAGATGATGATGCTCCGCGTGCGGGGATCGTCGCCGAGATAATCAATCAGGTCGCCCCAGCCAACATCGGCCATCGAACCGATAGAACTAAAAACGCTGAATCCGACCAATTCGCGAAAGCTCCAGTCCAGAACCGCCGTGCAAAGCGCACCGCTCTGGCTGAGGAAGCCAATGCTTCCCGGACGAGCCATTCCACTGGCAAAGGTCGCATTGAGGCCCGTGTTAGGACTCATAATGCCCAAACAGTTGGGCCCCACGATGCGGATGTCGGCCGCACGAGCTTTGGCCACAATCTCGCCTTCCAGTCGCGCCCCATCCGGGCCGAGTTCCTTGAACCCGGCAGAGATAATGATGGCGCCCTTCACACCCGCGGCGGCGCAATCGTCCATGACCCTCGACACGGTGGAGGCGGGAGTGACGATCACCGCCAAGTCCACCTGCTCAGGCACATCGAGCAAATTGGGGTAGGCTTTCACGCCCAGAACCTGGGCTCGCTTGGGATTCACTGGGAAAACCGTTCCGCCGAAAGGGTTACTAATCAAGTTCCAAAACGTGGTGCGCCCGACGCTGCCGGGATTCTCCGTGGCCCCGATCACCGCAACCGCTTCCGGTGCAAAGAAAACATCCAGCGGGTGCTTGCGACGATGCAAGATGTCGTAGGCATATTCTAACCTAGGCATAGCAGTTGGCTTCATTAAGCAAATCTCCTTGGGGACGAAGTGACATGAATATAGGATAAAGACGTGCCCAACATGATACTCGGAAGGGCTACAGAATTCAACCGGACTGCGATTGACAATAACGTGCAACTGGTGGTCTCATATTCTAAGGGTTGAAGTTCCACATTCACAGCTTGGAAGCGTCGAAGTGCAACTGGTGGTCTCATATCTTAAGGATTGAAGTTCCACATTCACAGCTCGGAAGTGTCGGCAACAATTCCTGGAAGGGAGAACAGGAGCTATGGGCGTTCGCACCAGCATCGACCTGAGGCTCGATCCGTCCGCTGCCTTTGACGCCTTGGTTGGAGAACTATCGACGGCGCTGTTGGATCTCGGAATGCAATTTGAGCCAGGAGCCCATGGCCGCGTCATCGAGGACGCGATAGAAGTGGGGCACGTAACGAGTTGGCTCCCGCCGCAGAAGATCGCACTGGAATGGCGTGGCGCTGCCTGGCAACCGGCTGAAGTAACGGCGGTTGAGCTGCGCTTCGAGCCGGTCGGGAATGGCACTCGTGTGACGCTGGAACTGCCGGAGCTGAGCACCGCCTTGGGAGAACAAGGGGACGAAATCGCGGGCTGGTTTGCCGGCGAGGTCGCGGCCCCGCTGCTCCATTCGTTGGCGCCTCGGCGATTGGGCGACTGGATCACGGATCGCAGAGCCCGTCGCCCCTCAGGCCCGCAGTCCCGGGCAACCTACCGCGACCCGCTCTATCACCGTCCGAACTTTAAGGTGATCCTGAATGTGCTTGGCCTAACGAAGAACGACTACCTGCTCGAGGTCGGCTGCGGAGGAGGAGCGTTCCTTGCGGACGCACTGAGAAGCGGCTGTAAAGCGGCGGCCATCGACCAC
This sequence comes from uncultured Acidobacteriota bacterium, assembly GCA_963842495.1. Lineage (GTDB taxonomy): Bacteria > Acidobacteriota > Terriglobia > UBA7540 > UBA7540 > CAVROP01. The sequence goes on from CAWJHY010000023.1 coordinate 16,320, forward strand.
AGCCCGGAGATGGTAAGGCTGGCCAGTCAAGTCAACCGCGAAGCGATAAACCAAAACAGGCTCGAGATTCGCCAGGGGAACGCCGGCTTGCTGCCATTCCCCGACGACACGTTCACCTGCGCGGTTATGACCGGGGTTTTTGGCTTTATCCAGGAGCCGCTCCAGGCGCTTTCCGAGGTCCGGCGAAAGCTCACGAAGCGTGGGCGCTTTGTGCTCTTTACCGGCGCAAAAGAGTTACGCGGAACACCCGCGGCCCCCGAGCCTATGGCCTCCCGCCTGTTTTTCTACGAGGACCAAGAACTGGAAGAACTCGCGCGCCAGGCGGGGTTTGCCGATGCGAAAGTGGAACGGCCTGATTTCGAGCAGGCCGCGCGTGAGGTGGGAATCCCGGCGGAAGCCCTGGAGCTTTTCAAGAGAAAGAGCGGCGGCCAGCTATTGGTGGCGCGCAAGTGAAGGTGAGCAATCCTTGCACCTGTCCGCTGTCTCAGTGGAACGCTAAACCTGAAACTCGCGCTTTACCTTTTCTGACTTCTCAGCCACTGACCGCGCCAACTCCTCCTTGTAGGCGGCGAGCTTTTGGGCGAGTTCGGCGTCCGACGTGGCAATAATCTCGATGGCGTAAATGGCGGCGTTGATGGCGCCGGGCTTGCCGATGGCGGTGCATGCGACCGGAACTCCCCCGGGCATCTGTACGGTCGAGAGGAGCGCGTCAAGTCCGGCGAGCGTGGTGGTGGCCATCGGAACCCCGATCACCGGCAGCGTCGTCTCCGCCGCAATCACGCCGGCCAGATGGGACGCTCCCCCTGCCCCTACAACGATCACCTTGAGGCCGCGCTGGATGGCCGTCCGGGCATACTCGGAAGTGCGCACGGGCGAACGGTGTGCAGAGGTGATTTCGATCTCGAACGGCACGCCGAACTTCTTCAACATCCGCGCGGTTTCCGTCATGGTGGGCAGGTCTGTGTCGCTGCCCATGACAATGCCCACTAAGGGTTTATCACCCATCCAAATCCTCCCTCTTCGATTGTTGATGTTGGCTTAACAGCCCCGGGTCACCCGGCCTGATGCGGGCTGGGCGCATCCCCCGCAGGTTCGTCCGCCGTGCCGGCTCGCCAGTCGCCGGAAAGTCGCTTCAAACCTTTTGCGCCGATATCGCGCCGAAAATGCATTCCCTCAAAGTTGATCTTGCTCACCGCAGAGTAGGCGCAGGCGATAGCGCGCGGCAGGTCCTCGGCTGTCGCCGTCACACCCAACACCCGGCCGCCCGTCGAAAGCAAATGAAAATCCTGGAACTTCGTTCCCGCGTGAAACACCTTGACGCCGCCCCGAGTCTCAGCCGCATCGATTCCGGTGATGACTTTGCCCACTTCCGGCTTGCCCGGATAGCCTCTCGACGCAAGCACCACGCATACCGAAGGATTCGGGCTCCAGTGCGGTTCAAGCGTCGCAAGGCGATCTTCGCTTAGCGCTACCAGCAATTCCGCCAGGTCAGAGCGGAGGCGCATGACGATGGGCTGAGCCTCGGGGTCGCCCATACGGACATTGTACTCGAGAACCTGGGGGCCTTGCGAGGTCAACATCAAGCCACAATAAAGAAATCCGTGGTACGGCGTGCCTTCCACCGCCATCCCCACCAGCGTAGGAGCAACGATGGTCCGAATGATTTCAGCACGCAGAGGTTCATCCAGAATCGCATCCTCGCTGTAAGCGCCCATACCGCCCGTGTTCGGGCCCTGGTCGTCGTCAAAGACAGCCTTGTGATCCTGGGTGGGGACTAAAGGCAGGATAGCGCGCCCATCCGTCAGCACGATGAAGGAGAGTTCTTCGCCCCTCAGCGCTTCTTCCAGGATGACTTTCTCGCCCGCCGAGCCCAAAGTCCGCTGGCGCATGAACTCATCCAGAGCTTTTTCGGCTTCTTCCCGAGTGTGGGCGATAACGACACCCTTCCCCGCTGCCAATCCATCCGCCTTGATCACGACCGGCAACCCAAACCCCGGCAGCGCCTTGACGGCCTGGTCGAAACTCTCTGCCACCTTGAATGCCGCGGTGGGGATCGAATGCCTTTGCATGAACTGTTTAGAAAAGATCTTGCTCCCCTCGAGCCGAGCGGCGGCGCGGGTAGGACCAATAATCACCCTGCCTGCCCGCTTGAACTCATCCACTACGCCTGCCACCAACGGCGCTTCCGGCCCCACTACCGTAACGTCCGCCTTAAGCTCGTTCGCCAACTCGAGAATCTGCGCCGGATTCGAGACATCCACGGGCCGGCATTCCGCTTCCTGTGCAATGCCGGCGTTGCCCGGCGCGCAGTAGATCTCCTCCATGAGTCCACTCTCGCGCAACTTCCAGGTCAGCGCGTGCTCTCGTGCTCCGGATCCAATCACCAGTATCTTCATAGAGTGGCGTACACTAACGGGAAGCAGAGGTTTTGTCAACCAAAGAAATAACCCATGTCTCTCTGATGCCGAAAAACGCCACGATGGCTAAACTCCAGGCGGCCGGTCGTTTTGAATTCGGAGGCTTCAGTCAAGGTGTATAATGCGCTCATGGGCGTCGAAGTCATTCCCAAGATCACTTTCGAGGAATTCCGCCAATTCCCTGTCGATGGGAAGCGCTACGAACTCGTGCGCGGAGAGGTGCACGTGACGCCAGCTCCTGCAACGCGACATCAGGCCATCGTCCAGAACCTCGCGAATCTGGGCCTCATGTCATTAAGAATCATCTGGGCGAGAGTATACACCGCCCCTCTGGATGTGCGCCTGGGCAGAGATACGGCATTGCAACCCGATCTCATCTTCATCTCCAACGCGCGCGCCGGGATCATTCTGGAGAACTGGATCGAAGGTGCTCCCGACTTGGTTGTCGAAGTCTCATCGCCTTCCACCGCGACCTACGATCGCGCCACAAAGCTGCCCATATACGCCGAGTCTGGCGTTTCTGAGTACTGGCTCATCGACTCACAGGCCAAAACGGTCGAGGTTTTGAAACTTCAGGGCAAGAAGTATTTCGTTGAGGCTATCCTCGCCGGCGATCAAATCCTCACCTCCGATCTCTTCCCCGGCTGGCAACTGCCCTTGCACGACCTCTTCGACTTCCGCGGACGGTTCTAAAGGCGCACGTGTGAAGTGGTGCGGCGCCGGCACGTGTCCCGTGCCGTCTACATGGCAGGCCATCGCGAAGCGAGGCTTGGCTCTGCCACACCAACTCGTAAATTCGGGTTACAATAAACCTTTGACGCCAGGGCTCAACCTAAACCATGCTGTCAGGCTTTACGGAAAAATACGATGTGGTGGTTGTGGGCGCGGGGCACGCCGGGTGCGAAGCTGCGATGGCGGCGGCGCGCATGGGGCTGAAGACGGCGTTGTACACGATCAATCTCGACCTGATTGCCCAGATGTCCTGCAACCCCGCGGTGGGCGGAATCGCCAAGGGCCACCTGGTGCGCGAGATCGACGCGCTGGGCGGGGTCATGGGCGAAGTGATCGACGCCGTCGGCATCCAGTTCCGCTTGCTCAACACCAGCCGCGGGCCCGCCGTCTGGTCGCCGCGCGCCCAGGCGGACAAGAAGCAATACCGCGCCCGAATGCGCCAAGTTCTCGAATCCGAGCCCAACCTGCAGGCTTTACGGAAAAATACGATGTGGTGGTGGTGGGCGCGGGGCACGCCGGGTGCGAAGCTGCGATGGCGGCGGCGCGCATGGGGCTGAAGACGGCGCTGTACACAATCAATCTCGACCTGATTGCGCAGATGTCCTGCAACCCCGCGGTGGGCGGAATCGCCAAGGGCCACCTGGTGCGCGAAATCGACGCGCTGGGCGGGGTCATGGGCGAAGTGATCGACGCAGTCGGCATCCAGTTCCGCTTGCTCAACACCAGTCGCGGCCCCGCCGTGTGGTCGCCGCGCGCCCAGGCGGACAAAAAGCAATACCGCGCCCGAATGCGCCAAGTTCTCGAATCGGAGCCCAACCTCCGGATCAAGCAAGCTGAAGTCGTAGACCTGGTGCTGGAGAATTCTGCGGGAGCGGCTCGCGAACCGGCCACACAACCCAATGGTCTCCGCGCACTGGGCATCAGGCTGCTGGACGGACGCCGGGTGGAAGCCGGCGCCGTGATCGTCACCACGGGCACCTTCCTGAATGGCCTCATCCACTGCGGCGAGAACAAGTACCCCGCGGGGCGTTCGGGCGAGCCCCCTTCGGTGATGCTGGGTGAGGCGCTGCGCCGCCTGGGCTTCCAAATCGGACGGCTCAAGACCGGCACTCCGCCGCGCCTGGACGCACGCACCATCGACTTTTCGAAGTTTCAAGTGCAGGCCGGCGACCCGGTCCCCACGCCCTTCAGTTTCCGCACCAGGGCCATTACCCAACCGCAGACCGTTTGCTGGATCGGCTACACCAACGCGGAGACGCACCGGATCATCCGCGAGAACGTGCACCGCGCTCCGCTCTATTCCGGTCAGATCAAGGGCATCGGGCCGCGCTACTGTCCCTCCATTGAAGACAAGATCGTCAAGTTCCCGGACAAGTCCCAACATCAGCTTTTCCTCGAGCCGGAGGGAATGGACACGAACGAGATTTACGTGAACGGCATGTCCACCTCGATGCCCATCGACGTCCAGTTGGCCATGGTGAAGTCCATACCAGGCCTCGAGGACGCCGAGATGATCCGCCCGGGCTACGCCATCGAATACGACATGGTGCAGCCCACGGAGCTTTACCCGTGGCTCGAGTGCAAGAAAATCCAGAACCTCTTCCTGGCAGGCCAGATCAACGGAACGACAGGTTACGAGGAAGCCGGGTGCCAGGGAATTATGGCGGGAATTAACGCCGGGCTGCGCGTCAAGGGCAGAGAGCCGATGATCATCGATCGCACGCAAGGTTACACCGGCATCCTCATCGACGACTTGGTGAGCAAGGGCGTGGATGAGCCTTACCGCATGTTCACCTCACGCGCCGAGTTCCGGCTGCACCTGCGCATTGATAACGCCGACGAGCGCCTGATGCCGCTCGGCTTCCAAGCCGGCACCATCCGGCAGAGCGATTACCAGGCATTCCTGGAAAAGCAGGCGCGAATCTCCGCAGTCACCAAGTTCCTTCTTGAAACCCGCTTGAGCCCCGATTCGTCCCTGGGCTGCGAGATTTACTCCAGGCTCGGTCTCATGAATGGCAGACAATTTACAGCCCCCTCGCCGCTCACCGGCGCGCAACTCCTGAAGCGCTCCGAGCTCAAGATCGAAGACTTGATGAAATGGATCGGCGAGGGCCTGCGTGGCGTGAACATTGATGATCCCGCTCTCCCCCCTCGGGGAGGGGGTGTCCGCAACCTCCCCGATGATAGCCCTCTCTCCCTTGGGGGAGAGGGGTGTCCCGATCTGATCGGGACGGGTGAGGGGGTCGCTCTTGTCGCTGCACTCTCCCGCGAGGAAGCCCGCCGCATCGAAACCGATTTCAAGTACGAAGGCTATCTCCAACAGCAGGAGAAACAGATGCAGCGGATGAAGCGCGCCGAGTCACGCCACATTCCGGATTGGTTCGATTACCGGAAGGTCTCCGGCCTTTCGCGCGAGGTAGTGGAAAAGCTTACGCGCGTCCGCCCACTCACTCTCGGCCAAGCCTCCCGCATCCCCGGCATCACTCCCGCCGCTGTCTCCCTTGTCAACTGTTACATCGAAATCTTCCAGCGGCGTGCTGCAGGGGGGCGGCCGTTTGACACGGTGTTCAATATATAGCCGCATTGATTCGAGGATGCTGGCCTTGGCTTCCTCGATGGAATTCCCGAGTCCGTACACTCCCGGAAAATCTTCGCTGTAGGCCCAATACTTCCGGCCTTCGCGTTCAACGGTAATGGGGTAGGTGTACATCTCCATGACCGGATGCTATCACGAAACGCGCGTAACCAAAACGGGGGAGCTGTTGTATAGTGTGACTTCGATCCAGCATGAACTCGCTTTCCACTCCCGTGGCCGGCCCCCTTCGCGAGAAGCGGCTTGCGTTCACTGCCCCTGCGGCAGTTCTCTGCATCGCGGCCTGCAAGCTGCTGGTTCATTTGTACGCGGGTCAACACTACGGTTACTTCGTTGACGAACTCTATTACCTTGCTTGCAGCCGGCACCTCGATTGGGGTTACGTCAACCAACCTCCGTTGATTGCGGTGATCACCTGGCTGATGCGGTCCCTGCTCGGCGACTCGCTCCCCGCGCTCCGCTTCCTTCCGGCCGTGGCGGGGGCCGCCGTAGTTGCGCTGACCGCACTGATCGCTCGCGAACTCGGCGGGAAGCGTTTTGCGCAGTGCATGGCTGCACTCGCAGTTCTAGTGGCGCCGGGTTTTCTGGCGTTGGACAGCTTGCTCACCATGAACGCCTTCGAGCCGCTGTTTTGGCTGGGTTGCACCTATCTACTGATACGGATTATTAAGACAGGCAATACTAAACTGTGGATCTGGTTCGGCATCCTGTCGGGATTCGGCCTCGAGAACAAGTACTCGATACTGATCTTCGGCGCGGGCATCATCTTGGGCTTGCTGTTGACCGGCCAGCGCAGCAGGCTGGCGAGTCGCTGGCTGTGGGTCGGTGGCGCGCTGGCTTTACTTATCTTCCTGCCTAATCTTGTTTGGAACATCCACCGGCACTTCCCGTTTCTCGTGGCGCACGCTGAAATTCAACGCAGCGGGCGCGACGTTCCTCTAGGCCCGCTGGCTTTCTTCGCGCAGGAAATCCTGACGATGCTTCCCTTGACCCTACCCATCTGGCTGGCCGGCCTCTGGTTTTACTTCTTCTCGAAACCGGGGCGTCCGTTTCGCGCCCTCGCCTGGGCTTGGGTATTCACGGCGGCGGTGATCGTAACGCTGAGCCCGCGCATCTACTACCTCTATCCGGCATTTCCCGTCTTGTTTGCCGGCGGCAGCGTGATGTGGGAAGCGTGGCTGGATCAGCCGCGATACCGCTGGCCGAAACTCGCCTACGCCGGCTTGATGGTCGTCCTCGGTGCCGTATACGCGCCATTCAGCGTGCCGCTGCTGCCGCCCGAAACCTACATAAGATACACGCGGGCGCTGCACCTCCAGCCGCCCAGAATCGAGATGCATCGCCTGGGCCCGCTGCCCCAACTCTTCGCCGACCAGTTCGGTTGGGAAGAGATGGCGGCCACGGTGGCGCGCGTTTACAACAGCCTGCCGCCGGAGGTGCGTGCCAAGACCGCAATCTTTGGCCAGAATTACGGCCAGGCGGGCGCCATCGATCTCTTCGGTCCGAAATACGGACTGCCGCCCGCTATCAGCGCGCATATGAATTACTTCTATTGGGGGCCGCGCGACTACACCGGAGAGAGCATGATCGTCTTGCAGGGGCAGCAGAAAGACCTGGAGCGCTATTACACCAGCGTCGAGAAAGTGGCCAGCGTCTATCACCCTTACTCCATGCCTTACGAACACTTCGATATCTACTACTGCCGCGGTCTCAAGTGGCCCCTCAAGGAAATCTGGCCGAAAGTGAGAAACTGGGACTGAGACTGAGACGTGAAGCATTTTGTGCTCATCCACTTGATTACCCTTCGGGCTCCTTGGCACGCACGCGGGATCGAGGTATAGTTGAGATCATGGTGGATTGGTCGCAATGCCCGGCAGTGGAATCCGACCCCCAAAGGGTCCATGGCGCATGGGTGTTGCGCAACACCCGCCTGCCCATCTCAATCGTTTTTGAATGCCTCGCCAAAGGCGCAACCATCAACGACATTATTGAGTGGTACGGTGGCGTCACACCCCGCCAAATCGAGCAGGTCAGTAAGTTTCGTCGCCGAGAGCCTTCAAGAACCCACTCATGCGGATTCTGTTTGACAACAACACCCCCCCTCCGCTTCGGCACTCATTGCCGAACTGCACAGTCGAAACGGCGGCTGAACGCGGGGGCATCGTCTCACCAATGGGCAGTTGTTAGATGCCGCCGAAGCAGAGGAGTTTGACATTCTGCTGACCGCCGACCAGGGTTTCCAGCACCAACCAAATCTCAGGGATCGTCGTATTGCCATTGTCATTTTGAGCCGTGGGAACTGGCCTGATGTGAAACTGAACATTCCCAAGATTCTGGTTGCCCTCGGAGACGCCCAGGGCGGAACCTGCACCCTGGTAGAATGTCAGGTGAGTTCCGGGACGCTCATGTAAGAAACGCTACTCCGCGACATCCGGTTCCTGCTCCTCGACGACCTTTGCCGTCTCTTCCCACTCGCGCATCAGGCCGGCAAGCTCCCGGCGCCCTTGTTCGATCGACCTGGTCAAACGCACGGAATCCTCGGCGCTCCGGAAGTGCGCAAGTTCCTGCGCCTGGCCTTCGATCTCGGCCTCCAGGCGCGCCACCTGGTCTTCGATCTCACGGCAGCGATCCTTCATCTGTTGCAGGCGGATCGGATTGAGGCGTTTCGCTTTGATCGCGGCGACAGCCGCCGGCGCCTGGGATGTTGGGACGGTATCGTTTGTTTGGCGCGAAGGGGCGCGCGTTCGGACCAGATCCTCGAGCCCCGCAACGTCGAGAGGAATCTCTTTTCCTTCTTTGCGCCACAAATAATCTTCATAGTTGCCCGGATAGACATTCACCTCGCCCTCGGCGATCTCGAACACCCGCGTGGCGAGCTTGTCGATGAAGTAGCGATCGTGGGAGACGAACACCACCGTGCCGGTGTAGTTCGCCAAGGCTTCCAGCAGCACGTCCTTGGCGCGCAGGTCGAGATGGTTGGTGGGTTCGTCGAGCAGCAGAAAGTTCGAGGGGCGCACCAGCATGCGCGCCAAGGCGTAGCGATTGCGCTCGCCGCCCGAGAGCACTCCGATGCGCTTGAACACTTCGTCTTCGCTGAAAAGGAAACAGCCCAGGAGGCTGCGCAATTCGGTCTGGGTGCTGAGGGCCATGGGTGCGGCGTGCGCCAGGTCATCGAGCAGCCGCGCGCCAGCATCGAGCGCCTTGTACTGGTCCTGGGCGAAGTAATCCACCTCGACTTGATGCCCCTGCTGGTACTCTCCCGCGCTGAGCGGCTCGAGGCCGGCCAGCAGCTTCAGCAAAGTCGATTTCCCCGCCCCGTTCACGCCCACCAGGGCCACTCGGTCGCCCCGCTGGATAGTGAAATTCACGCCCGCAAACACCTGCTTGGCCCCGTAGCTTTTGGCCACCTGCTTGAACTCCGCCACCATCCTGCCGCTGGCCTTGGGCTGGGGAAAGCGGAAGTGAATGGCTTTCTCCTCGGGCGGGATTTCGACGCGCTCCATGCGCTCGAGTTCCTTGACGCGGCTTTGCACCTGCTTGGCTTTGGTGGCCGTGTAGCGGAAGCGGTTGATGAAGACTTCGAGCTGCTCGATGCGCTCCTGTTGGTTCTTGTACGCGGCATCGATCTGGGCTCGCCGCGCCGTCTTCTCCGCCAGGTACTTCTCGTAATTGCCGGTGTAGAAGTGGACTCGCCGGTTCCAGATCTCGATCATCTTTTCTACTGTTACGTCGAGGAAAAACCGGTCGTGGGAAACCAGCACGTAAGCGTGGGGATAGTCGTTCAGGTACTCCTCGAGCCAGTTGCGGGCTTCGAGGTCGAGGTGATTGGTGGGCTCGTCGAGGAGGAGCAGGTTGGGTTTTTCGAGTAACAGCTTGGCCAGGGCAATGCGCATTTGCCAACCGCCGGAGAATTCCTCGCTGCGGCGGCGCCAATCGGATTCCGGGAATCCCAGGCCGGCAAGCACGCGCCCGGCCTGAGCCTCGAGCGAATAGCCGTCGCGCTGGCGGAACTCGGTGTCGAGAGCATGGAAGCGCTCGCTCACGCGCTGATACTCTTCGCCCGCGGGATCGAGTTCGGCCATCTTTCCCATCAGATCTTCCATCTCCTGCTCCATGGCCAGCAGGTCGCCGAACACCGACAGGCATTCGGCCAGCACCGTGCGTCCGGAAAGCGTCAGGCCGTCTTGCGGGAGGTAGCTCGTAGTGATCCCCTTAGCGAAGCTGACTTCGCCGTAATCGAGCGTATCGAGGCGCGCCAGCACCTTGAGCAGAGTGCTCTTGCCCGTGCCGTTCGCTCCCACCAGGCCAACGCGCGCGCGCGGCGTGATGAGCCAATCAAGATTTTCGAACAACAATTTGGGGCCGAATCGCTTCCCGGCCGATGAAAGCTGGATCATGATGGCGCCTTA
>CAWJHY010000024.1:0-69432 GCA_963842495.1 uncultured Acidobacteriota bacterium
CCTTGCCGATGATCGGCCCAGCATGCCTCTCGAAGCTCCGGCCGACATAAACTCTTGCGTGCCTGGCGCTGAGCCCTCAAGAGGCGTGGAGATACCAGCAACAAACAGCTGCACGCTCCCGGAATCGTGACCCGTGTCACTCCCGGCCCCAAAACATCGAAAACAGGGTGTTGACATTCTACAGCCTTGAGGATGTAGATCTCTACATAATGAAACCTAAAAGAGAAATTTACCAAAACCGCATCGAGCTGTTGCAAGGCACCCTCGACATGCTCATCCTCCAGACCTTGCAGTGGGGGCCGCAGCACGGCTACGCCATCAGCCAGTCGATTCGCGGCCGCTCGGGCGAAGTCTTGCAGGTTGAAACCGGCTCGCTCTATCCGGCGCTGCACCGGCTGGAGAAACAGGGTTGGGTGACCTCGCAGTGGAAACAAACGGAGAGCAACCAGCGCGCCAAGTTCTATCGCCTGACTTCCGCCGGCAAGAGGCAGTTGCTCTCGGAACAGGCCCGCTGGAGCCAGATCGTGAGCGCCATCGCCGGGATCATGAATCCCGCGGCCAACGGCAGTGGTTTGTAAGGCCGTGCCTAGTTGTCCGGCCAGCGGGAGAAAAGGTGTCATTCCGAGCGCAGCGAGGAATCTCGCACTGCTTCCAGGCGCACCGCAGAAGAAAGTTCAAAGCGAGATCCTTCGCTTCGCTCAGGATGACAGGGACTTTCATCCCCATGGGTGGACTGCAGGCCCATGAACGCTCGGAATGACACCGCTGACTAAAGGCTGAGAGCCAAGTGGAGATGCTGGTGATGAGCGATCTTTAGTTTCGCCTTCGAGCGCTGTTTCGGCGCAAGTCCAGGGAAGAGGACCTGGAAGAGGAAGTCCAATCTCATTTGCGCATGGACGAGAGGGAACGTATGGCGCAGGGTGAATCTGCCGACCAGGCTCGAACCGCCGCGCTGCGCGAGTTCGGCAACGTCGGGCTTGTGAAGGAAGTCACGCGCGACATGTGGGGCTGGCGCTGGCTTGAAACTTTGCGGCAGGACGTTCGCTTCGCCCTGCGCATGTTGCGCCGCAGCCCCGGTTTTACCGCCGTCGCCGTGCTTTCGTTAGCGCTGGGAATCGGCGCCAATACGGCGTCTTCAGCCTGATCAACACCCTCATGCTTCGCCTTCTTCCCGTCCGGGATCCCGAGAGCCTCGTAGAGTTGCTGCACCAATATCCTGGGGAACCTCGTATGAACGGATACTCCTGGCGGAGCTACGAGCATTTTCGTGATCACAATCACGTCTTCTCCGGCCTTATTGGCTTCAGTCCTTCCCGGTTCGATTTGCGGGGCGAAGGCCTGGGTGGCCAGACAGTTGATGGCGAATACGTAGTTGGAGACTTCTTTTCTGTACTGGGGGTGAAGCCCGCAATCGGCCGCCTGATTGGACCCGAGGACGACCGCATGGGCGGTGCGCACTCGGCAGTGGCCGTGGTGAGTTGGTCCTTCTGGAAGAGCCGCCTTAATCTGGATCCGCAAATTCTGGGCAAGCAAATCATTTTGCAGAATGTGCCCGTGACGGTGATCGGGGTAACGCCGCGTGAGTTCTTTGGACTGGAGATCTGGTCTAGGCCGGACGTTTGGGTACCCGTCGGATTGGCGCCGGTAATCGCCCACGCCCACCGGACGGAAGCAGCCGGCGCACAGGCGGCACCCCCGGCGCTATTTGGCATACAGTTGGGCCTGGTGGGGCGCTTGAAGCCGGGAGTTTCCATCGAGCAAGCGCGCGCGGAAATGAGCGTATTGTTTCAGTTTACTATCGACGAAATCACCAAGGCGAGCAAAGATCCCCTTTGGCGGCAATTGAAATTAGAAATCGTGCCAGCGGGCGCCGGGCTGGCGTTCCTGCGTGACCAGTTCGAGCAGCCGCTGCTGGTCCTGATGGTGCTTGTAGGTCTGCTCCTTCTGATTGCCTGCACCAGCGTCGCTACTCTGCTGCTGGCACGCGCGGCAGCACGCGAGCGCGAAATGGCGCTGCGGGTTTCCCTCGGCGCCGGCAGGCTGCGCCTTTTAAGGCAGGTGATGACCGAATCGCTGTTGCTTTCCGGCGTGGGCAGCCTGCTGGGAATCCTGGTGGCCTATTTCGGCGCCCACTCGCTGGTTCGGATTCTCCTTTCCGGACGGCCGATGGTGGGGTTGCCGCCTCATTTCGCGTTCGAGGTTCGGCCGGATGCCCACGTGCTGCTTTTCACCCTCGGAGCGGCATTACTGACGGGCGTGCTATTCGGGCTGGTTCCCGCTCTGCGGGCTGTGACGTTGGCGCCGGCGTCGATGTTGCAAGGCGGCGTAAGGCCCACGCAGGCGAGGGCGACGCGCTTTTTCGGCAAAGGTCTCGTCGCAGCCCAAGTAGCCCTGTCCGTCGTCGTGTTGAGCCTCGCCGGCGTGTTTACGCGCCACTTGTCCGACCTGCGGAATCAGCTCGGTTTTGAGCGCGACCACCTTCTGCTCGTGAGCCTCGATACGGCCCACACCGGGTATTCCGCGGAACAACTATCTCTCTTATATCAGGAGTTGCTGGGGCGCCTGGATGCTCTTCCCGGCGTGCGCTCGGCAACGATCGGTTCCCCTACTCCGATCTCAGGCAGAGGAGCGTCGAGCTTCGTCAATGTGGAAGGCCACCCGCAGAAGCCTGAGGACCGCCGCTACGTGGCGATATCGTGGATCGCGCCCAAGTATTTCCAGACGCTCGGCACGCCTTTGCTGGCAGGCCGTGATTTTACCTTCCAGGATGAAGGCGGGCCCCGCGTCGCGATCATCAACCAGGCCATGGCGCGATATTACTTCGCCGACGCTAACCCTATTGGAAAGCATCTCACCGTCGAGAAGGATTGGAAAAACATCGGCGGCCCGGACAAGCCGTATGAAATCGTCGGCGTCGTGGGCGATGCCAAATACGATGACGCGCACGGGGCGCCGCCGCGCACCCTCTACCTGACCGCTTTCGGCGACGGCAGAATGGATGCAAGTGATTTCATCCTCCGCACCAGCATCCCCCCTGAGGCAGTGACGGGTGAGGTACGGCGCAGCGTTGCCGAGATATTGAAGGGCGTTGCGGTGCGCCACGCCACAACCATGTCCGAGCAGGTCGATGCCGCCATCGTTCCGGAGCGGCTCATCGCCCTGCTCTCCGGCTCATTCGGCACGCTGGGGTTAATCCTCGCCGCGATCGGCCTCTATGGACTGCTGGCGTACACAGCGGCGCGGCGCACCAAAGAGATTGGCGTCCGCATGGCGCTCGGCGCGACGCGCGGCACGGTGACTTGGATGGTGCTGCGAGACGCGCTGGGGATGGTCTTAGCCGGGCTGCTCGTAGGAATTCCGGTGGCGCTTTGGTCCAGGAAATTCGCCGGTAGTCTGATTGAGGGACTCCCTCCATCCAGCGTCTTGCCCATTTCCATGGCCGCGCTGGGGGTAATCGCCGTGGCATTTATGGCCAGCTACATCCCGGCGCGACGGGCGACGACAGTGGATCCCATGGAGGCGCTGCGGTATGAGTGATCGTGGATTTTCGATGGCCGATTGTCGATTGCGGAGGCCGTCAGCGGTCAGCCATCAGCCTTCAGCTAAGGCTTTTGCTGATCGCTGACGCCTGAAAGCGAAGTGGAGGACCCTATGTTAAGGAAGATTCTGTTTCACCTGCGCTCCCTGTTTCGGCGCAAGTCGATGGAGACGTCGCTGAACGAGGAAGTCCAGGGCCATTTGCGGATGGCCGCACTGGGGCGCATGGAACAGGGTGAATCCGCCGAGCGGGCGCGAGCCTCCGCCCTACGCGAATTCGGCAACGTCGGACTCGTGGAAGAAGTCACTCGCGGCATGTGGGGTTGGGGCTGGCTTGAAACCTTGCTGCAAGACCTGCGCTATGGACTGCGCATGCTGGGGAAGAATCCCGGCTTCACTGCTGTCGCCGTACTCACTCTTGCCCTCGGCATCGGCGCCAACACTGCCGTATTCAGCCTGGTGAACACAATTCTCCTGCGACCCTTGCCGTATCGGAATCCCGCAGAGCTGGCGGTCGTTGCAGAGACCGTGCCGCAGATGGGAGGCGACCTCGAAATCGGAGTGGCGGCTGCGGAATACTTGGATTATCGGGATCGCAACCGTTCCTTCGTACAGACCGGAGCCTATGAAGCGGCGGGGTTCAACCTTACGGGGGAAGGAAACCCATTGCGTGTAAACGCGGCCGCAGTCACCGCATCCGTGTTTCAGCTCCTGGGCGTTCCGCCTCGTTTGGGACGTGTTTTCACAGCCGAAGACGAGCGGAATGGAGGCGCTCCCGTGGCCGTGCTTTCCTATTCGCTATGGCACCGCCATTACGGCGCCGATGCGGGGGTTTTAGGCAAGACCATCAAGCTGGATGAAAAACCTTACCTGGTGGCGGGCGTTATGCCGCCGTCTTTCCAATTCCCTTCGGACGGCGAGCCGCTCTCCGAGCGGCCGGATCTCTGGGTCCCGGAAGTGTTGTCCACGGAGGACTTGAAACCCGAGAATCGTGTAAGAGAATTCGGTGTCGGTTTCATCGGACGCCTGAGGCCGGGCGTGACCGCGGCGCAGGCCCAGGCGGATGCTTCCTCCGTCGCTAACGGATTTATGCAGCAGCTTCCGGACGTCTACTCCAGCCGAATCCGAGTGGTTCCACACGTGCACCCCTTCGCCGCCTACGCCGTGCATAAGGCCCGGCCGTTGATGATGCTCCTCGTGACCGCGGTCGCCAGCGTTCTCTTGATCGCCTGCGCCAACGTCGCCAACCTGCTGCTCGCGCGCGGCAGTTATCGCAGCCACGAAATGGCAGTGCGGAGCGCGATTGGCGCCGTGCGATCTCGTTTGGTGCGGCAGTGTTTGGTGGAGAGCCTTCTGCTCTCGCTTCTAGGAGCCGGCGGCGGGCTTGCTTTGGCGTTCGTGCTGGTGAGGGGAGTGCGCGTCTTCGGCCCGGCCGACGTGCCGCGCCTCGAGGAAGTTGCGGTCGAGCCCCTGGCCCTGGTGTTTACGTTTGTGCTTTTGTTGCTGACTACGGTGCTTTTTGGATTTGTTCCGGCGTGGCGCCTCTCGCACGTCGCGCCGCAGGACTGCCTGAAGGAATCCTCGCAAAACCGTGGGGCGCGTGGAACGGATCGGTTGCAGAATTTCATCGTGGTGGGAGAAATCGCCGCCACGCTTCTTCTGTTAGCCGGGGGCGGCCTGCTGCTCAGGAGTTTCCTGCGAGTCTTGAATGTCCCTCTTGGGTTTAGTCCTCAGGGCGTTTACATCGTGCGTACTCTGTTTGATGAGGCTCGCTACCCCAATGCCGCGAAGCGAGAAGTTGTACAGAAGGAATTGATCGACCGCTTCGCGCATCTCCCGGGGGTACAGGTCGTGGCGGCCGCGAGCCACTTACCTCTGAGCGATAGCCGGCAGATTGGGTTCCGCCTCGAACATGCCGCGCCCGATGATTTTCACTGGGCGGAAAACTCACTGGTGACGCCGGGATATTTCCATGCCATGGGGATTTCGATTCTGCGGGGCCGGAACTTCACTGACCAGGATCGCCCCAATACGTCTTTGGTCGCCATCATCAACGAAACGTTGGCCCGCCAGTATTTTCCCGGGCAGGATCCCATCGGCCAACGGTTCCACTGGGGCGGGCGCGAGTTGTTCACGATTATCGGTATCGCGCGCGACGTACACATTTCAGCCCTCGACGCCGACCCACCGCCCATGATCTACCACTCGATGTTTCAACTTCAGACCCATACCAGCGAACGGACTGCCTTAATCCTCCGAACCGACCGCGGCAAACAGGACAAGGACCTATACGCCCGCATCCAGCAGCAGATCTGGTCGCTCGACCGGGACCTCCCCATTTACAGCTTTGCGTCCCTTGACACACTAATATCTGAATCGGTGGCTCAGCGTCGCTTCACCACCCTCCTGACGTTATCCTTCGGATTGATCGCCTTGGTTCTGGCGCTCATCGGGCTGTTTGGCGTCATGTCGTATCTGGTGGCGCAACAGCAGCGGGAATTGGCCATCCGGATGGCGCTCGGAGCCAACGGGACAGGACTCTGGTGGATGGTCATGAAACGCGGCGCCGCGCTCGCCATCTCCGGCTGCGGGATCGGATTGGCATTGTTTCCCCTCGCCGAACGCCTGATCCGGGCCACGCTTTACCAGACTAGCGCCTACGATCCACTGACGCTGTTCCTGGTTCCTTTCCTCCTGTTTTCCGTCGCCCTTCTTGCGAGTTACCTGCCCGCACGCCACGCCACGAAAGTCGATCCCATGGCGGCGCTAAGGTACGAATAAAGCAGCGGCCAATCATTGGCAATTTGTGATTTGCGATTTGTGATTTGTGATTGCCCCCGAAGCTGTTCCCTGAGAGCCCCCTTCCGCTCCACCTCAACCGACTATCACCAATCACAAATCACCAATCGCAAATCACCAATGACATGTTGTCCTCTTGACAATCTAGAGGAGGAGCGTATCCTCATCTTGCCCGTCGAGAGGAGAGACCATGAAATCCAGCGAGCTGGTCCAGGGAACTCTGGACATGCTCATCTTGAAAACCCTGGCGCTTGAACCCCTGCATGGCTATGGCATCGCCTTGCGGATCGAGCAGATCAGCAAGGGAGTGTTTCGCGTCAACCCCGGCTCGTTGTTTCCCGCCTTCCGCCGCCTGGAACGGGCGGGATGGGTCAGGCCGGAATGGCGGCCCACGGAGAACAATCGCCGCGCGAAATTCTACCAACTCACTATTCTTGGGCGGAAGCAACTGAAAGTTGAGACCGAGGCATGGGAGCGTCAGCTCGCGGCGATCACGCGAATCATGAGGGCGCCGGCCATTGGTAATTTGTAATTGAAGTTGAATGGCATTTCTTTGTCCCGTGGTGTCCTGGTGGTGAGGGAGGTCGCGATGTTCAACCTACGAAGCGTCGTGGCAGGTGTCCGCGCTCTGTTCCGAAAAAAGCAAGCGGAACAAGAAATGGATGAAGAGCTGCGCGGCTACCTCGACGCTGCGGCAAAGGACAAGCTGCGCTCGGGCATGAGCCAGGAAGAAGCACTGCGAGCGGCTCGCGTCGAGATGGGCAGCATCGATGCAGTGAAAGAAGAAATCCGCAGCGCCGGCTGGGAATCGACTCTCGAAACCATCTGGCAGGACTTGCGCTTCGGTTTGCGTGTGCTGCGCAGGAATCGCGGCTTCACGGCCGTGGCGGCGTTGACGCTGGCCCTCGGCATCGGGGGGACCGCGGTCGTCTTCAGCCTGTTGGACGCGGTCCTGCTGCGTCCTCTGCCGTATCCGCATTCGGAGCGACTCTTCCGACTGTTTCCGGTCGAGGGCAAGAGAAAACGCAGTGTCGAGCAAGCGTCCTACGCGGACTTCCGTGATTGGCGGCATCAAACCCGCACGTTCGAATCCCTGGCAGCCTATGAAGGTGAATCTCTGAACCTGACGGGTACGGCGGAACCCGAGAGCCTCGAGGCTTCGACCATCACACCCGGTTTCTTTGCAACCTTGGGAGTCAGCCCTGTGCTGGGGCGCGAGTTCAGAAGTGATGATACCGAATTCGTGGCCATCTTGAGCTACGCGCTATGGCAAAGGCGATTCGGCGGCGATGCAGGAATCGTCGGCAAACCCGTCCACCTCGAGGGGCAAATGTACACGGTTGTCGGCGTGCTGCCTCCCCCGGTCCGCTTTCGATCGATGCCCTGGGCAGCCCCGGTATCCGAGATCTTCGTGCCCATAGTTCCAACCCCGGCTCGGAATTGGCATAGCGTGCGCGTGGTGGGACGCCTTGCCGCGGGTGTAAGCAAGGAACAGGCGCTGGCGGAGATGAACGGCATCGCCGCCCGTCTCAAGCAAGCCTATCCTGATTCGGAGCAAGCGCAAGGAGTCACTTTCGAACCCCTTGCGCAGTACGTTGTTTCGGGCGCCGACCAGACTGTGTGGCTTCTGCTCGGCGCAGTCGCCTTCGTGCTTCTCATTGCCTGCGCGAACGTTGCGAACCTGCTCCTATCCCAGGGTGCGGCGCGGGAGCGCGAGATGGCAATCCGCGCGGCGGTGGGGGCGAGCCGCAGTCGCATCTTGCGCCAACTGCTGACCGAGAGCTTGCTGCTGGCGGGCTCGGGCGGCGCGATTGGAGTCGCGCTCGCTTATTGGGCAATCCCGCTAGTAGTGCGCGTAGCGCCGCCGTTTAGCTCACTCTTCTCGCGTCTCGAAGATGCCCATCTCCATCTTAACTGGACGGTGCTGGGCTTCAGTGCGCTCTTGTCGGTCGTATCGAGCGTTCTTTTCGGCGTTTTGCCTGCTTGGAAAGCTGCACGGCCCGCGCAAAGTTCCCTGGCTGTCAGTCGCGTGGGCGGGATGCGTGGGGGACTCGTCGCGCTGGAAGTTGCCTTGTCCCTCGTTTTGCTCGCGGGCGCGGGGCTGATGATAAAGAGCCTCGTACGCCTGCTCGATATTGACGTGGGTTTCCGCACCGAACATCTGCTGACCATGGATGTGGCGGCGAACTCTTCCACTCCGGAAAAACAGGCGGACTTCTTTGACCACGTCCTCGAACGCCTTGCGGCGGTGCCCGAAGTTCTCTCCGCTGGCGCCGTGACAAACCTTCCTTTAACTCGCTACGCCAAGTGGGATGGATTCCGGATCCCGGGGCCGCATCCCGTCCAGGGAACGGCGAACTACAATACCGTAAGCCCGGACTATTTCCGCACCATGGGAGTACCGCTGCTGAACGGCAGAGCTCTCGAGGTTAGCGACACCGCGAAATCGCCCCTGGTCGGCGTGATCAACCGCAGCATGGCCAGCAAATACTGGCCGAACGAGAATCCTGTCGGCAAGACCATCGAGGCTACGAGCGTCGTCGCCGTACCTGCTCCTGAGGGCGTCCACATGCAGATCAAGCCGCGCTTGCTGGAGATCGTGGGAATCGTAGCGGATGCTCGGCAATATGCGCTGGAGGAGCCGACGCGTCCTGAACTCTTCCTGCCTTACGATCAATGGCCGGCGCAGGAGATGAGGCTGGTTCTGCGCGTTGCCGCAGAGCCGTCGTCGCTGATTCCTCGAGTCGAGAAGGAGATCTGGCGAGTCAATCCCGACCAGCCGGTTACCGATATCAAGACCATGGATGAATGGGTGGCCAGAGAAGCCGCAGGAAGGCGGTTCATCTTGCTATTGATTGGAGCTTTTGCGTCGATTGCAGCGGTGCTGGCGGCGGTAGGAATCTACGGCGTGGCTTCTTATGGTATGCGGCAGCGAACGCACGAAATCGGCGTACGCATGGCTCTTGGCGCCCGAGGGCAGCAGATTACCTGGCTGATTCTCCGCCAGAACTTGACTTGGCTCGTGATCGGGATCGCCGCCGGCCTTGCGGGAGCTATCGCCTTGACACGGCTTCTCGCTTCGTACCTTTATTCGGTCCGGCCTACTGATCCCTCAACTTTCGCGCTCATCATGCTCGTGCAGTTAGCCATCGCGGGGCTGGCCAGCTTTATCCCCGCACACCGCGCAACGAAAGTAGATCCTATGGTGGCGCTACGGTACGAGTGATTGTCGATTTGCGATTGCCGATTGTCGATTGAGAATCGCGAAGGCGTCACGACATCTGCCGCGGGAAGAAACGGTCCATCTTCGAGCTTCGATTTTCGGATTTCGAGTTTCGGCCCTAATGCGCGCGGAGCTTCTCATAAACCCGTAACTCTTCCAGCCCGCGCTCTTTGTCGCCCGTGCGGAGGTAGGCCTGCGCCAGGCGGTAGTGGGTCTCGGGATTGTCGGGATTCAAGCGGATGGCCGCCTCAAACTCCGAGATGGCGTCTTGTTCGCGACGCTGATCATGGTAGAGGATTCCGAGCTGCAGATGCGTGTCCGCCGACTGCGGGTCGAGCGCCAGCGATTTCTTGAACAGCGCTTCAACCCGGGCCTCGTCGATGCCTTTCGTATCGCTGTGAGCGCCTTTCCATAAGCTGAGAGCGCCGTAGTAGTATGCAAGCGGGTTGTCTGGGCTTGTCTCCATGAACCTCTGCATGCGCTTCGCGACCTCATCGCCCCGGCCCTTCGATACGTTGTACATCTTACCGAGATACACATACGGCCGGGGATCGGAAGGGTTGAGATCCGAAGCGTGACACAGCGCCTCGATTGCCGCATCGTAAGAATTGCGCGCGTAAAGGGCGATACCGAGCCCAATGTGCATCCTTACGGAAGTTGGGAAAAGCGCGACCCCTCGCGTGAAAGCCTCAACTGCGGGTCCGTTACTATTGGTGACGAGGAGCAACTCGTTCGCCAAGTCGAACGTGTTTTTCTCGCTCGGGTCCATCTGCGCTGCAAGCTTGAATTCTTTGAGCGCAGAAGCAGGATCATTCAGCGCTTCGTCGGCCTGACCGAGTAGATTGTGGTATTCAGCGGCGTCATGGCGGCGGATTAAGTCTCGCAGAATCTGCTGCGCCTTCGCCGCGTTCTTGGTTCCGAGATAAGCGCGCGCCAACTCGAATTCATTTGAGGCGTCTCCAGGCTTCAAATCCCGTGCCTTTTCGAGATAAGGAATACCAGTGGCGGGTTTTGCCGCGGAAAGGTAATACTCTCCAAGCTGATGATTGGCATCGAAATCGTCGGGATCCGTTCGAAGGGCTTCCGTAAGCCTGAGCTCTGTTTCGATGGATTTGGGTGTTTCCGCCTCGCGGGGAGAGGGTGAGTTGGAAGAAAGGCTTGGACCCTCGCTCAACAAACGTCGCGGGCTCTGCGCTTGCGAGGAATACCCCGCCGCGTCAATCGTGGTCTGGACTCCGCTGGCCTTCAAGGGTGTGTCGTCGTAAAAGCCGGCCGGTTGTGCAAGGGCGGACTCTGGATTGGGTTGGGAAGGGGCGCTCGCGGTTAGAAACAAGTCAACAGTGGCGGAGGTCCCACCCGTAACCCGCACATCAGCTCGCCCGCCAGGCTTATAGCCGGCAGCCTCCACAACAAGGGTGTAACTGGCGGGTTCCAGGGAGGGGAACGAATAGCGCCCCCTCTGATCTGCTTTGACGGTTTGCCGGCTCCCATCGGCAGCGGTCAGCGTGACCTTCGCTTCGGGAATTGGGCGGTTGGAAGGCCCAACGATGGTTCCCGTTAAAGCGCCCTTCTCGACTGCCCCAAGGGCTCCCGCCCCCAGCAGGATTGCGAGCAACACTCCGCGCAGGGCGGCGAACGCCTCCGCTTCCTTGATGAAAGTCCGAAATTTGGAAGCCCTTTTAGCCTCGTCACGGCGCATACATCCACGTGAGGAGCTTCGAGGCCGCAAATCGCCTGTCCCAGCCATAGGAATCCCTGACTCGTCTCCTTGCCGAACTCAATTCTAACACCAAGAATCGTCACTGTGCGTAGGGCGGCTGTCACGGAGCGAATCGCTTCGCACCGAAAGCATTCTGAGAATGTTGCCACGCCACCTGATTGAAAAACACACGCGTGGGACATAGAATATATGGTCAGGACTTTGGTCCGAAGCCCGGGAACCAGGGGCCGTTCCCTTGGAACCCCGCGCAAGCTGGGAGCTGGCATGCAAGAAAAGCTGCCGGAAGACGTTCAGGATGCGTTGAGGAAAGGCCTGCTCAAGCGCCTGCCGCTGACCTTCCTTCCCTTCACCAACCAGCATCTTCGCGAGTGGGAGTACCAGTTTCCATACGAGCGGCAGTCGGTTCAGCACCTTCTCGTTTACGTGGCCGGCCTGGGTGACGACGAGTTTGCCAATCTGTTCCGGGACGTGGTGCAGTTCGAGGAAAAGATGGGGGTGCGCCACTGGAAGCAGTTCTCGACCACTGAACAGACTATCGAGAATTCGTCTCTTCTGGCCCGCTCGCCGTACTTCCAGGAATGGCGGAGAGCTGTGCAAGCGGTTTTCGACGTGGTTGATCAGCGCGGTCCGAAAACTCAGACCGCCGCCGGCAAGGCCGAACGCCGGCTGATTCTCTTGATTCTACCGAAGCCCCTTCCGCTTGATCCGGAAACGGTTTGGACGAAGTGGCAGGGAATCGGCCGCCCGCTGAAACTCGATTTGACTTCATCCGGCACGAATCAGAGTCCCGCGCAAACTCTTCTGGGAGGCGCACCCGGCGGGGCCGGGGGGCGGTCGGGAGGACTGTTGGATGTGGCGTTGGGCCGTCCGGACTCGTCCCTTGCGGACATTTGGGTGTGTGACGCCGGGTCCAGCCTAGTCGATTACCTGCGAACGGGCGGACCTGCCGGGGCCGCGCCCCCTGCCGCCATCCTGCTCAGTTACGGCAGGCTGGCTTCCTTCCGGGAGAGCTTCGCGCACGAGCTGAATACCATGCGCAAGGACCTCTCCGACGCGGACGCGGTGTACGATTATCTGCGCAAAGTCGAGGTCACACGCTGGTGTCCGGGGGAGGTGGCGGAAGAACCCGCGATCCGGGAGTTCCTGCGCTCGCTTTATCTCAGCGGCAACGGCGCCTTGCTGTTTGGAAACTCGTTCGTAGAATGGGCCTCCTCGGAAGCGCTGCGTCGCGCACGTCCTTCATTCCTCGTGGCGCAGTTCGGAATTCGCAACAAGCCCAAACCCTTTACCGGAGTGATTTTATTTGAAAATCCCGAGAAGCTTAATCCTCTCCCTCCCGTCCCAGACTTGCCTGGCAGCGCCATCGATGCCGAGATGCTCGCACTGTACGTTTGGCTGGCCGCCGCCCGCTACGAGGAATACCAGCGCTCAACCGCGTGCGTGTGCCTGGCCGAGAGCCTCGCCGAAGCCTATGTTGTTGCTCCCCAGGAATTCCCACTCGGACGCGAGACAGCCCCGGTAACACTCGACCACTTCACGGCTGCCCTGCACGCCTGGATCGCGTAAGTCTGGAAACTGGAAAATAGAAATTGGAAAATGGCGACTTGCCAGCGGCTCCTCACCTCCAGTTTTATTCTCCAGCTTCAAGTGCCGGGTTCCCAATCTCCAGTTTCGAGTTTCGATTTTCCAGTTTCCGTTTTTTGCCCTTCCTCCATCGACTTCGTGGTTGTGGTTAGTCCACGCTCACGGATATCGCCACGCTATGACTGGTGCCGGGCCCTGTGCCTTCGACCGTGACGGTCCCGGATTCGGAGGGCGCGGAGCTAACTCCACCGCCACCGCCGCTGCCGCCTCCGCAACTAAGGCCCGCCACGAGCGCCAGCGTGAGTGCCGCAAGGAACGCGATCTGCCGCACCCGCTCCGTCCGCAGCAGAGTTTGGGAGCGACGCCCATTCAGGGCGATCAAGAACACCAGCAGCACCCACGCCCCCACCAAAGCCAGCGTCGCGCCCGCGTTCAGTGGGTGTATCTTTTTCAGCGCAGGGAAGCTTGATGCTGAAGAGGAGGCGGTAATCGTCACCGTGGCCGTGTTGTTATTGTCGAGGGCTGCGACTGAGCAGGTTACTCCCGCCAGTGTGCTGGAGACGCTGCAGGAGAAAGTCACGCTGCTCCCGGAAAGCCCATTGATCGGCGTGAAACTAAGCGTGGACGTGGCGCTGCTGCCGGGTGTCATCGTCAACGTGCCGGGAGAAGCACTCAGTGAAAAATCCCCAGGGACGGTCGTGAAGCTGAAGACGCTCGACCAAACCCCGTACACCCCGCTGGACGACGACAACGCTTTGACCTGCCAATAGTAAGTTCCGGCAGCCAGATTGCCCGCCGCGGGAGCGCTGGGCGCGGTGTAAGAGGTTGCGTTGACTTTCGTGCCCGTTGAGCAACCTGAGCAGCTCCCGACGGCTGGATTTGTGGGCAGTACACCCGGCGTCTTTGCGATGAATAAGAGATAGCCGGCATTCCCTATGACCGCGCTCCAACTGAAATTGGGCGGCACTGAGACCTCTGTCGCTCCATTGGCGGGCGCCTCCAGCGCGGGCGCCGCCAGGGCCGGGCCAGTCGTAGTGAAGCTGAAAATGTTCGACCAAGCGGCCGTGCCACCGCTCGAGGAGGGCTCGCGGGCCTGCACCTGCCAAAAGTAAGGGCCGGCAGCCAGAGCGCTGGGCGGAGTGTAGGAGTTCGAATTCGTGTTGGTCTCGTCGACAATCGTGCAGGCATTGCACGTGGCCGTTGCAGGGTCGGTGGGCAGGCCGGTAGGACTATTTGCGATCAGGATTCGATAACCGGCGTTGCCGGCGACGTTCGTCCAACTGAATTGAGGCGCCAGAGAAACCCCGGCGGTCCCGTTGGCAGGTGCGGTCAAAGTGGGAGCCGGCAGGTTCTCGGCATACGGCGAGCCCCACGCCTCGACCAGGTTGAAAGCATCGACAGAGCCTAGTCCAGTAGCCTGGTCATAGCCGGCGCCGGCGCTGTAGCCGAACTGGAAGGGCGCGGCGCCAGGGCAATCGGTGGAGCCTGGCGAGCAAGGCACCATGTTGTTACCGCTGGTGATGTCGTGGATCGCCGCCGGCGCGGTGGCGGCCAGGGAATAGAGAACAGGATTGATGTTGCCCTGGCCTTCGGGCGTGTTCATCTTTTGGCTGATGAGGGCAACCATTCCCGCAAAGCAAGGCGCCGCCACGGAGGTTCCGCCCCCCACCGTCAAGTCCTGCTGACTATCACGGAATCCATCCACACAGCTCCCCTGAACACACAACAGGCTCGGGTCGTGAAAGAGGGAAGAATTAAGGGAGAGGTCAGGGACGTCACGGGCAGCGTCGTTCGGAACTCCGGTTCCGGCCTGCCAACTCGGCTTGGAGAAATAAGCGCTGGCTCCCCCTCCTCCGGCCAATAGCTCATGTTGCGTGTTCGAGGGTGACGACGTGTCGTTCCAGGCCACCTCTGGGATGTAGGAGAGGGCGGAGAGGGGGACATCCACGCCGTTGGTATCCGCAATCCAGTAAACCCCCGAGCCCTCATGGAATTCCGTCCCACCCAGGCCAGTCACGTAAGGAAGGCTGGAGGGCCAATTCACAGCCAAGCCGGTGGTGGCGGCTCTGGAGGAAAGGCCGCCCTCGCAACCCGCGGCGCCGGTGTCGCCGGCAGCGGCCACAATGGTCTGCCCTTGTGTATTTGCCTGCTGGGCAAGATTGGCAAGGGCCGTGAGGTTCGCGGAACCCAGCAGCGATTCGCACTCACCGTAGCTGATGCTGATGACCGGGGCCGTCTTGTTGTCAATGGCATACTGCAAGGCCTCACCTACTCCTTTAGCGCCGCCGTTCACGAAAACAATCGTGGCATTCCTGGCCACCGCGCCTGCCCACTCCACGTCCGTGCTGGCTTCGCCGATATCGTCGGAAACGACGCCAGGGTCCGTGGCCCCGGGAATCAACACGACTTGGGGCGAGTTCGGCGGCAAACCCGCGGCGACGCGGAACGCCGAAATATCGCTATTGGCGCCGCTCTGGTTGCTATAAAGGTCCGTCTGCCCCATCACCGCAATCGACTGCCCCGTGCCGTCGATTCCCGCGGAGTAAAGGCTGTTGAGATCGTAGATAACGGCGAAGTCGCCTGGGGCAACGTAGGTGTTCCCGCTAATGTAAGAGGTAAATGCCGGACTGAGACCCGCGCTCACTTTGCGGACCACACCGGCCGGCTTGAGAGGGTAATTGTCCAAGCCGTGAATGGCCAGCACCACCCCCGCGAGGGCGCTGGGCACGGAAGGCTCGGTGGCATTGGCATAGTACGTCGCGTCGTGGAAGGAGAAATTGTGAATCTCGGTTTCGAAAGCAGTTTGCACCTGACTTGCGGTCCCCGAGAAAGAAACCCAGGTGCGGCTGCGAGCCTTCCAGGTGACCGTGAAACCCTGCCCCTCGAGCCAAGCCACGACCTTGTTCAAGTCATTCCGGCTCAGCCCAAACTGGCCGGCGAACTGCTCCGGCGTTAGCCACCGGTGAAAGCCGGGAGACGAAGGGTTTTGCTGGTCGTCCAAAAGCGCCGTCAACGCGGCCTGCCGGCTCTCCGTGAACGCGAACATGAGGGTGATGTTCTCGAGCTTGAGGGAGCCGTCGGCGCGTCCCAGGTCGTTTTCAGGCCGGAACATAGGACGAACGTTGCCTGGAAGCGCGACCCGCGAAGCGTTGTCGATCGCCTGCACGATGCGATCTTCCGCCGGGCCTTGCGCGAACGAAGGAGGGATGAAAGTGAATGCCAGTGCCCAGACCCCAACCCACCTCAGACCGCAGGAATGCATTCCCGGACCCCGGCGTTCGCCGGCGTGAAGCGGCCCTCGTGTAGCCGCCTGTTTGTCAATCTTCCGGCCTCGCCTTCGCACCTCGAAGCTTGACTTCGTTTTCTCACAATGGAGCTGTTTGTGCTGCTCTTGGGGTCCGATTTGGGTCAGTTGGCACGCAAAACGGGCGAGAATTCCAGCCAGCAAGAGAGTGATGTCATTTGTTTTCAACAACTTCTTAGCTTCGTTCCGGCTATTATTGAATAAGCCTTTTGTTTTCAGTTACTTCTTAGCTTCGTTTGGAATACTCTAGTTTCGCTCCATGTGTTTTCAATAACATATTGGCTTCGATCGTATTTTTTTGTTTATTTTCCGATCCGTGTTTCCCCAGCACACTGGGAACGTCCGGCTTTGTCCTTCCCCTCTGCGCACCCCGCCACCCCCTTACGACAAAACGTCCACACATCGACAACAGTTATAGGCTATCATGAACTGCCGGGCGTGTCAAGCGGAAAATGCGAAAAAGGGTAATGCCCCAGCTTCGGAAGCGCCCGGCATGGTCATTCTGTCCATGTCGGGTAGGGGCGTAAAATGCTTGCGCCGCAGGCGCCTTGGAGTGCGGTAGCAGCAGCTACCGCCTTGCAAATCTGCCGCGTGAACCGAAGGCGGTAGCTGCTGCTACCGCACTCCAAGGCGCTTCGCGCGTTTCCACGGTTGCCGCGAGCGGCATGGGGGACTGCCATGAAAATGACTCTCCTCCTCAGCGGGAGGAGGGGCAGGGGGCGGTGGGTGGGACGGTCAGCGGACGACAACCACCCCTGACCCCTCCTTACCAAGGAGGGGAATCATTTTCATGCCAAATGGTGAGCCGAAGGATCGTGGAATCTGGAATGGGGCGCCGGCGTTGTGCCGGAACGTTGGGTCACTTCCTCCGGCTTCTCCGCCAGCGGCCGTAGTGGCGCGTAAACATTGAAGTATCGGGGACCGGGGGCTGGAACCTGACCGTTTCTCACACCGGGCTTGGCAACCTATTGCCCAGGCTTTGCGTCATGTTCGAAAGAGGAAAACACCATGAAAAGCCGTGGCCAGAAACTCCTATGCGTGTTCGTGTGTCTTCTCGCCTTGACGGCCGGAGCGGTCGCGATGGGATTGGGGCCACAATCCACACTCCCAGCGCCCGCAACGCCCACCGGCGGACCTGCTTTCACACCTCCGCTGGACGCCGATCGCCAGATTATGCTTGACGTCGTCGTCACCGATCACTCGGGAAAACCCGTGGCCGGCTTGCAGCAGCAGGATTTTACCGTTCTCGACAACAAGCAGCGGCAGACGATTTCTTCCTTTAGCGCCGTGGCCAGAACCCGCGACGCGGACGACCTGTTGGAGCAATCCGTGGTGCTGGTCGATAACATCAACACTCCCTTCGGAGCCATAGCCTTTCAACGGCAACAGCTCGACCGGTTCCTGAGGCAGGCAGACGGCGAACTTCCCCTTCCCATGTCCTTGAGCATTCTCAAGAATAAGTTGGAGAGTCAGCCGTTGACCACGCGTGATGGAAACACCTTGGCGAACTTGCTCGATTCCGCGGAAATCGGTCTGCGCGACATCAGGCGATCGCAGGGATTCTTTGGCGCGGTGGAACGGCTTCAGCTTTCTCTCGAGGCCCTATATCAACTCGTCGATCGTGAGGCCCCGCGGCCCGGCAGGAAACTCGTGATCTGGATCGGTCCAGGTTGGCCCCTTCTTTCCGGACCGGGGACTAATCCCACGCGGACAGATCAAGAACGCATTTTGACCAACATTGTGAGGCTCACCACCGCACTGCGGCAGGCTCGGCTGACCCTTTACAACGTCGATCAACCGGGAACGACCGAACCGCTCTCCCGGTCGTTGTATTATGAAGGGTTCGTGAAGGGTGTAAGCTCCGCTCGAGAGGCACAATACGGTAATCTCGCGCTTCAGGTTCTCGCCGTGCAAAGCGGCGGCCGGGTGCTCAACGCCAGCAATGACCTCAGCAGTTCCATCGCCGCTTGCCTGTCAGACGCCAGGGTCTTCTATACGCTCGCGTTTGAGGCTTCTGCACCGAGCCATCCCAACCAGTACCATAGCCTCCAGGTCAAAATGAATAAGCGCGGGCTTACTGCCCGCACACGCACGGGATACTACGCCCAACCCTAGAACGGGCGGAATCGCCACGATTCCACAAAGCCGGTGGCCGCAGGAAACCGGGGACAAGCAATTGTCCCCCTTTCCCCGGTTTTCTGTGATAAGGACTACTGG
This sequence comes from uncultured Acidobacteriota bacterium, assembly GCA_963842495.1. Lineage (GTDB taxonomy): Bacteria > Acidobacteriota > Terriglobia > UBA7540 > UBA7540 > CAVROP01. Next base: position 18,385 of record CAWJHY010000024.1, read on the forward strand.
CCAAGTTTCTCGAGCATGCTCTTTGCGATTGCGTGGTCGGGATGCCGGGCGAGCCATTGTTGCAGAATCTTACGAGCACGATCTTTGTCTCCCTGAGCCACGTAGAGGCGCGCCAAGTTGAGGTAGGGCTGATCGAAATCGCCCGCCACGAGCATGGCTCTCTGGAACAAGTTCTGAGCGTCTGAGGTCTTACCCTGGCGCATATAGAGCACGCCGAGGTTATTGAGCGCTTCCGGATAGTCGGGGCGAACCTCGAGTGCGTGCTGCCAGTATTTGAGCGCCCGGTCGGTGTCGTTTAGTTGTGCGTAGAGCATACCGACGCCGTAGTTCACCTCCGGGTCGTCCGGAGCCAACGCTACGGCGCGGTCCAAGGCCTGCTTCGCCTCGCTGAAACGTCCCTCGCGTCGACAGACGTTTCCCAGGTTGTAGTACGCCAGGGCGTAATCGGGCCGCTGGTCGATCGCCTGCTGAAAATAGCGGATGGCCTGGGCGCTGTCGCCGGCTTTCGCAGCCAGCAGTCCAAGGTTGTTGAGGGCGTCGGGATAGTCGTGGCGCAACTCGAGGGCGCGCTCCAGGTGGCGGCGGGCTTCGTCAGCTTTCCCTCGATTCAGATACAGCGTCCCCAGATTGTAATGCGCCTCGGCATAATCCGGATCCGTCTCGAGCGCCAAGTTGAATTCCCGGATCGCCTGGTCGTAATATCCCGCCTGGGAAAAGGCCGCGCCGTAAGTGAATTCATTGCGGCGAAATTCTGCCAAGTGAAGCGCGCCGGGAAACGGCAGCGCCAGCTTCATTCTTTCTTCGGCGGTTTGAGGGATGCGCGCGCGGTCTGCGATCAAGCGCCCGGCATCGACCGGTCCCTGATAGACCTTCACAATGAACCCGTTGCGATCGATGAGAAACGTGGTGGGCAAGCCCAGATTGCGCCGCCGGTCGAACATGAAGTGGTAAATCAGATTGTAAACCCCGGACACATCATCGCTGGCAAGCAAGACAGGCACCTGCAACGAGTTGGCGCGCGCAAAGGAGCGGACCTGCGCGGCGTCTTCGGATTTATCGAGGCTGACGGCCAGTACCTCGAGGGCCCTTCTCAGCGCCGCGGAACGGTCCAGCGCCCTGAGGGTATCGAGGCTGGGCGGGCTCCAGGTGGCCCAGAAGTTCAGGACCACTACCTGGTTCTTCAAATCGGAAAGCCGGTGCATCGGCCCAGTGAGATCGGGCAAGTCGAAATCCGGAGCGAGGATGGGATCAATCAGCCAGGTTTCACAAGTGGCTGGCGGCGGCTGGGCTGCCGGTGGAGGGGGAATCATGGCGAGAGGTTGATGGGGACGGAACGGTACTGCCTGGAACTTGTTCGAGCCCTCCTCAATCTCGACACGATGATTGGCTGGCAACCCTTCCACGTGCTGCACATCGCCGTTAGGCCAGCGGATTTCTGCGCTTGCGGACACGGCCTTGCCGATGCCAAAGAAGATATCCTTGCTGTGCTGAGAGGGGAAGCCCGTGCCCGCTTGCAGCATTTTGATCTGCCGCCCTTGCGTGGTTGACAGAATCACCACGGCGCCGACGGCGTTCCGGTTGCTTTTCGTGCCGCGCAGCCGGAAAGCGAGCGCATTGCCCAGATCGGGCGCCTCGCAGCGCAGGATTCGCAATTGGGGGCCGGTCCGATTCTTCACGGCGATCTCGAGGCGCCCGTCGTGATCGAAGTCGGCGAGAGCGAAGGCTCGGCTGTCATCCTGGAAATCCAGGCCGACCGCTCCGGAGATGTTCGAAAACGTCCCGTCCCCGTTGTTAAAAAAGAAAACGTTGCGCAGATATCCTGCCCAGGTGCCGTCGGAACGAATCAATTCATTGATGGCATTCCAGCCCAGTTCGTAAGGGACGGTGGGGTGAGCGTCCGGCGGGGACTGCGCCACCACATGTTGCCAGAAAAAGCTTTCCAGATCATCACGTGTGGGGCCGGAGATCATACCGTTAGCGATGTAAAGGTGCGAGCGTCCGTCGTGGGCAAAGTCCCAACCGTGGCAGGACCACGACCACCCTGCCTGCTCGATACCGGCCGCCGCGCTGCGATCCTCGAAGCGGCCGTTGCCGAGATTCCGGAACAGCGAATTCCCCTTGGCGTGATGGCGGAACAGGGCGCGGACCTCCGGAGGCATGCGTTCAAGAAAACTCATCTGGGAGGTCAAGCGCATGCCGGAACTTTCCCACATGTCGGACACGTAAAGGTCGAAATTCAGATCGTTGTCGTAATCGAACCAGTAGGAACTCATGCCCGGCCCGACGTCCACGACGCCTGCTTCCTCGGCGACATCGGTGAACGTCCCGTCGCGACGGTTGTGATACAGATTCTTCCGCCCGAAGTCGTTGACCACGTACAAATCCGGCCAGCCGTCGTTGTCGTAGTCGCACCAGGTGCAATCGAAGCTGAAACGATCGTTGTTTTGGTTGAGGCCGGTGGCCGCAGTCACATCCCGGAACATGGCGTCACCGTCGTTGTGGAAGAGGAAGTTAGGCGGACCGTTGCGCGCGTCGAAGTAGGGGAGCGGGAAGTGGTATTGCTCGAGTCCCTTGTAGTAACTGTACAGGCAGAAGTATATGTCCAGGCGCCCATCGCGGTCGTAATCGCCGAAGGCTGCGCCGGTGAAGGTCCCCTGGGGCGGTTGCGCGAATCGAAACGCGTCGGTCTTCAGACTGAACTTGCCGTTCCCCTGATTGAGAAAGAGCAGAGGTCCGTTGGCGGTGACGACGACCAGGTCCTGATAGCCATTGTTGCGGATGTCCGCGAAAAGCGCGCAAGGAGTGTTGTCCAGGACGCCCACGCCGGCCGCTTCCGTCAGGTCTTCGAAGGTGCCGTCGCCTCGGTTGTGGTAAAGGCGGTTGGGGAGTCCGGACGGCTGGCAGATGTAAAGATCGTCGAAACCATCGTTATCGTAATCCGCGGCGGCGATGCCATTGTTGCCATAGATGTCGATGCCCGTCGCCCCGTCGAGCACTGTGCGCCAGTAATCCGTGCCGCGCAGCATTTGCGTGCGGTAGGAGGATGCGCCCTTCAGGGCGGTCGAAGTGATGTCCACAAAAATCGGCTGGGCGGAGAAGCTTTGGATTTCGGAAAGGGGCAGCCACTTTTTTGCGACCCATCCACCCTCTGAGCGTCGCTCCCACTCGATTTGCCAAGCGCCGATTCGCTCCAGGCGGTGAAGCCGCGGCCCCGTCCCCACGAACACGAAACGAACCTGGGTCCTGAGGAGCGGCGGAGAAGTGGAGACCATCTCCAGATCTGCAAGCTTGAATTCAGCCGTCAGAATCTCCGAAGTGCGCTCGAAGGTAGATCGGAGCTGGTCGAGAAACGCGTCGCGGCCGAGCGACGGTTGGGAAGAAAAACTCGCCCGTTGGAGTTTCAGGGCCGCCGCGCCGCGGATCTCGCGCAGTTGTTCGGGCTTAGGCGAGGCGGCCGCAAATTGCGGCGAAAGGAGCCCCGCGAGCATGCGCACATTCTTCGGGCTCTTGCGAAGCTCGATGCCCCATTGTGTGAGCTGAGTTTCGATTTCGCGGCTGAATCGCTCGGATGGAAAATCATCCTCTTTCTGCCGGGCCTTTCGGAGCAATTCCTCGAGGGGGGGACGCGCCGGATAATGGGGAACGATGCGATAATCCGCGTACGGTGGCGTGGCCGTAGCTATCGCAGCGGAGGTAGCGCAGAGTCTAGGTTTCCAGAGACTCTGCGGCTCTTCGATAGCATGCAGCCCGAATAGTGGGGCAGCCAGCAGGGAGGAGGCGGAGCCGCATGACGCCAGGAAGTCGCGCCGCGATAAGCCTCCTTTGCTTCGCCTTGGAGGAATTCTCATCAATGGTTTTTCCCCACCTACCACCTGCGATTCACAAATCCAAAATTTAAAATCGCAAATGCTCACGCCCTGCTGATCTCGTCCAGAAGCTGGCGCAGGCGCGCCATGGGGACTTGCACCTGGCCGAAGCGGAGCAGGTTGTAGAGGCAGGTGAACTCGAAGACGCCCGAGCCGAGGCGCGTCCCCGCCAGCGACTGAGCGAATTCCCAGGGTGTGAGCGCAAGCGGCTTCGGGTACCCTTTCTTCCGCAGAGTCGTCAGCAAACGTTGGTAAGACATCGTGGCCTGGCGGGGGCTCAGGGCGAGCTCGCGGCGTCCAAACTTCCATACCCAGAAGAAGCGGATTTCGGCCAGCGAGCCGCCTTTTTCGCCCGCCGCCAGCGCGGCCAGGAGGGTGACCATGATGAGGAACATGAGCAGCTTGTGCGACATGAGCCAGCGTTCGATGAAGTAGGCCACCCGCACCGCTCGCTGCTTAAACTGGTCGGCGTGGCCGACGAATACCTGTTGGAAGTTCCTGGAGGTTTGTTCCACCTGCCGCGCGAGTTGAACTTGGTGGCTGAAATCGTAGTTGATCACCCACTCACTCCAGAAAAGGCTGAGGGCATCGAGGTAATCGTCCCAGGCTCCGGCGCGGATGGGATTGGGATCGGCAGGCGTGGGATCAAAAGTGATCCAGCCGAATTTCGGAAAATACACTTCTACCCAGCTATGCGCGTCGCGGGCACGCACCACAAAATCCTTGCCGACACGATTATAGGAACCTGTTTGAAAGCCATTCACCAGCCGCGACGGGATATTGAGGGTCCGCAGCATCACCGTCATGGCGGCCGCAAAGTACTCGCAAAAGCCTGAACGGGATTTGAATAAGAAACTGACGATGGGATCCTTGGGCTCGATGGCAGACGGATCGAGGGTGTAGCGGAAATTACTGCGAAGGTAATTCTGAATCGCGGCGGCGCGGTCGTAGTTGTTGGTGGCGGAGGAGGTGACTTGCCGGGCAAGGGCCGCAACCTTCGGGTCCATATCGGGAAGGCGCAGATACACCAAGCGAATGTTTTCCGGGTAGTCTGCCGAGGCGCGCTGCAACTCACGGACCGAAGGCAGCCCGGCCTCCGAAACGGCGTCGTAGGCAAGCGGCAGGAAAGCATATTGGGGGCTATGCAGGGAGCCGGTTTCATCAACATTCACGAGGTGAAACCTGCCCATAATCTCCTGGGGGGTGGGGGCGGCGAAGAGCACGTCGGTGGAGAGGGCGGAGCGCAAAACGTGATAGCGGAGCGGGTGATACGAACGGCTCTGCCAGCCCTCCTCGCGGGGAAGTACAATGCGCTGTTCGGAGGCCGGGGTGATGGGAGTTTGTTCCGTGTTGTCGTTGAACCAGTGAGTGCCGTCGAAGCTTGTCAGACCCACGCCGCGCCATTTCACTCCCTGGAATTGCCTGGGATCGCCCTCCACCGTTACTCGCATCACCACCATGGGTGAACGGAGGATCTTGCGGATATCTCCCAGGTTAACGGTCTCGGAAAAGCCCGTGATGTTCTGGGACTGTGCTGAGAGCGCGGTCAGAAACCCTGTGCGGTAGCGCGGGATCATGAAAAAAAGAACCGCTCCCAGGAGAAAAATGCCGACCGCCAACCCCACCGCCGCCTTCATCAGCGCGCGTTCGACCGCTGTCCGGTTCTGGCGAGGTTTCCGGTAAGGGCCTTCGGGAGCGCGGCGAGCCGACTCCATCCCTCGCTTGATTTCGTAGCTGATGAAGGTCGAGATGGCCAGAATAATGTAGAAACCGAAGAAAATGAGGTAGGTTGTGCTGACCGTCAGGATGGCGCTGGCCAGCATCATCACGAACGATAGCGCGGCCAGTTCTCCGTAGTCGCGATAGGTTCTGGCAGAGAAGATCTTGACGACGGTGATGAAAAGGACCAAGTGTACGGTGGCGGTCAACATCTTGTCCAGCAGGCCGGGACCGGGCGAGAAGATCAGGAAGTCGAGCGCATAAAAGAAGATGTAAAAGATGGAAACCCGCGTGACTGTCCTTGGAGAGAGAGAAAAGTCAGCTTCGCGCGAATAGCTCCAGAGCTTCACGCCCAACGCTATGGAAACCACAACGGTGGAAACGAAGTCCAGCTTGCCGGTCATCGCGACGGTGATGAAAGCGGTGGCCAGAGTCAGGAGAAGGGAAACTTCAAAGTACCGCTGCACGCTGATGTTGGATTGAAGCTTGAGGAGCGCGGAAGGATCAGTCTGTGCGGCCTTTGCCATGAGCGATAGTTTCCTTGCGGACTACATTTTAACCCAGGACGGGCTTCACCACCGAGGTCACAGAGTGCACGGAGCAAAAGTCGTAACGATTCCCTATGTGAGGTCTGCGGTCTCTGTGGTCTCCGTGTCCTCTGTGGTGAAAGCTTCTCAAAACACCGCCTGCGCGATTTTGCGAGCCAATTGCGAAATGGCAGCCCGCTGCAATCTCGAAATGGTAACCCATCGAAGCCCTTGCTTTCGGGAGACGTTCGGTATCTCCGCCGGGTAAGCGTGGACGCAAATGGAGCGGTAAGTGATACCATGGTGTAACTCGGCGCTGAAGTCCTCGAGGATGAGGCTAGGGAATCCGAACGCGGCGAGTTTGTTACGCAAACCGTCGAGCGCCTCCACCCGTGACCGGCCGAAGGCGGAAGGAAAATTCCATAAGTCGTCTAAAAGGCCATCGTCCAGGCCGCGCACCATGGCCACGCGCGGTCCGCGCCTGAGGACAGCGGCGGCAAGGCAGTGGGATTCCGCCGCCCGCCGCGGACGCGGCTGGGGGAAGACTTCGGGATGCCCCGTTCTGAAACCCTGGCACCACCCTCGTACCGGGCAGGTGGCGCACCGGGGAACGCGCGGCAGGCACACGGTTTGCCCCAGCTCCATTAACGCCTGATTGAAGTTGCCGGGGCGGCGAGGTGAAAGCAGCCGCTCGAGTTGAGCTTCAACAGCGCGACGGAAACCACGCTGGTGAAGATTGCCCTCGAGAGCCGCCAGGCGCGATAGAACTCGAGCCACATTTCCGTCCAGCAGCGTGTACGGCAGGCCGAAGGCAATGCTTAATACGGCCCGCGCCGTGTAATCCCCAATTCCGGGCAGCGAACGCATTCGCGTGTAGTCGTAGGGAAACACTCCAGCAAATTTGCTGACCAGTTCCTTGGCAGCCTGGTGCATGTGGCGTGCGCGGCGGTAATAACCAAGCCCTGACCAAAGCTCGAGGACGCGCTCGAGCGGCGCGCGCGCCAGGTCGGTCACGGTGGGGAACGCCCCAAGAAAGCGTTGGTAATACGGGATTACAGTCGCCACCTGGGTCTGTTGAAGCATTACCTCAGACACCCACACAGCGTAGGGGTCGCGACTCTTACGCCAAGGGAGGGAACGCGCGTTGCGGCGAAACCACGCCAGCAGAGCGTTTCGGATGGCGACTTCGTCCTGGTGCGCCGGCTTCATCCGCTTCATACTACCGCTTTTTGATGCGGAGATGTCAGGCCTGTCCAGCAGCGCTGAATTGTCTATTCAGGTAGTGGGCACTGTCGTGATTAGGGTGGCGCGAAGGAGTCGGACTTGCAGCCTCTCGGTGACAGCCTGCTAACAGCGCCAACTCGGCAATGGCGGCAAGGGGTGCGCCACGGTGACGAGATCTTCCACCCTTTGGAAATGGGTCGCAGGTGCAACCGTGGCGCTCTGCGCGGCGGGCCTCGCGTTGCCGGCGCAATATCGAAGTGTCGCATAACATCACGTTGCACGGTCAGGTCCAGACGAAGGATGGGCGCGGGATCTCTGAGGGGGTGATGATTTCTCTTCAGACCAGCGACGGCGCGCCGGTGGCCACCCGTCAGCCGGATTGGAACGGGAACTTCGAGTTTCTTGGTCTTAGCCCCACGATTTACACCCTCAGCGCGAAGGCCGAAAAGTTTCAAAACTTTCAGCAGACTCTGGACTTCACCGACGCCCGCGTCACCTACCACACTTTCAACATTGTCCTCGCTCCCCTCGAGAAACCGGCGGTCAACCTCGCAGATCTACCCTCGCTGACGGATCAGGCCGCTCCCAAGAGCGCCCGCAAGGAGTTCGAGAAGGGAAGCCGGGCCTGGCGGGAGAATAAGCCGGCAGAGGCGCGCCAACACCTGCAAAAGGCAATCGAAGAATATCCCTGCTACGCGCGGGCACAAACCGCCCTCGCGGGTGTCGATCTTGCCGCGCACAATATGGCGAATGCGGAGGCCGGTTATCGGCGCGCCATACATTGCGATGGCACATACTCAGATGCCTTCTACCAGTTGGCGCAGCTTTACATGGAGGAACGGAAACCTGCGGACAGCGAAGCGATTCTGCGCGAGGCGCTGCGCCTTTCTCCAAACGCCTGGCTCTTCCACTACCAACTCGGAAACGCTCAATTGGTCTTGGGAAAATCCCGCGAGGCCTCGCAAGATTTCCTGACGGCGCAGTCACTCCATCCCGATATGCCGCCGGAGTTTCACATCAAGCTTGCCAACTCTTACCTGAAGATGGCGGAGTATTCGAAGGCCCTCACGGAGATTGACACCTATCTCCGCCTAAACCCGCAAGGGCCCTTCGCCGCGAGTGCGAAGAAGGTTGCCGAGAAGCTGCGGAGCGGAGGCATAAACGACGCGGCGCCCCCAGCGGAAATGCCTTCGACCGCCAAGCCATGAACGGAGCGGTCGTAACGCTCGGCAACTGCCGTTCCGTGTCCCACAAGGATCCGCCCGCACCGCTCATGCGGTTTTGAACCGGAACAGGCTTGATTTGTCTATTTAGGTAGTTGACACTGTCGAGATTGGATCGCGCCGAAGGAGTCAGACTTGCGCACTCTCTGGTCGGCCTGTCTAACAGTTCCTGCCTCGGCACATGGCGCGCGGAGGAAAGGATAAACTCGATGGCCGACAATAAGAGCACATCCTGGACGCGGAGGCAGATCATTCAAGGAGCGGCGGTCACCGCAGTACAGGCCCTCTTGCCATCAGCCAGGGCAAATCAATTGTCTGCACAAGAACAGGCAGGAGCGCCTGCGCCGGGGATGCAAACCCCAGAAGCGAAGTTTGTCTCCGCGCAGCCGGTTTGGCCGAAAGGGCTCGAGCGGGAGAAAAACCTCTTTGTGGGCTTTCGCGCTTCTTTTGAGGCTGCAGACCAGCACCCCGTTCTACTCCGTGTCACCGGCTCCACGGTCTACCGGATGTTCGTGAACGGGGCTCTTCGCGGCTACGGACCGGCTCGCGGGCCACATGACTACTATAGAGTAGACGAATGGGACCTTGCACCGGACCTGCATTCAGGGCGAAACCTGGTTGCACTCGAAGTTGCCGGTTACAATGTGAACAGCTACTACCTCCTTGACCAACCGTCCTTCCTCCAGGCGGAAGTAGCGGCGGAAACGACCGTGCTCGCTTCTACCGCAGGGAACGGTAGCCAATTCGAGTCCGCCATTCTCAGTGAACGTATCCAAAAGGTGCAGCGCTACAGCTTTCAGCGGCCCTTTTCAGAAGTTTACCGGATCCGGGTTGGATACGACCGGTGGCGGGGCGACCCGTCGTCTCCCCTTCAATCGCTGGAGTGCTCGGTATCTCCTCCCAAACAACTTCTCCCGCGCCGCGTTCCCTACCCCGAGTTCGCTCTGAGACGCCCTGTCAAACACGTGTCGCGCGCCAATGTTCGGACGGGCCTGCCGGTGGAAAAGCCATGGAAAGATCGGTCCCTCACAGGCATTGGCGACAAGCTGGGCGGATTTCCGGAAAGCGAGCTTGCGGCGATCCCTTCCCTCGAGCTTCAGCACGTGGCCGCCATGTCACCCGGGATTCTCAACCTCCCTTACGCCGCAGGGGAACGGATTGAAGTTGGACCCTACACTCAACACATCGTGGACTTCGGCGCCGACGTCACGGGTTTTGTCGGAGCGAACGTGAATTGTTCAAAGCCGGCGCGGCTCTTCCTGGTCTTCGATGAACTTCTGAGCGACGGCGACGTGGACTTCAAACGGCTTTCTTGCGTCAACATCGTGAGCTACGAACTGCCGGAGGGAATCTTCGCTCTAGAGGCTTTCGAGCCCTACACGCTTCGCTTTCTGAAACTGTTGGTCCTCGAGGGCGAATGCGAGTTCGGCGATATCTATGTGCGCGAATACGCCAGCCCAACCACCCGCCAGGCGCACTTTCAGGCGAGCGACGAGAGGCTCAACAAACTCTTTGCCGCCGGGCGCGAGACCTATCGGCAAAATGCTGTGGATATCTTCACCGACTGCCCCTCCCGGGAAAGAGCCGGCTGGCTCTGCGACAGCTTCTTCACGTCGCGCGCCGCCCTGGACATCAGCGGCTCCACCACGCTGGAAAGGAATTTCTTTGAAAACTTCCAACTGCCTCCGCACTTCGCATTCATCCCGGAAGGCATGCTGCCGATGTGCTATCCCGCCGATCATAACGACGGCAACTTCATTCCTAACTGGTCCCTCTGGTTCGTTCTTCAACTTGAGGAGTATCTCGCCCGCAGCGGCGACCGCCTGACCGTCAAGGCGCTGCACACCAAGCTCCTGCGCCTGTTCGAGTATTTCCAGCGTTTCGAAAACCAGGACGGATTGCTAGAGAAACTCGCCGGTTGGGTCTTCGTAGAATGGTCCAAAGCCAACGACTACGTGCAAGACGTGAACTATCCTTCGAACATGCTCTATGCTGCCGCGCTCGATGCTGCTGCGCGCATGTATTACTCACAGCACTGGGCGGAGAAGGCCGCGAAGGTGCGCGAGACGGTACGACGCCAGTCCTTCGACGGCCACTTCTTTGTGGATAACGCCGTTCGCCAAAACGGCAAGCTCGTAGTGACCCGCAACCGAAGCGAGGTTTGCCAGTACTTCGCCTTCTTTACAGGCACGGCTTCTCCGGAGACACATGCGGAGCTGTGGCGAACTTTAAAGGCACAATTCGGCCCGGGGCGTCAGGCGTCCAAGGCCTTTCCGGAGGTTGCGCCCGCCAACGCCTTTGTCGGGAATGTACTTCGTCTTGAACTCCTCGCGGGACAAGGTCTGAGCCGCCAGATGCTCGACGAATCCGTGTCCTACTATCTCTATATGGCGGAACGTACGGGCACGCTTTGGGAAGACATCAGCCCGACCGCGAGTTGCAACCACGGGTTCGCCTCCCACATCACGCACATGCTCTATCGTAACGTGCTCGGTCTTTGGGCCGTCGACCCCGTCAACAAACGCGTCCACGTCCGGCTTGCCGACGTTCCCTTAACGTCATGCTCGGGAGGAGTTCCCACGATTCACGGGATGGTTGAATTGAGCTGGAAGACGCAACGCGACACGATCTCCTATCAGGTCAGCACGCCGAAGGGATTCGAGGTCCAGCTCGAGAACTCGTCGGGAAAGAAGTTAACCCTCAGTCGCCATCGATGACCAACCAGAAACCCTGCGCCCTCTCCAAGGGGAGAGTGTGGCGCCGCGACGGCACTCTGACCTGCCGTGGCGGGCCGGGTGAGGGGGCGCTTCGAGAGCGAGGAGGAGATCAGAATGGACCGCAGATCATTTCTGCAAATCACCACCGCAGCCGCCTCGAGTGTACCCGCCTGTCGAGGCCGGGCAAGCCAAACCAACAATCCTCCTCCCAAGCCGCGAATGAAGCTCGGTACCCAGTTCGGTTCCGGCCCATCGGATGAGACACTTCGGGTTCTGGCGGCATTGGGCGTTAATCACATCTGCAGCGGGCTCCCCTCTGCACGCCTCGACGAGCATTGGAGCGTCGAGGGACTGACGAAGCTGAAGGAACGGATGGAGTCCTTCGGCCTCGAACTGCTGATGGTCCCGTTACCACTCAGCTCGAGCCCCATCGAGCGAGCGGAGAATCCCGCGATCATGTTAGGGAAATCGCCCGACCGCGACCGGGAAATCGACCAGATCTGCCAAATGATCCGGAACGTCGCCCAGGCCGGGATTCCTGGCGTCAAATACAACCTGACCATACTTGGCGTGCCGCGGACTGCTCCCACCGCGGGGCGCGGGGGGGCGCTGTACAGCACATTCAACTACGCCATCGCCGAACAAAAGGCCACACTCACCGAGGCGGGTTCGGTGACTGCGGATATGATGTGGGAGCGAATCACCTACTTCTTGGAGCGTGTAGTCCCGGTAGCGGAGGAATACAAAGTTAAGATGGCTTGTCACCCGCACGATCCCGGCATGCCCCGTGAGGCGGGCTTTCGCGGCGTGCACCGCGTTCTAGGCAGCGTCGCCGGTCTGAAACGCTTCGTCGAGATTCGTCCCAGCCCCTTTCATGGTCTCAATTTTTGCCAGGGGACCGTGAGCGAAATGTTGGATCGCCCCGACGAAGAGATTTTCGACGTCATCCGGTACTTTGGCGCGAAAGGTAAAATCTTCAATATCCATTTCCGCAACATTCACGGGCACTTCTTGGACTTTCAAGAGACCTTCCCGGATAATGGCGACGTCAACCTGGTGAGGGCAATGAGGGTCTATAAGCAAATCGGCTACGACGGCATGATCATGCCGGACCATGCCCCGCAGATCGACGGAGACACGAGCCAGAGGCAGGCTTTCGCTTTCGAGTACGGCTACATTCGCGCTCTCCTCCAAGCCGTAGAAAACGAAGCTTAAAGAAAGGATGCCATACCGGAACTTTCCACGATGCGGGTGACGGCGGAACAGATTGCCCGGCTCTTCGAACATGATCGGCACCCGGACTGGCCGGCAGACCTTGATTAGAAAACCTCGAACCTGTCATGCTGTCCGGAGCGAAGCATCTCCGCAATTGTGCGCAGTTCTTCGTATCCACACGCCAAAGCGGAGACCCTTCGCCCAGGAAGACAGTAATTGCACCAGCGGGGGCATGCGGTGAAACTTGTCTACTCGGATCGGTATGACTTGAACCTGGGGAATCACGTTTTCCCATCCATAAAGTACCGCCTGACTAAAGAAAAATTACTGCACGACCAGATCGTCGAGCCGGGAGACTTCGTCGAACCCCCTCCGGCCTCGGACGACGATATCGCTTTGGTTCATCACCGGGAGTACTTACGCAAGCTCCAGACTGGCAAACTCTCCTACCTTGAGGTGATGCGCCTCGAGATCCCCTATTCTCCCGAGTTGATCCGCGCGGTTTGGGTTTGCGCGGGTGGATCACTTTTGGCGGGGCGATTGGCGCTCGAAGAGGGAGTAGCCGTCAATGTGGGCGGCGGCTTTCACCACGCCTACCCCGACCACGGCGAGGGCTTCTGTGTGTTAAACGATTTTGCTATCGCCATTCGCCGACTGCAAAAGGATGGAAGCATCGAGCGCGCCATGACGGTTGACTGCGACGTCCACCAGGGCAACGGCACGGCGGCGATCTTTGGCGGCGATCATTCGGTCTTCACGATGTCCATCCACCAGGAAAACAATTATCCCTACCCTAAGCCGCCCAGTTCGCTGGATATCAATCTGGCCGACGGCGTTGAGGATGAAGAGTACCTGCACGAACTTAGCCAGGGACTGAATCGGGCTCTCGCTGAATTCACGCCCCACCTGATATTCTATGTCGCCGGCGCCGATCCCTACCGGGACGATCAATTGGGCGGTTTGAAGCTCTCACTGGAAGGCCTCGAGAAACGCGACCGGCTGGTTTTCGAGAAAGCGCGAACCAAGTCCATACCCGTCGCAGTCACCCTGGCGGGCGGCTACGCGCGCCGCCTCGAGGACACAATTCAAATCCACTCCAACACTATCCGGGTGGCAAAGGAATTTGCGAGGTAATGATTGAGAACTATGAGGCCGAGATCGAGAATGAAGGTATGGATCTACGTCACGCTGGCTGTTTGCTTGAGCGTGTCGGCCGCTTATAGCACGGATTCCTCTCTGCCGGCACCGGAGAAGCCGCGCGCCATTATTCTGATTTCCATCGATACACTTCGCGCTGATCACTTGAGCAGCTATGGCTACACCGCCATAGAGACGCCTCACATCGACGCGCTGGCAAAAGGCGGCACACTGTTCTCTGACGCTGGTTCTCAAGTCCCGCTAACCTTCCCCTCTCACGTTTCTCTTTTCACCTCGACCTATCCGTTCTTCAATGGGATCGTGGACAACGGCGAGACCTTAGCGCCCAACGTTGCCACCTTAGCCGTCCTTCTGAAGTTCCACGGCTACCGCACCGCAGCGGTGGTGGGTGGATACGTGATGGACCGCGCCTTCGGACTGAACCGCGGCTTCGATCTGTACGACAGCCGGTTCGATCAGTCCAGCAATGAGGAATCAAAGACAGGTGAAATCAAGCGTTTAGGCGCAGACGTCGTTTCGATCGCCAACCGGTGGCTGACCGTGAACTCCCACTCAACTTTCTTCCTCTTCGTCCATTTTTATGATCTGCACACACCGTATAATCTGCCTGCAAGGTACAGGGCGCGCTTCGGCACCGGATACGATGCGGAGCTTCGCTACGTGGACGAGCAGGTAGGGACTTTCCTGGATTTCCTGCGGCAGCGCAACCTCTTCGATAATAGCCTTGTGGTTCTCCTGGCCGACCACGGCGAGGGCCTGGAAGATCACGGTGAGGATGCGCACGGTTACTTCGTCTATCAGAGTACCATTCGGGTGCCGCTGATCGTGCATTGGCCTGGGGGAAGTGCAAGCTTCCCTGCGAAGGTCGATGAACCGGTTCGCCTTATGGACGTGGCGCCGACCATCCTGGAGTTCGCCGGCATTCCCGCGCCGCCCGAATTTCAGGGGCGCAGTCTAATGGAACTGTTGCGTCCGGATGGTTCGAAGACCCCGCGAGACATTTACAGCGAAACCCTCTATCCGCACATGCATTTCGGATGCAGCGCATTGCAGGCCTTGCGCAGCGGAAGATACAAGTACATCGACGCACCGAAGCCCGAACTCTACGATCTCACCGCTGACCCGGGCGAGCTCCGCAATATCTATTCGCAGCGCACCGCCGTCGCGCTGGCCCAGAAGGAAAAACTGGCATCGCTTCGCGCGCGGTTGCGGCGCCAAAATCCATTGCCGCTAAGGATGCTCGATCCGGGCACCCTGGCGCGTCTGCGGTCCTTGGGGTACGCGGCGGGAAGTGCCGGCGACTCGCAACCTGCCGAAGCCGGCGCCGATCCAAAAGATCGTATTAAGGACTTTAGAGAATATGGACGCGCCCTCGACCTGGCCGGCGAGGGCCGTATCGACGAATCCGATCTTATCCTCAAGCGGCTGCTCGCCCGTTATCCGGACCTCGTCGACGTGCGTATGAATCTGGCGTGGAACGAGCAGCAAGCGGAGCGCTACGAACAGGCCGCGCGTGATTACCAGTTGGTGGTCAAGACGAACCCGGGGGACGTGAAAGCCCATTACAGCTTAGGCGTAAGCCTTTTTCGATTGGGGAAACTGGACGAAGCCACGCGGGAATTTAAGGCGGCTCTCGCGATCTCGCCTTTTTTTATCCCCGCGGATGATGCGCTGGGCAGCATCGCCCTCCAGAAAAAGGACTACAACCAGGCCCGTGCGCTGTTCGAGTACGTTTTGACCCTCGGCCCCTACGACTACGACGCGCATTACAATTTGGGTGCCTTGGGTGCGCTTCAGGGACAATGGGACGCTGGCGAGCGGCAGCTCCGGATAGCGATGAGCGTCGATCCCGCCAATCCCGAGCCTCATGACGCCCTGGGGGACCTCTACCTGAAGAAGGGTGATCTGGACAAAGCGTACACTGAATTCCTGGAGTCGATTCGGCTCCGCCCCAAGTCGGCCTCCGCGCATTATGAGCTGGGCTTGGTACTCCAAAAGCAGAACAAACCCCACGACGCCGCCAATGAATTTCGCCAGGCGCTGGCTATTGATCCACAGTTTAGTGCGGCGCGCGACGCTCTGAGCCACCTGTCGCCCGCGGCGAATTGATCTGCAGCCAGCAAACTCCCGCACCTCGGGCTCGCAGGCGTTTTTCGGCAACCGCCTGGGGACCACAATTTATGCCCGGCGCTCTCAGGGCTTCGGAAGCAGTGCGCCCAGCTTCCGCCAGTTCGTCAGCACAACGTGGTTTTCCTCTAAGGCCTTTCGGAATTGCGGGCTGGTCATCACCTCAAAGTCTCGCTGCCGCCAGGCGCTGCCATAGTCCGAATGGTTGACGGTGACGGCCTGCATTTCGGCGTCGTCGTGCGCGAGGTGAACGATGATCTCCGAAACCCCGGGCGGCAAAGTCCTCAGGATATGCGTGTAATAGTCCAGCCAGGCGTCCGGCTTGATCGGCGAAGCGGCCATAAATACGCGGTCCAGGATCACGTCCGTGGGTTTGAGGGCTGAGTACATGTCCGGAGGCACGCCGGGAATCTTCAACATCAGAAAGGGCAGGTGATACTCATGCGCGACATTGATGAGCACCGCCAACAAGGCTGGCTTGGTGAAGAGCGTTCCCATGTGTGAATCGAGGTGGGTGGGACGGATTCCCATTTTCAGAGCCGTTTCTATCTGCGCTCGTACCTCTCGCTCCGCCTCTTCCGGCTTGATGTGCCGCACCGCCTCTTCGGCGGTGGAGAAGAGATAGCCCGGAGGATCGAGAAGTGACCCCACCTGCTCGCGCGACGCAACAGGACCCCACTTGTAGGTTTTCCATTCACTCGTCAAGGTCAGGTGCAGGCCGAGATCAGCCTCCGGGTGGGCCTTCGCGTAATCCGCTACTTCCGTAAGCCACGGACACGGAACCATGATGCTGGCGGACGACACGGCGTCCCGGTCCAGCGCTTCAAAGCTTGCCATGTCCTGTGAGTGTGCAACCGCCAGGTCATCGGCGTGGATGATCAGCAGCTTGGCATCGGGGGGGTAGCCGAGCCGCTGCACCAGGGACTGATTTTGCGCGCCGGCAGGTAATGACACCGCGGCGAGAAGATAGGCTGTAAGAACACTGTGAGCGGACATGGGTCACCTCCGGTCCTCGGAAGAAGCTGCGGCATTATATCAGCAACGCAGCGGCGGCGCAGTATAGCCCACGGCGTGACGATAAGGAAGGGCACTGGCAACCTGTCATCCTGAGCGAAGCGAAGGATCTCTGCAGTTGGTTTGAGATTAATCAACCGACGAGCCACTGCAAAGATCCTTCGCTTCGCTCAGGATGACAGCCGATTGATCTTATTTCTGGATGTTTACCAGGAGGGAATTCATGGAACCTGTACGGTAACCTTCCAGGTCCAGGGTGACGAACCTGAAGCCGAGTTCTTTGAAAACCTCGACAAACTTGCGAGCCATTGCGGAATCCAGCGCGCCCGGCATCTCGTCAGAAGCAATCTCAATGCGGACGAGTTCCTCATGATAACGAACCCGGAACTGCCGGAAGCCGAGCGCGCGAAGAGCCTCTTCCCCTTTTTCCACAATCGCCAATCGTTCCGGCGTGACCTCGATGCCGTAGGCAATGCGCGAAGAGAGGCAAGCCGACGCGGGGCGATTCCACACCGGCACCTCAGCCCGGCGGGCAAGCTCACGGATGTCGGCCTTAGTGAGGCCCGCATCAAGCAGCGGGGTAAGCACCTTGTGCTCGCGGGCGGCGCGCTGGCCGGGGCGCCAGTCGCCCTGGTCGTCCACGTTCACGCCGTAGGCGACGGCGGCAAAGCCTCGCTGCGCAACCAGCGCATCGAGCTTGTCAAACAGCTCGTCCTTGCAAAAGTAGCAGCGGTCGGAATTGTTGGCGCGATAGGCGGGGTTCGAGAGTTCGTCGGTGTCGATGAATTCGTGCGGCAGCTTGAAGCGCCCCACCACGGCCTGCGCCTCCTGCCGGTCGCGCGCCGAATAGCTGGCGCTCAGCGCCGTCACCGCGAGCATGCGGTCGCCCAACGCCTGGTGTGCCGCATAAGCGAGGTACGCCGAGTCCACCCCTCCTGAATAGGCGACGACCAGCGAAGGCACCTGCCGCAGTTGCTCCAGCAGTCTCCCTGCTTTCACTTCCAGTTCATTCATCCCTGCCACCCACCGTTACAGAATAACGCCAACACACTTGTAGGGGCAACCTTTGCGGTTGCCCGCGGACGGCCACATGGGCCGCCCCTACAGAGCCATTTCGGCCACTATTGGATCAGTTTCGGCTGCGGGGATTCGGTCTCGCCGTTTTCGGTGCTGATCAGGCAGACGGCGGCGACCTCGTCGCCCTCTTCGAGGTTAATCAACCTGACGCCTTGCGTGGAGCGGGCCGATTCGCGGATGGCGCCGGCATCGAGGCGAGTGATCTTGCCCTGCTGGCTGATGAGCATGACCTCCGACTCCTCGGTCACGCTCAGCACCCCCACGACCTTGCCGTTTCGATCCACGGTCTTGATGTTGATGACGCCCTTGCCGAAGCGTGACTGCAAGCGATATTCGGTGATGGGCGTGCGTTTGCCGTACCCCTTTTCGGTGACGGAGAGGATCAACTCCTTCTCGCCCACGATCTCCATGCCCACGATGTAGTCGCCCTTCTCGAGGTCTATCGCATAATTGCCATAAGTCTGCCTACCCATGTCGCGCACGTCGCTCTCGGGGAAGCGAATGGCCATGCCCTCATGCGTGGCGAGGAAAATGGTGTCCCGGCCGGAGGTCAAAGTAGCGCGGATCAGGGCATCGCCTTCCTCGACTTTCATGGCGATAATGCCGCGCGAGGCGGGGTTGGAGAAATCCGCCAAGCGTGTCTTTTTGATCAGGCCCAGGCGCGTCACCAGCGTCACGTACCCCTCTTCGGCATACGTCTGGCCTTCGATCGTCACGTCTTTGGGCTCATCCGGCAATTCCCGGACGGCGACGACGGCCGCGACTTTCTCTCCCGAAGCGAGGTTCACGAGGTTGACGATGTTCTTGCCCTTGCCTGCGGCGACCACGTCCGGAATTTCGTAAACCTTCAGCCAATACATCTTGCCGGTGTTGGTGAAGACCAGGATGTAGCTGTG
Source organism: uncultured Acidobacteriota bacterium (assembly GCA_963842495.1). GTDB lineage: Bacteria > Acidobacteriota > Terriglobia > UBA7540 > UBA7540 > CAVROP01. Next base: position 37,148 of record CAWJHY010000024.1, read on the forward strand.
GGTGGACGCGATGAAGAGGTGCTCGACGAAATCCTCGTCGCGCGTCTTCATTCCCAGGCGTCCCTTGCCGCCGCGTCCTTGCTGGCGATAAATGCTGACCGGGGTGCGCTTGAGGTAGCCGGAATGCGAGACCGTGATCACCACGTCCTCGATCGCAATCAGGTCTTCGAGCTTGATTTCCGCCTGCTCCTCGATGATTTCCGTGCGCCGCAGGTCTCCGTAGTCCTTCTGGATTTCCTTCAGCTCGTTCACGATTACTTTCTTCAGCGTTTTTTCGCTGGCCAGTATTTCCTGGTACTCCGCAATCTTCTTTTGCAGCTCGTCATATTCCTGCTGGATCTTGTCGCGCTCCATGGCCGTGAGGCGCTGCAATTGCAATTCGAGGATGGCCTGGGCCTGCCGCTCCGTGAACTCGAAGCGGTCCATCAGGCCCTGGCGCGCTTCGGCGGGCGTCTTCGAGGCGCGGATGAGCTTGATGATGGCGTCGAGGTGCTGAAGCGCCTTGAGGAAACCCTCAAGGATGTGCGCACGCTCCTGGGCCTTGCGCAGATCGTAAGCGGTGCGCCGCCGCACCACCGTCACGCGGTGGTCGATGAAGAGTTGGAGGGCTTCGATGAGCGGCAGGGTGCGCGGCTGGCCGTTGACGATGGCCAGCATGATCATGCCGAAGTTTTCCTGGAGTTGGGTGTGTTTGTAGAGGTTGTTCAGGACGATTTCCGGCACTTGTTCGCCCCTCTTCAATTCCACGACTATGCGCATGCCCTCGCGGTCGGACTCGTCGCGCACGTCGGAGATGCCCTCGATCTTCTTGTCCTGGACAAGCTGCGCAATGCGCTCGATGACCTTCGACTTGTTCACCTGGAAGGGTATTTCCGTGATGACGATCTGCTGCTTGTCCTTCGTGGGCCGCTCGATGGCCGCCTTGGCGCGCATCGTGAAGAGGCCGCGGCCTGTCTCGTAGGCGGATTTGATTCCGCTTTTTCCGTAGATGTAAGCGCCGGTGGGGAAATCGGGGCCGGGAACGAGCGTGAGCACTTCCTCGAGCGCGGCGCTGGGCTTGTTGATCAGGAGGATGGTGGCGTCGATGATTTCGGTCAGGTTATGGGGCGGGATCTTTGTGGCCATGCCCACCGCAATGCCGTCCGAGCCGTTGATCAGAAGGTTCGGGACGCGGGTGGGAAGAACCAGGGGCTCTTCCGTGGACTCGTCGAAATTCGGGGTGAAGTCCACGGTCTCCTTTTCGATGTCCGCCAGCAATTCTTCCGCGATGCGCGCCAGGCGGCACTCGGTGTACCGGTAGGCCGCCGGAGGATCACCATCCACCGAGCCGAAGTTGCCCTGCCCGTCGATGAGCAGGTAGCGCATGTTGAAGTCTTGCGCCATGCGCACCAGGGTGTCGTAAACCGCCGCGTCGCCGTGCGGGTGGTATTTCTTGATGACTTCGCCGACCACGCCGGCACACTTGATGTAGCGCTTGTCGGAGGTGTTGCCCTCCTTGTACATGGCGTAGAGAATTCGGCGATGCACCGGCTTAAGCCCGTCGCGCACGTCAGGAAGCGCCCGGCCAATGATCACGCTCATCGCATAGTCGAGATACGACTTGCGCATCTCGTCTTCGATGTTGACCGGGATTTCCCGCGCCAGCTTGAATAGTTCTTGGTCACCCATGAATCATACTCCCTGTTAAGTCTGTCATTCTGAGCGCAGCGAAGAATCTCAGCAGTTCGCGAACGAGCCAACTAGGGAGATTCTTCGCTTCGCTCAGAATGACAAAACCGGAGGACCTGGCGGATTATACGAATCCGGACGCCCAATTAATCTTGCTCACGCGTGGCCGCCTCCCGTCGCTTCGCAATCAATTCATCCGCCAGCGATCGGCCCGGTGTGATGAATCGGCGGAGAAGTTGCTGGGCTCGCGCAATTCGGCTTTCCAGGGTTGAGAGCCGCTTTGTACCCTTTCTCCTCGGCGGCTTGGATCGTGGATTCAGTGTCATCAGGCCAACAGTGTGCTCAGTGGTCAGGGGCTCCAACCTCTATTGTAGCTGATTTTGCGATCGAGCGGGACGTGCAGACGGACTGGAAACGACCCCCTCACCCGCCTCGCTAAATGTCCAGATTCTTCACATCTAGCGCGTTTTCTTCGATGAACTGGCGGCGGGGTTCGACGACGTCACCCATCAGGACGGTGAAGATCGAATCTGCCTCGACCTGGTCCTCGACTTTCACTTGCAGGAGGATGCGTTGCTCGGCGTCCATGGTGGTTTGCCAGAGTTGGTCGGGATTCATTTCTCCCAAGCCCTTGAAGCGCTGCACGGTAAAGGCTTTCTTTCCCAAAGCCATGACGTGTTCGAGGAGTTGCCGGCGGTCCTCGATGGTCAACTGGGTGCCATTGGTGGACATAATGAAGGGTGGCTTATCGTAGTCGCGCACGCGTCGGTGGAGGTCGAGGAGGCGCTTATAGTCGGCGCTCGAGACCAAGTCCCAATCAATGGTGCGCTCGCCCAGCGTCTCGCTTGAAAAAGTCAGAGTGTAGAGATTGTGCTCCTCATCGAGGCGCAGGTGGGAGGCGAATCCTTCCGCCTTGAGCTCCCTGGCGACCAACTCGAGCTTGTCCTTGTTCTCGAGCTCCATCTTCTTGCCCAGTTCGGCTTTCAGCATGGCGTTAACCGGGCGGTCATCGCCAATCCTCTTCTCGAGCTTGTCAAACAGCTCAACATACTCGGCGAGCGCCATCAGGAAGTTGGTTAGATCGCCCCCCTCGAGCTTTGTCTTCTTGCCGTCACCGACCTCGACGGTGTGATCTTCCGTGGCCCGGCGCATGATTTCGCGGCGAAATTCCTTCTCATCCCGGATGTAGCGCAGGGATTTACCCTTTTTAATCAGGTAAAGCGGCGGTTGAGCAATAAAGACGTGCCCGCGCTCGACGAGTTCCGGCATCTGGCGGTAGAAGAAGGTAAGCAGCAGGGTGCGAATGTGGGATCCGTCCACGTCGGCATCGGTCATGATGATGATTTTCGAGTAGCGCAGCTTGGTGACGTCGAAGTCGTCTTTGCCGATGCCGGTGCCGAGCGCCGTGATGAGGGCGCGGATCTCTTCATGGCCCAGCATCTTGTCGAAACGCGCCTTTTCGACGTTCAGAATTTTGCCTCTTAACGGCAGGATGGCCTGATAGCGGCGGTCGCGCCCCTGCTTGGCAGAACCACCGGCCGAGTCACCTTCCACCAGGAAGAGTTCACAGCGTTCCGGGTCTCGCTCCTGGCAATCGGCCAGCTTGCCCGGTAGCCCGCCGGAATCGAGTGCGCCTTTGCGCCGTGTTAACTCCCGCGCCTTGCGGGCCGCCTCGCGGGCGCGAGAAGCGTCGATGGCTTTGGCGCAGACCTTCTTGCCTACGGCGGGGTTTTTCTCGAAAGCCTCCATGAGCTTTTCGTAAACGAAGCTGGCCACCGTGCTCTGGATGTCGCTGTTGAGCTTCCCTTTGGTCTGGCCTTCAAATTGGGGTTGGGGAAGCTTGACGCTGACCACCGCCACAAGCCCTTCGCGCACATCCTCGCCCTGCAGGTTCTCCTTCACGTCCTTAAAAAGCCCTTGATTCTGTCCGTATTGATTGATGGCGCGGGTGAGAGCGGAGCGGAAACCCGACAGGTGCGTGCCGCCGTCCACGGTGTTGATGTTGTTGGCGAAAGAAAACACCGCCTCCGCATAGCCATCGTTATACTGGAGGGCAAACTCCATATGCACGTCGTCGCGGTCGGCCTCCGCGTAAATCGGAGTCGCGTGAAGCACTTCTTTATTCTTGTTGAGGTGCTTTACGAACTCCGCAATTCCACCGTTGTAATGGAATTCCGCCTGCTTGTTGCTGCGTTCGTCTTTGAGCCGGATGGTCAAGCCCTTATTGAGGAAAGAGAGTTCACGCAGGCGCTGAGCCAAGGTATCGTAGTTGAAGTCAATCGTGTCCAAGATCTTGGCGTCCGGCAGGAAGGTAATCTTGGTGCCGAGGCGTTCGGTCTTGCCCGCCCGCTTCAGCGGTTGGACGGGCTTTCCGCGCTCGTAGGATTGTTCCCAGGTGTAGCCGTCACGCCAGATTTCCAGCTCCAACCGCTCGGAGAGGGCATTGACAACCGACACGCCCACGCCGTGCAGACCGCCCGAGACTTTATAGCTGTTGGTGTCAAACTTCCCGCCGGCGTGGAGAACCGTCATCACTACTTCCGCCGCCGAGCGGCCCTCCTCCTTGTGCAAATCGACGGGAATGCCCCGCCCGTTATCGACCACCGTCACGGAGTTATCGCTATGCACGACGACGTCGATGCGATCGCAGTATCCGGCCAACGCCTCATCGACGGAATTGTCCACTACCTCCCACACCAGGTGGTGCAGTCCCATGGCGCCCGTCGATCCGATGTACATCGCTGGCCTCTTGCGCACCGCTTCCAAGTCGCCAAGCACCTTGATGCTCGCCGCGTCGTAGGCTGGGGCTCCATTAGGCTCTCCAGGTTTCTGCTTGCTCACGTGTTCCCTCAACCTCCCGTTCTATCCCCTTTTGCAAAAAAAGCCGGCAGAGAAAGAGTCTTCCCGCCGGCTCCACTTCACTTCTCCAGTATGAGCAACGACCAGTCGACAGAGTTATCGCCCCTCGCTCTCCCGAAAGTCACGTGCCACGGCGGTTCTTCTGCGCGCCACTAAATCCGCATGGGCATCACCACGTAGCGATAGCGGTAAGCCCCGCCCTCAACCGGCCGGAATTGGCCAGCGCTCTGCTCGTCCTTTAGCTCCAGGGAGATCTTCCCGGCGCCTTCCACCACGTTGAAGAAATCCAGTAAGTACTGGTAGTTGAAACCGATCTGCATGGCCTCATCCTGGTAGGGCGTGTCAAGTACCTCGCGGGCCTCGCCATATTCTCCGCTCGAGGAAGATATTTCCAGTTGTCCCTTCTCCACGTGCATTCGGACAGCCCGCGAGCGCTCGTCAGCGAGCAAGGCGACCCGACGCACAGCGGCCGAGATGCTTTCCTTTTCGAGCTGCAAGACACGGTTGTTTTCGCGAGGAAGAACCGCCTCATAGTTTGGAAACTGCCCCGTCAGCATGCGGCAAATCAGGACCCGTTGGCCCAGAGAAAAGAAGAGATGGCCTTCATCCTTCGAGATGCTGACCGGTAGCTCGCCTTCCCCTTCCGACAACAACCGCACCAGTTCGCCCATGGCTTTTTTGGCGATGAGCAATTTCAATTCGTTCTTGAGCCCTGCAACTTCGATGTCGCGCTCAATCAAGGCAAGCCGGTGCCCATCCGTCGCCACCATTGCCACGCTGCCGGGCCTGAGCAAGAGCAGAGCTCCGTTCAAAGTGTAACGAGACTCCTCATTTGAAATTGCGAATACCGTCTTCTGGATAGCGGTTGCAAGCACATTCGCAGGGAGCGCAGCCAATGCCGGCGGGACGACCGGCAGCATCGGGAAATTGTCCTTTGCCATTCCCACCAGCTTAAAGGAAGAGCGTTCACACGTTATCTGGACCCAGTGGTTTTCCAAGGCCTTGAAATGAACCTCAGCTTCGGGAAGAGAGCGCACGATTTCAATAAGACGCTTGGCAGGAATTGTCCCGGAGCCCGGGGCCTTCACTTTGACCGGGCAATTACAGCACACCCCTAGGTCGAGATCGGTGGCGCTGATTCTTAGATTCTCTCCGTCAACCTCAATCAGAAGGTTGGAGAGAATAGGAATGGTCGTCTTTTTCTCAACCACTCCTTGAGTGAGAGCCAGTTCTTTTAGGACCCGAGCCTTTTCTATGGAGAAATCCATTTCAATAGTATCCTATCAGAAGATGTTCTTAGTAGTAGGCACTGTGTAAGTGTGGAAAATTGTGCAAACCTCAGGCAGACATCCCGTTACAGGCAGTGGACCTGTGAATCGAGTATCCCCGCCTGTGAATTTCGCTGGGCGGTTCGGCGCCCTGGAGAAATTCACAAGTTTTCTCATCATAAACATCCTTCGAAAGCCGCTAAGTTCAACTGAGACTATCGCGAAGCTTGTTGAGAAGCCTGTTCAAATCTCTGTCCGACTCGCGCAATTGCGAAATCTTATTAATAGAGTGTAACACAGTTGTGTGGTGTTTCCCGCCGAATTCCCTGCCGATTTGCGGCAGCGATGCTGTGGTGAGTTCCTTGGCAAGGTACATGGCCACTTGCCGAGGATAAGCCACCGGGCGGCTGTTGTTTTTGGACCGCAATTGAGGCAGTGACAAACCGAACTCCTGGCACACAGCGCGCTGGATGATCTCGATCGAGACGCGGCGTTCGCCCAAATCGACGAGGTTCTTAAGCACTTGCTGCGCCATGGCCACCGAAACCTCCGCCCCGGTGAGCGAAGAATAAGCCACCAGTCGCGTCAGTGCCCCCTCCAAGTCGCGGATGCTGGACCGGATCTTGCGCGCGATGAAATCGCTTACCTCTTCAGGCAGAGTAACCCCTTGGGCTTCGCATTTCTTGTCTAGAATAGCGCGCTTGGTTTCAAGATCCGGCGGTTGCAAATCGGCGAGCAGGCCCCAGGCAAAGCGGGAGCGCACCCTCTCTTCCAAGCCAGGGATGTCTTTCGGCGGGCAATCGGAAGATATCACAATCTGTTTCTGAGCTTCATAGAGGGCGTTGAATGTATGGAAGAATTCTTCCATAGTTCGTTCTTTTCCGGCAATGAACTCGATGTCGTCCATGAGCAGCACATCGATGTTTCTGTACTTTTCCCGGAAGGAATACGTTCGGTCATTCCGCAGGGAGCTTAAGAGATCGTTCGTAAAGGTTTCTGAGGAGACGTAGGCCAAACGCATTTCCTTCCAGTTATGTTTGATGGTATGGCCTACCGCGTGCATGAGGTGCGTTTTGCCCAAACCAACTCCCCCGTAAAGGAAGAGTGGGTTGTAGGCTTTCGCCGGGTTCTGCGCAACGGCCTGGGCCGCGGCGTGTGCAAATTGGTTGCAAGAGCCTACCACGAAGGTGTCGAAAGTGTACTTGAGATTCAGCAAGTGGTCGACAGAATCGAAGTCCAGTTTGCTCTGCAGCGGTTTAGCAGGGTCGGCGCCAACGCCCTTCTTCTCTACATTTTCGCCAAGGACATAGCGGATCTCCGTAATGCCCATATTAAGATTCTGCAAGGCTTCGCTGACGAGTGGTGCGTAGTTATCCTGAATCCACTCCTGGAACTCGCGGTTCGGAACACAGACAACAATCGCTTCCTTATCCACATGGCTGAACCGGGTAGGCCTTAACCAAGTCTGGTAACTCTGCGTGTTGACCTTCGTTTTGAGATAATTCAGGACTTGGAGCCAGGCATTCATAATGGTTTCGTAAGAGGATGGGAGTAAGCCTTGCGCGACCGATAAACCTTGCGGGATATGCGACAAGCAGGTTCCGAACCAACCCGTCGAGCCAACTCGCAATGGAAGCCGTCACCAGGCGTCCTCAGGCGATGAGTCTTGACCCTGCTATCTCCCCCATTTTTTGAATCGGAGCATACCTAAGACGGCGCGAACGCTTAGCGGATACCACTCAGCTCACTCTTTTAGTGTAGCACGATTGGGTGTCTGCGCCAATTACTCTTCCGTATGTCAGCAATCTCCTCGTTACGGCGTGGCGCCGACTTTCAGGCCGGCAATTCTCGGCCTTAACAGGCTGCGGAAGAACGTTTCTCACCCAACAATAAGCGTGCAATCTCGTCGCGCTCCGGAACGCGGAGAGGTTTTGTCCGACCGCTCTCGACCCATTGGACGCCTTCCGCAGCTTCCCTTACCTCGCCGATGATTGCGGCTGTCACGTGACGGCGCGAGTAAGCGCGGAGCAACCCTGGGGCCGACTCGGCGCTTGCGACGACAAGCAAGGAACCTGACGCAATCAAGGCGAAAGGATCAAATCTCAAGATTTCGCTCAAACGGCGTGTCTCTTCGAGAATGGGGACCTTATCTCTCCAAACGCGCAAGCCCACGCCGCCGGCCTTCGCGAGTTCATACAAACCTGACGCCAGACCACCCTCAGTCGGGTCGTGCATGGCGTGAATCTCACCATGGCGCTGTGCCAACAAAGCGTCCTGCACAACGCTTATCCCGGGACGAAACAGCAATCCTCGCGCCCGCCGGAGGGTTTCCATTGGCAGTTCCCGGCCTAGGGCGCGGCGCTTTTCCCTGGCGAGGATCGCGGTGCCCTCGATGGCGATGCCTCGCGTGAGGAGCACGACATCTCCCGGCCGCTGACTTTCCTTTCTGACCAGCTTGGATTTGACCACTTCACCGAGCATTTGCCCGACCAGAATTGGACGGTCGAGGCCCAAGGTGACCTCGGTGTGGCCGCCACAGAGTGTCACACCTAAGTCGGCACAAGCCTGGAGCGTATCTCGAAAGATATGGCGGACGAGCGTTAAGGAAGTACTGGTTTGCGGAAGCAGCAAAGTGGCCAGGAACCAGAGAGGGCGGGCTCCCATCGTGGCGACATCGTTGGCATTGATGTTCACGGCGTACCAGCCGATTCGCTCGGAGGTGAAGGTGATCGGATCGGTCTTCGCCACCAGGTATTTGTCGCCCATATCAATTACAGCGGCGTCCTCGCCGAACCTCGGCCCCAGGACGACACGGGAGTTTCTTGGTACTTGACACGCGGTCAAGAGTCCCTGGAAAATGCGAGGGGGCAGTTTCCCGGCTGGAAATGGCTTCATAGTGTGCTGAGTATACCCCAAAGGCAGTGACGGGCGACGAGTGACAGGCGACGAGCCGGGCAGGGGGTCAGTTGGGATTGGTAGGGATGATGTCGCCTCGGTGTGATCGCCGAACGAGGTTGTGAACCCTGGCCGGCAAGCGGCCTGAAAGCGCCGCAACGTCGGGTGGAGTACAAATGCGGATTAAAAAGGCGACCAAGAGATACGAAGCGTGGCTGGGCGAGCGCCTGAACCTGATTCCGGCAGACATTACCTTGAAGCACTCCCGGATGGAAGAGGCGCCTTTCCCCTTTTTGCGCGCCACCTACTATCGCTGGGATCAACTATGGCGGGAGCTTCGCACGGACGTCCCCAAAGCGCCTCGGGTCCTGGCGGTCGGCGATCTTCACCTGGAGAATTTTGGGACCTGGTGCGACGCCGAAGGACGCCTGATCTGGGGCGTGAACGATTTTGACGAGGCCTTTCCCATGGCCTACACCAATGACCTCGTCAGGCTCGCGGCGAGCGCGCACCTTGCCGTAGCGGCCAACCATTTGGAATTGGCCACGCAAGACGCGTGCAAGAGTATCCTGACCGGCTATTGTGAAGGCCTCGAGGAAGGCGGCAAGCCATTTGTTCTGGAAGAAGATCACAAGTGGCTGCGTGAAACCGTCAGCGGCGAACTCCGTGACCCTGTGCATTTTTGGGGAAAGATGAACGCATTGCCCACGCTGCGTGGCGAAATCCCCAAAAGCGCCCGGAAAGCGATCGAGGACCTGTTGCCGGAACGAGGGATGATCTATCGCGTCTCCCACCGGGTGGCGGGATTAGGAAGCCTGGGCAGAGAGCGTTTTGTGGCCATCGGCGATTGGGGAGGAGCCCGAGTGGCCCGCGAGGCGAAGGCGCTGGCGCCTTCGGCGTGTGTTTGGGCCAATGCAGGCAAGGGCCCGCAGAAGATATTCTACGAGACGATCATCACCAACGCCGCGCGGACGCTTGACCCCTATGTGCATTTGCGCGGCAGATGGATTGTGCGCCGCCTCTCTCCACATTGTTCCCGTGTCGAGTTGGCCACCCTGCCACAAAAGCGCGATGAGGAACGGCTGCTTCACGCCATGGGATTCGAAACCGCGAATATTCACTTGGGGAGCAAGGATGCGATCAAGGCCGTTCGCCGCGACCTGGGTAAACGGAAGCCGGATTGGCTGCACGAAGCCGCCCAAGAAATGACGAAAGCTGTCTTGAAGGATTGGGAGGAATGGAGAAAGCCTTGACTGCCGTCCTACGTGCCGCGGTCAGGCCGCATTCAGGAAGATTCCCGAGTAGTCCGAAAAACTCAAGTGCAGCGCGACATCGCGGACCGCGATAAAGAACGGCTCAACATACTGCACGTCAAAACTGCGCTCGTCTCGCAGGTCCGTCAACTCTGAGACCAGCACTTCAAACAACTTCTGCATCGATTCAAAGGAGCCGCGATCGAGGCGCATGGCTTCGACTGCTCGCAGGGCATGCGCATAAGGCAGGGACGCGCCAACCGACTTTGCTTGTGCCTGGTTGCCATTTCCCTCCCCCGCTTGCATCATCTGAGTCAAGATGTCAACCGCCTGGGAAATGACGTGGCGGTCGCGATCCCAAACTCTCTTGTGGAGGGAGACTTCGCGCAGTGCTCGGGTAATCTCGTCGGCAAGGATTGCCATGCGCATGCTGTCGGAAGAACCCTGACGGTTCGTGCTTTTAATCATGGATTCTTCTCCCTATTGCCAAACCCACAATAGCTTTCGTGGCACGAGGGGACCCGCGGTCAAAAGACCAGGGGGGCTGCCGCTCCATTACTCACCCACTAATAAGAACCTAACAATACCGCACTTTTCGCCGCTCGTCAATCCCCCCTTCGTGCTCCTCTCGTGATAGCCTACAAAGAAAGGCCAGCAATTTCCTGCCTTGCCACTTCCTCAGGCCACCGGCTGGTTGAAGCAGGGCGCATACTGGCGGGGAAAGGGTTTCTTCTCGCGATAGGATCGCGCCAGTTCAAGGTAGATACCCAGGTCCCGGTCGAGGTCCGACTGTGTACCGTCAAAATAGAAATTGCGGATGGGGATGGCGCCATACTCCCTGCTGAGCTTGGGGTAGATCGCCTCGCTCACAATGCCATTCATGCAGGTGAAGGGGCTGATGTCGATGACGCCATCCGCGCCGTGCAGGGCTAGGTAAGCTGCCTTCCCGACGCTCAACACCATCTCACCTTGCGCCCCGCAGACGGGCAAATAGGGCCATGCCAGTTCTAGGATCTTTTCCACTTCCGGCTCCTCGTAACCCACGAAGTCCTCATGGAACGGGGCGGTCAAAGCGTGCTCATCGGCATGCTGGATGTAGGAGCGCAAGCGCGTCTTGAGCATATCCATCGAGAAGACGCGTCCGCGCAGGCGAAGCTTTCGCTCCTGTTCGGTATTGGTGTAGGCCACCCATTCGGCGATGTGGCTCAGGCAGCACTCGGCGCCGTAGCCCTCCAATTTGCGAATCAGGTCCTCATTGGAGAAGGTGTTCAGCCGGCAAAAGATCTCCCCCACGACGCCGATCAACGGAGTGTCAGGGTCGTACTGCGCGGGCACTCGCCGGAACCTTTCGCGCGCCCGAATCACGGCTTCAACCAAACTCAGGAGTTGGCAGTCCATGTCCGCACAACTGGTCTCGAGCGTCTGGCACAAGTCCTGGAGCGAGGTCTGAAAAGCGCCGTCCGCAGCGCCCGGATTGGTTTCATAAGGACGGGTTTTGAGCAGGGCGCGGTGAATCGTGTCGGCGGAGACCAGGGCCCGCCAACCGGCGCGCAGAAACGCATTGGTTATGTCGCCCAAGTCCGCGTAGCCATTCTGGCTGCTCGGTGAAAGCACTTGGACATCGGCGTAGCCGGCCTCGCGCAAGACCTTTTTCAGGAAAGGCGCATACTGGCCGAACCGGCAGGGCCCCTCGGCAGTGGGCATGAAGAAGGCTGCCTTGGCCGGCCGGAAGCCCGGCATCTCGATGACTCGCAGGAAGTCGCCAACCGTGACCTTGGCGGGGTAGCACTCGTCGCCGGTGGTGTGCTTGCTCCCCAATTCACGCGTCCGCTCGTTGGAGGGCGGGGTCGGCCGCGCCTCGATGCCCAGCCAGCGAAAAGTCGCCGCAAAGGCCTCCGAACTGCCTTCCGCCATGGTGGGGATGTAAACCGTCTTGCGCCAAAGGGGGTGGCCGGCGCTGATGCGTCGGCTCACATGACGGTGGTCGAAGAGGGGCATCGCAGAAATCCTTTGCTGTCGAGATAGGCCTCACAACGGGTGATGAAGCCTGCGTCGTTGGAGTGGCCGTCGAACTGGAGCACCAGGGAAGGCTTGCCCGCCGCGTCGGCAAGGAACGACTTGATGTACGAGTCAGGGCCACACTTGAAGTTCGAGATGTAAACCAGGTGCAAGTTGGCATGGCGGCTAGCCAGTCTGGCCGCGGCGAGAATGCGCCGGCCGGAATTCCAGTACATGTTGGCGTTGACTTCCGTGATGTCTTCCGAGTCCAGAGGCAGGAAATCCATGGGGAGGACATTGACCCCATAGAGCGAACGCAGCTTGCGGAGGATGTCGCAGTTGACGCTGCGGTCGTACAGGTTGTAGGGCCGCCCCACCAGGAGCAGCGCCGGCTCACCGCTGGTTTGAAGCTGGGCCAGTGCTTGGGCTCCGGCCTCCTGCACAGCTTCCGTAAAGGCCTCCTGGGCGGCATAGGCCGCGGTCACGGCGCGATCGCTCTTCTTGCGGGAAAAGCCCAGGGTGCGAGCGAAGGCAGCTAATTCTTTCTCCACATGATTCCTGCCGAAACGGAAATGCACCGTAGGGGTCAGCAACTTGGCGCGCTGAGTCTCGATTTGCGGCGCCGCGCGCACCACAAAGGGGAGCGTCTGGTTCCAGGGACAGAGGTGCGAATCCACCATCTGGGCCGGCGCCTCGGCATTGACGATATTCGGAATCAGCAGGTAGTCTACGTTCTTGTCCAGCAGGTCCAGGACATGCCCGTGAGCGACTTGCACCGGGAAGCAGGGCTGGGCGACGGCTGTCTCTTCGCCGCGGGCGGAGATCTTCCGGTCCGTGGCCGCCGAAACCGTGACCTCGAACCCCAGTTCCTGGAAGTAGGCGCACCAGAAGGGGAAGCGGTCGTAGTAGAACATGCTGCGCGGTATACCTACGCTAGGCTTAGAGCCTCTGAAGGGCAACAGAACTTCTTCCAGCAGCTTCTCGCGATATTCCACCAGGTCGTCCAGGATCGGCTTGCGGTCGGACCGTGCCCGCTTGCGGAATTTGTCCGAGCATTGGTCTCCCCAATAAGTGCGTTCTCCTTCGATCGTAAACTCTTTCATGTCGCAGTAGTTCGAGCAGGCGCGGCAAACAAAATCCCGCACCGTGAACTGCACCTGGTGCAGGTCGTAGCCCCTGAAACCGCAGGCTTGGCCTGCGTTCTTCATCCGTTCGCGCGCAATCAGAGCCATACCGATGGCCCCGATGACGCCGTTGTGTGGCGGAACGATGATTCGCTTGCCCAGGATTTGTGAGAACGCGGCCGCTACGGCGTCGTTGTAAGCGGTCCCGCCTTGGAAGAAGATGACGTTGCCGATCTTCCTTCCCCGCACCACCCGGTTCAGGTAGTTCAACGCCACGGAGTAAGCCAAGCCCGCCGCCAGATCGCCCACTTCCGCGCCCTTCTGTAGCAGCGAGGTGACGTCCCGCTCCATAAAGACGGTGCAGCGCTCACCCAGGCGGGCGGGGTTGGCCGAGGCCAGGGCCAGACGTGCGAACTCCTCCTTGATGGAAATCCCCAGCTTTTCGGCCTGCTCCTCGAGAAACGACCCGGTGCCCGCCGCGCAGGCCTCGTTCATGGTGAAGTCCACCACCACGCCCTTCTCGATGCGGATGAATTTCGAGTCTTGCCCCCCGATCTCGAAGATCGTGTCCACCGGTTCCATGCCCATTTGCTGGCAGACGTGCATGGCCCCGGTCTTGTGGGCGGTAATTTCGTCGTTGACGGTGTCGGCGCCGACCAGCTCGCCGATCAACTCGCGCCCGGACCCCGTCGTTCCCACGCCGCGAATTTCGAGCTGCGGGCCGAGCTCGGCTTCGATCTCCTTGAGGCCGCGGTCAACGACTTCGATCGGCCGCCCCTGGGTGGGGAGATAGATTTCCTTCAGGAGATGACCCGCGGCGTCGATAACCACCAGGTTGGTGCTTACGGAGCCGATGTCGATTCCCAGGTAGGCTTCGATCTTATTTGAAATCTGAGAGGGGAGATTTGAAACGCCCACTCCGCTCTCTTTTGACTTTCCCGACTTCCCGTTGGACGGCTCGGCCTCGATCTCCTTTGAAATTTGAAACTTCAAATTTGAAATTCCCGCCGGCCCTACCCGGTCGCGCAGCAGCACCACGTTCTTCATCGAAAGCGCTTCCGAGCACGCATAACTTTTCTTCGCCGCCTCATGCTGCCGGAGTTGATGGATGCGCTTGAAGGAGCGTTTCCGCCACTCTTCCGCCTCCAGCATGGCTGCGCCCGCCGCCCCCAGCCAGGCATAGAGCTCGGGAACCACGAGTTCGTTCTCTCCCAGCTTGAACGCCTCCCCCAGGGCGTTGGAGATGCCGGCATTCAGCGCCACCCCGCCAATGAAGGCTACCGGGGCGACCACCGCCCGGCCCTTGACGATGCTGGATTTGAAGTTTCGCGCCACCGCGTCGCACAAGCCCCGCAGGATCTGCTCCGTGGTGTAGCCTTTCTGCTGGGCGTGGATCATGTCCGTCTTGGCGAACACCGAGCAGCGCCCCGCAATGCGCGCCGCGCAACTCGCGCCACACGCCGCCGCTCCCACTTGCTCGACGCTATACAGCAACCGCGTAGCCTGCTGGTCGATGAACGACCCCGTTCCCGCGGCGCATTCTCCGCTGGTCTGGTAATCCACAATTCCCAGGTGTTTCCCCACGGCTTCCGGATCCAGCCGCAGGTATTTTGACGACTCGCCGCCGATCTCGAAGATGGTGCGCACTTCGGAGTTGAAGGTCCGCACGCCCTTGGCGATGGCTCGGAACTCGTTCTCGAAATAGATGCCCAGGATTTTCGCCAGAAGCTGGCTGCCGGACCCCGTCACGCGAATCCCTTCCACATTCTCTTCCGGCAGGTATTCGTAGAGTTCCTGGAGCAGATCGAAGGTGGACTGGATGGGGCTTCCCTGAATACGCCGATACCGGGTGAGAATCAAAGGTCGTCCGGCAAAAGGACTCCCGGCGGGAAACGAGGCCGCGAAGAAAGTGGGGGACTTCTCCCCAAGGTTGTGGAAAAGCGCCTCGTCCGACGGCGATCCCATGGCGGCGAGCTTAAGGCTGACGGAACCGATATCCAACCCAATGTTGACGCTCATAGAAGACTACCCCTGTAAACCGGGTTCGCCGGGAACGTCTACTCTTGATCCCAAGCTACAGATTTCTTCCGAATTAACGTGAGGCGGAAGATTTTACTCTATTTCGTCTTCCCTGTCCTCCGGTTTTTAGCGCCGACTGACGCGCTGACCATGAAGTCCGCGGAGATTACAACACCTTGGCTCTGCCGACCAGAAGGCCGGCGCCACGATTTGCTTTTCAGTTAGCTTGGGACGTAGAATCCCGCTTTCGGGTCAAAACACCCTAACAACTCGCGTACACCCTTAATAGGGGCAATTTGTGTTCCTAGATGCCTCCGATCGTACTAAATGTCCCAAATTCGTCAGGACTGAGCGTTCGTTGGCCGTGGTGCCCTGACCTTAAGGTCGGCAGTCTGGCCGCAGGCTTCCGGCGGTGCTGACCTGAAGGTCAGCGCTACGTGGGATCGCAGCAGTTTTCCACAGTCATTCTTTGTTTTCATAGACATTCACGGATCGCTCGTCGAAAAACGGCTGTCAGTAGTCAGCTTTCGACCGTCAGCCACCCCGTTCAGGCGGGCGCAGGCCTCGATGTGTGGGGTCTGCGATGTCCCGAAGGAACAGGCCGGGCAAGCGGGGCAATCTGACCGAAATGCGCCTGCGGCGCACTGCAGACGTTCAAAAGCAACGTCTGCGCCAGCCCACGACTTTTTTACCGAACTCTTTGTTTTCATAGACATTCACGGATCGGTCGTCGAATTTTGCAGGGGGCAACCCTTCCGCTGCGGCAATCCGAAGCCATGACCCTCAACAGTGTAGCCTATTCCATTGTGCTTGTCAAGAGACAGGAAGTCCACTTCCCGCGAAAAAACTGAATTGCGTCAAAATCCCCATTGCCTGAGGTTACGGGTCGTCCGGAATGGTGGCTCGACTGGTTTTTCTACTGCGGCTTGGCCGACTAGCTGGCCAACCCTGGGACAAACTCCGGAGAAGCGACAGAAGATCCCCCTCTTTTCCCTAACTTGTTTAATATTCAGATTTTTCTAACTGGCAAGAAAGCGGAGCAGATACTACACCGAATTCATAAGCTAAGACCGCTGGAGGGCTGAGGCGGCGCAGGCTGCGTTTCTGAAAATTGATCGACTGCTGCAAACATTTTGACTACAAATGCCCGTTTTCGGCCTAATTTGAAGAGAAACACTGAAATTCACGCCGGATTCAAGTACCAGCGAGAGGCGAAGTACGATGAGGCGGAACAGGCTCTCAGGCGCGCGCTGGTAATCTGGCAAAAGCAGACGGATCCCCAACCCCTCGAACTCGCCACCACACTCAACAATCTGGCGTCCCTGTACACGTACCGAAGTCGATTTTCGGAGGCTGAGCCGTTGCATCGTCTCACGCGAGGGAAAGCACAAAAAAGCCAGGAACATGGCCGAGAAAGCCAAAGGCCTTCGAGACCAGGCAGCCTCGTCCTAATGCACGTGGCCGGCTCGGACCCCAAAAAGAGCGGCCGCACCAGCCCCCGGATAAGGCCAAGTCAAATCACGGTAGGCAAGAATCTCCCCGGCAGTCTTCCGCCTCCGAAGGTGGGAAAAAACAAGCGCCTTTCCTCGTGAGTGGTGATGGGCACGTGGCTCACCCAGAGAAGCGGCGCCTGCTGGCCGAATCCCAGAACGGCGCGAACGCTGGAGAGATCAAGAGCAAGAACGCTGCAATCCAATTCACTTCGAAACGCCGTCCGCTTGTGATTCCCGTCCTATTCAAGGAAGGGACAGGGGTGGTTAAAGGGAGAGCCGATTCTACTACCCACCACCCCCGGCCCCTCCTCCCGCTGAGGAGAGGAGTTATTCCCGGAAATCACTGGAAGTGATTAGAAATGGAAACCGAGTTCAACCGTCAGGGCTCGCGGCGTTACATAATGGGTGCCGCTGAAAGTTGAAATGAAATTGTAGAGTGCCTCTTTATTCGTCAAGTTGATTGCTGACAGGCGGAGGCTCCACTTGTACTTGTCACCGTTAAACAGATTGTCGTGGCCCACGGACAGGTCGAAGAGGTTGCGTGGCCCGATACGGGGTGGGTTGTGATCGTCGTCTTCGGTGCCCGGCGCCGGAATCTTCACATATTTGGAGGCGTACTCGTTCCCCGGGCAGAGGCCAGTTGGACTGATCGGAGTGGTCGGGGTGGCAAACACGCCGTTGCAAGAGAGTCCGGCCTGGAACTGTTGATCTGGCGTGATTATTGACGCATCCACGACGGAGTCGGTACCGGCCGGCCCGTTGGTGCAATTACCGCCCGCGCACGGCACGGGGCCTGCCACCAGGCCGCTATCATAGCGCCAGTTGAAGCCGACCCAAGGGCCGCGCTTGAACGGCTGGTATTGCACATGGGTCGTCTGATTAAAGTGCTCGTCGTGGTCAATCCGGAACACTCCGTTTCCGCCCTGCCCCGCAGGCGTGGCGCCAATTCCGCTGACCTGTGGTTGGAAGAAGCGGGCCGCCACGCTGGAGAAAACCACAAAGGCCGTCAAGCCATGGAGGTTCGGGACGCTGGCGCGGACGGCATATCCCGGGATCTTCGAGTGGTCCCACTCGATAGGAAAGGTGATCGGGGTGTTGCCCAGGATGCTGAAGTCGTAGACCCTGTTGGTGTACTTCCAAATGTATTCGCCGTCCACAACCAAATACCTTCCAAAAGCCTGCTCCAATCCTGCGTGATATTCGTTGCGTGTGCCGGGAGTGAGCGGGGAGGTTAGGCAGGGGTAGCCCTGGGCAATGGACATGAGCGCGTTGATCACGGCGTCGCTGCAACCGTTGCTGGCCAGGATCAAGTTCTCGTTAAAGGGCGTTTCCAGGAGTCGGGCGTACGAAAACCGCAGCACCGTGTTGGTTCGCTTGACGTTGTAAGCGACGCCCACGCGTGGCTCGGCTTGGCGGTAAATGGTGATGCCGTTGTATAGATCGCCCCGCAAGCCGAGGTTGAGGTTCCAGTTCTTATAGGTAATGGAATCTTGAGCGAACAGGGCCAGCTCTTTGATGTCGGAGTGTACATTATAGGGGTACAAGCCGCTGGCCGGATTCGCGCAACCGTCGGAGGCCGGCAGTGATCCTGTGCGCGTCAAGTCAAGGCAGGCGAGGAGAGGAACGAAACCCGGATTCGCCTGCAGCGGCGTGCAATTCGCGGGATCCGTCAGCCCCGGGTTCGTGTCAAAGCTCCCGTCGGCGTTCAAACAGACGGCGTTGAACGTCGGATCGACGATCCCGAAGTTGTCGTCTTCGGTCAGCAAGGTGTGCTGAAAAAAAACTCCTGCCTTCAGGTTGTGGATGCCTTTCGAGTAAGCGACCTCAGCGCGGGCGCCGGCGTTGGTCAGTTTGCGAGCCTGGCCGACGGTCTGGAGTTGAAGATCGGGAGTGAGGTCGGCGAAAGGATTGCTGCTCGGGTAGTAGTTGTAACGATCCTGGCGCACCCAACCGCCCAAGGTAAGCACCGTTTGGTTGTTGAGCAGGCGCGTCCACGCGGGCGCAATGTCAAGCGTCTTGATCTGCGAACGTTGATCGGTAGGGCCGACTACCACTCCGTTGGGACCCAGGCCATTGCTGTCAACGACCAACCCGTTCCACGCCGTGGCGTCTTGCGCGTCATAGGAATTGGGGTTTTGGAACCAGGAGCGCGTAAACTGGAAGTTCAAATTGACCGTGTCCTTTTCCGAGGGCTTAAAGTCGAGGCGGTCGAACAGGTTCTCTTCATTACCGCGGTCGTGCATGACGTTAAATTCCGGCCCATCCAGGAACCGGGTGGAATTCAACCCGTTGGCGGAAATGAAGTCACCCCACCTTTTTCCACCGTATTCGAAATCGAATCCACCATTCGCAGTCCCAAAGGTTCCGTAAGAAGCCCTCACATCGCCATGCGGCTGAGTCTCCCCCAGGCCGGAACGCGTGGTCGCCACGATCACCACGCTGGTCTTGTCCCCAAACTCTGCCGGCGGGGCGCCAGGTACTACTTCCAACGACTGGAGCGAGTCAAGGGAAATCTGATTTGAAAAGATCTTGCTTTGCTGGTCCGTGATTGGCTGGCCGTCGACGCTAAATGAGTTTTCTGCGTGATCTCCCATTCCGTGGAAGAGACCGTTCGAGTCCGCAGCGATTCCCGGCGTGGAAAGTGTAATGAGGGAACTAATGGACGACGACTGACTTTCCAGCGGCAGCTTGTCGAAGAGGGTCCGATCCACATCCGTGTGGGTCGTGGGGTCAACTTCAATCAGGTCCGCGGCATCGGTGGTCACGGTCACCTCGGTCTTTCCGCCCGCCAATTCTAAAGCGATGCTTAAGTTGAGAGGCACCGCCGAGTTTACGTCCACGTCCTGTGTGCGGGGTGCAAACCCCGTGGCGGCCACCGTCATGTGGTACGGGTTAAACGGGACATTGGGGATGCTGAACGAGCCGTTGGCCTCGGTGTACGCAGTCCGAGTGAAGCCGCTGACCGGATTGTAGATGGTTACTATGGCGCCAGGAATCACGGCGCCTGAAGGGTCCTTCACCGTGCCCGAAACTGCCACCGCGTTGCTTCCCTGCGCCTTCAAAAAGCTCGCGCCTCCCAGCAAACACAAAAGCAGGCTTGCCAGTACACAATCGAAGCGAATACGAGAAGTCATCATGCCCTCCTGAGCTATGAAGTTGATTGTTATGAGAAGAGACTGGGGTACAGGCTCAACTTAGGAGAGGGGAGGGGCGCGACCGCGAAGAATCGGCAGATCGCAGGTCCTCGTTCTGGCAGGCGAAGCCGCCAGCGGGCGTCTTTGTGAGACGCTGGGCTGCGGCGCAGAAAACGCTGCCGTGGCCTGGGCGGTGCTTTGGTGGATAACGTTGCAGGCAGGACATTGCACGTCGGCGCCGGAAGAAGCAGGTTGCTGGCTTGGGCTGACGGGCTGGAATGTTGCGGACCGCGACACAAGCGGCAGTTCGTGGCAGTGTACGGCGGCTACCCAGAGGAGCTGAAGTTGCGCAAGGAGAAGCAGCGCCGTCGCGACCATACGTGGAAAATTTTTCCGATGCAAAGGTCTCATGACAAGCCGGCAACCACAACCATCTGCGTAATGCCCTAACGTCTTATAAAGCCCATTCTACGACAGGGGTTAATCGTATTGATGCCTGAGGGGTTCGATTGGTTGCAAGTTGTTTTTGGTGCGAGACGGCGGGGCTTGCGGAGCCGCCGCCATGAGCGAACTGCCGAGATACGACAGGGCCGAAAGAAGATAGGCCATAGGGGCTGCCCTGAAGGCCGCCCCTACAGTTCCACAGCCGCACCCCAAGCACGGCCTCAGAGGGATTTGATGTGAATAGAGCCGCCACTCGTATGGAGGCGCAACGTTTCGCCGCCGGAGCCCAGTGAGCCGTGAAGGCTGGAGCCGGAGATCTTTCCCACCACTCGAACGGGCAGGTCGCTTTCGACGTGGCCCCCGGAGGTGGAGGCATCGATATCGAGATTAGCGGAACGGTCAAGTACTGCTTCGATGGACCCGCCGGAGGTCTCAAGCACTCCTCCGCGCGCGTTTCCCCGGCCGAAATTCACGGAGATGGGGCCGCCGGAGGTCTTGGCCTCGACATAGCCGGTGACGCGATCAATGTGTATAGACCCACCACTGGTGTGCGCGGTGAGCGAGCCGTCGAGGGAGTCAACCTCAATCGGGCCTCCGGACGTATCCACACGCGTATCCCCGCTAACTTCCCGCAGGTGGATTGACCCTCCGGAAGTTCTGGCATCGAGCTTTCCACTCAAGCCGGAAACATCGATGGAGCCACCGGAAGTCTTCAACTCAGAATCGCCGCGCAAGCTGGAGAGCGTGACGCTGCCACCCCCGGTGCGCACTTCGGTTTGCGTCTGAGAGGGGACCTCGACTTCAAAATGCACGGAACCGTGCTCGTTCCACGAGAAATGGTCTTTCCGCCGCACGGTCACGCTTGCGAACCCCGAACTCTCCTCGAAGTTAATGCTGTAGCGGTCTTCAAAGTCTTCCCGGTCAGTGGTAATGACCACCCGTGCGCCGGATGACGAGGCGCCGGTGAGGGTCACGCTTCCCACATCGGATTCGAGCGCGAACCTGCCGTTCGGTTCGAGCTTCAGGGTCTTTTCAATGCGGGAGCGGGCCGCCGCAAGGGCGGCAAAAGCGGGCACGACAAGAGCTGCAAGCAGCAGGATGCTGAGTTTCTTCATCTTCGTCCTCCAAAGACAGTAATGCTCGGTGGCGCGGGCGTTTTGCCCGCTCTACACATCTGAACGTCCAAAAGGCCTCGGAAGTTCCGTGAGGCTGTCGGGAGATTGGACGGGGCAGGAAAGCAAGGGTTAGCAGGTGGCTCAGCAGTTTTGCCTGTGCCGCCCTACTCGTCGCGATAAACAAAAACTCCGCCCATGCGGACTTTGACGTTGATGTCCTGCTCTCCGGAGGGGTTCCAGAAGTAAATCCCGGGGCCAAAGCCGCCTTTGTCCTCGCCGTGGAGATCGCTCTGAACGTATCCTAACCAAGCGCGGGCACGGAGGGAGCGGAGGCGATCCAAGGACGGAATGTCAATCTCGACATCCCCATAGTTAACCAGAATCTGCTGCTTCCCCACCAGGCCCCGAATCCAAACATCCCCATCCACACACTTCAGCGCCAAGTTGGCGTCGAAAGGCATCTTAATGCGGTAGTTTACAGAGAGCCGCGCTTCGCCCCGGAAAGGCCGCCAAACCTTGCGCGGCGGGTAGAGGGTGCGGAGTTGGACGTTCTTGTCCTGCCCCTGGAGAACAACTTGGATTTCCTCGTAAAGAGGCTTCGCCGCTTCTTTAGACTTGGCGCGCACCACCTTCTCGGCCTCGATTTCCAAGCGGGGATTATCCCAACCTTCGATGTGAATGTCGCCTGTGCGGGAATCAATGGCGAGCAGACCGTAAGAAAACATGCGCACTGCATAATGGTTGACTTGGCTGAATTCGTCGGCACGCGCGGCACCGCTCCAACCCCATAGAAGGTAAAGAAAAGCCAATGTGCAGCTTGTTTTGCGGGCCATCTGCCTACCGATCCTCGCCCTGGCCTGCGAGCCCCCTCGCAGGCGCACATTGTATCATTTTACTGCCAAGCGGCGGTGCGGGCAATGCTGTCGCATCAGGAAGTAGAGTGGGCGAGACGCCCGCACCACTTGCCTGATTATGAATTGACTTTTGCTCGTCCGTAGTTCAGAGTTCGGTTGCAGGAGGCGCCAGTAGCCATGCGTCCGTTCAGTTATCTCTATGGTCGAATTCCTCTGCATTGCCACGAGCACGTTGCCGTCCTGTACCGGGGCCGCGAGGAGGCCTTCCGTGCGGCGTCGTTTCTTGCGGAAGGCCTCAAGCATAATAACTTGTGCGTTTACTTGGCTCCCGATGACTACCAGGCGGAAATGCTCAGCCGCCTTCGAGGTCTTCCTCTCGACGTCGACTGCCACACTCGTGACGGACGCTTGCGGGTGCATCGTGGGTCGGACACCCTTCAGTTGCTTCAGCAGTGGACGCAGGCAACCTTCGACGACGCGGAGCGTGCCGCCGTCCCGTCCCTGCGATGGCTGGAGGAGGGCCTGTGGCCGGCCGAGCTGGGTTTTCCCATGCCGCACTTCTTCGAGTTTCATGCCCTTCTCAACTACCAGGTGAAGCATTACTCCAGCGTGGCGCTTTGCCAGTACGACCTGGAGCGAATTGAAACGCCCCACCTGCTCACCGCCATCGCCGTGCATCGTCACTTGGTGGTGGAGGGTGCTCTGGTGCGCGATAACCCCTTTTATGTTCCGGCGGAGAAATTCCTGCCGATGAGCCCTGCGGAACGCGAACGGGACCTGCTGCGTCTGTTTCGCGAGGTGCAGTTCGATGTGAGCAAACTGCTTGCCGCGCTGGCCGGCTACGCCCAAGTCCAGCGAGTCCTTTCAGAATCTCCGGAAGTCTGACGGCCGGCTCCCGGTTGACGTCTGTGAACCGCAAGGAGCGCAAGATAGCGGGGTCAAACTTCTCGCTTAGGGGGCGAGGTCTGAAGCGACGTGAGCCTTGCCGGGTCGAGCTCGACGGTTCGCGTGGGGAAGGGCACCGCGATACCCTGGGCGGCAAAGCGCGCCAGGATGCGTTTGCGAAGCTCGCTCTGCACAGGGACCTGGTCCTCGAAGCGTCGAACATTCAGGCTGAGCGAAAAGTCCAGCGAGGATTCCCCGAACCCTGGATTCAGGTTAACGCTCGGTGGCGGATCCAGAAGCAACCCCGCCAGTCCGTCGCGCGCGGCTTCCCGCGTCACGTCGAGGAGGACCTTTTCGACTTGTCTGGGATCGGACCCATAAGCGACGCGCGCGGCAATCGTGACTGAAACCATCAGCTCGGGCAGGGAGTAGTTGGTAATGACCGCCTTGGACATAGTGGAATTCGGAACAAAGACGATATTATTTGCCTGCGTACGTAGCCTGGTGGAGCGCCAACTGATATGCAGGACGTACCCTTCCTGGCCGGAATCCAACTTGATGTAGTCTCCCGGGGAGACGGGCCGATCCGCCAGTAAATACAGTCCGGCGAAGAGGTTGCTGAGGGTATCTTGCAATGCCAGAGCCACGGCCACGCTGCCCACACCCAAAGTGGTCCAGATAGCAGTCAGAGAGACGTGGTTATGCTCAAGGACGATGCTGATAGCCAGGATGGTGAACAACACCCGCACCACTACAATGGCCGGATTGGTTACCCGGTCCATGCCGGGGTTCCGTTGCCCGATACGGCGCAGGAAAACGACCAATACCTTGGCAGGGAAGTAGAAGACAACGAATACGGTCAGGGCGAAGATCAACTTGGCGCCGGCGCTCTCAAACTGGCGTGGGAGGGTGAGGAGTTCCAGGCCGGCGTAGATGGAACTCAGGACCAGCAAGGGAATCGGGAGCGACTCCAGCAAGGAGAATACAAGCTCCCCCCAAGTGTTTGCCAGTTTCTTGGTCCAGTAGTGGATGATCCGATTCAATACAAATCCCAGGGCTAGCGACGCGATCACCAGCGTGGCGAAGAAGATTATGTAGAAGACCGAGGGGCTGAGGTGCAGAACTCGGGCAAGATCGGCAACCATATTCCTGATCTCCCATTGCGGTGACAATAACGTCCAAGATAGCTTGGTTCGCGCCAATCCGCAAACCGCCTCGGGGTCGGAGACCGCCACCTGAAATGTGAAAAGCGAGGGAAGACCCGGAACTACTCAGGGTGACAGGCGTTACTGGTTTGGAGAATATCGGCTCAGGGTGGGTGCCGAAGGTCGGCGGCGCGTAACCAGCTATACGAAGAACCGCTTGCATGCGCTCCGATGTGACGTTGTGGCCGAGTTGGAGCGGGTCAGCATCTAATACCTGTGAGTAAACAGAAGGCGCGATCGGTCGATGTAGAGTTTGAGGTCGAGGCGGCTTGCGGCCGCCGATGGCGGTTCCACCGGCGCGGGGGGACTGCTTCGGCATTAGTTTGTACTAATGCCGCGCGATATTTGGGATTGACAAGTTCAGAAGGAAGAGTATCTTGCAAGTCGGACCGTGGAGCTGGTGGCGTGATAGAATGACGCGCGCTGAAGTTCCGGTTCCCCCGATACGGTCAAGACGCAAATGTTGAAAGACGAGGTTGATGGGAATGCCCTCAAAACACAAATCGAATATAGAGTTTGAAAATCTTCCGATACTGCCCGTGCGCGATACGGTGCTCTTTCCGAATGCCATCTTACCGCTTACCATCGGACGGGATAGTTCTCTGAAGCTGGTCGGCGATCTTAAAGAGGAGGAGAAGTTCATCGGGGTGATAACCCAGCGTGATCCGCGTGTGGATAATCCCCAGCCCGTGGACCTCTTCCAGATCGGGACCGTGGCGTTTGTCCACAAGATCATCAAGCTGCCCAGTCAGAGCCTCTTTATTTTTGTGGAAGGCTTGCAGCGGATTGCGGTGGAGGAAGTGGGCCAGGTTGAACCCTACATGATCGGGCGCACCAAGCCGCTAACGGATATCCTGCCCAAGGAGAAACAAGCTGATTTCGACGCTCTGGTGCGGAGCGTCACGGCGCTCTTTCAGCAGGTGGTGCAGCTTTCGCCCACCCTTTCGGACGACCTTCAGACTGTCGTCATGAACATCGATGACCCCGGACGGCTGACTGATTTCATCGCCGCCAACCTGCCATCCCTTTCCAGCACCGAGAAGCAGGAACTGCTGGAAAGTCTCGACTTGAAGGTCCGCATGGAACGGCTGAACCGGCAGTTGATGAGGGAAGTCGAGGTCCTGCAACTGCGGTCCAAGATTCAGTCTGACGTTCAGGATCAGGTTTCGCAAAGTCAGCGTGAGTACTACCTGCGCGAACAGATGAAGGCCATCCAGAAGGAGCTGGGAGACGCCGACGAGCAGCAGGAAGTCGAGGAATTGCGGAAAAAGATCGAAGCGGCGGGAATGACAGAGGAGGCCAAGAAAGAAGGGATGCGGGAGTTGGGCCGGCTAGCGAAAATGTCTCCGGCGGCCGCCGATTATCACGTTACGCGCACCTATCTGGAATGGCTGGTGGCCTTGCCTTGGACGAAAGTCAGCGAAATCAAGGTTGACATCCAGAAGGCGAAGCAAGTGCTCGACGAGGACCACTGGGACCTCGAAAAAGTGAAAGAGCGCATCCTGGATTATCTGGCGGTGCTGCAACTCAAGCCCCAGCTCAAGGGGCCTATACTCTGCTTTGTGGGGCCTCCCGGAGTCGGCAAGACTTCCCTGGGAAAGTCGATCGCGCGCGCCTTGGATCGGAAATTCTTCCGCATGTCACTGGGCGGCATCCATGACGAGGCGGAGATTCGCGGCCACCGGCGGACTTATATCGGGGCGCTGCCCGGGCAGATCATTCAGGGCATCCGCCGTGCGGAAACTCGCGACCCGATCTTCATGCTGGACGAGGTGGATAAGATTGGCCGCGACTTCCGCGGCGATCCCTCCTCGGCCTTGCTCGAAGTTCTCGATCCCGAGCAGAACTCCCACTTCCGGGACAACTATCTCGACGTGCAATTTGATCTCTCCAAGGTGCTATTCATCTGCACCGCGAATGTGCTGGATACGGTTCCTCCTCCCCTGCTCGACCGTATGGAGGTTCTCGAGCTCCAGGGATACAGCGAGGAAGAGAAGATTCAGATCGCGGTTCGCCACCTGATCTCTAAGCAAACGGAGGAGCACGGCATCAAATCGCCCGACCAGATTGAATTCACGCGGCCCGCCCTGGCGCACATCATCCGCCACTACACGCGGGAGGCCGGGGTGCGGAACCTGGAGCGGGAGATTGCGACGCTGTGCCGAAAGCAGGCGCGGAAGGTGGCCGAGGGCCACGCGGATAAGCTCCTGGTGACTCCCGACAATCTTCGCGATTTCCTCGGCATTCCGCGCTTCCGCCTGGAGACCGAAGTGGTGGAACGCACGCGCCAACCGGGAGTGGTGGTGGGGTTGGCTTGGACTCCGACAGGAGGCGATGTGCTGTATGTTGAAGCCAATGCCATGAAAGGAGGCAAGGGGTTCACGATGACCGGCCATGTCGGGCAGGTCATGCAGGAATCCATGCAGGCCGCGCTTGCCTGGGTGCGTTCACACGCCGTGGAGTACGACATCGACCCGGATTTCTTCCAGTCGAAGGATATCCACTTCCATGTTCCTTCGGGGGCCATCCCCAAGGACGGCCCTTCGGCCGGAATCACGATGGTGACCGCGCTAGTCTCAGCTTTGACTTCCCGGCCCGCCAAACCGCGCGTGGCCATGACGGGCGAGATCACTTTGAGCGGACAAGTCCTGCCCGTGGGAGGAATTAAGGAAAAGGTCCTGGCGGCCCGACGCGCCGGGGTGATTGAGATCATCTTGCCCGCCGACAATGAGCCGAACGTTCATGAAGACCTTAACGATGAACTGTTGGACGACTTGGTTCTCCACTACGTCAAGTCGATTCATGAGGCGATTGACTTGGCGTTGCAGAAAGAAGCGGCACCTTTCGAGGTGGGCAAGCCGACTCGCGAGGTGGCCTTGACCTCGGTGGCGGCCGGAACCCCCAACTAGCAAAGAGCAGAAACTGGAAACTGGAAAATGGAAGCTGGGAGGGGTGCCGTGCCGGTGCTCGTCAGCCGCTTCCAATTCTTCCAGTTTCCAATTTTGATTTTCCATTCGCGTTTCGCCCTCCCGTCTTACAACGGCTGAAAGAAGATGGCTTAGTTTCCATTTTCCATTTTCCAATTTCTATTTTCCATTTTCCAGCTATAATGGGCGCGCTTACGAAGGCGTATCCCTCATGTGAGGCCTCTCTATGTATTGTCGAAACTGTGCAAGGCAGTTGGCGGACAACGCGGAGTTTTGCATTAACTGCGGCCAGCGGCCGCTGCAAGGAGGCCGCTATTGCCAATCCTGTGGGCAAGAGACCGTGCCGGGCGCGGAGATCTGCGTAAAGTGCGGCGTGCGGCTGGGGGCAGGGAGCGGGAAGGACTGGACGGTCGCGCTTATACTTTCTGCCCTGCTCGGGACACTGGGCGTGGACCGCTTTTATCTGGGCTACATTGGTCTGGGGATCCTCAAACTCGTGACCCTGGGTGGCTGTGGTGTCTGGTGGCTGGTTGACGTCATCCTGATTGCGATGAATAAGATCCCGGATGCACAGGGCGTGCCCCTGCGACAGAGGTGAGGGTGGGGTTGTTTTGCCGCGGAGTGCCGCGGTTAGTCGCGGTCGCTATGGTGGTCGGAGGATTCTGCCTGCTGCCTCCGGAGGCCTTATCGCGAGGTCCCGACCTCTGCCTGTGGCGAGCCCTTTTTCACCTGGGCTCCTGCCCCGCGTGCGGCACTCTGCATGCCTTGGCAGCTTTCTTTCATGGCCGGTTCGGCGACGCCTTGGCTTACAACAGAAACGTGCTGATTACCGGACCGGGGCTTGTTGCGATCGCTTTGGAGGACGCGTGCGGTCTCGTCCGGAAGTTGAGGGAGGGCTGAGAAGGAGCTATCAGCCTTCAGCTATCCGGGGGCGCGTTCTGATGGCCAATTACTGAGAGCTGATAGCTGACGGCTGATAGCTGGCATGACGAGTTTACTTGGATTTGTCGAATCCTGGTGGAGGGAGTTACCCCGCGCCACGGCAGCGCGCGGGGCTTCGTTGTTTTTCAGCTTGCACGTCCTGACGCTGCTGGTTTCGGTGGCGGCGTCGCAGGCGTTTCTTGCCGCTGCCGGAGTCGCTTATATTGCCCATTTGATTCGCGAAGCGCGGGCGTCCCGTCCGCTGTGGCGCGGGCAGCTTGCCCGCGCGCGGGAGCGGGACGCTCCCGCCACCGCGGGCCAGACGCCCGCGCCACTGGCCCTTAACTTCCCGCCCATTAAGCTGCCCCTGCTCTTGTATTGCCTGGCCACCCTCAATTCCGTTCTGTGGGCCGAGCATCCGGAGGCCGGCGGATTCGCTTTGCGCAAGCTGGTCCTTTTTCTGATCTTGTTGCTGAGTGCGAACGTGGTGGTCAGCAGAAGGCACCTCAGTGGTCTCTTGCGAGGAACATTCTTCGTGGGAGCGGCGGCCGGCTTGGCAGGAATAGCACAGTTCATTATTCAGTATGATCGAGTCCTGCGTTATTACCATAATCGCGTTTACTTTTACATCACCCTGACCCGCACGCATGGATTCATGGGCCACTGGATGAACTTTGGCGGGCAGCAAATGCTGGTTTTCTCGGTCCTGCTGGCCTTTGTGTTGTTGTCCGGTGCAGTCATTCCGAGCGGAGCGCGGAATCTCGCACTGCTTCACGGTGATTCGGCAGCCAACAATCAGAGCGAGATTCCTCGCTCCGCTCGGAATGACTGCGCTAACAAGAGGCCGAGGGCGCTCTATTGGTTGATCCTCGCCGTTGTGGGCACGTCTTTGGTGCTGAATTTCACTCGAGGAGTGTGGCTGGGATGTCTCGTGGCCGCCCTGTACTTGCTCGCCAGGTGGAAACCACGCACGCTTTGGGCGGTCCCGGTTCTACTGGTCGTCGTCCTTCTGGCCGGGCCTTCCCTGATTCGACAGCGCGTTTGGCTCGCGTTCCACCCCAAGGAGGACCCGGCGCTTGCTATCCGCCTCGAGATGTGGCAGACCGGGCTAAGGATGGTGAGGGAACACCCCTGGGTGGGAGTCGGGCCTGACAATATACCGTTGGTCTACATCAAGTATCTACCGCCAGGCACCACGCCCCTGTACGGATACCACGATCATCTCCACGACAACGTCCTGCAAATGGCCGCGGAGCGAGGTCTGCCTTGCCTGATCGCTTGGTTGTGGTTCATGCTGGCTCTTGGCTGGCACATTCTGAGGACTCGTCACAGTCTCTCCAGCGGGCGGTGGGTGGCGGACGCTGCTTTTGCCGCATGGCTGGCATTCGTGGCCGAGGGGTTTTTCGAGTTCAATTTTGGCACTACACCGGTCCTGATGGTTTTTTTATTCGTGATGTCAACGCCCTTCGTGGCGGAGAATTTCGAAACCCGCGAACAAGAACCGAGCTCACCACAGAGGGCACAGAGTTGACAGAGAAAAGCAGAAGCATCAAACCTCCCCGCTCTCTTTGTGCTCTGTGCTGGATGTTTCCATTGCGGCGCACGATGAAGCTGCCGATATCCGTGACCGGAGACTGAATCTGGAACCAGAGACTCGTCACTCGTCACTTGCCACTCGCCACTTGCTCAGGGGTTCCGCGGTCGTGGGCTTTTTCAGCCTGCTCAGCGGTGTTTCGGGCATCCTTGTCGAAACTAGCATCGCGGCCCAGTTGGGACTCTCAAGGAACTCCGACAGCTTTTATGCAGCCTTTACAATCCCCTACGTCATCACCAATCTGCTTTCCGCGACCAGCCAGTTCTCCCTGGTGCCCTTCTTCTCGACGCTGGACCCGTCTGATTCGCGAGAGGGCCTCGGGCGGGGCGTCAGCTATGTGGTCAACCTGGTGTTCCTCGGGCTGGGGTTGTTTGCAGCCGTGGGCGCCCTGGCGGCGCACTGGCTCATGCGCGGAATTGCCCCGGGTTTCACGCGGCCGGAGATCGAACTGGCCACCCAGCTTAGCCGCTGGCTTTTCCTGATCATCGTACCGGCGGGCATCGCAGAGACCTTTCGCTCGTTCCTCTTGAGCCGTCATAGCTTTGTCCTCTCCTCAGCGGCGGGCTTTCTCCGCAACATCGTGGTCATCGCGGTCATCCTAGGGGAGTTCAGCCGCTACGGCCCCTTCAGCATCGTGCTGGGCTACATCGCGGGATACCTTTTTCAAGTGCTGGTGCTGGGCGCAAAAATTGCGACCTCCTTCCCTGTCCGTTACTCCTTGACGCTCACGGGAAGCGGCGAAGCGTTTCGCAGATTGCGAGGCGCCGGAGCCGCCCAGGTGGGAGGCGCGTCCGCGTGGCAGGTTGTGGTGCTGGCGGAGAGGATGATTGCCTCCTTCCTGCCCGCCGGAACCCTCACCGCCGTGACCTATGGCTCGAAGATCCTTTACACCATGGTGGAATTACTGGGTGGCAGCGTGGGCACGGCCGCTCTGCCGCGGCTGGCGCGGGCTGCGATGAACAAAGCCCACGCGGAGGAACGAAGAACCTTCAAAGATCTTTCGGAAATCAGCCTTTTCCTTACGTCGCCCGCAGTAGTCTTCTGCCTGCTGCTCGCCCACAATATCATCCGGCTGGTTTTTGAGCGCGGCAACTTTACGCCCGACGCCACCGGCCTGATGTCGCGAGTTTTCTTCTGCTACTGTCTCAGCCTGCTTCCCCTGTCTTTCATTCGGTTGCTGACTTTCTACCTTTTTGCGCGCGGGGAGAGCGGAGCCTTTCTGCGCCTTTCAGTCCTGCTTTACAGTCTTAACTTGGGATTCGATCTGTTTTACGTGGGGGTTCTGCGGTTGGGGGCGAAGGGCATACCGTTGGGCTTATTGGTGGCGTCGGTCATTGTCTGCGCCCTGTCTATTAACAGGAATCTGGGCGACCTTCGTCAAGCCCTGGGCCGGGAAGAGGTCCGGTCAGCTTTCAGGAATATTCTCGGGGCTGTCCTGACTGCCTTGGCGGTGTGGGCCTTGCGCCTCTGGGTTGCGCCCCCTCCCTCCGGGTTTCGGAATTTCGTTTATCTGTGCGAGCTCTGCGGAGCGGGGAGCGTCGCCTACCTCGCGGCACTGGCAGCCTTGCGCGCGCTTCCGATCGGAGTAGGGCAGAGCTTGAAGAACATTTAACACAGAGGTCGCAGAGCCTGTTGTCCACCGAAATCGTCCGCGTTGACATCACAGAGCACACGGAGACAAACAACGGTTGTGGATACCGCTCCGTGATCTCAGCGAGTTCTTCTTTGTGTCCTCTGTGTTAAACTCTTTTCGCTTTGATGAGCGAGCGCGAGCGGCTAAACAAGATTACGGAGACCATCATAGGCGCAGCGATCCAGGTCCATCGTACCCTTGGCCCTGGGCTGCTGGAGTCCGCTTACGTGGCCTGTCTATCGTACGAATTGGAGAAGAGAGGACTTGTCGTTGAACAGCAGAAGCCGGTACCGCTCGTTTATGAAGAGGTCAAGCTCGAATGTGGTTACCGGATGGATTTGTTGGTGGAACGATCAGTGGTTGTAGAGGTCAAGTCCATCGATGCATTGGCCCCCATTCACGAGGCCCAAACTCTTTCTTATCTGAGGCTTCCTGGCTGCAAGCTGGCGCTGCTCATCAATTTCAACGTTACCATACTGAAAGACGGCATCAGACGGTTTATCAATGGGAGTCTATGAAGGCGTCAGGTTTGTTATTTCTGATTGAACCGACTTACCCAGACCTGCTGACAGCCGCCTACGTCGAGCAGCGGAAGATCCCGTCCTAACGGCATGCAGCCTACCTCCTCACGGTCACAAACAATCCCGCCGTTGACGCCTGGCCGCAAGATTCTGAATGCTGCCGCCAGCGTTGCCGCATGCTCGGCGGTGGCGGGCCTTGCTTCCACGGCAAAAGAGTTGGCCGTGGCACGGTGGTTCGGACGCGGCGACGCGCTGGACGCGTTCCTGATCGCGTACCTCCTGCCTTCCTTCCTTGTGAACCTGATTGCGGGGTCATTCAACGCGGCCATGATCCCCACGTTCATTGAAGTGCGCGAGAGGGAAGGACAAGACGCTGCCCAAAGACTCTTCTCCGGAGTCATGGTGCTCAGCCTGGCGCTTCTGGCGGGAGTGTCGGTCTTGGTCGGCGTACTCGCACCCTACTTCCTGCCTCTGT
>CAWJHY010000025.1:0-59429 GCA_963842495.1 uncultured Acidobacteriota bacterium
AAAGTCCGGCAGAGGAGAACGCCCGCGAAACCTCAAAATCGCCAGAAGAAAGCGAGAATGTCTTAGAAAACAAAGGACCGGCCGCAGAGGGGGTCGCTGCATGAGAAGTGGTGCGGGCGTCCCGCCCGCTGTCGCGGGGGCCACCCCCGCAGGAATTCGCGGGCAAGATGCCCGCGCCACAGCGGGCGAGACGCCCACTCCACAGCGGACGTGACCTCCACCTCCGTGCGACTCCGCGGCACTACCGCGCTGCCGGGCCCGCGACCGTGACTTTCTTCGTGTTGTCCTCCGGGATGCGATCCACCAGAAGCAGGAAGGGATCGACGCCGGCCTGCTCCGGCAATTCTGCGGTGGTGAATTCGTAGCGCGAGCGGGCTTGACTGACGTGGACCCGGTCACGGTAAAGCGTGCGGCCGTACTTGCGGCCATTCTCGGGTTTGGCGAATGCGCCGATGTCGATCCAATCCTCCACGGGCACCTCGGTTTCGTTGCCTTTGGCATCAGCCTTGAACTTATGGCATTCGATGTCGAGGGTGACGTCGTATTTCCCATCCCCTCGCCGCCGCGCCGTGGCCTCGAGCGTGCGATTGGAAAACAGCGTAATGTCTTCGAACAGGTCCTTGATCAAATACTGATATTGCGGTGGTGTCTGTTCTCTCAGTGCGTCCACCAAGGCCCAGGAAGTCGGGTAGGGTGGCGCGTGGTAAGCGTACTGCCGGATCAGCTTGCGCAGCGCGGCGTTCACTTTCTCCTCGCCGATCATCTCCTTCAGGTAATAAAGCGCCACGCTGGCTTTGCGATAATGGATGTAGCCTTGCTCCATTTCCACCGTCAGCAGGGGGCGCTCCTTGAGCCGTTCGCGGCCCCGTGCGCGAAGGTACTGATCCATCTCGTAGCTCAGGAATTTCCGCATCATGTCGCGGCCGTATTCCTTTTCCATAACCATGAGCGCTGAGTACTGCGCCGCGATTCTGAGAGGAACGTGGCCCCTTGCATGTTGGCGCCGATCACCTGTTGAGCCCACCATTGGTGGCCCATCTCGTGCGCCACGACGTAAAAGACCATGTCGATGTCGTCAGGGTGGTTCAGGTTGGCGATGAAGCCGACGGACTCCGAATAGGGCATGGTGCCTGGGTAGGCTTGAGCGAACGTTCCGACGCGCGGGAACTCGATGATGCGCGCTTGCTTATGGTAGTACGGGCCGAAATTGCGCGTGTAGTAATCGAGTGATTTCTTGAGAGCGTTCATCATGCGCGGCACGTTCCAAGGATGGTTGCGGTCGTAGTAGACCTCCAGCTTGATCCCGTTCCAGTCTTCGCGGAGAACCTCGTAGCGGGCCGACTGGAACGAAAAATAGAAAAGCGAAGGGTGATCCAGCTTGTACTCGAAATAGCGGCGGCCGTTCTGGCGCCACTCGCGCAGGAGTGACCCCGGCGCGATGGCGATCTGATCCGGCGCAGTGCCGATGACGGTGTCCAGGTCCACCCAGTCGGCGTGCCCGGGTATGTAGTGGTCGCGGCAGTCGTCGGTGCAGTTCTGTTCGAGCGCGGGCATCAGTTCATGTTCTCCCAGCCCGTACTTGTGCCGCTCGTTCGGGTCGTGGAGTTCGCCCTCGGGTTCGTAGCCGATCACCGGCCCGACCATATTGTTGAAAAAGGTCCCGTTCTGCACAAGTTCGTTGGTGCTCACCGAATTCTCAAAGCCGCGGTTGTGGCTCTTCACCGTGAAGGTCATGGTGCGGCTCTCGCCGGATTGAAGTGGCGTGGTGAAGCGGTAGATGCGGTAATGCAAGCGCGCGTCGTCCTTGGCGAGGACCGCGCCGGGGATCGCGAGGGTGGTGTCGTAATTCCCGTTGAGCGTGAAGTGGACCTCGCTGAGCGGCTGCGGATACGGGTTCTGGATTTCTTCTTCGCCGCGCAGGAGCATGTTGCGCGTGGCAGGGAAGATATCGATCTGGTACTTCACGTTACGCGGGCGCGGCTGGGGCAGCTTTTCGAACTGCTTGTAGCTCTTCTCGTAATCCACCTGGCGGCGCTCCTCGTCTTTCGGCCCCAGCAAGGTATTCAGGACTTCCGTGTTGTAATGGATCCACCCCCCGGTGGCGGTGAAGGCCGCGAGACAGCCCAAGGTCAGGGCCGGCCACGGCTTCCGGAAGCGCAGGCGAGCATTCCGCCAGCGCTCGCGCCAACCCGTCTGCCGGCCGCGCGGCCACAACATAATGGTGGCAATGGCCAGCAGTCCGCTGCACAGAACCCAATAGACCGTGAACCAGCGCCAGGCGGTGATGTAGGGAGCGTCGCCGAACATATCCGAGTAAGTCACCTCGGGGGCCGTGCCGAACTTCACCAGGTTCGTCGCCACGTTCAAGGGATCCCAGATCAGGGAGTTGATGATCGCAAAAGCGACAAAGAGGAAGTAGCCCAGATACTTGTTGGGGGAAAGCACGTGGATGAAGAACGCCAGAATGCCGAAACAGAGGAAGAAAGCGCCGTCGCGCACGATGAGCTGCTGGAGGTAGAGGACGAGCTGAAAACGGTGATAACCGTAGGCCGCCTGGACGACGACGCCGCTCAATAGGGCGATCAACTGCACCAGCAGTGCCGTGACAACCAGGGCGGTGAGCCGGGAAAGATACGCCAGCCACTCCGGGGTAGGCAGCGAATCCAGAATCTCGTCCATGCGCCGCTCGCGATCCTTCCACACCAGAGCGCCGGCGTAGAAAGTAATGATGGCGAGGATAAACACATAGAGTTCGCTGCTGATGATCTCGAGAATCCAGTAAGTGACAGGCAGCGTGCTGTTACCGTAGCCCTCGCGGGCGCTCAAAATGATGCTGGGGACGCAGTTGAGCAGCCCCGCAAGCAAGACGATCACGAACACGGTGCTCTTGACGATTCCGAGCAAGTGCATCTTGAAAGAGGCGAAGAATTTGGGCCAAAGAGCCTCGCTGAAGGTTGCGGGGACAGCCGGCGCGGACGCCACCAAGGGCCTAGGGACAACGGCGTCGTCTTGAACGCGCTTGGCCCTGGTGCGCCGCTCGGCAAAGCTGAATCGGAAGTATGCAAACGCCAGGAAAGCGCCGCCCACTGCCAGCCAAAGTAGGCGGTTCCAAAGCAGCGGGCCGCTGGCGCCGATCGCCACAGTGTTTTTCTCGGCTACCGTCCAATACTTGGTGGCCACGTAAAAGGGGCGAATGCCGAAGGGATCAAGGAGAGCGGCAAGGCGTTCGTGCTCGAGGCTCTGGGTGAGCGACTCCGCGACTGCGTACCCTGCCAGAAACACCAGCGCGGCCGCGAACGAAACCATGTCGTTGCGCGCCAGCACGGCGACGGTGAACATAACCGCAGCTACGAAGAAGGCATTGGGAACGGCAAACAACAGGATGCCCTTGAGGTGCGCTCCCCAGTAAACCGGCGCCCAGCGTTCAGGCTCGACCCAGGGCATGTATTTGGCCAGCAAGACGCCCACCGAAACACCGAGCATGGGAATAACGGAAACCAGCGTGGCGCCGAGAAAGCGGCCGAAGAGATAGTCCTTTCGGCTGATGGGCGTTGAAAACACGATCTGGTAGGTGTTGTGACTGAAGTCACGGGAAGCGGCGGAATTGACGAACGCCGTCGAGAACAGCAGGGTCAAAATGCCGATGAGGGCGTAAAAGGTCTGGATGACAAAGGGCGCATTGCGAAGAGTATTGGACAACGCCCCGCCCACCTGGACGTGGTCCGAGCTTACCGCGCCGAAAATCATGGCGGCGATGAGCAAGGTGAAGATCCAGAGCATCCAGGAGCGGAGCCAGTAGCGAATTTCGAACCAGGCGATTTCCCAGAGCATGAAGGGTCTCTCGGCAGAAGTTGTGGCGCGGGCGTCTCGCCCGCTGGCGCGCGGGCATTCCTTCGCTCCACTCAGGACGGGCTCTGCCCGTGCGCGGGAGCGGGCCGCTCCCGCGACAGCGGGCGAGACGCCCGCGCCACAGGCTCTCAGTTCCAACCGCGGATCTTGGTGAAAAACACGTCTTCGAGGTTGGGAGCGCTGGGGGCGAAGCCGTCGTCGGGGGCCGCGGCGTTGAGCACGTGCAGAGAAGGCCGTCCGCCCACGAGGCGGCTGGAAATAACCCGATAGCGCTGTTCGTAGGCGGGCAAGTCGGCCTTGGCGATGGAGCGTTGCCAGACCCGGCCTCGCAACTCGGCCAGGGCCTCGTCCGGCTGGCCTTCGTAGAGAACGCGGCCTTGATGGAGGATAGCCATCTGGGTGCAGAGGTCCATGACGTCCTCCACGATGTGAGTGGAGAGAATCACGATCACGTGCTCGCCGATCTCGGCCAGCAGGTTGTAGAAGCGGTTCCGCTCGCTGGGGTCGAGGCCGGCCGTGGGTTCATCCACAATCAGCAGTTGGGGATTACCGATTAGCGCCTGAGCAATTCCGAATCGCTGCCGCATGCCGCCGGAAAAACTGGCCAACGGTTTTTTCCTGACCTCATAGAGATTGCAGCGCTTCAACATGGCTGCGACCAATTCCTTGCGCTGCCCGGCCCCACCGATTCCCTTCAAAACCGCCAAGTGCTCGAGCATGTCCTGCGCCGAAATGCGGGGATAGACGCCGAATTCCTGAGGAAGGTACCCCAGTCGCTGTCGCAACTCATCCTTCTGCTTCAAGAGGTCGAGATCCCCCAGGCGCATGCTTCCTGAATCGGGCTCCTGGAGTGTCGCGATGGTTCGCATCAACGTGCTCTTACCGGCGCCATTCGGACCCAGCAGGCCGAACATGCCCTGTGGGATGGTGAGGGACACGTCGTCCAGTGCTCTCACGCCGTTGGCATAGGTTTTGGAAAGGCCCTTGATTGCCAATTCCAAGTTCATGGTGCCCCCTTTCAATTTCACCCGCAGGCCAGCGATCGAAAAGACCTATCTTACTCTCACGCCGCCGCCGCCGACATTACTTTTGGCAGTCCGTGCAGCGAGCCGGCGGCGGTGTCCATGGCAAGCAAGGTATTTGACAATCCCAATACTGGGAAGTAGATTTGCCACACGCAGGGCGAAGAAAGGAGCATGAGGATGAGTCGCAAGAAACCAGGAGCCTCGACAACCGCATTTTCGCGTCGGGAATTCTTGCTGACGGTCGGCGCTGCCCCTCCGACGATGAGTTTGATGGAGGGCGGCGCCATCGGGAAGCCTCGGTCAGCGCCAATGGCTCCCGCGGCCACCGCTGGCCTCAAGTTTATTCCCATTGACCTGAGCACTTAGTTCAACTGTTCTTCGCGAGAATTCGGAACTCGCGAAAGGGCAGGGATGATGGGTGGCGACTCGGCGAAGGACTCGCTGATCCGGGTTCCCGGTGGGAAGCGCGACCTGTACGGGATTCCGTTTGTATTGGGTCCCGAAGATTTGCAGAGCAAAGCGTGGGTGGTGCTTAGCGCCAAGTCCGGGCCCACCGCCGCCGCCAAAGTGGAAATCCCCCTGGGACTCAAGGCCCCATTCCTCTGCCTCGCTTCCTTCTGTGACTTTGACCAGAACGAGGACCCCGGTCCGGGGGAGGATGTATTTCAAAGGGTGGGTGAACGCTTAGCCGATCTCACGCTGATCTACGACGATGGAGGGACCAATAACCTGACCGTTCGCCGTCGAGATGAGACTCCGCAGAGCGAGCCTGCTAAGCATTCCGCGAGCCCGTGCCTCATCACCACCGGCGGCGTCTGCTCGCGCCTCCTCACAGGCAAAGGACTCGGACTGGCGAGGAGAGAGCCAGTCCGAGTCGATAGCGGCTCTAGTTGGGGTTGGTCTTGGGCCGCGGGTTGAAATCGCTGGGAATCGGGTTGGAAATGCCCTGTGCGCGATCCGTGGTGGTGATTCCCAAATACGAACAACCGCCGGTGCTCCATGCCGCGGGCAGAGTGGTGATCATCGCTTCAGGCACCGCAGCCGGGGCCAGAGGCCAGGGGCGGAAGGCTGGAAACTGCGAAATAGCAGCGCGTCGTCCGGACCGCACCG
This sequence comes from uncultured Acidobacteriota bacterium, assembly GCA_963842495.1. Lineage (GTDB taxonomy): Bacteria > Acidobacteriota > Terriglobia > UBA7540 > UBA7540 > CAVROP01. The sequence goes on from CAWJHY010000025.1 coordinate 5,985, forward strand.
CCAGTGCGAACCGCTGGCCCTCTACCGTCAGCGTAGCTGCCCCTGTCCAACCTCCGAGTGACGCATTATCCGTCAAGTCGGCGCTCGGCCGCCAAACTTCCGACCGGCCCCTCCTCCGAGCACAACCAGTAGGGGCGAACGATTCGGCCGCTACCTATCATGTCGGCGTGACAACTACGCCCATGAATCACACTACCCTGCGCTGTTCAGGACAGTTGTTCCTGGGAGCTTAGAGCGGTTTCGAGTTAAGTGTTTACATATCCACAGGAGTTGAAGTAGTTTGTGCATTCGCTTGGGGAGACCGTATTGAGCAACTCCCCGATTTCCTTCCAGAGGGTATCGATATCGCGTCTGGCGGCTTTGCGAAGCAGCGCCTTGAGTTTGGAAAAGAACTTTTCGATCGGATTCAGATCCGGAGAGTAAGGGGGCAGATAGAGTAGGGTGGCTCCGGTCGCGGTGATCGCTTTGGCGACTCCCGTCACCTTGTGACTGCTCAGGTTGTCGAGGATCACGGTCTCTCCCGGTTGGAGCGTTGGGCACAGGAATTGATGCACATAAGCCAGGAACGTCTCGCCGTCCATGGGCCCGTCGGTAACCATCGGTGCGGTCAACCGGCGGCGGCGCAGAGCGCCCACAAAGGTCGTTGTCTCCCAATGCCCGTGCGGTGCTGAGTCGAGGCAACGCTGACCTCGGGGCGCGCGTCCGTAGCGTCGTGTCATGCTCGTCGATATCCAGGTCTCATCGATAAAGACGAGCTTTTCGACTTGCATCGTGGGCAGCGCTTGCTGCCAGGCTTTTCTTGCCCGCTGCACGTCCTCGCGTTCTTGCTCGCTGGCGTGCAGGGTTTTTTTTGAAGGTAAGGTTCCATTTGTCCAACTGATGCCACAAGGCACCGATCTTGATCGAGATGCCCTGCTCGGCGAGGCGTTCACCTAACTCGGCCAAGCTCAGCCCCGGCGCTTGTTCGATCCAGGCGCGCAGCACGGGCTCCAGCTCCGCGATCCGCGAACGGCGATGGCCGCCAATCTGAAAACTGCTGCGTTGTCCGGTCTTCTGCTCCCGACCTCGCACCTGGTAAACCCAGACGCGACTGACTTCCAGCCGCCGCGCAATCGCCGTCGGACGTTCGCCGCGATCCAATGCCCATAACACCCGATCCCGCAAATCTTGTGAATAGGATTGCACCCTTTGCCTCCCCGCTGCAGGCAGAGGCATTATCGCACATAAATGTATACACTTAAATTAAAAATGCTCTAGGCTGACTCTTGCAGGGCTCTTGCGGGGACACTCGCCAGCAAGGAGTTTAAGCCTTCCGCAGCCGTGGGATGCGTGAAAATCGCATCGCGCAGCACCGCGTATGGCAACCCGCCGAGCATTGCCGTCTGAACGGCTGCCATCATTTCGCTCCCTTCAACGCCCAGCGCCGTGAATCCCAGGATGCGGTCGCCTCGCGCGTCAATGAGGATTTTCACAAAGCCACGGGTTTCGGAAAGAGTGACGGCGCGCAATACGGCAGCCATAGGTAACTTCGCTAGGCGATATCCGATGCCCTGCCTTTTCGCTTCCGATTCGTTCAACCCGACTCGCGCGAGTTCGGGATCCGTGAACATGCAGAACGGCATGAGCCGGTCGCGGGTGGTACGGTTGCCTCCGGTCAGGTTGTCGCGGACCACCCGGAAATCGTCAAACGCGACGTGCGTGAACTGCGGGCTGCCCGCGCAATCGCCCATGGCCCAAACGCCCGCCGCGGTGGTCTCCAATCGCTCGTTGACTTTGATGTACCCGCGCTCGTCCAGTTCAACTCCCGCCGCTTCGAGACCGATTCCCCGCGTGTTCGGCGTTCGTCCGGCAGCCACCAGCAGATCGCTTCCCTCGATCGTCTGGTCGCCGTGATGGTTTTCGGCACGGATGCGGATCTGCTTGCCGGAGAGTCCCTCGACTTCGCGCGCCTTGGTCTCCAGCAGCACTTCAACTCCCTCGCTCTTGAAATTCTCCAGAAGTGCTTGCGCGACGTCGGAATCTTCCTTACCGGCAATTTGCCGGCCGTGCTCGATAACGGTCACCGCGGACCCGAAGCGGCGCAGGGCCTGCGCGAGTTCCAGGCCAACATACCCTGCACCCAGCACGATCACGTGTTCCGGCAATCGGTCGAGATCGAGCGCTTCCACGTGCGTCATCGGCTTGGCGGCCGAAAGGCCCGGAATCTCCGGCATGGCGGCGCGCGATCCCAGGTCAAGAAATACCCCCTCGCCGGTGATCGTCCGCCGGCCTCCGCCGTTTAGCTGCACCTCAACTTTCTTCGGAGCCACGAACCGGGCTTCTCCTCGAATAAGTTCCGCTCCCGTAGCCTTGAAGCGATCGAGATGAAACTGCACCTCGCCTTCCACCATCTTTCGCTTGCGCGCCAGGACGCCCTTCATATCCGTAGACACTGGACCTGTTTGGATCCCATATTCCGCGCCGCGCCGGGCGAACCAGTGGGCTTTGGCGCTGCGAATCACATTCTTGCTGGGCAAGCAGGCAATGTTCGGACACGAGCCACCGATGTATTTCCGCTCTACCACGGCAGTTCGGTGGCCCGCTTGGGCCAGGGTCCAGGTCAACTGCTTTCCCGCCTCTCCACTTCCGATAACGAGCATTTCGTAGCGTTCGATATCAGGCATCACCCACCTCCAGGCATTAGGCAAATTTTCCTTTCTGAGCGACAGGTTCACTCTTGGCTTGCATTGACTTGACGAGATCGGCCGCCGACGCGCCTTCCAGCGACAGTCCATAGCCAACTTCTCGCACGATGCGCTCCTTCAGCGGTTGGATGAAGTGCACTCGCGTGTCGCGGCGCGTCACTTCCGGAGCCTTCAGGTACAGCTCGGCCAATTCCCGCGCACGGCTGAGTGCCTTGCCGTTCGGCACAACTTCGGCAACCACTCCCCATTCATAAGCGGTACGCGCCGTCAGGGGCTGTGGGTTGAGCAGGAACGCCTCCGCTCGCCCTGCTCCAGCGCGATAACTCCACGTGGTAAAGATTCCGTCACCGGGCACAACGCCCGCGGCGAAGTGGGCCACATCCTGGAAGGTCGCACCCTCGGCCGCCACGATCACGTTGGCAAGTAGCACGTACTCTGAGTGCACGTGGGCGCGTCCCTCGATAGCTGCGATGACCGGCACCCGGATGTTGGCAATGTTTTCCAAAACCTGGACGCCTTCGTCGTGAACCTGGCTCCAAACGCCGGGATCTGCGACGTTGCCGAAAGATGGCCAATCGACACCGGTAATGAACTCTCCACCTGCGCCCGTTAGGATAACGATCTTGTTCGCTCGATCCTGCGAAATGCGGTAAAAGGCATCGACAACCTCCGTGTGAGCTTGCGCCGTGAAAGTGAGCGGCCCGCCGTTGCTGTGAAATTCGACCACCAGGACACCTTGGGCATCGCGCGTCAGCTTCAGGCTGCGGTAAGCAGTAAAGTAGCCAATTTGAGGTGTTTGCATCACATTCTCCTCTCTGATTTACTTGCTCGGAGTAATCGTCCTATCGACACAAATCAAATAACTAGGGCCCGCATTCCCCAATTCCAGGTATGTATGTTTGGATGTTGCAGCTTGGGATTTGGTGTGCCCCCAAATTCACGGATGTTTGCGAGTTTGGTCTGCTCTGTCGATAAGCATGTAGCGCGGACCGCCGACTTTGCGGTCCGCGTCTCTAACCCTAACGGCAAGGACGTCGCGGTTAAAGCCGTGTGGCGGAATCGGCGGGGATTCTCACCCGGTCGATGCTCAGAGCGTCCGTCGGCTGACGGATTCCTCAACGCGCGTGCTCGCATCCTCTGGGCGTACCGTCATGGAGAAATACCTCGCCAACAGAACAGGGCGCCGTGACTTCGGCACGGCGATGTACGACGACACTGTGGACATGCTGGCGACCCAAAAGACGCGGACCGCAAAATCGGCGCTACGCGCTACCTTTCGAATCGGAGGGAGCTTCGTTGTCGTTACACCAATGCAACTGCGACTCGTCAAGCCTCAGGAGCATCGCGATGGATGCAGGGATTTCAAAAAATGCGTGGACTTTAGGCGTCCTACGCGTCTAAGCTTGCGGCGAGACAAATCTGGGAACAACGCTGGTCGTCAGACGGGAAGTGATGTCAAGACGGTAGGTCCCTCCAACGGTCGAGGAAGGACTGAGAACGAGGGGCAAGATCTAGGAGCCTCCAGCACCTCCTGCCGGACTGTCAGTTTGCAAAGACCAGAGGGAGAGAAATTCCATGGCTACCAATGAGCATAACCGGCCCTTTAAAAGGGATGATGACCCTAAGGCTTTTCGGCCGCACCACGAAAGCTTCTGGACTAGCCTCATAGCTCTTGGCTTACTTAAGGCGAGGCAGACGCCGGAAAAGCTCAAGGAGCTGCCAATATGGTGGCGCGAGCAGTTGGAACCGGATGGTCACTTCGGCGAAGTGGTCGCAACTCCCTTTAAGGTTTACGTAATGGCGCGCTTCGAAGGTTGCCCCGCTATCCCTGACCTTCGCGTGAACTCCAATCAAGCCCTGCTCCTCATTGAAACGAAGGTGGATGCACCCATGGAGCAAAAGCAATTGGAAGTGTTCGACTTTCTTTCCCACCTGGGTGGTGACAGACCGAAAGTCTACCTCCTCATGGCCCCACCCGCCTGGGGGGGGACCAAAATTCCGTCCGCAAGCACTTCCTGAGTTCTATGAACGTGGTCGGCGCACTGGCGTCAAACCAGGTTTCGTAGAGCTGCCGTTGGCCGTGAACTGGGCCAGCGAATTGCTGGGATTAGAAACTCTCCCCTCATTGTTAGGTGGCGTGGGTGAATAGATGAAGGGTTTGAAGGTGCTAGTTGCGATAAGTCTATCGGGGCTGATCATCCTGACCGTTGTCGTCTACGAGAGTGACAAGAACCTTGATGAGCGCATACGTCGGTTTTCCGAAGCTCTCGCTCTCTCTTCTTCCATCAAGCCAACGACTGATAGCCACAATTGGCCTAGTGGAGTGCTTTCCGCCGGCACTACCCCTGCTAACTGCAGCGTCAATGTACGTGGTAAGGAAATTGATGCGTGTGAGCTAGGTAAGTCAGTTGTCCGCTGGCGAAAGTTTGAGAACTTCGAGGATTTCTCGCCATTCTCAGGATGCATGACAATGCTTAAGGGACAGCCCTACGACGCATGTACGGCTGGCTTAAGCGATGCCGTGCGCCTTACGGAGGCCGAGATAACCGCCGGTATGCAGCTAAGGGGTCGAGACTACATAGGCATCGGGATAGATGCGCTTTTCGACGACCATTGGACTGAGTACACCGGAATCAGTAGCAGTGCCTCGTTCGGCAGTCCTGTCTTCACATCTGGGACTTTCGAGGTCGGGGAGGCGGGCCCTTATCCAGGAGACCCGACCCAGGTTCTCATAAAGCTAAGGGGGCATGATAGGGTCGCGTTCCTTAGCGTTTTGAGGAATCACATGGACGACCTAGATTTCTCAAAGCCCGCAGCGCTAGAAGCAATCTGCACGTCCTCCAAGCACGTGGTAGGAGACTACTTTTTCGTGGCCCTCGATGGGTGTGTAGTCAGGCTGAGTCGACCGCGTCAATCGCCGCCTGGGTCTTCACAGCATACTCAGACGCCCGTGGCAGAATATTATGCCGTCGGTGATGTTATCGATTTCGACCGCCGGGTCTTGATTGCCGTTGACTGTGACTCCATGAACGACCAGCGATTCGAGGACACAGATCAACTTCGGAGTGAGGGCAAAGGCTTCTATGTTGAGCCTGGGTGTACTGCAAAGATTCTAGCGGTGCTGGGGGGCGGGTACTACCGCATTTCCATTCTGGGTGGGGAGTCGGCAGGGCGCGAAGGTATAATCCGCTTTGTAGTGCCCAGGTGGTATGTATCTAAGTTCAAGGGATGCGGATAGGGTCGGTTCGGAGAGGCGGAGAAGGGTGTCAGGTACCGTTTCTTGTCCCCCCCGTGGTACCGCCCGCTAGGTGGGCGCCACCACGGTTAATTCCGCAAAGACTTGAAAATCCCCAGGGTTGAAGGTGTAGATACGTCGAACGCCGTTGACATACAGGCTTGTCGAAGGATCACGTGCCGCTTCCAGGAGGGTACGAGCTGCAACAAGCTGAGTTGCGTAGATGCTCATACCCGTCTCAAAACAGCGTCTCAAATCCGGCCGCCCGGAAGTGCCCGTCGTTGGTAAATGTAACTGACCCACCGTGTCCAGAAAGACAGTCATGGCTGGTGCTCATCTTGGCGGGCAGCCACATCGGATTCGCCGGATTGGTAGCGCTCGCCCAAAATGGCGTAAATGCCGTCCAGTTGGCGGTTGCGATCTTGCGCTTGCGCAACCGGGCGTGGCTCAAACTCCACCTCGGTCCGCTCCGGCAGTTCGACCGTTTCGAGCGGCCGGAATACGCCGCTTTCATAGACTGCATGGATCGTCTTCATGATCTATTTTTACCATGTCATGGGCGGCAAAGCCAGTAGGTAGTGCGCAGATGGGCGCACAGGGCCCACCTGCGCGGCACGACATCGGGAAATGACCGCTCGAAAGCGGCAGGGTAAAGCCTGCCCCCGGCGATGAAGTGATCGCCCGGCTTCGGGCCAAGAGCGCGGCCGACCGCGCGACCCGCAATGAGAGCCTATGATTTCCACCCCGAAGCTGAAAGCGACATTAACGCCATTTGGGATTACATCGCCGAAGACAGTCCTGAAGCCGCCGAGATGACCGTCCGGATCTTCCACATTTATTTCTCTCGTGCCCCAGGGCATGTTCGTGGGTGGCAGGCGAATGAGCGCGCCGCTCCTCTTGTACTCCTCATGAAGCGCGGCCATCAGCTTCCGAAAGCCCTGGGTGACGTGCGAATTCACAATTGGTCAGGATCGAGCGGCGTCGTCAGACCACGGGCGTGCTCATCCAGAGCCTCGTCCGCCATTCGCTCCATAACGGTGCCTGGTCTTTCGAAGAGATCACTCCATCGGCGCTCGGACTCTATCTCTGCGAGTAACCACGCGCCCAGGGCTTCCTGCTCGCTTTCAGGGAGCTTTGAGGCCTCGGAAACCGCCTTTTCCAGAAGTTTTTCCATCGCCATTCATCATACCACGTAGCGCATGCTGATAGGGGTGGGGAGAGCGTGCGCTCCCGCTCCCTCCGAACCGGACAGGCGGATTTCCCGGCTCTTCGGTTGGTGGTCTGACCTCCAAGAGGAGTGAAGTTCGATCTGTATTGCGCTGACCGCGTTCACCCGAATGTGTTATTGAGGGGTCAGCACATTGCGTTCAGGTGGCCACAACGAGGCCGCCTGCGGCACGAATGACCTCTCCGGTGATCCAGGCTGATTCGTCTGATGCTAGGAACACCGCCAGGGGGGCGATATCCGTGACGCGACCGAGCCGGCCGAGCGGCGTCTTGGCCGCCAGGGCGACGCCGGCGCCACCCTCAAAGGTCCCCGCGGCCACATTGCCTTCGGTTTCTGTATGACCGGGAGCGATGGCGTTGACGCGTATCTTGCGCGGCGCTAGTTCGAGCGCCAATCCCCTGGTCAGCGTTTCGATGGCGCCTTTCGTGGAGGCGTACAGCAGGGCTCCCGGCACGGGATGCGAGCCGACGATCGAGCTTAGGTTGATGATGCTCCCGCCGTCAGCGCCGAACCGCTTGATCGACTCCTGCACGGTGAGAATCACCCCCAGAACGTTGATGTTGTAGTGGAGGTGAAAGCTCTCTTCGGTGATCTCCGCGAAGGCGCCGAAGCGGAATACCCCGGCGTTGTTGACCAAGACGTCCAGTCTTCCGAACGCAGAATCCACTTCTTTGAATAGCCGCGCGACATCGGCGGCCTTGGACACGTCGGCCCCGACCGCGATCGCCTCGCCCCCGCTGTCGGTGATCGCCCGAACCACACGTTCGGCGCCTTCCCGGTCGGAGGAATAGTTCACGGCCACGCGCGCGCCCGCAGCTCCCAAGGCCGTTGCAATCCCGCCGCCTATACCTTTGGATGCGCCCGTCACTATTGCCACTTTATTAGACAATCTGCTCATATTCGCCATTGTCCTCGATCCGACTCCCTGTACCCCCGGAAGGTCCATCGCTGTGAATTGCGCCTCGCGAGTATGAGAATCTCGATTTATGTTCCGTATGCTAAAGCGCGCCCTGAAACCCGCGTCAACATTCTATTTTACATCCTGAACGGATCGTCGCAAATCCGGGGGGAACTCGATTAGTGGGCATCCAGCGGCATGATGGCCTCGCAAGGGGCTGGAACGCTTCTCCAAGGGCACGGGAGCCCGAAGCGTGCGTGAGGAATGCGGTCGGCGAGAGCGGCTGGCAGGGGCCGAGGGGCCCTCTTCACCCTGCCGGACATCGGTGCATTTTTCTCTTGACAAACGGGAAATCATAGGCTAGAATTGTCTTGTACGACGGGCAGACATTTAGGCCCTGCCGGATACGTTATGCTGCCAAGCCTTCCTGCGTTTTCTCCTCCCTGCCCGTCGTGCCTGCGCCCTGTTTCCTGTCACTCTCCGCCCGGCACGTGATGTTGAATCCGTCGTGGTCAAGAGGTCCAGGAGTCAAAAAGTCGCGGAGTCGCGGGGCTAAGGAGCTGAGAAGTGCAAAACCAAGAATTGACCGCAATTCTCAGGCTGTCGGCCGGCAGGCCGTTGGCCGCTTCTCGACTTCTCGACTCCGGAACGCAGCGAATGATCGGGGAGGCAGAATTCCGAAAAAAACACAAAATCGTGGAAACGAAGCTAAGAAGTCATTGAAAACAAAGGATGACACACTTTAGAAAGTGCGAAAACGAACCCAAAACGAACCGGACTTTGAGCGTCAAATGCGCAGATTAAACCCAAAAAGTGAACTCTCCCACCAAGTGCCTGTGCAGGCGGGGGGGTCGTTCCGGGAAATGGGGGATGGCTCGGAGGCGGAGCGGGTTCCGAAATCCACCGCAATGCTGGAAAACACAAGAATCGTGGAAACAAAGCCAAGGAGTCGTTGAAAACAAAGGATGACACACTTTACAAAGTGCGAAAACGAACCCAATTTTGAGGGCCAAATGCTCGCATTTAGCGCCAAGAGTAAACTTTCGAACACCACGAGCATGATCGCGCCGGGACCGCTCCGACGGAGTGCGGCAGGGACGGAAATCGACCCGCAAAGGGAACCCCGAGAAGCCGGAGAAAACACAAAATCACGGAAACAAAGCCAAGGAGTCATTGAAAACAAAGGATTTCACATTTTACAGCGTGCAAAAATGAACCCCATGGTGAGTGCTAAATGTACGGATGGAATCCAGAGTTTTCCTGCGTCTTACAACTCCCGCGTTGCACGAGGAGGACAGAGCCCTACGCCACGCCCCGCCGGGTGGAACAGGCAGGAGTCGGGGGACACCACCTCATCGGTGAAGGGAAAATCACCCCGGACGGCCCCCTGTGGGAGCCGGATTTCGACGACCCGGTTTTTCTTCAAAAGCTGGACAACTTCCTGGCCGCCGCGGCGGCGCGGGATGACGGCAATCATCCTGGCCGGCGGAGGCCCAAGCTTCAGAGCCTACATATAAAGGCTAGCCATGGGGTCAATTCCGGCCGCGGGCGGCCCATGGCCCGCCCAATCCGCAGGTCCCCACTCGCCGGCCACGCTGCTTCATGGCGGAGCTGTTGTAGAATGTCGAAGGCTTTAGCTCGCTTGATGTCCTCGTGACTGGGTGGTGAGACACGATGCATCTCCAGGACAGCCGCAGCGACGCCCGCTACGCTGTCGCGGCCGGATTTCTGGGCTGGACGCTCGACGCCTTTGACTTCTTCGTGGTGGTGTTCGTTCTCTCCGCCGTGACCAAGAACTTTGGCCGCTCCATCCCTGCCCTCGCCTTGACTCTCACCATCACGCTGGCGATGCGCCCGGTGGGCGCTTTCGTTTTCGGACTGTTGGCCGATCGTTACGGCCGGCGCCTCGTGCTTCTGGCCAACGTCGCGTTTTTCACTCTGATGGAGGTGATGTCCGGGCTGGCGCAGAACTACACGGAATTCTTTCTGCTCCGTCTGCTCTATGGAATCGGCATGGGCGGCAACTGGGGCGTGGGCGCATCGCTTGCCATGGAGTCGGCGCCACCCAAGTGGAGAGGCATTCTTTCCGGGCTGCTCCAGGAGGGTTACGCGCTCGGCAACGTGCTGGCCGCCATCGCCTACTATACCGTCTTTTCGCGCTGGGGTTGGCGCGCCATGTTCTTCGTGGGGGCCGCGCCGGGATTGCTGACCATGCTGATTTGCCTGCGCGTCGAAGATCCTCAGGCGTGGCGAGAGTCGCGCACCGACTGGTCCACCTACCGGCGCGCCATTTTCAAGAACTCGCGGCTGTTCTTCTATCTGGTTGCCCTGATGGCGGCCATGAATTTCATCTCGCACGGCACCCAGGATTTGTACCCCACCTTCCTGCAACGCCAGCGCCACTTCGGTGTCAACGCCACGGCGCTGATTACCGGCCTCTCGATGCTGGGCGCAATTCTGGGCGGCCTCACCTTTGGGCACTTCTCCGACCGCAAGGGGAGGCGGCGTGCGATGGTCTGGGCGGAATCGCTCGGTCTGGCCGCCGTGCCTTTATGGATCATGGCGCCGAGCAAACCTCTGATCATCTTGGGGGCGTTCATCATGCAGTTTATGGTGCAAGGCGCCTGGGGCGTGATTCCGGCGCACATCAATGAGCTGTCGCCGCCGCAGCTTCGGGGATTCTTCCCCGGCTTCGCCTACCAGCTCGGAGTACTGATTGCCTCGTCGATTGGCTACCTCGAGGCCGTGCTCGGCGAACACTTCAGCTACTCAATATCCATGGGAAGCCTCGCCGTGGTGGTGCTCTGCTTAGGCGTCGCCATCATCTCCGCCGGCCCAGAAGCCAAAGGTGTGTCTTTTATCCGCGCTTCCGACGAGCGGTGAACCACCAAGGCGCAAAGACACCAAGGAATACTCCTTCCTGCTCAAATATCTCTTTGCTTTGTGCCTTGGTGGCTTGGTGGTGAGATGGACGTCAGAGGTAGCTTAGCCAGGCGTCGCCGCGGCGCTGCTTCATACCCGCAAACCACCGGCAAAGCGGGAAGAGCGCGATGACGACCGACGCCCAAAGCAGATAAACAATGGGCAAGGAGAGCCCTGTTGTGGTCATCATGGGCTCTCGAAGGGGGGCGCATTCTTACGCGCACTTGGAAAAATCGACCTTAGCACCGGCGGTGCTGGCGCTTCGGGCCGGGCGCTTCCTCTCGAACCCGATTGGACTTATTTGATTTATACTCTTTCTGGAACGAATATTGCACATTCCCCGTGGTGCAGTTTGACGTTGTAGCGGCGAGTTTACCTCGCCAGATGGCGGCGTAAAGCCGCCTCTACGTCAAACTGCACCACGGCCGTGCGGATAGAAGGAGGCAAGGATTATGAAAAGGCTGTCACTTCTTCTGGCCTTGGTCGCGTTGACGTCTATTCCGTGCTGTTGCCAGGAAGCAGCGTCCGCGCAACAGAAAAGCGGAGAGCACGCAACCGCCAGCCAGCAAAGAGATAGCTATCAGGAAAAAGCCGAAGCAAAGCTCCGGGAGCTCAAACGCAAAATCGATGCCTTAAACGCCAAAGCCAGCAAGCAAAGCGGTGAGGCCCGAAAGGAGTTTGACCGGCAGATCGCCGACTTGGATCGGCAGCGAGCGAGCGTCCAACAGCAACTTGAAAAGCTCAAAACTACCAGCCAGCAAGCCTGGCGCGACATGAGGCCGAACCTCGAGGCAGCAATGAAGAACCTCGAGGCGGCGTACCAACGCGCCGCCGCAGACCTCAAGAAATAGCGCTGTCATCCCCGCCCCATCAGAGTCGGTGTAAAAACGTTTCAATGCATTCATTCCTTTGGGTGGGTCGAAGACACATGACCATTCGGAATGACAGGCTTTTTCGCGCAGACTTCTTCGGGGTTCATTAGGGCATGAATTTCAAGAACGCCACGCCATAGCCTGCCCACTGAATTGTCATTTGTGCCGCAGGGGTAACCGGTGTGGCGGTGGGTCCGGTGGCGACATTCGTGTTCTTATCAATGGTGAGCAACGAGGCAGAGGAAAATGTTCCGAGGCTTGAAAGGTCAATTGCCACTACGCGCGGATCGCCAGGCCCATTATTGTCTGTGCTCGATTGGACGGCGTGATCGGCGACCATCACCACCACGCTGCCATCACCGTTCTTTATCGCCAGGGTTTCCACGCTCGAGTTTTCACTGACGCCCAGTTGCAGGATCTCGGCTCCGGTTGGGGTGAGGTCCGGGTTGGAGGGGAAATACTGGCCCAGCCAATAATCCACCCAATAGCCGAGTTGGAGCGCCGTGTTCGAAGCGTTGATCTCGCCGTACTGAGCGTCGGCAGCGAAGTCCCAGTGATACAGCGCTTGCAGTCCCACCTTGCCGAACATGGAAAAGACCGTCGGCCGCCAGGCGGCGAAGAAAGCGCTCGAGCCGCGCTGGTCCAGAACGAACGGGGTGCCGTTGCAGGCGCTGATGCCTCCCCCCTTGTCGTAGTCGGCATTGACGTTGTTTTCGGTCATCCACACGGGCACGCCCGAAAGCGCTGGCCTGGTCTGGAGCTGGGAATAGAGGTATTGAATGTGTGGGACAAACTGAGTGACCGCGTCGAAGAGCGTCTGATCGGTGTCGGCCTGGTTGCAGGTGGCGTAGAAGTGCGTGGCGAGGACGTCCACGCGCGCCGTCACGTTCTGGACGAAGGTGGGGATGTAGTTGCTGGCCTCGCTGCCGAAATCCGCCAACTCGACGGCAACGAATTTGATGGTGCTATCCACCGCTTGCATCTGGGGTACCACCACGTTGTACATGTTCACGTAGTTTTGCGGGCCCGGTGAGTCGGGCTCGTTGCTGTCATTGAATTCGTCGTTAATGTTCGGTTCGTTGTAGATGCCCCAGTAGTCCACGCGACCTACACCGTTGGGCGGCGTGGAGAAACACGGGCTCTTGTTGCAGGAGGTCGCGTCCGTAATCCCGGCCGCGGTGTTGTAATATCTCACCAAGTCCGCAGCATAGGCGCCGAAGGCGTTGAAGGTGGGGTCGAGAAGATTGCCCGACGAGTCATACATGTAGGCGGGGGCCTTGGCGATTTGGTATTCCGGGCTATGGTCGGTGACGCTCATGATGGGATTGATGATGGCGTCGGGATAGGAGAAATCCCAAACTCCCGCGGCGGTTTCCGGGATGTCCCGCTCGAGCACCTGCATGCGGATATGGTGGGGCAGGAGAGTTCCCAGCGGAGTTGTGGCGGAGGGGAATTGCACGAAGAACTGATCGGCCCACGATGCCAGTTGAAAGGATGTGGACATGGCCTCCTGCAACCGGCCTTTGACGCCCAGGGTGGAATCGACGGCGTCTGCCACAACGGCGGCGACGCCGACTGTTAATGCCAACGTTGCGCTGGCGGTGGTTGTCCCGTCGCTCGCCGTAACGGTGAGGTTATAGGTCCCCGAAGGCGTGGAAGCGGTGGCAGCAATGCCCTGGCCTGGGAGAGGAACCGGGCCGCCGGTCGAAAAGTTGACTGAGCCGCTGTTACCGGTGCCTGGCGATTGGACGCTCACGTTCATCGCACTGAGAGCAGGCGACACCGTAAGTGTGACAGCGTTCGCATCGCCGGCCGGGCGCGTAATGGTCACGTTGACGGTCCCTGATGTGCCGTCCTGGTAAATGATCAACGAACTCGCGGAGAGACTCGCTCCAATCGGTTGCGGAGCGGGCGAGGACATGCCCCCGCCGCCTCCGCAGCCGGGAAGGATTGAAACAGAACCGAGAATCAATGCCGGAAGAAGAGCCTGGAAGCGATTTGACATGGCGGGCCCCTTGTTAACGTCGAACGGCGGGCATCACCCTAACGAGACTTTCAGAATAGAGTGCCACCGGCGAAGCTGTCATCGGAATAAGAGCGGTGCGAAGGCAGCCAGATTGCGCCGCCACACCATCCAGGAGTGCGCGCCCGGCGTTTCGATGTCGGTGTGCTGAATTCCCTTCGACTTGAGCCAGTCACGGAACTTGCGGTTCATTTCGATGAGGTGATCCTCGGTGCCGCAAGCAATCCACAGCAATCGGAGTTGCGCATTGACACTGGAATCGAGTCCCGGAAAGTCCTTCTGGAAATCGTCAGGAACCCCGCCCGAGCTAAACGCCCCGATCCATGCGAAGTCGTTGAGAGTATTCAGTCCGGTGAGAAGAGACTCCGCGCCTCCCATGGAGAGGCCCGCGATGGCTCGAGAATTGCGGTCCTTCACCACCCGATAGGACGCTTCCACCTGGGGCATGACTTCGTTGGCCAGAGCCTCGCGAAACCTCTGGTAGTTTCGTTGGCGGAGACTGGGATCGTGAAATGCCCCAGCGCTGTGAGAGACGATCTCCGGTGCGCCGTAGCCGAGAGGCATCACGATAATCATCGGCTTGACCTTCCCCTGCGCAATCAGGTTGTCAAGAATCACGTTCGCGTACCCAACGGCGGTCCAGGCGCTCGCGTCGTCGCTGAATCCGTGTAAGAGGTAGAGCGTGGGATAGGAATCCTGCCCGGTGGGATTGTAGCCCGGCGGCGTATAGACGTAATAGTCCCGATTGTCGCCAATGATCGCCGAATGATAGAAATGATGGTGGATTACGCCGTGCGGAACGTCATTGACCTCCCAGGGCAACGAAGCGGGTCCGGGAACGTGCACCACACTCTGGGGGCCGAGGAGGTTGGGCTTCATCAGGTGGTTTGAAGGGTCGATCAAGTGGACGCCGTCGGCCACATACGAGTACCCGTAGAAATCCGGCTCCAGCGGGTCAGTGGTGACACTCCAAACCCCTTCTTGGTCCTTCTGCATGGGCACCGGTTCTGCCCCCTCGCGGGCCAGCAAGACCTCCTTGGCATTGGGATCGCGGAAGCGGAACGTAACGCGATTGTCAGGCCCTACCTCCGGCGAAACCACTGGCGGCGGGGGCTGAGGGCGCTGCGGTGTCTGAGCGAGAACCATCGGCGCCACGAGGAAAAGCAACATGCTAAAAAGGAGGGTGCGATTCATGGCTTTTGCAATCCTTTCGAGGTTTGAGCCTCAAACCCCCGCTTGGGAGCTCATGGCCTGAGTGAGTATACACCAATGCTCCCGCGGGGAGCGGTTCGCTGGAAAGCTGTCGCGCCGGTGTTTCGCGTGCTGAGGCTCGAGGATCGCGCTGTCGAACGCGGCCGAGACGCTTATACCGCAGCAAACGAGCCGCCTGCACTGCTCTTTTTGCTCGTGCGCCACGCCCTGCGAAAGTAATATAATGTCGGCGCTGTGGAGATTCGTGCCCGGGGTTGTCAGTAAACATAATGGATTCCATCCCGGCAAACTCAGTTGAGAAACGGAGCGGTTCGGCAAGCGTCTGCCACGGAGGAACCGCGCCGGCGAGGAGGTCTGTCGCTTGACGGAGACCGATGGTAGGGATAAGAGCGGAAAGGCTCCTGGTGAACCTGGAGGTGGCAGCGGGGGGCAACTTCGCCGGCTAATACGCCCTGTCGTTTACCTGAGCCAGAACTGGATCAGCCGCATTGGAGTGGTGCTGGCGACCACGTCGGCAATCACCTTAATCTTCACGTTTCTTTCGCAGGTCCTGGGTTATTCCTTCAATCCCTATTTGGGCATCATCGTATTTCTGGTTTTGCCCGGGGCTTTTGTCCTGGGACTCATCCTGATTCCCATCGGCATATACCGGGAGTTCCGCCAGCAGCGCCGCCTGGGTACCCTTCCCCAGGAATATCCTTTGGTTTCTTTTTCAGGCGAGGAATTTCGGCGCACCGCAACCTTCGTGGTCATGATGAGCGCGATCAACGTGCCTCTGTTCGTGCTCGCCAGCTACCGGGGAGTCGTCTATATGGATTCGGTGAGCTTTTGCGGGGCCACTTGCCACACCGTGATGCAGCCAGAGTACACCGCGTACCTGAACTCGCCGCACTCCCATGTGGCTTGCGTCGAATGCCACATTGGACCGGGAGCGCCGTGGTTCGTGCGCTCGAAAATCTCGGGGACCTATCAAGTCCTGGCGGTGACGCTCAATCTCTACCCGCGCCCCATCCCCGTCCCCATACACAATCTGCGTCCGGCAGAGCAAACCTGCGACCAATGCCACTGGCCCGCGAAGTTCTCTGGCGACAAGCTCCTCGTCAAAACGAAATTCGGGGATGATGAGAAGAATTCCCCCACCACCAGCGTGCTCCTGATGCATATTGGCGGACTCAGCCCGGGGCTGAAATACACCGGTATTCACGGATGGCATTTGGGGCTTATCAATTACATTGCATCCGACGAGAAGCGGCAGGTCATTCCCTGGGTCGAACACCGCAACGCGGATGGAACATACACGCAGTTTGTGTCCGCGGGAACTCCGCCGAAGCCGGAGCTACTGGCCCATGGCGAACGGCGTCTCATGGATTGCATGGACTGTCACAACCGGCCCAGCCACACGTTCCATCTGCCGGAAGATGCCGTGAACTCCGAGATGGCCGCGGTGCGCATCAGTCCGTCGCTTCCGTTTATACACAAGGTCGCGATTGGGCTGCTCAAGCAGAACTATGCGAACCGTCTTGCGGCGGAGACGCAGATTCCGGATAACCTGCGGGCGTATTACCGCAACAACTATTTTGCCCTTTACAACACTAAGCGCTCCGAAGTTGAGGAAGCTGCCAAGACCCTGGTCTCCATTTACGAGAGCAACGTCTTCCCGGAAATGAACGTCACCTGGGGAACGTATGCCAATAACCTGGGTCACATGGATTTTCCAGGCTGCTTCCGGTGCCACGACGGAGACCACAAGTCGAAGGACGGCCAGGTTATCACGCAGGATTGCAACAGTTGCCACAACCTGCTGGCCATGGACGAAGCCAATCCCAAGATTCTGCAAGAACTCCAGGGAGGGCAATAGACGGGAATGATCACCACCACGGCACCAGGACGCCAAGCAAGGCCTGAGTGAATATTTTTCTTTGTGACTTGGTGCCTTGGTGGTGACAAATTTGATTCTTCTAGGACGTCTGTAAGAGAATAGCCGCTTTGTGATCGGGCTTCGAAAACTCCAAAGGGGGGTGTTTAATGAAGAAGGTTCTGGGGATTCTTGTTATCGCCGCGTTCTGCGCCGTGATCGTACCGCTTGGCCACGCCAAGCCGGAGTATGCCAAGAAAGAGGGAAAGAAGTGCGTGGACTGCCATGTCAAGGGAAATCCCAAAGAGTTAACGGACATGGGCAAGTATTACAAGGAACATAACCATTCCTTGGAAGGGTATAAGGAAGCCAAGAAATCGTCCTAGAAGTTGCGCGTCCAGCGAATCGTAAGCAAGTTCGCGCCGAAGTTGTTTCCGGTGATGATCTGCTCGATGTAATACGTACGCTGGAGGTCTATAGATAAGCGTCCTGCCTTTGGGAAGCTCACATAAACCGTGCCGGTGACGAGCGGCCAGGTGAGGGGTCGAATTGTCATGAACCCCAGGCTTGCTGCCGTTTGACGTAGAGGTAACTTTAAACCGCCAAACGGCGATCCCGACTTGCGTGGGGATCGCCGCTCCATCAAGCTGATGCGCTCTGGGCCGAGTCATGCTTGACTTCTGAGATGTAATCTGGTCTATTTCATGTCGCCCAAGCAAGCCGAAATTCAAATCCAGCAAGAGATGGCATAGGGAGGGCCCATCCAGCGGTTGTAAAGCCCTAAAGGTGACGGGCCACTGACAAGTACGAGGGAGGATTATGGAGTACTTGAACCAGACCTCTATAAAGGCAGTCCGCCCTGAGATATTCCAACAACAGCAACCCTACCCCTGGGTCAATATCCAGAACACGTTGACCCCCGAGGGTTTCGAGCGCTTGCGTGAAACCCTTCCGGATGTCTCGCTATTCGAACGCCAGGTTGGCAAGAAGCGGGCCTATGGCCAGGGCAGCCATGACCGTTATCTTTTGCATTACCTGCCCGGCCTCACCATGGCGGAACCATGGAAGGACTTCATCGCGGAGCTCCACGGCGAAGCCTACATGTCGTTTCTCGGCCGGATGTTCGGTCCGGAGATCGGGAACCGTCTGATCCTGACTATGGAGTGGTACTTTGCCTGGCAAGGGTGCGCCGTCTCGCCCCACTGCGACGCGCGCCGCAAACTGGCCACGCACATCTTCTATTTCAATACGGATGCAGATTGGGAGGCGGGCTGGGGAGGGCACATTCTGATTCTGGACGATCAACGGCGCTTCAAACCTCATTCCGCTCCATCCTTTGATGACCTGCAAGTCGGCGCCGAAATCGACCCGCGGGGAAATGGCAGCCTGCTTTTCCAGCGCACCGACCATTCCTGGCATGGCGTGCGCCCGCTCCAACCTCCGCCCGGCAAGTTGCGGAAGCTGTTCATCATTACGATCAATGTTCCGACCTTTCAAGTGTGGTGGCGGCGCGTGCGCGGCAAAGATCCGGACGGGTATCGCTTTAAGCCAAATGGGGCAAGGCAGTAGGCAGGTGGGCAGATGGGCAGGTAGCCAGGTCGGCAGGTGGACAGCAGGGCGGTAGCGCAACTCGGTTTCTGCAGCAAATGGGTTAGAATATCGGGCAGTCCGCACTGCTTGCCGACAGACCCATGATCGACCTGCCAATCTGCCCATCTGCCGACTGCCGACTTTCTCTTCGAGGGGTGACGATAATAAGTGGAGGGAAACTGGCCGCGCCTTGCCGTGCTGGGTGCGGGGGCGGTGGGTTGCTATTTTGGTGGGATGCTGGCGCGCGCCGGCGCGCCGGTGACCTTGATTGGCCGTCCTCTGCACGTGGGAGCCATCGCCCGCCACGGCTTGTTCATTGACGGCTTGCATTTTCAAGAGCACATTCCGGTTTCGGCGTCCACGGAGATCGGCACCGCAAAGGATGCAGAGGTGGTGCTTCTCTGTGTAAAGACGCTGAACACGGAAGAGGCCGCGAAATCCCTCGCGCCGCACCTCGCCCCGAACGCCACCGTCATCAGTCTTCAAAACGGAGTCGACAACGTGGAGCGAATTCGCTCCGCAGCCAAAATTGATGCCTTTGCGGCCGTCGTTTATGTCGCTGCCGCCATGACTGCGCCGGGGCGGGTGAAGCATTCCGGGCGAGGCGATCTCATCCTGGGGGATCTTCCGGGGCGCACCCACAATGACGGGCAGCGCCGGCGCCAACTGGAGCGCTTGGCGTCGCTCTTCGAGCACGCTGGCGTTCCCTGCCGTGTCTCGAACAACGTGCGGGGCGAACTCTGGTTGAAGATGATTATCAATTGCGCTTACAACGCGATTTCAGCTCTGGGCCGCGCTCAGTACCATCGCGCGGCGGGAAATCGCTGGACGCGCGAGTTGATGATCAAGGTCACCGAAGAGGCTCTCGAAGTGGCACGTGCCGCCGGAGTTCGGCTTCCGGACGTCGATATGGTCGAAACCGTGCTGAAGATTTCTGAAAGCATGGCCAACGCTACCTCCTCGACCGCTCAGGATCTCGCTCGCGGCAAGCCTACCGAGATTGATTCTCTGAACGGCTATCTGGTCCGGCGGGGTGCGGAACTAGGTGTGCCAACCCCCGTCAATCAGACCCTTCACGCCCTGGTCAAACTCCTCGAGGAATCTGTCCGGCCAAATCCAAAACCCTAGAGGCGACCCTGGTGGTTGCCCAGGACCGCCGCGGCGGCCACAAGATTCGTTTCAGACTCTTTCTCTCAGATCTCTGGAAGAGATGCGGCCGCAGTCCGAATGAGCGCCACCGAGCAGTTTTTTCTCCATCTATGTAGTTTTGGCTTCAACAATTTCCGACTGGTCTCCACGCCTTAGGTCGAGCCCTTGAGCCGACACCAGTTATAACGTCCTCCTTTGGCAGAGTACTTGCTCCTCTCAACTTCTATCAGTGCTATGCGAACTTGCCGTGGGAGGAGAAACATGGAAGAAAAACCAGTCAAAGAAGAAAGGTCGATTGAGTACATGTCGTCCAGCCGAGGCCACCGGATTATCACCGGTCTCGTGCTGGTGGGCTTGTGTGCGGTTCTTGTCTACGCCTTCGTGGAACATCGTTCCCTCAAGCAACTAACCGCCAGTCGTGATGAACTAGCGGCGGAGCTTAACCTCGAGCATGCCCAGATACAGAGCCTGTCGCAGAAACTCCTTGCGGCACAATCTGTGCCCGCACTGGCGGCGACGTCGACGCCTGCTCCGGCACCCCAACCGGCTGTAACGCCGGCCGAGCAGCAAGCTCCCATCGCCCAACCCGGAAAAGTCCAGAGTCATCCCCGAAAGCGCGTCGCGGTTGCTCGCGCGCACCGGTCCGAAGAGCCGTGGCGCAAGCAGATGCAGTCAGAGTTGACTCAACAGCAAAAGGAGCTAGCTGATCAACAAAGGATCATCCAGGAGACGCAAGACTCGGTTCAGAAGACCCGTGCCGACCTCGAGGGAAGTCTGCAATCAACCCGCGATAATTTGAATGGGTCCATCGCAAAGAACCATGAGGAGCTTGTAGCGCTGGAGAGGAAAGGAGAACGCAACTACTACGAATTCAATCTTCAGAAGTCCAAGGAATTTACACGAGAAGGGCCGATGAGTATTTCGTTGCGCAAATCCAACGACAAGCACAAGTACTGTGACTTGGCGATGATCGTGAACGATTCGGAAGTGAGCAAAAAGCACGTGAACCTGTACGAGCCGGTTCTGTTTTATCCCGAGGGTTATTCGCAGCCCCTGCAACTGGTCATCAACAGCATCAGCAAGGGCGATGTCAGGGGTTACGTCAGCGAGCCCAAGTACAAGTCATCCGAAATGGCAGCCACTGCCACGGCCCCTGTTGGGTCGGCTGCCGGAAACACGAGCCAGGCCGCAACCCGTTCTTCCGAGGAGGCCGCGACGCTGAAGCGCCGGCCTGCCACCCAGGAATGAGAGACGGCTGGACAAGCTCACGCGTCGGCGTGTTTTGCCGTCTGGGTCTTAATCGAGTTCCTAACAAAGGTCGAGAGGATTGCCTGTTTGTACCCCCCTGGGCCTGCCCATTGCCTTTGCGGCGATATCACAATTTAGGGCGAAACCAAAAAAGACGAGGCAGGACTGGCCTTCAGAAGTTGCCGGCACTGATTCGATGTGGAGGCGGCGAGACCTGTGCCAGCCGGCCGCGACGCCACCGAGTGCCCCTCCCGCAAAAAGGGGTCGCCATCGCAGCACGAGCAGAAACACGGATACGACCCGAGAGACCGTCATGATAGAATGACCCCTTCCGGGCACCCCGCCCCCTCCAGGCAGGAGTCGACGACGCCATGAATTTGCGTTCTTTGTTCAGTGTTTTCTCTTCCGACCTCGCCATCGACCTTGGTACCGCCAACACCCTGGTCTTCGTCCGCGGCCGAGGCATTGTGGTTAACGAACCCTCCATCGTGGCCATCAACAATGTCAGCGGAGCGGTCGAGGCGGTGGGGCGCGAAGCCAAGGAGATGCTGGGGCGCACGCCCGGGAACATCGTCGCCATCCGCCCTCTGAAAGACGGCGTCATTGCAGACTTCAAAAGCACTGAGAAGATGCTGAACTATTTCATCCATAAGGCGCACAACCGCAAGACTTTTGTGCATCCCCGGATCGTCATCGGTGTGCCTGCGGAAATCACTCAGGTGGAAAAGCGCGCTGTGCAGGACTCCGCCATGCGCGCCCGGGCCAGCGAAGTGTTCCTGGTCGAGCAGGCCATGATGGCGGCCATCGGCGCCGGCCTGCCCATCACCGAGCCCTCCGGCAGCATGATTGTGGATATCGGCGGAGGTACCACGGACATCGCCGTGTTATCGCTCGCCGGCATTGTCTACGCCCGCTCCGTGCGGGTGGCGGGAAACGAGATGGATGAGGCGATTTCCTCCTACCTCAAGCGCAAGTACAACTTGCTGATCGGCGAACGGACGGCCGAGCAGATCAAGATCGAGGTCGGCTCCGCTTATCCGCTCGATCATCCTCTGACCATGGAAATCAAGGGACGCCATTTACTGGAGGGCGTTCCGAAGACGATCACCATCGACGACTCGGAGATTCGTGACCCGCTTTCGGAATGCGTGGGGACGATCCTGAACGCCATCCGGGTGGCTTTGGAGCGCACCCCGCCGGAACTCTCGGCCGATATCTCGGATCGCGGCATTGTGCTCACGGGCGGCGGGGCGCTGCTGAGAAACCTCGACAAGAGGATACGTGAGGAAACCGGACTGCCTGTTTCTATTGCCGAAGACCCCTTGGCTTCAGTGGTGCAAGGAACGGGCAGGATGCTAACGGACTTCGAACTGCTTCGCCGGGTGGCGATAGAATGACCACTCGGCGTTGGTAGGGGCGGTTCGCGAACCGCCCCTACGGTGATTACCCGGTGGCGCGTTCCAGGTATTTGCCCTCGGCGGTGTCCACGCGGATGACTTCGCCTTCGCCGATGAACGGCGGGACCTGCACGGTAAGGCCGGTTTCGAGCTTAGCCGCTTTGGTCACGTTAGTCGCGGAAGCGCCTTTTTTCCCGGGCTCTGTTTCCACCACCTTCAGGTCCACGGTGGCCGGCAGCTCGATATCCACCGCCCTTCCCTCAAACAACATCACCTTGATCACCACATCCGGAACCAGATAGGCGGCTCGGTCCTCGATCACGGTCTTGTGCAGGCCGATCTGCTCGTAGCTCTGCGTGTTCATGAAGAAATAGGAATCGCCGTCGGAATAGAGGTATTGCATTTCGACTTCGTCGAGGTTGGCTTTCTCGACGTTGTCCTCAGAGCGGAAGCGGTGATCGAAGAGCGCGCCGGTGCGCAGATTACGGATGCGCGCCTGAACGAAAGCGCGCAGGTTCCCCGGCGTGCGGTGCTCAGCCTTGTGAACGGTGAAAAGCTCGCCGTTGTGTCTGATCACCATACCGGGACGTAGATCGTTGGCATTCATAAGAACAATCCCTCAAATGGAATAGGATGGGGCTTCATCCAGGGGGGAAACCAAGCGGAGTCCGGTCCCACAACACCCCAATATGTCATTCTGGCATTTTCCTCCTGGTCCGTCAATGAATTGAATCGCCCACCATCGGATCAAGAGCCCTCTCCCGGCCTTAAAGTGGTCCAAATGCCGTTCAAACCAAACCCCCGAATCTCGCAACACCTTTAGAATCTCCTGGCAATTACATAGGCACTCGTCCAGGTAAATTACTACGGGATCAAGCCGCAACTGGCTGGGGTTCACACCTGATTGCAGCTTCGACCTTGGCGATTTCGATCCCATACTCTTCGCCTAGCGCTGTTATTGTGTCTCCGGCATGGAATCGTCCAGCTATCTCAGCTGTCGGGATGGCCGTTCCTGCGATGACCGGGCGTCCAAACGAGACCATGGGATTCATGACAACAACTCTAGGCTCGTTTGGATCCGGCGTGGCGCTACGCAAGGTCAGCAAAAACAGTTTCGACGCGACCCCGCTTTCGTCGCGTTCGATTCGCTGGAGATAAAGTCTCAAGACCTCCGGGATACCGATTTGCCCCCTTCTGGACAAATTGATAATCTGTTCGTTCTCTTCAAGAAACAGGTCGTAGCGTCTGTCTCCAGGGAATTGAATCGCCCACCATCGGATCAAGAGCCCTCTCCCCTCAGGAGTCCGTAAGCGCCCCTACCACTGAAATTCCACCCGCGAGCGGCGGGCGGAGAACTCCTCATAGGGACCGACGCGCAAGGCGTGCAAATGTGTTGGCCTATCTGTATAAGCCAACATGAAAGTCAGGGTGTTTTCCCCGTTGGAAGCGAAGTACGGCCCCGGCAAGTAGAACTCCTTCTGCGGGCCGACGGTCACGTAGCGTCCCACGAACTTGCCATTCAGATAGATCAGAGCGTCGCGGTCGGCGTCGAAATTCAGCTTCCAGGGCACCAGCCAGCCTGGTTCGATGGCCGGCAGGGCAAATTTTGTCTGGCACCAAGTGAAGGCCGGAAGCAGCGGGTCCGTTGCACCGGATCCCTGGAAAGTTGTCGGGCCAGAGGCGGGGCCGGCAAAAGCCGGGTCCACCTCCCGTCCCCGCATGGGAGCGGCAAAGCGTTGGGTTTGCCAGGCGCTGATGGCCGTGCCGCTTGGGGCGTCGCTCCCCAGGCGCACCGATTCAATGCCCTTCAAGTCGCCCAATGCCGTGTCGCCGTTCTCCGCCCCAAAAGCCTCATAGACGATCTCCAGCCTGTTTGCGCCCGGCTGTGCGTATTTGGCCAGATCGAAGCTGATGGACTTTGCCGGCTGCAAGGCTTCTTCAACGAGCTTCCCGTTGATGAAGACCTTCAACGCATCTTTGGCGTAAGTCGAGATGAACATCTTCGCTTGGTTCGTGAAATCGAACTGTGCCTTATACTTCACGTATCCGTAAGGGACGGGACCGGTGTCTTCCAGAGCGCCCAGCGGGCCGCTCTGCCAGTGGCCGGAATTTGTGTCAAACTTTTCTTCCCAGGCCTGGCCGCTGCCTAATTCGATTGGCCGATAGGGTAAGGGTGGCGTCGTGACATTCAGGCGGGCGGTCCGGTGCTCGCGCTCGTAGGTAACCTCCGTCAACCCGCCGTCAACCCACGTCTTGGCGGGGTTATTTGGAAGCAGCAGCATCAGCTCGTGCCGGCCGGGCAGGAAATCCATTTCGGCCCACACCCGGTTCTTTTGTGTCCCGCTGCCCGCGAACATATAACCGTCCGAAATGAAGGCTGCCGTGAACGTCTTGGGATCCGACTCATCCGAATAGGGGAAAACCTTGGAAGGAAATTCCGCGACCCAGCTTCGCAAGGCGCGCTCGCGAGGCAACAGGATGACCAGCAGGTGCTCGTTCACCAGCAGGAACTTCTCGGTCTGCTCGAATCGCACCCCAAACACCACTGATTCGTATTCCTGGTCCCAGTACTGGTAAAGCGTGTCGCCCTCCACATGGGGCTCGTTGCGAGTCGCCAGAGAGATTTCCGCTGCACGCCCGGGCATATCGTACAGGATAAGGAAATGGCGATCGAGGTTGATTCCGTGGGCCAGCACTTCTGCGGTCGAATAGCGCAATTGGCTGCCCGGGATGGGCACCTGCACCGCCAGCATCTTCATTTCGCGGGGACCGATTTCTAACTCGCCCTCGCGCGGGGCGCTGATCCGGCGCTTCGTGGGGCTGTTGGGGTCGGTGAAGCTCACCTTATAGCGCTGCTCGGTGTTGGCGTTCTCGCGAATAAAGACCACCCCGCTCTGGCCGTTCACCCGCTCCGTGATGCTGACGTTAGGATTCGTGGACTCGGCGCCGCCCTCCAGAGCTTTAGCCCGGGTCAGCACGCCCCCATGCAGGCGCAGAAACTCGCAAATCCCGTGGGCAGCATAATACTTGTCCCACAAGCCGCCGGGCTCGCGAATCGGCGCAGCGTAATCGTAAGAGGTGGTCAGGTTTTTCGCGGCCCAATCGAAATTCGTTCCCCCAAAGCCCATATAGTAACTGAATGAGGTCACACCTTGTTCCAGGACGGTCTTGGTAAGCGTGTCGAGCTGCTCGGCATTCACCCCATCCTGGTTGATAGAGAGCTTTCCGCCAAACTCGCTGAACCAACCGCCTTGCAGTTCGCTGATGGCAAGCGGGGAATCAGGTTCTTCTTTGCGCAGCTTCTGAAGCTCCGGCACAACCTCTTTCACAATTTTCCACCCTGGATAGAAATTGCAAGTGTCCATGATCTTGGCCATGTCGGGGTCGGAGTTTTCGCGCGCCTGCCGAGTCCAGCAAGTGATCACGGGGACACTGATGCCAGCGTTCCAGACCATGTTGGCGAGAGCGCGAACATATTCGCGCTTGTCGGCGTCGGGCATGTCAGGGCTATAGTCGTATTCGTTCTCCACCTGCACCATGATGATGGGGCCGTTCACGCTGACCTGGTGGCGCTGAATCACCGGCAAGACCTGGTCGAACCAATGCTGCGAGGTTTTGATGCTCTCCGGGTGATTGCTGCGCAGAGGAAACCGCATCGCCGCCACCCAGTCGGGAAATCCCCCGCGCTGCCACTCGGCGCAAACATAGGGGCCGGGACGGGCGATCATGTAAAAACCCATTTCGTGAACCAGCTTGATGAAATCCTCGAAGTCCGTCAGGTTGCACTTGCCCTTCTCCGGCTCGTGATAGTTCCAGAAGGCGTAGCTTTCAATTGTGTTGAAACCTGCCGCCTTGAACTTTGCCAGGCGGTCGCGCCAGAGCGGTTTCGGACAACGCGTGTAATGGAACGCCCCGCTGAAGATCATCGTGTCTTTGCGATAGAGCGTAAAACAGCTCGAGTCGTACTTGACGATCTGCGGGTTCTCGAATTCCATCTGGGCCGGTGCGGCCAGGAGGGTCTCCACGCGCGCCGCGCCCGAAGGGCCGACGACGAAGCGGGCCATCAGAGGAACGGCCAGCGTGGATTGAATGAACTGCCGACGAGACGATTTCATGGGAACTCCGCGATTCCAGGAGTTAAGCGCAGACTGTCATTCCGAGCGCAGCGAAGAATCTTGCTCTGGTTCTTTGCTTCGCGCACTGCTCCGGAGCAGAACCAGATTCCTCGCGGCGCGCGGGATGACAGTCGTCTAGTTTAGGATGTGTTTGACAATGCCGTCAATTTCCGCGAGTTCTTCGTTGAGCGCCTTGCGCACGGCGGTTCGGGCGCGGCCAATGGCATGCGGTCCGCGAAGGTCTTTGAATAATCCCTTCAGCGCGGGGACCATTTCCTTCACTTTTTCTGCACAAGCTCCCGCAATTTCCGCCAAGCGGAGATGCGCCCTGTCCTCGGGGTTGAACGGAGGAATGGGAAGTTCCCAGACCTTCTTGGTAATGTCGCGCGGGCCCCATAGCCCTCGAGCTTGCATGGGTTTTATTAAGGTATCAACGGTAGGCGAGTTTAGTACTGCGACGAGATAATCGGCTTCCTTCTGGTCCTCAGTTTCGTACGTATAGGTTACGTCAGTGGCAACAAAACGCCGCAGCGCAACCTCCTGTTCACCCACTTTGTGCGACAGCGCCTTTGCCTTCAAGATAGCGGCGCACAAGAACGTTGCTGAGCGCGAGTAGAGCACAACGTAACTGGCCTTGGGATTCTGGTCGGTGAGCTTGTTTCGGTAATTAAGCCAACTCAGAGCATCCGATTTCTTGGCTTTTTCCTTACGCCGCCTTGCCCAGAATGCCTGTGCACGCTCCAACCACTCAGGGAGCTTCAAGTAGCCTTTGGCGCGAGCTTGTTCTGCATTCAGGAGGCGATACCCTTGTGCCTCCTCGATCAAAGGAAGAACGACGGGGCGCAAATCGAGATGGCCGAAGGGCAGAAGATCGGTCGAGAGGAGCGAAGCGTAGAGGAACTCCGCCTCGACGGGCGCCTCGAAGCGTATGTCTTTGTACGGCTGCTTGGCTTCGGCCTGGGCGCGCGGATCAGTGGCGACCACAGGCTGTGACACGTCCATGCCGAGCCCCGGAATGACTTTGAATTCAACGAACCAAAAACTGCGAGGGACGATGGTCGCACCTTCTTTGAAGAGAGGCTGATAGAAGCTTCGCTGGCTGGAGATCTTCTTACGGGTTGTACTTAGAAACGTGCGCTTGCCCTGCTGGACGACGTGGAAGTCTGTGGCTTCTGCTTTCAGCTCCCTTTTGGCTTCTTCAAGCGAGGCGTTCTTTCTTTTTAACCGCCCGGAGAGGATTTCGCCGGGTAGGGTCTTTGAGGCGTCGCTGAGCACGTCGCCAAAGGCCACTGCTGCCGGCACATTGAACAGCGGCGACACGTCTTCTAGGTCCCATATCTGGGTCAGCGTTGCGTTCGCCATACCGTAGGACCGGCGGAACCGGTCGTGCTGATCGGCGTTAAATACGCTCCGAGGAAGAACGAAGCCGATCTTTCCCGAACGCTTCAGGTAGAGGTTGGCACAGCGGGCGAAAAAGAGCGTACCCAACTCCAGGTGCGTGATGAGGTGCCCCGCGCCCTCGAGTAACGCAAATTCCTTCACGATGAGATGCTTCAAATAATCCTGGTATTCACCCTTCTCCACAAACCGAAACGCGAGCCACGGGGGATTGCCGATGACGACGTCAAAGTGGTGACGTAAGGGCACACCCTGGTATGCTCTTACACAGCGAAGGGAATTGGCGAGGTAAACCGGAATGGACACAGGCCCGGAGCGCAAGTCGAGTAAATCTCCGAGGGCCAGGAGAACGTTCACCTTCGAAACGAGGACCGCCAAAGGATGAATGTCCATTCCCACCACGCTGCTTAGTATCCTGCCTAAGGATTCTCGAGTGGCGGGCAGACAACGCTTCTTGTGCTGAATGGCCTGGTAAAGGAAGGCGCCGGAGCCACAGGCCGGATCGAGGACGACATCCATGCCTGTCCTGCTCAGAAGAGCGTCGCACATGCGCGCGGCGAGCCAATCTGGCGTGTAATATTCGCCGAGACCGTGGCGGTCTTTGGGGTCGACGAGCGCCTGGTAAAGTTCCTTCAGAACGTCTTCGGAAAGTTCCTTCAGCCGGTAGGTGAAGAGCAGTTCCGCAAAACGGGAGGTGACCTTTTGCGCGCAGGCCAATACTGGCGCGCGCGCCACCCACGCGAAAAAATCCTCGCCGAGGAAGCTGCCGATCTGCTGCTCTTCGAAGAACCTTCCCTGCAAGATCGCGTGTGTTTGGGCCACGTCCGGCGGCGTCCGCGCGCCGGTGATGCGCAGGTGGGCAATCAGCTTGGCCAGAGTCGCCAGGTAGGTGTGACGAACGAAAAGCGCTTCGTCGCCCACCGAGGTCCCGTAAGCAATGGACAAGGACTTGCGCCAGTTTGCATAGGTGGCTTGAACATCGGCCTGTCGTCTCACGGCTGCGATTGCGTCGAACCACGAGGAGGATGCGAGGCTGAATATTGGACTGGAGGGGCCGAAATCCTGGAGAAAGTTCTCAGCAGTAGGTTCCCGACGGTCATTGGCAGTAGCCCTCTCCCCTGGGGAGAGGGTGTCCCGCGACGGCGTTTTCTTCAGCCGTCGCGGGGACGGGTGAGCCGTCGCGGGGACGGGGTTACTTCCTTCTGCGGTCCGTTTCGTCTGGCTCAGACTACGCATTAGTTGTGGTCCGGGTGCACCCCTGCGGCCAGTGGGAACTTGACGGGTCTCCGCTCGGTTTGAGAACGGTAGAGGGCGGTAAAGATTTCCACCGTCTTTCTTCCCTCTTCACCCGTAATCAGCGGTTCACTTGAATCGATAATGGCCTTGAGAAAGTCAGCAATCTGAAGCTGGTGATAATACTCCATGGCATTAATGCTCTGGAAAAACTCCGCATCTTCCTTCTGCCACGACTTCAGCAGGTCTTCTTCCCCGCGCACCGTCCACAAATCGTTGACCGGGGGCTCGGTGATGCTTGACATTCCAGCGATAAACATCGCGCCTCCGTCCGTTTGCACACCCACGGAAGCGCCGTTGCTGCCGTGCACATAGACTCTCCCATATAACGCTGGATTCTGGGAATTGCTGACCACAAGGTTGCCCAGCGCGCCGTTCTTGAAGCGCAGCACTGCCATCGCCGTGTCTTCCACCTCGATGTAGGGGTGATTCAAGTTGTCCCAGTAGCCGAACAGTTCTTCGATCGGCCCCATATACCACTGGAGCAGGTCAAGCTGGTGCGGCGCCTGGTTGACCAGGACGCCTCCGCCTTCGGCTTCCCAAAGGCTCCGCCACGGATCGCTCTTGTAGTACGCTTCGTCCCGCCAGCCGTACATCGTGACGGACCCCAGGATGGGTTGCCCCAGCTTGCCGTCTTCAATGGCTTGCTTAACTCGCCGGCAGGGTGCGTAGAACCGCCGCTGGCACACCGTTCCTATTTTGACTCCGCTCTTTTTGCCGGCATTGATTATGGCATCGCAGTCTGCCAGCGAAGCAGCTAAAGGCTTTTCGATAAGGACATGAACGCCGGCGTTGGCGGCCTTGACCGCGGGCCCGGCATGTTGGGGGTGCGGGGTGCAGACGGTCAGCGCTTCCACTCCCGATTTGGAGATCATCTCCTCCACGTCGCAATAGGCTTCGACGTGGTATTGAGCGGCGAATTGCCTGGCGCGCTGAAGGTTCCGGCTGCAGGCAGCGACGAAAACGGACTGAGACAGGCGGCTGAGCGCCTTGGCATGAAGATGGCCGACTTTCCCGCAGCCCACGATGGCGGTTCTGAGTGCGCGCATTCAGCCTCCCTACGGGATCAATACCACCTTCAAAAGTCCCGGTTCGCGGTCATACAAACGCTTGAACCATGCTGCGCCGTCAGCCAAGGGCGGAGTGCCGCTGATCAGCGCTTCCACGTTGATCGCCCTGCGCGCCATGAAATCCAGGCAGGCGGGGTATTCGCCGCTCGAAGCGCAACTGCCGTAAAGGGTAATTTGGCGGGTGACCACGGCTTGAAGAGGGAGTTCGATCGCCGGCTTCAAATTCCCAACCAGAGTGACCGCGCCTCCCTTGCGCACGCAGGCCAGCGCTGTGTTGACGGTAGGGCTGGTTCCCACAACTTCCATGGCGAGGTCCGCACCCCGTCCTTGCGTATGATGAAGCACTTCCTTCAGAACATCGCCATCATCCGCTTTCAGCCCCACGTCGGCGCCGAGTTTCCGCGCCAGACTCAGCCTCTCAGCGTCCAAATCGACCGCGATGATGGTCCCACAACCTGCCAGTCGCAAAGCCTGGACCACCAGCAGGCCGATCATGCCTGCGCCCACCACCACCGCTGTATCCCCTAAAGAAACCGGTGTGCGCGCAACAGCATGGACTGCGACTGACACAGCCTCGACCAGGGCGGCGCGTTCATAGGAGACAGCCTCCGGGAGACGGTACAAAATGCGCTGCGGCACGGCAACATATTCGGCGAACGCCCCGTGCTGCCGGTAGTCTTCGCACGAAACGCCCAGCACCCGGCGGTTGTCACACAGATTGATCGCTCCGCGCCGGCAAAACCAACAGGAGCCGCAATAAACTGTCGAGTCGAAGGTAACGCGGTCGCCGGGGCGCCAGCCGGTGACCTTACCGCCTACCTCCGCGATCACGCCCGAAGCTTCATGACCCATGATGATGGGTGGCCGGCGACGCCCGGTCGAGCCGTCCATCCCGTGCACATCGCTGCCGCAGATGCCACAGGCAAGCACTTCAATCAGGGCCTCGTCTTCGGCGACCTGAGGGTCGGGTACTTCTTCATACACAAATTGGCCGTACTCTTTCAGCAGTAGCGCTTTCATAGTGTGTGTATGTTAAGGTTGACGAACTCGTGAATGCAAGGGGGGCAATGTCCTAAACCGAATCCGGCGCCGACCTGCGGGTCGGCAAATGCTGGCCTGAAGGCAGAAACTAAGAGTCAGACCAGGACACTCTTACACGAAGGGTCTAAAGCAAGAAAGGCGCCACGACAACGAGAGCTCTTGCGGAGGAGGGGAAAAACCCGCAATGGATCTCGCCTCGTGGCGCCTGGACAAACAGAAGCCGGCTCGCCGAGGAGGCCTTTGATCAGCGCCTTTGCTCTGCGCTCTACTGATAGTACTGGGCGTTCAGCTCGGCAAAGTTCTTGTGACTCTCAGGGAGCTCATCCAGCGAATAGATCGCCGAAGCTTCACAGACCGGAACGCAAGCACCGCAGTCAATACATTCGACCGGGCTTACAAAAAGCTGGGTCGCTTCAGCAAACTTGGGTTCATCCTTGCGCGGATGAATGCAGTCCACCGGACAAACATCTACGCACTTCTCATCTTTCGTGCAATCGCCTGTTATAACATAAGCCATAAAACCAGACTCCTCCAACTAGTTGCGGTAGGCAGACCGGAGCCACGCAGTATATGAATGGCTTATCATCGCCCCCACTCATCCCGTGTTTTGCAGCACGGGCATAATACCTTAGCAACTTTAGGGCCAAAACGTCCGTTTCTAGCGGTTGATTCTAGGCGGCTTATCAACCCGGCGAGGGGGTGGTGAGTCAAAGGTCACAGGCGGGCGACTAGGCAAACGCGGGAGATTGGGTCAGAAAACTGATTTCGGGCATTGCGCTTCTAGGCGCTTTGGCTGGATCATGTTACTCTTGCCGCAAGGAGGACCGGCGGTGAAGATCTTGATTCTCCAGCATATAGCGTGCGAGCCCGCGGGCGTCTACGAAGACATCCTGGTCGAGAGAGGCGCCGCCATCCACCGGGTTGAACTCGACGCGGCGCAGCAACTCCCCGATTGGCGAGGCTTCGACGCCGTCCTGGCGATGGGCGGCCCTATGAGCGTGAACGACGATGACACTTTGCCCTGGTTGAGTGCGGAGAAGCGCTGGGTCCGAGAGGCCGTGCTCGCCGGCAAACCCTTCTGGGGTGTTTGCCTGGGGGTTCAACTCCTTGCCGCGAGCCTGGGGGCGCGAGTCTTCGCGGGGGAAAGGCCCGAAGTCGGCATCATGCCCGTCTATCTAACGGCTGAAGCCCAAGCCGATCCCGTGTTTGCCGGCCTTCCTCGCGAGCTTCTCACCTTCCAGTGGCACGGGGAAACCTTTGACCTGCCCGAAGGCGCGGTTCTTCTCGCCACTTCGCCCGGCTATCCAAACCAGGCGTTTCGCTGGAAGAACAAGGCCTATGGAGTCCAATTCCATGTCGAGGTCTCGCCTGATTTGGTGAAGCAATGGTGTCAAGTGCCGGAGTATGGGGCCGCACTCGAGCGGGTGCTTGGCGCAGGCGCGGCAAGGAAGGTAGTCGGCGATGTCCTGCGGGTGAAAGCGACGCTGCACTCCCATGCCCGGCGGATGTTTGAGAATTGGCTGAAAGCTTGTGAAATCGTATAGACTGCTGGTTGAGGAATCACCTTGGACTTTGCCGGCTACGGTCGCGCCGTAAACGCGAAGAGGAGTATCAGCAGGCGGGAGGTGCTGGCGGTTTTGGGGGCGTCCCTCTTGCCCCGTGCCGGCCGCGGCTCTGCTCCGCGAAACCGCGGAGCCGTCCCTCCGAGTATCCGATTCGCACTGCAATCCTTGCCTTTCCGCCTCGAAACTGACGAAACCACGCGCGTACCCCACACTCCCGCCACGATGGCCGGCGGCGTGGCGGTTTTCGACTACAACAAAGACGGGCGGCCTGACATCTTCTTCACCAACGGCGCCAACATCACTACTTTGAAGAAAGATTCGCCGAAGTTCTCGAACCGGCTCTTCCGCAACGACGATCACGGCGTGTTCACCAACGTCACCCGGCAGGCGGGCTTGGCGGGCGCCGGATACGACACCGGGGTGGCTGTCGGTGATTACGATAACGACGGATACCCTGACATTTTCGTGGCGGGCGTTCACCACCGCACTCTCTATCACAACAACGGCGACGGAACTTTCACGGATGTCACGGCCAAGGCGGGTCTGGACCGTTTCCATGATCCCGAATACGGTCCCCTCTGGAGCATCACCGCCGCCTGGGTGGACGTTAACAATGACGGCCTTCTTGATCTGTTCGTCGCCAACTACTTGCAGTGGGATTACCAGAAAGAGCCGCTCTGCCAGGTTGGCGAACGATACGACTACTGCAGCCCGAAGTTTTATAAGGGGCAGCCCAACCAGTTGTTTCTGAATCGGGGTGACGGAACCTTCGAGGACGTGTCGGCGGAGTGGGGGATTCGCGCTCACGTAGGCAAGGCCATGGGCATCGGCGTGGCGGACTTCGACCTTGATGGGCGCCCTGACCTCTTCGTCACCAACGACGGGTACTACAACTTTTTGTTTCACAACACCGGAAAAAAGTTCGAAGAGGTTGCGCTCCCGATGGGCGTCGGTCTGGTCGAGGACGGGGGATTCATCTCGGGGATGGGCGTGGATTTCCGGGATCTCGATAACGACGGCTACCCTGATATCGTGACGGTGGCCTTGAACAACGAGACTTTCCCGGTATTTCGGAACCTGGACGGACGCCAGTTTGAGGAGATCACGTTTCCGAGCGGAATACGCGAGTTGAGCCGTTTCATGGGAGGCTACGGCCCGGGCCTCTGCGACTTCGACAACGATGGATGGAAGGACCTGTTCGTGACGCGCGGCCATGTGCGCGCCCACTCGATTCCGGGGATTGCGGTTGACCAGTACAACACGGTGTTTCACAACCCGGGCGCCAGCGGAAAATGGCAAGCCTTGACGGAGGAAGCGGGCCTCAACGCCTGCTCCCCGGCCCGCCACCGGGGATGTGCGTTCGCTGACTTCGACGGAGACGGCAGGATGGACGTGGTTGCCACCGCGATCGGGAAAGAGGCTGAGATCTGGATGAACCGCACCGAACCCGCCGGGCACTGGCTGGGCATCGCGCTGGAGGGGACAAAGAGCAACCGGGACGGCATCGGGGCGCGGGTGAAGGTGGTGACCCGGGCGGGCGCCCAGTTCAATCACATGACCACAAGCGTGGGCTACGCCTCGTCCAGCCACGGCCCGCTGCATTTCGGGCTGGGCGCGGAAGCCCGGGCCGACGAGGTCGAGATCCACTGGCCTTCGGGCATCGTTCAGACCCTCCGCAACGTCGCCGGCGACCGCTTAATCGAGGTCAAGGAGTCAGCGGATTGACGGCACGCCCTTCTGACGGCAGCCGCTGTTCATTGGCGAGGTGGTCAACGACATGCTTTTCCCTGGCGCCGTCCTGCGGCCGGTTCAGGCGATAGTATAACGCCGCCAGTTCGACATGCGGCTCCAGCCATTGCGGGTCTTTCCCCACCACTTTTTCGAGGTCCTTGACGGCAGCCTCCGGGTGCCCCTGAGCGCGTTCGACGAGCGCGAGGTCATAGAGCGCCTGCGATGAAGCCGGGGCGAGTTCAAGAGCACGCTCAAGATGCTCGCGGGCCGCATCCAGCTTCCGCTGGCTGTACAGGACGCTACCCAGGTTCAGTTGGGCTTGAAAGTCACTGGGGTTCGCTTCCAGCTCCTTTTCGAAGGCCGCCTCCGCCCCCTCGTAATCGCCGAAGTCAGCCGCGATCATGCCGCTGAGGGTGTGCAAGCCGGGTAGGTGCGGGTTGAGCCGCAAGGCCGCATCAACGTTGCGGCGCGCCTGATCGAGGGCTTCGAGTCTTAGCTGGGCGGTGGCAGCCCCCATGTAAGCCTCTGCGCTATTCGCTCGCTGCGCGAGTTCGTCGATTCGTCCCAAGCCCTCTTTGGTACGCCCGGCGCGAACCAGCCCCCACCCCAGCGTCAACTGGAGGCTGACGTCATCCGGATGCGACACCGCCAGAGGCGTAAGCAGCGACACAGCCTGGGCGGGATGGCCCTGGCGCACGTAGCAGTTGCCGAGCAGGGTCGCCGTCTGAATATCCCCGGGCGCATCCTTTAGCAAAGAACTGAACTCCCGGATGGCATTGGGCAGATCGCCCTTCTGGTAATACGCCATGGCGAGGTTGGTCCGCAAGCTGCGGTCGCCGGGGGCGAGCGCGACCGCGGCGCGAAACTGCGCCACGGCTTCGTCAAACCGTGCGAGCGAAACGAGCACCAGGCCCAGATTCGCGTGAGCCCCGATGACCTCCGGGTGAAGCCGGAGGAGTTCCTGGTATTTGCGCACGGCGAGTGCGGCATCGCCGTGCTGCTGGGCCTCGGCCGCCTCCTGGAAGAGTTGCTGCGGATCACGCGCCTGCGCAAGAGCGGTGCAGGCAAGGCTCACGATGAACAGGGCCGCGAGGCAAGCAAGTCCCACCATCCAAAAGCGCAAGTGGAAACACAAAGTGGTATGGGAATGTCCGAAGCCCCGCGGGCGCGGCCGGCGATGCAGTGGAAGGGATTTCGATGACTTTCGAGGCGCTTTCACAGCAGGGCCCAAGTTATGCTGCCCCTCCGATTTTGTCAAGCGTATCCGCGTTGCTCTGCTCCCACCGCTCCGTAGATTCGATTTCGGAGATTCGATTTCGGCTTGACACTCGGATTCTAAAGGCATAAAAATAACGTACTCTTGAAAAGTGCCATAGGGCGGCTTTTGGATTTGCGATTGAGGCGAGTGGAGATCGCAGTCGAGCCGCGCGCAGGTGATTTGGGCCGGCCAGGCGACTCGTTCCACGCAGGGTACACGTAGGGAGGAGAGCATGAAACGACGAACCTTTATTGCCAGAGCGGCGGCCGCCGGCGCGAGCCTCGCCGTCAATTCCTGGGGAGCCGGCAGGGGGTTGTGGTTGCCGGCGGGCCTCAAAAACCCTCTGGGCGGAACTCTGAACCAAGCGCAGTCCCCGACGGTGGTTCGTTTTCCGGATCCGGATGTCGGCATAAATGCTCTTGCCGCCCGGAAAAAAGCGCAACTGGAAACGGTGAACCAGTTCAAGGTCTTCCACCAGTTCAATTTTACCGACAAGCTGAAGGAAAGCGGCATCACCTTCGAGCAGCACATTGTGGAAGATGCGGGTAGGTACTACAAGCAAGTGCACTACGATCACGGCAACGGCATCGCGGTGGCAAACGTCAACGGAGACGGGCTCTACGACATTTACTTCGTGAACCAGGTGGGGGGCAACCAACTTTGGAAGAACCTGGGTGGCGGTAAGTTCAAGGACATCACCGAGGAAGCGGGAGTCGGTGTGCCCGGGCGCATCAGCGTCACCGCGTCTTTCGCGGATGTCAATAACACCGGCCACCAAGACCTGTTTGTAACCACGGTGCGGGGCGGCAACCTACTCTTCAAAAATGATGGGCACGGAACATTTTACGGATATCTCCTCCGAGGCGCACGTTGATTTGGTCTCCCATTCCTCCAGCGCCATATTCTTCGACTACGACAACGACGGCCTGCTCGATCTTCTGGTTTGCAACGTCGGAAAGTACACGATCGACCTGAAATGGCCTTCCGGCGCTTACGTGGGGCTCGAGGGCTCCTTCGGCGGACACCAGTATCCCGAACGCTTCGAATACCCCGTCCTTTACAAAAATATGGGAAATTACCGGTTCCGGGACGTGACCCAGGAAGTCGGCTTGATTCCCCACGTTTGGTCCGGCGACGCGACCTTTTGCGATCTGAATCTCGATGGCTGGCCTGACCTGTTTATTCTGAACATGCAGGGCCACTCCCACTACTTCGAAAACGAAGGCGGTAAGAGATTTGTCGAACAAGACCGACCAGTACTTCCCCAGGACACCGTGGGGCGCGATGGGGATCAAGTTCTTCGATTTCGACAATGATGGACTCATGGATTTGTTCGTCACGGACATGCACTCGGACATGTGGGAGGTGCAAACGCCCGAACAGGAGAAACAAAAATCCCGGGCGGCAGGAATCCCTGGACCTGCCTTTCTCGGAGGGCCCAAGGAGAGTTTTATTTTCGGCAATGCCTTTTATCATAATTTAGGGAATGGCAAATTCGAGGAAATCTCGGACCAATTGGGAGTCGAGACTTATTGGCCTTGGGGCGTGAGTGTGGGTAACGTCAACGCCGACGGGTGGGATGATATCTTCGTCACTGCCGGCATGAGCTACCCTTACCGTTACGGGATCAACTCGCTGCTCCTGAATAACCAGGGGAAGAAGTTCCTGGATGCGGAGTTTCTCCTGGGAATCGAGCCCCGCAGTTCCGGTAAGACTCACACATTCTATTTCGACATCGATTGCTCCGACAAAGGCACGCTGGATAAGGCGGGGAAGATGGCCTGTGCGGGCCACAAAGGAGAAATCAGTTTGTGGTGTCCGCTCTCGAGCCGGTCCTCAGCCATCTTTGACCTCGACGAAGACGGCGCACTCGACATCGTGACCAACGACTTCAACGCCCCGCCCCAGGTGCTCATCAGCGATCTCGCCAAGCGAAAGCCCATTCACTGGCTCAAAATCGTGCTCGAGGGAACCGCCTCGAACCGCAACGGGCTGGGCGCAACCGTGCGCGTGCACTCCGCAGGGCAAGTCTATACCAAGTATAACGACGGCAAGTCCGGCTATCTCTCCCAGAGCGTCCTGCCGCTCTACTTCGGCCTGGGCGACGCAACCAAGATCGAACGCGTCGAGATCGATTGGCCCTCCGGCCGTAAACAAGTGGTGACGGAGGGACTGCGGGAGAACCAAACCCTGCGAATCACCGAACCGAAGTAGAAAACAAACCACACCACAGAGGCACGGAGGCACAGAGTGAGGCTCTTCTCGCAGTTCTCAGTGCCTGTGTGTCTCAGTGGTGAAGACCATTCCTCCCTTCGGGAAACGAGGAAGTCGTACCTCAGGGGTTGCTCTCAGGGTTGTGGAAGCTTATCAGGTCCAACCTTGAATGATCGGGCTTACCCACAAACGCCACGGTATAGATCATTCCATTCTTGCCAACGGTCAGGCACTGCGCCTGGTAAGGCTTGGAACCATTTTCCAGGACCACAACGCCGTGATCCGCACGTTTCCCTGAGGCAATGTCATAGGTGACCAGATCAAGCGCCTCGGCGTCCTTTATCCCTTCGCGCGCCAGTGACGCTCCCGTAAGGTGGTAAAGCGTCTGTCCACTCGGTCCGGGCGTGAAGCCGAGGTATCCGTAAGGTGTCCGATCGTACATACCGGTTTTCAGTGAGGCGTCCGAAACCAATCGCGACAGGACCTCCAATTGCTGCGACCTGGGATCAAATCGAAAGAGGTAGCCCGACTTTCCATGGATGCCATAGATACCCCGGCCCGCCGGACACCACCCGGCCTGGAGCCAATGGTACGCCATGTCCCCATCGGTATTGCTGGGATCCATGTGTCCAAAATAGTCTCTCCTGAGGTTTCCGCCCGGCACTGTTTCCACCGACTCCGTATCGTATCGGTAACGCAGCATCTCCCCGTTCGCCCTCGTGAAGTAGACTGAGCCGTCAGTCGGATCGACGACCAGACAACGGTCGAGCATTTCAAAGCTTGGACCCGTAGGGTTTTCCGCCTCCCCTGACACCGGGCCCAGGTTTTTCAGTTCCCGGCTCTTGAGGTCGTAGCGAACAAACAAACCCGATGGCCAGGTAAGCCCGTACAGCCGATCGCGCTGCGGGTCCATGGTCATGGCGATGATGCCCTCGCCCGTCGGAGCTTTGGCGAAGACTTCGAACTTGCCGCTGCGCAGATCGTAAGCCAGGAAGTGTCCGCCTGGGTAGGTGGCATATCCCGGAGCGGTGGCGTACTTCTGCTTCCCCTGGTATTTATAATTTTCGTAATACCCCACGTGGGTCGCAAAGTAGAGCCGCCCTTGGCACTCCACGAAGTTGACGTGGGACTTCCCTTGGGGAATGGCATGCATTCCCTTTTCTCCAACCACCTCGGTCAAGTCGCCAAGGTGCCGGATTTTCCCGGCCGAAGGGTCGAGGGAGAACATTTGCCCGCCGACTTCGACGGACGAGGAACAGAGAACGTAGTAGACACGCCCATCGCTTGCATAGTAACAGGCGTTGTAGTTTTCGGTGCCTTGCGGAAAACCCGAATCGTACATGTGCGCTTCGAGAATTGCCGCCCCGGAAGGACCAGCGGCCTCGCTGGTGGCCTGCCGTGCGGAAACTGGTATTCGGAATGAAAGCAGGAATCCGCCACCCATCGTCAGCGCGAGAACAACTAGATACGCCTTTCTTGTGATCGTGCTTTAGCCGCATTCTTCCTCCTGATTCTTCTTTCTTTTTGTATTTCGATTCGCGCCAGGATCGCATGTTTAGGTCCGCAACACGAAGGGAGGCATTGTACCACTAGTTTGCCGAAGCTTCCCGGCGCGCGCGGGGTGTCCTCCAGGTTAATCTGACATTTTGTAGCTAGAGTTCGTCATTGATGTACCCCTCAAGTTGTCGCCGAGCGCCCGGCAGATATTCACCATGCGAGTTATGTAAATATTACGTATAAGTAATTTTGTCATTAAATGTAAATGGCCCCTACAAGGAATCGGAGAGATTCCGAAAACCATATACTGATTTCAGGATTATTCACGGATCCAAAGTTCGGACAATTGCAACCGGGTAAGTATTTCAGGGACTTACGATTGCAAACTGTTTGGAAGCGCATTTGCTCCACGCACCCATGGTAGTTTGTTCATTGCGATCTTGGTCAGGTCTACGACATAACGTTTCTGAAAACAGTATAGTAAGCACCCATATGCTAACGCCGGCACCTGTTGAACGGCTGGCGAGGGCGGTGGTAACCGTTGCCGCCCCTAACCCCACATGTTTCATTGGCCGCTGACAACCGTGACGTATACAAGACTGAGGGAGCGCTCAGCGTCGTATGCTCAACCCGTCTTCGAGTTTCATTTCGAAAGAGTTCTCGATTGCGACGCAAAGCTGATGCTTTACAGTCGCGTGGCATTGCACACGCTCGCGGCGTGGCGGAGTTGCAACCAGGGCTTCGGGCCCTGTTGACTTAGAGTAAGGAGGAAAACCTAATGACGAAGTACGCGGGAAGGGCCACCGGATACGAGCTTCCGTTCCTTTTGACGGGAGTCCTACTGGTGGCATTCATAGCCTGTTTCGTTCAGCCCCTGTCTGCCCAGGGATCCCGCGGCACGATTCGTGGGGATCGTCACGGATCCCACGCACGCTGTGGTACCCAACGCCAATTCACCTTGCACAACGTCGGTACCGGAGTGGAGTTGACTAAGCCGGTAGACAGCAGCGGGTTCTACGTGTTTGATCCGGTCATTCCCGGGACCTATCGAGTTGTCGTGGAGTCCCCGGGATTTCAGAAATTCGTGCAAGAGAACGTTGTCGTTCAGACTGCGTCAGACATCACCGTCAACGCGATTCTGACGATCGGCGCCGTGACCCAGACCGTAGGGGTCACCACGTCAGTCGGCCAAGTCGAATTCAACACTTCGACGATGAGCGACACCGTCCAGCAGTCCTATCTGAAGGTCCTCCCGATCCTGGCGCGCAATCCCTTCACGCTGGCCCTGCTCGATGCGGGCGTGATCAACCAGTACTGGGACGAAGCACACCGCCTGCCGTTCTACATGTGGTCCGACGGCGGCCTGGACATCGGCGGCCCCACGGGCGGTAAGAACGAACAGATCATCGACGGCACGAGAACGGATATGGCCGCTCGGGGCTCCTACAACGCGCCCATGGACGCAGTGCAGGAAGTGGTAGTGCAGCAGAACATCCCGGACGCCGAGCACGGCTGGAGCGGCGGCGGAGCAGTGAACATTTCCATGAAGTCGGGCACCAATGACATTCAGTGGCGATGCCCTACGGCATGTGGCGCCAACCGAATTTCAATGCCTTGGCCAACCGCGTGACGGGTTCTAAACAGGTCGTCAAGCAGAACATTTATGGTTTCACTGTGGGCAACCCCATCATCAAGAACAAGCTGTTCAACTTCTTTGCTTTCGAGAA
This sequence comes from uncultured Acidobacteriota bacterium, assembly GCA_963842495.1. GTDB lineage: Bacteria > Acidobacteriota > Terriglobia > UBA7540 > UBA7540 > CAVROP01. Next base: position 47,207 of record CAWJHY010000025.1, read on the forward strand.
ATGGTACGCCACGCAGCCCAACACGGTGTACGAGACCGTGCCGACCATGGCCGAGAGGGCCGGAGATTTCTCCGACGCCTTTCAGGACAACGGCCAGCAGAGGCTTATTTACGACCCGCTCACCACGGCCTATGACCCAGCCACGAGCACGTACACCCGGCAGCCATTCCCTGGAAACAAGATTCCGGCTAACCGCATCGATCCCACCGCGGCCACGCTCATGAACTATTTGTGGGCGCCGAACCATACGCCCATAGGCCTCAACGGCCAGCAAAACTTTGTGCAGACCTACCCCTGGTGGACCAAGTACCACAACGTTTCCGACCGCGTCGATTACAACCTCAGCGACAAGTGGCGCATGTTTGCCCACTATCGTTGGTTCCGCACCCGGTTGGACAACGACAACACCTCGGGCAACAATCCGAATCGCCTGGCCCTCCGACAACGGCGGCATCATGGACGCCACCAGCTCCGGCATCGACGTGCTGTACATGATGAATCTGCGTACCACCCTCGATATCAGGCTGGGCGTTAACTACACGGAAGACGACTACAACTCGGCCATCTACAAGCTGAAGATGGGAACGCCGTGCAGTGGCTCCTCACCCAGCACCAATTGCGATGCCTGGTCAGCCCTTTGGCCGACCAATAATTGGTACAACCCAGTGCTTTCGCCGAGCATCGGCGTCTACTTCCCCGCCTTCCAGTTCGGCAGCGCCTATGGGCTTTCCGGCATTGGCACCGGCATCCATACCGGCTTCGGCGGTTGGTGGTACGACCATTTGCGCAACTACTCGCCGCAAATCATCGTGACCCACGAAATGGGCAAGCACCACCTGAAGCTCGGCTGGCAGTATCGCTACGCCTGGATGCAGAACTTCCAATCCGTCGGCCCCGGGGCTTTCGGCTTTAACTTGCAGGACACCTCCGCCGTGGTTTCGGGGTCCTACAACCCCGACAACAGCGGCGACCAGTATGCCTCCTCGCTGCTGGGCGTCGTGGGGGGCGCGTACTCCACCATTTATCCCATCGTGGACCAGGTTCACAATCACCTGTATGCAGGGTTTATTCAGGATGACTTCCGCCTGAATCCTCGCACCACCCTGAACCTCGGTATACGTTGGGAGAAGGAGACCGGTCCTTCGGACACTAACCGCTGGCTGATCAAAACCCTGGATACGGGTAAGGAAACCCCAGGTTTTTACGATAGCGACGGCAACCCGGTTATCAACATCTGGAATTCGCAGGTGCTTGCAGCCGCCAATTTGCCGGCCAGCGCGGCCAACATCCCGAATCTGGTGGCGCCGCAGTTTAACGGCGTAGCGGTGCGCACCAGCAACACCGATCCGAACGTATACAACGGGGTTAATGGCACCTTCCTGCCGCGCGCCGGCTTGGCCTATCGCCTCAATGACAAGACGGCAGTGCGAGTGGGCTATTCCCGGTTTGCGGTGACGTGGTTAAGCAACTCCTCCGATGACAGTATTATTCAGGCCAACGGCTATTCGGAACAAACCAACGCTCTGGGCCCGACGGCGAGCGGCATCCCTCGTGCTCCTACCTCTCGGATCCGTACCCCTCCACCGGCGCTTACGCCAACCCGATCATCCAGGCGGTCGGGAACACCTCGGGGCCTGACACGGATCTTGGCAACTCCTGGAGCTACTATGACATGCGGCAATACAAGGTGCCGATCAACTACCGCTTCAATTTCAATATTCAGCGCGAGCTGCCTGGGAACTTCCGTTTGGACGTAACCGAGTTCCTCATGTTCGAGCACAACGCGCAAGATGGCAGCATGTGGGGCGGCTACGGCAGCTCGACTGGACCCGTCGGATACAACGGAACCGGATATCCGTTCGAACGCAACGTCAACTTCATGAACCCGCAGTACAACTACACCTACAAGGGCCTGCTGACGGAGCAAGTTCCCAATCCGTTCTACCAGCAGTTCCCAACCAATCCCTCAACCGCTCCTTCGGGCTACACCGGCCCCTACATGCCGGGCACTCTGGGCACTGAGTTGACGGTATCGTCGAGCCAGTTGCTTCAGCCCTACCCGCAGTATGGATCGTTGAACCTTATGGGTGTGCCGGGCAACCGGGACCACTACTACGGGACCGCAATTTCTGTCACGCGGCCTTTCTCCCACGGCTGGACGTTCCTGGGTACTTACAACTACAGCATCCAGAATCACACCAACTACTACGACGACATCGCGTATTACAACAAGAACTTGACCATGTGGGACCGTGGGTTGCCGCGCCACAACCTCCGCATGTCCGGCACCTACCAACTCCCCTTAGGCAAAGGCCGCAGCTACTTCAGTTCGGTGCCCAAGTGGGTGGATGAAATCATTGGAGGGTGGTCCACCAGCCAGATCTTCTACTTGATGAGCGGTGACCTGCTTGGCTTCCCGGAGTCAGGCGTTACCTGCGATCCCAGGCAGAATGTTCCGAGCGGATATTGGTTCAATCCGGATTGCCTGGTGACCGCACCCTCTTATGCTATGGCCAGCGCACCTCCGTACTACCAGGGACTGCGCGGGCCACGTTTCTGGCAACTTGACTCGACGGCTGCGAAGACCTTCAATATCAACGAGCGCTTCAACCTCGAGTTCCGGCTGGAGATGTACAATATGCCCAACGTGTTCATTCCCTCCGATCCCAATATCGGCGTGTCGAACGGAACCGTGGACGGAAAGAGCACCCAGGAGGCAAGCGGCTCGAACGGCGCCAACTACGGCCGCGAGTTGCAAGGCTCGTTGCGGTTACACTTCTAACGCGGGATGTGGCGGCTTAGACTTGCCGCTGGCATTCCTTCTGCCCTTCGGCTGACCCAACAGTCCGGGTGGGCCGAAGGGCTTTTTGTTTCTCTAACCCTTCCGGCCCCGTAGTGGCCCGGGCAAGAATGCCTGTGCCCAGATTGATTGACGCGAGTCTGCCGTTCTCGTATACTGAAGCTGTCGGATCGAGTGGAGACCCGATCAGGGTAAACTCAGGGAATCTGGAGAGGGGCATGAGGTTGAAGCAAATCCTTCGGGTGGTGGTGACTTTTGGTCTGACAGGCATTCTCTACGCGCAAACAGGGCAGCCGCCTGCGCAGCAGTCCCAAGACCCGGCAGCCCAGGATCCGGCGCACCCCGGGGCGCGTTGCGACGTCGTGCGAGACGATTACATGGCGCCCATTACCTCGACGCAGAAAGCAATACTGAACCAAGCCGCAATGCGGCGGCAACTCGAGGACCAGGGGCAGGCGCCTGCCTTAATGACCGAGAAGGAAGTGATGCGCGACGTAGAAGGCGCACCTGTGGAAACCGTCATCAAAGAGGTGCATGAGCGTGGCGTGGATTTTGACCTGACTCACGGCATCGAGAAGAAGCTCCGCAAGGCCAATGCGAGCGACGAGGTAATCGAAGCAGTACAGCAGGCGGGGCCGAAAGTGCGCGCGCAGATCGCGAAGATGCTCCTGGGGCCCAGCCCGGTTGGGGCCCAAAATGTCCGGAACGAGGAAGCTCGGCCATTCTCGGCCATCCTGACCGAATTGGATCCTGACAAGTCCATCAAACTGGTTGACGAATTCGCCAAACAGTATCCCGGCAGCCCCTTGCTCAGTATGGTCTATTCGTTTGGAGCCAACGCTTACCAGCAGAAGGGCGATGTCGAGAAAGTCGTCGCTTACACGGGCAGGAGCCTGCAGTTGAACCCGGACAATCTGACCTCATTGATTCTGCGGATTGAGATGCTGCCCTTGCCGCAATACCTCCGCAACCACGCGGCCGACAAAACCAAAATCCTGCAGGAAGCTGAGAATGATGCCAAGCGGGCGCTCCAGCTCACCGCGCAGATTCCCAGGCAGCCCCACGAATCTGATGCGCGATATCAGAAGCGCCTGGATGGTTTTACTAGCGAGATTTACGGACCTCTTGGCACCGTCCACCTCGAGATGGCATCCGGCGGCCCTGCCGGGCTTGACCGAGGCGAGTTAGCGAAGGCTGAAAAAGAGTTAAGCAGCGCCGTGTCATCGTCCGCCAATCCCGATCCCCGCGACTGCTATCGCTTGGGTGAGGCTTATGCCCTGGATGGCAAGTGGGACGACGCCATCCAAGCCTTCAAGAAGGCCGGGGGGCTTGGGCAAGGCACGTTAATCAAGTCCTACGCTGACGAACAGATTGCGCAAATGAAAAAGCGCAAGGCCCAGGATGCCATGGCCTCGCGATAGCCTCCCAATCCAGGTGTGAAGGAATTTCCTGTAGGGGCACGCCATGGCGTGCCCCTACGAACGTAAGTACTTGACCTTCTGAGCTTTCCTTGACATCTCTGCACCACTGGTTATAAATTAGGGGATTCGCCCCATGGAGGTTGTGGTGCGCATTACCCTGGAGGAGTTGGAGCTTCACCCGATTGTGGCTTCGAAGACCTACTCCCCGGAAGCCCTGGATTACCATGGGGCTGAATTCCGCCAGGCTACCCCTCTGAAGGTGGATGCGGTGGCGGAGCTGCGGGGCGCGGAGATCCACGTTCGGGGACACCTGGGGACGAACTTGGCGGCTAGTTGCGACCGGTGCCTGGGGCCGGTGGTCATTCCTGTGGAGCGGGATTTCGACCTTTTCTATCGGCCTCTTTCGACCATTGCCCGCGCTGAGGAAATTGAGCTTCCTCAGGATGAGCTGGAGGTCGGGTTCTTTTCCGGAAATGGAATCGAATTCGACGACGTGGTGACCGAGCAAGTAATCCTGTCGGTGCCCATGAAGGTGATCTGCCAGACGGATTGCCGTGGTCTTTGCCCCGTCTGTCGGTCGAACTTGAACGTCGCAGAATGCGGCTGCCCGTCCACAGCGGAGATCTCTCCCTTTTCTTCTCTAAAGAAAAGCTAGGCGAGATATACTCGATTGTTGAACGTAGCGCCTCCCATCAGGTTGGCCGGTGCGCCGACCGGTCGAGACGCTATTGCTTGGCCAAATTAGTAAGCGAAATTGTCTGTCGGAGGCGAAAGGGCGGGGCTTTAGCCCCGCCTAAGGTCTCGGGATGTATTTAGGGCTTTAGCCCCTGAACCGACGTGGTTTCAGGGCCTAAAGGCCCATTCAAGCCTACGTCTCTAGGCGACGGGGCTAAAGCCCCGCCCTTCCGAAAGTCATTCGAAACTACGTTCTATGAACCAACCAGGCACTAGGAGCATATGCTGACCTGAAGGTCAGCACTACAAGAAATCAAGACAGCCTTTGTTGCTGAAGAGAGTTGAATTACTATGCCAAACCCCAAACGACGACATTCCAAGGCACGCCGGGATCGCCGGCGAGCGCACGACTTCCTGGAAGCGCCAGCGCTGGCCGAGTGCCCCCACTGCCACGAGAAGAAAATGCCTCACCAAGCCTGCCCGTACTGCGGTTACTATCGCGGGCGAGAGGTCATGCTGGTGAAGGAAACCGCCTAAGTTGGGATGCGATAAACCTCGGGGCACACAAGTCTGGAGTGCGGCAGCTTGCTGCCGCCTTCGCTCAGGCCAGCTTGCTGGCCGTGCACCGGCTGAAGCGCGAGCAAGCTCGCAGCAGAAAAGCGGCAGCAAGCTGCCGCACTCCGAAGAGTTTCATGCGACGCATCGCTATTGACGCCATGGGTACCGACTCCGCGCCGGGGCCGGAGGTTGAGGGAGCGGTTCTGGCAGCGCGGGAGAGGCTTGCCGAGGTCTTGCTGGTAGGCCCACAGGACGTGCTGAAGCACGAACTGCCCGCCGGGACGCACGCGGCCTTCCCATCGAAGTGGTCCATGCCAGCGAAGCGGTGACCATGGAGGATGCCGCGGCGAAAGCGTTTCGTCGCAAGCGGGACTCCTCCATCCGCGTCGCAGCGCGTCTGGTGCGGGAGCACAAGGCAGACGGATTGATCAGCGCCGGCAACACCGGCGCGGTCATGACGACCGCGAAAATCGTGCTGGGCACGCTCGCCGGCGTGGACCGGCCGGCCCTGGCCGCTGTCTTCCCTACTTCCCAGGGGACGGCTGCCGTGTTGCTCGACGTGGGCGCCAACGTGGATTGCAAGCCTCAGCACTTGCAGCAATTCGCCGTGATGGGCGAGGTTTACTACCGGGTGATCTTTGGTCTGGAGAGGCCCCGCATCGGCTTGCTCTCCATTGGCGAAGAAGAACACAAAGGGAACGACCTGACCCGCGAGGCCTTCGGACTGCTCAAACAGCTTCCCTTCAACTTTGTCGGCAACGTGGAAGGGCGGGACCTTTACAACGGGCGCGTGGACGTTATCGTCTGCGACGGCTTCATCGGCAACGTGGCGCTCAAGATCAGTGAGGGCCTGGTGGAGACGATTTCGAGCCTCTTGAAAGAAGCGCTCTCGAGTACCGTCCGCGCCAAGGTGGGTTACGTTCTGTCCCGCCGCGCCTTCCAGAAGTTCAAGAAACGTGTGGACTATTCGGAATACGGCGGCGCCCCTCTGCTGGGAGTGCGGGGCGTATGCATTATTTGCCACGGAGGCTCGAACGCGAACGCGATCAAAAACGCCATTCGCGTGGCGGCGGGATTTGCGGAGGGCAAGGTAAACGAAAAGATCGAAGGCCACTTGGCCGCCACCACAATCGGAACGCCACGAGCGGCGAAGGCGTCGTCGTAGGGGAGTGCTATGGAGCTTGCGGCTGGAATTTTGGGGACCGGGTCTGCGCTGCCGGAGAAAGTGCTCACCAATTTCGACCTCGAGAAGATGGTTGAGACCTCCGACCGGTGGATTACGGAGCGGACCGGCATCAAGGAACGCCACATGGCTGGTCCTCAGGACACGACCTCGACACTTTCCGTAAAGGCCTCGAAAAAAGCTCTCGAGATGGCGGGAATAACTCCCCAGGATCTGGACCTGATCATCTGCTCAACCATCTCTCCCGATATGCCGCTGCCGTCCACCGCCGCCTTGATCCAGCGGGACCTCGGGGCGCGCTCGTGCTGCGCCTTCGATCTGGCGGCGGCATGTTCAGGCTTCCTGTTTGGCATGACGGTGGCCGAACAATTCATACACACCGGGAAATGCAAACGCGTGCTGGTGATCGGCGCCGAGTTGCTTTCGCGCTACGTCGACTACAAGGACCGCGAAACCTGCGTGATTTTCGGAGACGGAATGGCGGCGGCCGTACTCGGTCCGGTTGCTCCTCCCTCCGGAATCCTGGCTTCCGACTTGCACACCGAAGGCCACTATGCGGACCATCTGTACATTCCCGCCGGAGGCACCGCGTGTCCGGCTTCCGCAGAGACGGTGTCGGGGCGCGGCCACTACATCAAGATGCGCGGGAATGAGTTATTCAAGGTGGCGGTTCGAAACATGGAGGAGGTGTCGAGGCGGGTGCTCGAGAAGGCGCAAATTCGCGCGGACCAAGTCGACCTCTTTGTTCCCCACCAGGCCAACCAACGCATCACGGAGGCCGTGCGGGAGCGGTTGGGCGTGGCGCGCGAGAAGGTTTACTCGAATATCGACCGCATCGGCAATACCTCTTCGGCGTCCATCCCGATTTGCCTCGACGAGTGCGTCCGCACCGGACGCCTGAAGCGGGGCGATTTGGTCTTGATGGCTGCCTTTGGCGCCGGGGTCACTTGGGGCGCGGTTCTGATGCGGTGGTGAAAAAGCAGGAGTCAGAAGTCAGGAGTCAGAATGGAAACGCTGGCTGGCAGCGCTCAGCTATCAGCAATCAGCTTGACCTGGTTCGATCGCTGATAGCTGATAGCTGACGGCTGATAGCTCTACTCTGACTCCTGACTCCTTTTAGCATGGCTCGAAAAATCGCATTCCTCTTCCCCGGTCAAGGTTCCCAGCATCCCGGCATGGGCCGCGAGTTGGCGGAGGAGTTTCCACGCGCGCGGCAGGCCTTCGAGGTTGCCGATCGGGCGCTGGGTTTTGCACTTTCCAAGTTGTGCTTCGAAGGGCCCGCGGAAGAGTTGCAACTCACTGCAAACGCCCAGCCCGCCATTCTGGCCATGTCGGTGGCAGCGGCGGAGGTTTTGAGCGAGAAAGGCATCCGCGCGGATTTTGTAGCGGGTCACAGTCTGGGCGAATACTCCGCCCTGGTGGCTGCCGGCAGCATCCCGATGGAGGAAGCGGTCTGTTTGGTGCGCAAGCGCGGCCAATACATGCAGGAGGCCGTGGCGGTTGGCCAAGGGGCGATGGCGGCGCTGCTGGGTATGGAGGCGTCTGCAGTTGAAGAGGTCTGCCGCGAGGCGGCGCAGGGGGAAGTGGTTTCGCCCGCCAATTTTAACTGCCCGGGGCAGGTCGTGATCTCCGGGCACAAGGGGGGAGTGGAGCGGGCCGTTGCGCTGGCCCGAGGACGGGGCGCCAAGCGCGCCATTCTGTTGAATGTCAGCGCGCCGTTTCATTGCGCCTTGATGAACCCTGCCCGGGAGCGGCTGGAGAAAGATCTCGACGGCGCGGCAATCTGCGACCCGAAGCTCCCCTTAGCAAACAATGTGGACGCGGAGTTGGCTTACTCGGCGGATCGGGTGCGCGAGGGGTTGAAACGACAGGTGACGGCGCCTGTCCGGTGGGAGCAGGCCATGCGGGTTCTGCGAGGCCAAAACGTAGATTGCTTTATAGAGGTCGGACCCGGAAAAGTACTTTCAGGATTGCTCCGGCAAATCGATCCGCAAGCTGAATGCTTACGAATTGAAGACAGGGCTACATTGAACGAAGTGCTGGCGCGGCTGGGCGCTGGGTAGCGTGGGCCCGCGAAGTTCCCCGAAGGGGAACAAGATCATTAGCCGTAGGTGAAACCTACGGACGCAGAGAGAAGGGCTATTCGACCCCGCAGGGGTCGAAGATCCTGCCGTCCCAGTCCCCGTGGGTTCCACCCACGGCTAATGACCTTCGGCCCCTTCGGGGCCGTGAGAGAAAGCAGGTGAGAGCCATGTTTGATCTGGAAGGAAAAGTGGCGTTGGTGACGGGAAGCGCGCAGGGGATTGGAAGGGCTATAGCTCTTAACCTTGCGCAAGGCGGCGCCCGCATTGTCGTGACGGATATGCGCGAGCCCAAGCTCGATGAAGTTGTCAAAGAGATCGAGGCGCTCGGCGGGAAAGCGATTCGCTTTGTCGTGGATGTGACCGACCGTGAGGCCGTCCGCAAGGTGGTAGACCAAGCCTTGGAAACCTGGGAGAGGATCGACATCCTGGTAAACAATGCAGGCATCACCCGCGACAGTCTTGTCATGCGAATGAAGGTCGAGGATTGGCAAGCGGTGCTGAAAACCAACCTGGATGGGGCGTTCTACTGCATCCAAGCGGTCCTGCCCAGCATGGTTCGCCAGCGTTACGGGCGCATCGTCAGTATTGCTTCCGTGGTCGCGCAGGCCGGAAACGTCGGCCAGGCCAACTACATTTCCTCGAAGGCAGGGATCATCGGCTTGACGAAAGGCGTGGCGGCGGAAGTGGCGCGCCGGAACATTACCGCGAATGCAGTGGCGCCTGGATTTATTGCCACGCCGATGACAGAGAACCTGCCTCCGGAGATCAAGGAAAAGATGTTGAGCATTATCCCCATGGGCCGCATGGGCACCGACGCGGAAATTGCCACCGGAGTGCGTTTCCTGGTGTCGGAGGAAGCTCGCTATATCACCGGGCACGTTCTCAATATCAACGGCGGAATGTTCATGGGGTGACGCTGTAGCGGCACTCAATGGGCCCCGTGCTGAACCAAAATAAGACCCGTCCGCGGGGAGAATTCTCCTCGAATGCCTTTTATGCGGGTGTGTTTCTCACCTGCGCGAGCACCCTGATGTACGAAATCGTGCTCACGCGGCTGTTGAGCGTCCTCTGCTGGTACTACCTCGCCTTCGTTTCGATTTCCATGGCCATGTTTGGCATGACGGCGGGCGCGTTGGCCGTTCAATTTCGTCCCGGTTGGTTAGAGCCCACCGAGGTTTCAAGACGTCTCTCCCAAGCCGCATTCGCCACGGCTGTATCGATGCCCATCGCTCTGCTCGTCATGTTCGCGGTGCCGGTCGACATCTCGCTTTCTACGGAGACCTTGTTCAGCTTCCTGCTGTTCTCCGCGGTCATCGCGGTGCCGTTCTTCTTTTCGGGTGTCGTTGTATGTCTCTCGCTCACACGGACGAGCTTCCCGATTGGCCGCATTTACTTCGCCGACCTCGTGGGGGCAGGAGCAGGGTGTTTCGCATCGGTGTTGCTGCTCAAAGTAGTGGACGCTCCCAGCGGCATCTTTGTGATCTCGGCGTTGCTCTTTCTGGGCGCCGCCTGCTATGCCGCTTATGCCGAGGATGGTCGGCGACGCCGGAAGTCGTATGTTCTGGCGGCGGGAATGCTGGTTGTTGCCAGCCTGAATGCTTGCACGCTTTACGGCATTCAACCCATCTGGGCCAAGGGCGCTATCGACCGCCGCCTCCGGCTGGCGGCGGAAGTCTGGAACCCCATCTCCAAGGTCCGCGCCGAGAAGCCACACACGGGACCGCCCCAAATGTGGGGGCCCAGCCGCTTCGCTCCCCAGCCCCAAGTCGAGCAGATGGCTCTCATTATCGACAGCAACGCCGGCACCGAAATCCTGCACTTCGAGGGCGACCTCACGCCCTTTACTTTCCTTCGCTACGACGTGACCTCGCTCGCGGCCCAATTACGCCCCGGCGGCACGGCCGCCATCATTGGGGTGGGCGGTGGACGCGACGTGCTCAATTGCGCGCTCAACGGATTCCAGAGGATTGTCGGGATTGAGATCAACAGCGCTATCGTGGATCTCGACACCCGGCGCTTTGCCTCGTTCTCGGGCTTCAGCAAAATCCCCCATTTCGAACTTCATAAGGATGAGGGGAGAAGCTATCTCACTCGCAGCAATGAGAAATTCGACATCATTCAAGCTTCCTTGGTAGACACGTTTGCGGCCACTTCAGCGGGCGCCCTCACTCTCACCGAGAATTCACTTTACACCGTGGAGGCCTGGCAGATTTTCAGCCAGCACCTGAAACCCGGCGGCTTGATCACGTTCAGCCGGTGGTTCCTGGAGCCCGAGTTCACCGAAACCTATCGCATGTTTTCACTGGCCTGCGCCATGCTGCTTCGTGAGGGCGTAACGGACCCCTCGCGTAATATTGCGCTGGTGGCCGCGGACCGCGTGGCCACAATTCTGGTGAGCAACCAGCCGCTATCAGCGCAGGATCTGCGCAACATTCGGGCCATCGCAGGCCAGATGGAATTCAGGGTTCTTTTCCTGCCCGGGGAGGAGACGCTGGTTCCCGAATTGCGCAGCGCCTCGTCCGCGCGCACGCTGGGAGAGTTGCGGCGTCTGAGCGATGCCCAGGGATTCGATTACTCTCCGGTTTTTGACAGCTCTCCTTACTTTTTCAACTCCATTCGGCTGCGGGACCTTCCTCGCGTCCTGAAGGGAGGCGCAGCCATGGGGAATGTTCGAGCTTTGTTTTTCGTCCTCGCGTTCATGTTGGCCGCTTCCATTCTGGTGGCGATGATCATCGTGCTGCCCCTCAAGCTTTGGGCCCGACGGCAAGCCGGGGTTGCGCCGCCGGGGTGGGGCGGCATCGCCTACTTTATCAGCATCGGAATGGGTTTCATGCTCGTGGAAATAGCCATGATGCAGCAACTGTCGATCTTCCTCGGGCACCCCGTCTACTCGCTGCTCGTGGTCCTGGCGGGCTTGATCCTCTCGAGCGGTGTGGGCAGTTTGGCTTCCGACCGGCTGCGTCTGGCTTCGAGCGCCATTAGCCGCATGCCGGCGCTGGCGGTAACTCTCGTTCTCATGCTCTATTCGGCGGCGGTCATCCCTATCATCCATCGTTTCATTGCCGAAACGCTTTGGCAGAGGGCGCTCATTTGCGTGGGGCTGGTGGCGCCGTGCGGATTCGTGATGGGTTTCTGCTTTCCGGTTGGGCTTCGCTGGATGAGCATGCTGCGGCAGAAGGAGAACCTGCCCTGGATGTGGGCGCTGAACGGCGCCGCCGCAACCCTTGCAAGCTTTGTAGCGATCGTGATCTCTATGGAGTCCAGCATCGCGGCCTGTGTGCTGGCCGGCGCGGCGTGTTACCTCTTAGGAGGCGCAGTTCTGCCTTCCTCCCAAGGCGCGCCTGTGAGTTTGGAATCTTCGGCCGCAGAGGGCTTTTCGACGAATCGCACCAGCCGGGTTGAAGGGCCCGAGGTGCGGCTAGTGGGTTGAGCGCCGGAAAGCGCGAGAGAACCGATTGGCCGGCAGCGGCAGGCAGGTGGAGAGAAATCACCGAAGCCCGCT